>CAYUWG010000007.1:0-31614 GCA_964448285.1 uncultured Chromatiales bacterium
CACCTCTTCGCCTCTTTACTTCATGGATTTGATTTATCTCGAGACGAAAACCAAGGAATGATCGTCCTACCGGAAATCACGTGAAGAGCACGCTGAAGCGTGTACAACATACAGTCCCCTTTACTCCTTCAAACACGCTGAAGCGTGTACAACGTACAGTCCTCTTTACTCCTTCACCTCTTCGCCTCTTTACTTCATGGATTTGATTTATCTCGAGACGAAAACCAAGAATGATCGTCCTACCGGAAATCACGTGAAGATCACGCTGAAGCGTGTACAACGTACAGTCCCCTTTACTCCTTCACCTCTTTACCTCTTTACTCTCTTGCCATTCATCCCTGAATGTGCTTATTTGCGATGAGCTTGTTTCACCCGTTGAACGGAGTCCTATGAGAGATTTGAGTTCCATCTTGACCAATATGCGGAACCGCCATTTCCTCGTCTTCGATCTGATTGCGATGATGGCGATTCCCGTCATGGCGTTGGCGCTTCGTCTCGATGCGCAATTTTCCTGGATGTATTGGAATTCCCTGATCGTCTATACGGGACTGTCCATTCTCGTGAAGCTTCCGGTCTTCTACAAGTTCGGATTGTACAAACACCTCTGGCGCTACGCGAGCATCGAGGAAGTTTCCGTCATCCTGCTTGCAATCCTGACTGCGGCATTCATCATTGACGTCGTGTATCTGCTTGTCCTTCCTGTGATACCGCTCAAGTTGCCGCTCTCGATACCACGCTCGGTTCCGGCGATCGACCTGATGTTGTCGCTGAGCTTGCATGGAGGCATACGCTTGCTGAGCAGGATATTCAGCACGGAGATGAGGAAGAAGGACAAGGGCGACGGTGCGTTGAAGCGCGTGCTCATTATCGGTGCGGGAAATTCCGGAACGATGATCGCGAAGGAGATGCTGCGCAACCCACAGGAAGGGCTTCTCCCGGTCGCATTCGTCGATGACGACCCGCGAAAAAAAGGAGGGGTGATTTACAGCATCCCCGTGTTAGGTGGAAGGGATTTGATCCCGGAGGTCGTGCGCAAGAGCAGAGTTGAGATGATTCTCATCGCAATGCCTTCTGCGTCAGGCCGCACGATCCGCGCGGTCATGAAGATCGTCGAGCCGCTCAACATCAAAACGAAAACGCTTCCGGGCGTCGCCGAACTCGTTTCAGATACAGTCGATCTGCGGCAGTTCCGTGAAGTGCGAATCGACGACTTGCTGAGGCGCGAACCCGTGAAGACGGACATGAGCCGCGTTCGGAAGATGCTTCACCGGCAGACGGTTCTCGTCACGGGCGCGGGCGGTTCCATCGGCTCGGAGCTTTGCCGGCACATCGCACAGTGCCAACCGAAGACGATCATCCTCCTCGGTCACGGTGAAAACTCCATTCATTCCATCATGCGCGAACTGCAGGAGACGTATCCACTCGTGCGTCTGCAATGCGTCATCGCCGACATCCGTGATGAAGACCGCATTCGAGCGACGCTTGAGAGGCATCGCCCCGGTTTCATTTACCACACCGCCGCGCATAAGCACGTCCCGTTGATGGAAGAGAACGTCATCGAAGCGGTAACGAACAATGTTCTCGGGACGATCATCCTTCTCAAGTGCGCGCACGATGCAGACATACCGAACGTGACCTGCATTTCGACGGACAAAGCGGTGCAACCGCGCAGCGTGATGGGAGCGACGAAGCGCATGGCGGAGATTGCTCTGCAGATTGCATCACGTGAAACGAACCTGCACTACGTTGCCGTGCGCTTCGGAAACGTACTCGGAAGCCGTGGCAGCGTCATTCCGGTGTTCATGGATCAGATTGCGAAGAGAACGCCGATCACGATTACGCACCCGGAGATGCGGCGCTATTTCATGACGATTCCGGAAGCGGTGCAGTTAGTTCTCCAAGCATCCGCGCTTGAAGGCAACGGCGAAATCAACGTGTTAGACATGGGCGAGCCTGAGTTGATTCTCGACCTCGCAATCGATCTCATCCAGCTTGCGGGATTGGTTCCGTACAAGGATATCGACATTGAGTTCACAGGTCTTCGTCCCGGAGAAAAGCTGACCGAGGAACTGTTCCGCAATGGCGAGATCTTCGTGAAGTCGCGCCACGAAAAGATCTTCCGCGTCGTCGATACGATATCGAACGACGGCAATCACGATGGTTCGAACGGAAGGCATTTTCACACGCTCAGTGATTATGAAACGTTCGTGCGCAACCTCATTGCCATTCCCAACGAGCGCAGCGCACTGCTCGAATACATCGCGAACGTCGTTCCGGACTTCGACCACCGAAACGATCCGGAGTTGTTACGCGACCTTGCGTAGCATTCCATAAGAACACACATCCGCGACCGTCACAAGCGGTCGCATTTTTTCACCTGAACACTTTACAATGAAAGTTGCTTTGATAACGGGAATCACCGGCCAGGATGGTTCCTACCTCGCCGAACTGCTTCTCGACAAAGGCTACACGGTTCACGGACTGATTCGACGTTCGAGTTCCTTCAACACCGGGCGCATCGATCATCTGTATAATTCCGATGTAATGAACGAACGATTGTTCCTTCACTATGGTGATCTCACGGATTCGAGCAACCTCAACCGCCTCTTGGAAAAAATTCACCCCGACGAAGTCTATAATCTTGCGGCACAGAGTCACGTGAAGGTTTCCTTCGAAGTGCCCGAATACACCGCCGAAGTCGATGCCGTCGGAACGCTCCGCTTTCTCGACGCCATCAAGGAAACCGGTTTGAAGACGCGGTTCTATCAGGCATCCACGAGCGAGCTTTACGGGAAAGTGCAGGAGATTCCGCAGAAAGAAACGACGCCGTTCTATCCGCGCTCACCGTACGGCGTTGCGAAGATTTACGGGTACTGGATCGTGGTGAATTACCGCGAGGCGTACAATCTCTATGCGTGCAACGGCATTCTCTTCAATCATGAATCTCCAAGACGCGGCGAAACCTTCGTTACGCGGAAGATCACACGCGCCGCAGCCCGCATCAAGCACGGCTTGCAGGAACGACTGACGCTCGGCAATCTCGATGCGAAACGCGACTGGGGCTATGCACCGGAGTTTGTCGAAGCGATGTGGCTCATGGTTCAGCAGGAAACACCGGATGACTTCGTCATTGCGACGGGTGAAACGCACACGGTGCGTGAGTTCACAGACGTTGCGTTCAGCGAGCTTGGTATGTCCCTCGCGTGGGAAGGAGAAGCGGAGAAGGAAATCGGCAGGGATGCTGAAACCGGAGCGATTCGCGTGAAGGTCGATCCCTCGTATTATCGACCGACGGAAGTCGATATCCTCATTGGCGACCCAACGAAGGCAAAGGAAAAACTCGGTTGGACTCCGACGGTAACGTTCGCTGAGCTTGCGCGGCTGATGGCTCGCGCGGATTACGAAAAGGTGTTGAAGCGGGGATACTGAGATGATGGATAAAGACGCGCGGATTTTCATCGCCGGACACACGGGCATGGTCGGCTCAGCGATGAGTCGCAACCTTACGTCGGGCGGCTATACGAATCTGCTCCTTCGTGATCGATCACAACTCGATTTGCTCCGACAGAGCGAGGTCGAGGAATTTTTCGAGCGAGAGAATCCGGAGTACGTATTCTTCGCGGCGGCAAGAGTCGGCGGCATTCTCGCGAACAACACCGCCCGCGCGGATTTCATCTATGAGAACCTGCAGATGCAAAACAACGTCATCGCGGCAGCGCACCGATACAACGTGCTCAAGCTGTTGTTCTTGGGTTCATCATGCATCTACCCGAAGTTCGCTCCACAGCCGATAAAGGAGGAGTCGCTCCTCACGGGTGAGCTGGAGCCGACGAATGAGCCATACGCCATCGCGAAAATTGCCGGGCTGAAAATGTGCGAGTCTTTCAACCGGCAGCATGGAACGAACTTCATCGCTGCGATGCCGACGAATCTGTATGGCCCGAACGATAACTTCAACCTTCGTTCGAGTCACGTGCTGCCCGCGCTCATCCGCAAGTTCCATCTCGCGAAACTCCTTCAGCAGGGTGATGAAGATGCGCTCGACCGCGACATGCAGATCAACGGCGATCATCCTTCCGACGCGAAGCCGGTTCAAGCGCTCGCGGACTTCGGAGTCCGTGCCGAGGTCGTGGAGTTGTGGGGGACAGGAACGCCGCGACGGGAATTCCTCCACGTGGATGATTGCGCGTCAGCGTTGGTATTCATGATGAACGAATACGACGAGACGCCGTTTCTCAACGTTGGCTCCGGCGAGGATATCACCATTCGCGAGCTCGCCGAGTCGATAAAAGACATCGTCGGTTACGAAGGCGGGATTGCGTTCAATCCGGACTATCCCGACGGCACACCAAGAAAGCTCATGGATAACTCCCGCCTCCGGCTGCTTGGATGGGAGCCTTCTCTTGGACTTGAGGAGGGAATTCGACGGACCTATCAATGGTACCTGCAAAGAACGACGGCTGCGCATCGCACGCCGACAGATAACCAGCATTACTTTATGAACACTCACACAGGAGAAGGACGATGAAACGATGGATGCTTGTGCTCATACTTTTTGCCGCTGCAACGAGTTGGGCGGAACCGCATGGGACGATCAAACCCGTCAAACCGGTCGTCGGAAAACCGCTGACCATTTCTTACGACCACACTGCACCGGGCGCGACGCTGAAGGATGCGAAAAGCATCGAAGCGCACCTCCTACTCTACCGAAAGGATGAACTTCCACTCCTGATCGAATTGCCTATGAGAAAAGGTCAGGCGTGGGAAGCGACAACGACGCTCACTGACCCCTTGGCGCAATACTTCATTCTGCGATTCCTCGATGGTGACAAAGTGGATGATAACGGCGGGAAGTTCTGGGACTCGTATATCTGCACGCAAAAGGGCAAGCCCGTCCCCGGCGCACACAATCGCTGCGGACAATCCTACGCGATGCCGATGCGTGATTTCAAGCGCGAGAAGGACTTCGAGCGCGCACGAAAGGAAATTCAGTTGGAAGAAAAGCTCTATCCGGGAAGAGTGGAGACGGAGCTGTTCAAACTGGAACTTGGACTGATCGATACGGATGATGAAGCCGATGAGAAGAAGAAGAAGGTTGCACGAGGATTGGAAAAACAACTCCAGCGGAAAAACCTGACTCCGGAGCAACGCGTTGCAATCGCCAACCTCCTCGACCGTGTGGGTGAAAAGGATCGTGCGAAAGACGTCCGTCATCAAGTGCTGAAGGGCAATCCGCCGGAGAAGCTTTCCCATCAACTGCAATTCATGGAGATCCAGCAGATCAAAGACGCGACCGAACGCGCGAACGCCGGCGCACAATTTCTCGATCGGTATCCACAATCCGATCCGAGCTATAGACGCACGGTCATCAACTTTCTCATCCGCGCGAAGATGCGCGACCGTGCAGTGCATTATCTCATGACGATGAATCCCCCCGACGGAAGTCTCCTTAATTCCATCGCATGGGAAATGATCGAGAACGACGAAGACATTCCGCGCGCGGTGGAGTTAGCGAGGACGGGGCGCGATGCGTATCGCCATGCAGACCTGAGTGCGAAGCCGTCGTACTATCCGACGAGGTCATGGATGGAGAGCCAGCGTTACGGTCTTGGGATGATCCTCGACACGTATGCATTCGGCCTGTTCAAACTCGGCAACACGGGAGAAGCGCTCGAGTCGTACAGGGAATCGTACCACATTTTGAAAGGCGCCGATGATGAAGTCAACGAGCGCTACGTTCAGTGCCTCGCAGCGATGGAACGCTACGAAGAGGCGCTCGGTGCTGCGAGGGAGTGTATCGAACAATCGCACTTCAACGACGGACTGATTGGCCATGCGCGTGTCGCATTCGCAAAGCACCACGGGAATGAAGATGGATTCGATGCATGGCTCGATGCAGGGAAGAAGACTGCGAAGGCGAACATGAGACAGCGATTGATCAAAGAGCGGATCGATGCGCCTGCAGCGGCTTTCGAAGCGAGACAAATGAACGGCGGTACTGTCTCGCTTGCATCACTGAAGGGTAAAGTTGTGGTGCTCGATTTCTGGGCGACGTGGTGCGGACCGTGCAAAGCGGCGTTTCCGTATCTGGAAAAAGTTTATTCGCACTACAAGGACAATCCGGACGTGATGATCCTCGCGGTGAACACGATGGAGAGCGTGAAGGGCGATAAGCGCGACGCCGCAGTTCGTGACTTCATCAAGCAAACCGGTTATACGTTTCCCGTCGTGTTCGACGAATCGAAGATCGCAGAGGCATACAAGGTTGAGGGCATTCCTACGCAGTTCTTCATAGATCGCGAAGGGAAGGTTCAGTTCAAGGAAGTCGGCTTTACCGGTCCGGAAATGGAAAACAACATGAAGCTCATGATCGACATGCTGCTTTCTGGAGAAGGCTTCTCCTCGAAGTAATTCTTCCGCAACATCGGATAGCAAAAAGCCCCGGCATTGTCGGGGCTTTTTGTTAACGGGCATTCACGCTGAAGCGTGTACAACGTACGCGTTCAACGTGCACGCTTCTTTACCTCTTTACTTCTTCACTTCAACATCCGGTAAGTCAATCCCAGGAAAGCGGTCAGATAGGACTTTGATTGATAAAAGGATGATTCAACGGTCGTCTTCTTTACACTCAGTCGGAAGTGGACGCCAAAGGTATCGTAGAGGTAGAGACCGAGCACGATATACATAGATTCTAAAAGTGTATTCTGCCTGAGAGATGATTTGTTCGATTCGACTTTTCCTGCAAACGGCTTGATGAACGATAGCCCGATGAAGGGGCTGTGTCCGGTATGCTCTGCAATGAGGTCGATTGTGATACAGGGAAAGAGATCGTCCGCATAGAATGATCCGATGCCCGCCTGGGGCCGAATCGTAAACTCACCCGCGCGATATTCCTTGCCGACTCCTCCCATGAAAAGCCAAGGCGAAACGGCAACCTCTCCGTAGAGGAATAATCCACTGTTCCCTTTGCCGTTCTCCTGACTAACACACTGATTCCCATTCAGCATGATGAGAAAGAGAAAAGGAACTGCAGAACCGGAGCGTGAAATCATTGAATGAGCACTCTACTCTGTGAACACCATCTCAATTTCACCCAAAGTCATCAGAATGTCAATGCATTTACCGGTTCTTCGCGCTCACCGATTTGCTGCCTCCACATCGCGGAGTAAAGTCCCCTCAGATCGAGCAATTCATCATGCGTTCCGGATTCGATGATCCGACCTTTCTCTAAAACATAGATTCTGTCGGCGTGCATGACGGAGAAGAGTCGATGTGCGATGAGAATGGAAATGAGATCCGTGCGTGCGGAGATGTCCCGAATCGTTGCGGTGATTTCTTCCTCCGTCAAGGAATCGAGTGAGGACGTTGCTTCATCGAAGACGAGCAGGTCGGGTTCGCGGAGGAGTGCTCGCGCGATGGAGAGGCGTTGCTTCTCGCCGCCTGAGACTTTGACGCCACCTTCACCGATCAAAGTATCAAGTCCCTGGTCTGCGCGAGCGAGGAGCGATTCGCACGCGGCGCTTTGCAGAACGCGAAGGCATTGCTCATCCGTTGCGGTTGCGTTTACGAATAAGAGATTCTCCCGGATCGTACCGGCGAAGAGTTGTGTGTCCTGCGTGACAAAACCGATGCGATTGCGGAAAGCATCCATGTCGATGTGATCGAACGGCGTTCCATTGTAGAGAATCGTTCCGCGCTCAGGCCGGTAGAGACCGACTAAAAGTTTTACGAGCGTCGTTTTGCCCGCGCCCGACGGGCCGACGAATGCGATCGTCTCACCGCGATTCACGACGAAGCTCACGTCGGTGAGGGCATTCTTCATCGCGGATTGATGTCGAAAGTTCACGCGGTCGAATTCGAGCGTCTGAAGCGTTCCGACCGTGACCGGTGCAATCGGACGCGGTTCCCTTTTCATGTTGAGAATGCCTTCGAAGTGATTGAGCGAGACTTCCGTTTCGCGGTAGATGTTGATGATGTTGCCCAGTTCCTGCAACGGCCCAAAGATGAAGAAGGAGTAAATCCATAATGAGAAGAACTCTCCGAATGTGATCTCCTGCGCAAAGATGAGGAAGAGCATAAGCCCGAGTATTGTCGTGCGGAGAAAGTTGACGAACGTTCCCTGAATGAAACTGAGGCTGCGCAGGTAGCGGACCTTGCGCAACTCGAGCTTGAGAATCTTGCCCGTCGTTCCGTTCAGCCGGTTGATCTCCTGCCGCGAAAGTCCGAGGCTCTTGACAAGCTCGATATTGCGGAGTGACTCAGTGGTCGATCCGGCTAACGCCGTCGTTTCCCCGACGATCTTCTTTTGAATGATCTTGATGCGCTTGCTGAGAGCCGAGCTGAGAAAACCGAGCAAGGGAATGGTAGTGAAGTACACCGGTGCGATAAGCCAGTGTACGCTGAAGGCATACACCATCACGAAGATGACGCCGACCAGCGTCGTGAACAGCAGGTTGATGACCGTGGCAATCAACCGCTCAACGTCCGTGCGGACTTTCTGCAGCTTGCCGAGCGTCTCTCCGCTTCTCTGATCTTCGAAGACGTGGTACGGCAGTTCGAGAGAATGCGCAAGACCGTCGGCATACATCTGTGCGCCGAGTCGTTGCGTAATCACGTTGATGAAGTAGTCCTGGAAGTTTTTCGCAACGCGGGAAACGAAGGCGACGCCCATTGCTGCGAGGAGAAGCACGCCGACACCTCGGAAGAATTCCTCACGCGTGAAGTCCTGAAAGTGCGAGACGTAATCGTCGATGATGTGTTTGAAAATGAGAGGGTCGAGAAGCGAGAAGATTTGATTGACCGCCGCGAGGAAGAGCGCGAGTAAGACGAGTTTCCAGTAACGGTGGAGATAGGAGAGGAGGACTTTCATTTACATGCGTGCTTTCCGGAATGAGAGGTTGAATGAGTGGTGCAGTTCTTCGAACAGCGATTTTCTGGAAATCATTTCAGGTCTGCACACGAGGCTGATTCGTGTTTCGATGCCGTTCGATTCAGAGCGGGAAATTTTTCGCAGAAGACGTGAGAAAAAGTCGTGGTCGTTTAGCGCGTCGAAGTAGCGGCGATGACGCTGTACGATTCCACGGTGACATCCTCGCTCGTTCGAATGCGTTCGCGAAGACTTCTGTCGAGTCCTAGTTTCCATTGATAGAGATCGGAGAAAGTGTGCTGTGTCTTTTCGATCAGAGCCGGATAAAGGGTCATCTCGTAATTCTCCGCGTCTTCGCGTGTGTCCCAAATGGTGATAGAGATCGCTTGGTTCACCGATTCGATTCCGCGAACAAGCCCCGCGAATCGGCATCCCTTTACCGAGAGCACTGCCGGCATGACTTCCTCGCGATATACTCGGATGAGTTCATCATACATACCCGGCTTGATGGTCGCGGAGACAAAGCGCACATATCGTGGCTTCGCTTCCCGGTCGAACTCTAAGTCGGACGTTACATCGAGCGAGTAGGAGTCGATGATCGGCTCTTCCGCAACGGGGACTTCTTCAAGCTTCAGTGTCTTCGAAAGCTCCAAACGCCATTCGGAAGAATCAGCGAGTAATGGATGAAGCGTTTTCCGTAATTCCACACCGTATCCTTCAAGCAAGCAGTGACTTGCGGATTGTGGAGAGTCCCAGATCGTGAGGATCAAGAATTCCGTTTCATCACTTGCGCTCCAAACGACGGTTGCGAAAAGACACCCGTTGCTCCGCACGATGTTTGGGATAATGGCGTCAACGGCCAGAGTTCGTAATGCTGAGAGATACTCCGGCTTTATTCGAAACATCATCATTCGCACAAACATGTAGGCCTCGATTCTTTATGAGGTGGTACAAATTTGTCACAATGTAAATGATGATGGATTAAGGAAAAAGGATTTTCCTTCGGACGATGGAGTTATCGTTCGCGCCCCTATTTCAGTCAGGGGTGGTATGCTGCGACTCTAAAAGAGAGGCTATTTCTTTTTTTCGACGCTCGTTTTGTATTCGATGAGCGTCTGCATCGAGAAGGCCTTCGCCGGTTCCGTTTCAGTCGGTGGGATCATCATTTTCATCTCTTCGGTTTTCACGCGAGTGATATAAAACCGCTGGACCGGATCGTACACAGCCGAACCCTGGGTTTGCTGGTTGACATCACCTCCGAGTCCAATCGCGCCTTCCTGAGTTTTCGCCGGCACTGCCGTGTATGCAATTTCGATTTGTCCGGTTTTGCCCGTCTTCGAATCCGTAATGGTGTAGTTGACCGGTCGCGAGAGTTCGATGGGATACACGCTGAGGAAGAGCGGCCCTTCGAGCAAATTCATACACACCGTTCGCGCAAAGTCGGCGGGTGTCTCTGCCTCGTTGCTCTTCGCGATGATATCGGTGATCGTTTGGCTTGGGTCGATCGTGAAGTTGAAAACCCACTCCACGGGGATGTTATCGAGCGATTTCTGCGTACTCCCGTCGTCCATTTGACCGAGATACACGGTGAAGCGAACAGGCAGGCCCTTCGGCTCTACCTTTCCCGTTTCGATTACCATCATTTGGACGCTTCTGCTTTGAGGCATCTGCTGGCTCCCGCTCACACTTGAGATCGTTCTCGTAGAAGCGATGGTGTAAACCTTCTCCGGGAGCAATTGCGCTTTCGGTGTGTCGGTGTGCTGTGCGACGAGGAGAAGCGGGAAGGCAAATGCGGTGATAATGGAGACGAATGATTTCATAGTCTTTCCGGATTTGTGTGAATGATCGAATTCATGGGGTGAAGTATAAGAATTGCCGCGAGGAAAGAAAAGGAAGATATCCACGGCTGCCACTATCGCGCCTTGGATAATGAATCCAAGGATCCGCGAAGCTGCAGAAGATAAGGATTGGCGGCTCGTTCCTTTCGATGAAATTGGTTATTCTATCACATGAGCATTACACGTGAAGAAATGGTTTCGCTTCTTCGGCAGCATACGACGCTCGGTGCTGTTCCGGAATCCGAATTAGAGTGGCTCGCGCGATATGGGTCATTTGAAACCTTCGAAGCAGGGACGGTCCTTTCGTCGGATTCCGAGATCGTGAGTAAGCTTTACATCATTCTCTCCGGCCATCTCTGCTTTTACGGTGGCGAACAAACCGGCCATCGTCATAAGATCATGGAATGGCGCGGCGGTCAGGTCACGGGTATCCTGCCGTACTCCCGCATGACTCGCGCCCCCGGTTTTAGCGTCATCGAAGAAGCAGTGGAGGCGATATCGATTGATCGTGAGATCTTTCCGGAGATGATCCGTGAGTGTCCGAAAACGACGGAGACGCTCGTGCACCTGATGTTGGACCGCGCGCGCCAGTTCACGTGGAGCGATCTTCACGACGAAAAAATGGCATCCCTCGGAAAATTGGCCGCGGGGCTTGCGCACGAACTGAACAACCCCGCATCCAGTGTGACCCGGAACGCGAAGCTTCTGAATGAACGGCTATCGGAGCTTTCGGAAACTGCCCGTGCGTTCGGAACGGCGCCGATGAGCGATGAGCAACGCCGAGTGGTGCTTCGCCTTCGGGATGAATGTATCCAATTCTCCAATCAGAGAGTGCGTACTTCGCTTGAATTGACGGACCGGGAAGAGCTCTTTACGGAATGGCTCGATGCACATAACCTCGATGTCTCGTGCGCGCAGACGTTCGCTGAAAGTCCCGTTGAAATCGAGACACTCGATGCACTCGCAGAAATCGTCACGGGTGAGCATCTGGCGATCGTCCTGAAGTGGCTGGACCAGGAATATTCGACACGACGACTTGCTTCCGATATCGAACGCGCCGCATCGCGGATTTACGAACTGGTGTCGGCGGTGAAAGGCTTTACGTACATGGACCGCAACATGGTTCACGAGCCGGTGGACGTCGGTCGCGGTGTGAGCGATACCGTTGCGATTCTTCGGTCGAAAGCACGCGAGAAAGGAATTCAAATCGAGCTCGACGTTGAGACCGACCTCCCTCGTATTCAAGGCTTCGGAGGGGAGTTGAACCAGGTATGGGCGAACCTCATTGACAATGCAATCGATGCGTCGCCGACCAACGGACGCGTCGAAATCCACGCAAACCGCGACACGAAGTCCGTCGTTGTTCGCGTGATCGATAACGGCTATGGGATTCCGCCGGAGATCATTGGGCGAGTGTTCGATCCGTTTTTCACGACGAAAGAAGTGGGACAGGGCACCGGTCTCGGATTGGATATTGCAAGGCGATTGATCCAGCGCCACGATGGCGACATCGAAGTGGAGTCGGTTCCGGGGCGAACGGAATTTCGGGTGCTGCTGCCGTACGGGAATAGAACCTTGGCGTGATTAACGAGCGAATGGATACCGCCGCTTTGAACAGCTTCAGGAGATACTCATGAAACATCGTCCTACTCGCGCTTCGCACAGTCCTGTTGCAACTTGAATCATAGTCACGGCAGAAATTCACTGCGATGAACATCAAATGGAAGGACGAATACTCCACCAGCGTACCGGGCTTTTAGAAAGAGATTCCGTCGGGATTCATCCCAACCGACGAAAGCGCGTTTGCCTTTCCGTATATCCGAAACCGTGATTTCGTCATTCCAACTCAGTCCATTGTTCTTTTTGATTTGCAGTAATCTATCATTCAACGGTTTCCATTTCCATCCATGGATAATCAAATCCAAGCCGGCAGAAAAACGTGCTGCCTTGTCACCGCTTCTCAAAATTCACAACCCACCTTCTTGCGACGAGCTTCTTCAGCTCGATCACGACGACGACGCTTAACGATACGGTGATGCAAATGAACCACTCGTTGAACGTCAGCGGTGTTGCCCGAAGGAGATCGTTCAGCCCGGGCACGTGCATGGCACAGGCCTGCAACGTCAACGAAACGAACATGACCGTGATCAACGGTTTGTTCGATATCGGACCGATGGAGAAAAGCGACGACGTGAGTGAGCGCGAGTTGTGGACGTTCCAGATCTGAAAGAGAGCGAGCGTGACGAAGGCCATCGAGCGGGCTTTCGTGAGGGGAAAGATTTGAAGATCGGGCGTGAGTGTGTAGTAAAGGTGATACTCCAATGCCCATTTGTACACGCCAAGCGTTCCGAGCATCATGACGACGCCGGCAAGAAAAATCGTCACGAGCATTTCACGCGGAATCAAGCCTGCATTCGTCGGGCGGGGCTTTCTTCGCATCACGTTACCGTGCTCGCGTTCGTATGCGAGCGGAAACGTCGAGATGCCGTCGGTCACGAGATTGATCCAGAGAAGTTGTGCAGGAAGAAGGGGGAGCGGCATGCCTGCGACGATCGATGATGCGAGCGTGAGTACGCCGCCGAAGCTCGTGCTGAGGATGAACAAAATGATGTGCCGCAGATTGTCGAAGATCACACGACCGTAGCGAACGGCAGCCGCGATCGATGCGAAGTTGTCGTCCGTCACGACCATGCTCGAAGCTTCCCTTGCGACGTCCGTTCCTGAACCCATCGCAACGCCGATGTCGGCGGCTTTGAGCGCGGGTGCGTCGTTGACTCCGTCACCCGTCATCGCGACGATGTGATTCCGCGCCTGAAGCTGCTTCACGATCCGAAGTTTGTGCAGTGGCGAGACGCGCGCATACACGTCGGTGATGTCGCAGCGGCCAAGGAGCTCGCGGTCGTCCATGTTATCAAGCTCCGAACCGACGAGTACCGACACGGAGTTATCGCTCAGCTTGAGTTGCTCGGCAATCGCTTTCGCCGTGTCCTTGTGGTCGCCCGTGATCATGATCACTTTAATGCCTGCCGTCTTGCAGTCGGCGATGGCCTGCTTCACTTCTTCACGGGGTGGGTCGTACATGCCCTGAATACCCACGAACGTGAGATCGTGATAGATCGAGTCATCGAACACCTGCTCTTCCGGGGATATTTTCCTGTAAGCGAACGCGATGACCCGCAGCGCCTGTCGTGTGAGTGTCGTCACATCCTCCATCGCTCGTTTTTCATCGAGCGGTTCGATACCCTTCGCCGTCACCATGCTTGTGGACATGCTCAGAATTTTTTCCGCCGAGCCTTTGACGAGCAGGTAGTGCTCGTCAAAGGCAGTTGTCGTGCTCGCCATGTATTGGTTTTCCGATTCGAAGGGTCGGATGTTCGTGACCGGAAAGAGCTTCGATTCTTCAGCGAGATTCAATCCTGCTTTCCGTGCTGAAACGAGAAGCGCTCCTTCCGTCGGATCGCCGACGAGTTTGATCCGTCCGTTATCCGAAACGAGCTTCGACTCCGTACAGAGCAAACCGATGCGCAGCGCGTAAGCCAGAGGCGATTGCCGATCGGCCAGCCGCACGATCTCTCCACTTTCATCCCTGATCTCTCCGTCCTCTTCGTAGCCGATTCCTGAAACGGTGTACGTCGTACCCCCCACGATGATGTTCGTGACGGTCATCGCATTGGCCGTGAGCGTGCCTGTCTTATCCGTGCAAATGACGGTCGTGCTTCCGAGCGTTTCGACAGCGGCGAGTTTTCGGATGATGGCATTCTTCTTTGCCATCGTATAGACGCCGATCGAAAGTGCAACGGTGACCGAGACGGGAAGGCCCTCGGGAATTGCCGACACTGCCATGCCGACCGAAGTCAAGAACATTTGAAGGAACGATGTCCCCTGAAGATACCCGCCGATGAAAATGAACAGGATCGCGATACCGATGGAAATGCTGAGCGACCTTCCGAATGCTTCGAGGCGTTTCTGCAGTGGAGAAATCGCTTCTTCCGCTTCGACAATATTCTTCGTGATGATGCCAAGCTCCGATTGAGAGCCGACAGCGATGACGATGCCTTTCCCTCGCCCGCGTTGAACGACGGTTCCCGCGTAAAGCATGTTGAGCCGGTCGCCGAGCGATGCATCCTCTTGAGGTGTTGCGGAGGGTTTCTTCGAAACGGAAAGACTCTCGCCCGTCAGCATGGACTCATCGATCTGTAATTCCTGTGCATCGACAAGGCGAATGTCTGCCGGGACCTTCGTTCCGGATTCGACGAGGATAATATCCCCGCAGACGATTTCCGTTGCCGGCAATGTCATCTGTTCGCCGCCGCGAATCACGCGTGCAGTCGGAGAGGTGAGGTTCTTCAACGCCTGCAATGCTGCCTCAGCTTTCGTTTCCTGGTAGAATCCGATCAGCGTGTTGACGATGACGACGGCGAAGATGACGATGGAATCCGTTACGTCTGCGAGTATTGCGGTGAGGATGCCGGCGACGATGAGGATGGAGATGATGGGATTGTTGAACTGCTCGAGGAAAAGAAGGACGGGCGACTTCGTTCGTTCTTTCGGAAGCTCGTTCTTCCCGTATCTCTCGCGGTTTTTTAAGACGAGTTCAGGAGATAATCCCTTGTCGGGTTCGGTCTGAAATTCCTGAAGAATGGTTTCGAGTGGACGGGTATGGGGAAGGTTCATATGCGGGAGCAATGATGAGAAAATTGGCACGACAAAACAACACGCGATGAGAACGGATCACGTGATCAGAACAGCAGCATTCCTCAAACGCAAACCGGCCAGCAATGCCGGCCGGTGAGGAATGCGTTTCGTGCTTCGTTTCGACGAAGCGGGATGAACGTTACTTCACGACGATGACTCGCTTCGTGTCCGCGAACGAACCGTACGTCATGCGGTAGTGATAAATGCCCGGCGGGAGATGCGAGAAGTCTGTCGTGACAGTGTGAAGTCCCGCAGTCTTTTGCGACTCCACGATCATTTGTCGCACTCGCCCGACGGCATCGTAGAGCGCGATCTCGACATAGCCGTCTTCGGCTATCGCATACGCGATCGTTGCGCGTGCATCGTGCGTGAGCGACACGGGATTCGGGAATGACTGTTCGAGTTTCGTGAATCCGATCCCCTGAACGAGACGACTTCCGACCATGCAATAGCCGGTCAACTTGAACAGTCCATTCTGTCGTGAAGCGACTGTTGCATAACCGCTCGTGAAGTCGAAATCCGTTGACAACGCCAACGCCGTTTCAACGTTGTTGCCGATGAGGACGAGACATTCCACGTAAACCAGCGCACCGGTGCCTGAAGAGACGGGAGCGCCGCTGGCATTCAACGTTACGGTGCTGTTCTGCTGGTCGAAATTCATCACGACGTTCATTGCCGAAGACAACGAACTCTCTTTGACAACGCGAAGCGGATATAACATCGACCGATTGAATGTGATCTCGCCTGACCACGATCGAACGTCTGATGCACCGAGATCTTTATCAACATTGATCGGGATGAGAACGCGGTCGTCGGGTTTGCCCTCGATCGTGCCGATGCTCAGAGCAGCCTGGACAATCGGCTGAGGAATTCCGACGCCGTGTAATGTGCCCCTGACACTCAATGGACAGGGTTGATTGGATGCGACCCGCAGAGAATCGTCGAACGTCCCTGCTGACTGTGGCGCGAATTGCAACTGAACCGTTATGGACTGACCGGGGCCAAGTGTTGCCGGTACTGGCGGATTCGTGCTCAGTACCGTAAACGCCGGACTGCCGCTCACGACGGATGCGACCTCCAGAGGCAAGGTTGAAGTGTTCGTGATGGTCGTACTCGTCTGAGAAGGAGCCTGGCCGACGACGACTGTTGCGAACGAAGCCGGTGCAACTGTCAACGATGGAGTTTGCGACTCTGCTGTAAGCGTCGTCTGAAGTGTGACAGGCAGTCCCAGCGATGTCAGGAAGGAAACGAGTTGTGCCGCGTAAGCACCATTCTCGTTCACTCCGTTGAAAGAAATCGTTATGTCGAGCGAACCGCCGCTTGTTATCGTCTGCGGGAAAGTCGTCGGTGAGACGATGGTGAAGCGCGGTGCACCGGCCCCGCTTACCCTGAGTGAATCCAGAGTGACGTCCTGCAGATACGTGTTCGTGATGGTGACGGTCAGTTGAGACATCCTGCACCACGCACCCGTGCCGAAATCGAGCGAAGTCGTTTGGCTCAACGTTCCCTGCTGAACGTTTGCGTTCACGCGTACCACAGTGGAATCCGAGCAAGGAGCGTTCACCCTCAGCGAGATCGATCCGTTGTACGAACCTGCTGCGATGGGAGTGAATGTGACGGAAAGCTCAAGAGTGTCGCCGGGATCGATACAGACCGGTAATGCCGGCGTGAATGCGAGACCGCCGGATACCGTTGCGGTCGAATAACAGAGTCGTGCGCTGCCGGTGTTGCGCAGCACGATTGTCCGTTGAACGGGCTGACCGACTTCAACCACTCCAAGATTGAGTGTGACGTCCTGACTTGCGCGAAGCGTGTGACGCTGTGCTTCGAGTGTCAGGTCGATCATCGGTTGGAAAACATTGTCCGTGTTCACGGTGAGCGCTGCCGTGATTACGCCGTCGCTCGGCGCCGCGGCAGCATTGTAACGGATTCGGAATTCGCGGATAGCGCCGGGATTGAGAACTTCAGGACTTCCAATCGGTGTGAGGTTCGTGAACGCGGCGCGTCCCGGACCTGTGAACGAAGCATTCAAGAGCGTGACCGGTGCTGAACCGTTGTTACGAAGAGTATCGAGCAGTTCCTGTGTTTCGCATTGAGCAAGAAGATTGAAAGTCAGGAGCGGAGTGAGGAATGCGAGCGTCCCGCGAATGCCGTCGCCTTCCAGCGGCACGCAGAGCGTATCCGGGCAAGGGCTGTCGAAGATGATGCACGCGGTCGCCGACAGTGAACCTTCGCTTTGTGGCGAGAAGCGAATTTGTATATCGCCCGATGTCCCTTGCGCAATGTTGGTCGGGTATCCCGGCTGCACGGAGAAATTGCCGGACGGTTGAATCGTGATTCCGCTGATGCGTGCATCGAAGCCGCCGTTGTTTTGCAGCGTCAGCGAGCGAGTCGAAGTTGAGCCGAGATTCACCGGCGGGAAGCTCAAAGGAGACGGAGTCACAACATATTCCTGGCGTGCCCATTCACCGCGGAGCGGTATGCGAATTACCGTCGGACACCGCTCATACGTTACGAGAACGGTATCGTCGAACACACCGAAGCCCGTTCTATTGAAGGTTACGGTGAAGCTGAACGTACGTCCAGGAAGGAGTGTGATATCTCTTCCGCCATCGGACGAGAATGCGCCGTCGTTGATAGCGAGTGCCGTTGAAACGATCTCCCGGACGTTGCCGAAATTTTGAATGGTAATCTGTCGCGTGAGCGTCGTAGCGCAAACGGCGAGTTTTCCGAAGTCCACCTCGCTCACCGATGGGACAACCGCCGATGAATCGCGCTTCGCGGTAAGAGCAACCTGCAGGGATGGATAGACCGGATCGTTGCTGGTCACGGTGAGCACGCCATTGTGTGTTCCGAGCGCCGATGCATCGGCGCAAATGAAGACCTTTCGTTCCTGATTCGGATTCAGTGTGAAAGGAATGATCACCGTCGGAGTGATGGCGAAGACATTACCCGCTTGGTTGATGTTGAGTCCCAACACCGTAACCGGCTCGTTGCCCTGATTGCTCAGGGTCAGCGTATCACACATCGACTCGAATGCACAAGGGCTTAAGTCGAAATCGATATTCCCCTTATCCAGAGAAAGGCCGTCCGTATCGCCTCTTCCCGTTACGTTCAACAGCGCCGTCATGCCGCACTCTTTTCCGCTTACGGTAATCGTTCCACGGAATGGACCGCGCGCATTCGGTGTGAAGATAACGTCGAACGTTATCGATTGACCGGGGGCGAGTGTTGCCGGCAGGGAAGCGCCCGACTGGACGGCAAAGACGGCCGTTGCCCGTGTGACATCGATCCCGGTGATCGTCAGCGGATTATTGCTCGTGTTGCGGATCGTGAACGTTCTCGTTTCCGGAACGAACAAGCGCGTAAAGAACTCCGTGGTGGAATCGCCGAGCACGGTGAAATCCACGACCGTCCTTCTCGCGTTGATGTTGATGAGTGTCGGAGTCCTGTCGAAATCGTTATGATTCAAGTAGAGTCCGGCCGTTGACGTCCCTTCGGCCGGCCTGTTGAACTCGATGATAAGCCGTGTCGAATCTCCGGCACGAACGGAGTCGTCGATGACGGGTTTGATGAGACGGAAATAATCCTTATCGGGACCGGTGAACGAAGCGCCGTAAAAGACCAGTGGACCGTTCCCCTTGTTGCGAATCCAGAGCGTATCCCGAATAGGTGTCGGGCATGGCTGCGTTTTCATCGTCATCGTCAGCGGCGGATCGATAACGGGATTTGGTACACAGGGGGCTTCGACGAGGAGTTTGCCGGTGTCGGAACACACGCTGCTCCAGTACGCATTGAGCGAAGTCGTAATCGTTCCGAGCTTGAGCGGCGAGTAGCGGATCATGATGTCGAAGTTGTCACCCGGTTGCATCATGCGTGGAAGAGGTGGAACGCCGATCAGCGTCAATTCGGGATACATCGTTGCGAATTTCAGGCTTTCGAGCATCGCGGGCGTCGCGCTCGTATTGCGTATCGTCACGGTTCTCGTAACCGTTCGCCCAACGAACGTCGGTCCGACGGTGATCTGCCCCTGCGGGATGAACGTCAACTCCGTCGAGATGCCCTCGCCCTTCAGTTTGATGGTGAGCGTGTCGGGACAGGGATCGCTGACAATGCGATAGGTCGCTTCGAACTTCCCGGTTAGAGTCGGCGCGAAACGCAAGCGATACGTTTTGCTGCTGTCCTGCTTGATGAAAATGGGGATCGGTTCTCGACTTGGAAAGACGTCCTGCCCGCTTACAAGCGATCGGCTCCCGACGTATGCATAGGTATTTCCAGTCGCGGTGAGTGTGATCGTCGTATCGCGGAGCGTTCGGATACAGACCTTGCCGAAATCGACTTCCGTTACATTCGGTGTGACCTTCGTGAAATCGCCGAAGCCCTGGAAGTCAACGTATGATGTATCGGGGCACGACGGATTTCCCGAGATGACCCGGTAACGCCCGTTGCGCTGACCGGCAACCGATGTCCGGAAACGGTAGCGGAACGAAAGCCCACCGTTGATCACCGTCCCGATTGCAGGGCTGATAAGCCGGAAATCGTTGTGTCCTGAGACGAAATCGAATGCAATGAGCGTCGGTGGTCTGTTGCCGACAAAGTATCCTGAAGCATACCAGTCCGTGCTATCACGCAAGCAGACGCCGGGTTGAATGTCGATGGGTGTTTCCACGATCAATGCACCGTAGAACCGTCTTCCGTTCAGTTGAATGAACCACGGATTATGGTCGGGATCGTTGCTGTAAATCGTCATCGTCGCCGAAACATCGCCCGATGTTGTGCGCAACGGCGTCCATCGGATTGTAAGCTTCTTCCCTTTACCGGCGGGGATGCGAATGGGATAGGTGATTCCGACCAAAGTGTATTCTGACGATGAAAACGAAATCTCGCCATCGTTGATGACAAGGTCACCTGTTCCTCTGTTACGAATCGTGACCTCCGTCTCCACGAAGGTTTCACACGTTGCATCCGGGAAGGTGCCGCTGGTTTCCGAATTGGAAATGTCCGATTTCGGAGGGCTTCCGAAGTAGCGTATTATCCAGTCACCACCGATAGCCCAACCGTTCAGCGAGTCAATGAAATCCATACTGCGCGCATCAGTGGAAGGCGGCACACCGGCCGTCTGAAAGTTCAACCAGTTGAATCCGGAGTTCGTCGTGACGTTCAAGTAATAAGGATTGAAGCCGATCCATCCGTAGGAAGGTGAGAAGAAATAATTCACGGAGAATGATTCGATGCTCTGTACAAGCGGTGAGGGAAGCATATTGAAGTACCTCGCACCTCCATCGACGGTTCTATAAACCTTCGGCTTTCTCTGGAACGGATTTGCACCGGATACCCAGAACTCGTTCGGACCGAGCACGGTCAGGCCGGAAAACGTATCCATTTTATCAGCGGTCGGAGGACTGAGTATCGTCCAGTTGGTTCCGTTGTATCGCAGAATACTCGAGAGTTCTCCTGAAGTGATCCACGCGCCGTTTTTGTAACGAACAGCCCGAAGCGACGGATCGTTGAACAGGGCGCCGGTACCCGGAGATTCTTCTTGCCAATCCGTCGAACCTGAACCGAAATCGGCGCGGGCTATGAGCGGAGGAGTCATGACCTGACCGCCCGGATTCGTCACGAAACTGTCGCCGCCGACGAGGACACCGACACCGAATTCATTGAAGTAAATGTCCCGTATCGTTGTGACGGGATTTTTGAATTTCGTCGTCGTATCTCTTTCCCAGAGCAGCCCGCCGTTGGTCGTGACGTAAATCAAAGCGCTGTCCCCCGCAACGACAAGCGTGTTGCGGTCCACGAATGCAATCGCTCTCCACACCGTCCACGAAGGGAGCGCCGGTTGAAAGTGTGCGTCCGGAAGCCAGTACCAGTTGTTCCCACCATTGATCGTCAACATGACTCCCGAATTCATGAATGGGAGATTCGGCTGGCCGCAGGCAAACCCGAATTGAGTGTCCCACATGTCGATGTCATGCAATTCACCCATTCCGGGTGGTATTTGCTGCTGTACCCATACCCCGACCTGGGCTTCTGAGCGTAAAAGAAAAACGGCGAAGAAGAGGCTAATAGTAAGTGTCGTGTGTTTCATGATGAACCAATCTCGTAAATGAAAGGGCTGGCGACCTGTTCATGGTGTCGCGTCGCAAGGATTGACAATAACGCGCTCGAAGAGATACATGTACGTACCGTCATACGGAATTTGTCACTCCTCGACGGGTGTTTCAATGATGATCTGCACCATGCGGCAGAAGAAACGGCCTTCCGGCGTCGTGTTGGGGAAGAGGAGAGGCGTACTTCCGACGCCTTTCGTCGTTACAGGGATGTTCTGCAAACGGGCTCCGAGCGCAGCCTTTACGGCATCGGCGCGCTGCTGGGAAAGCTTGATGTTGTACTCCGGTTCTCCCAACAAATCAGTGTAACCGATGATATCCACTTTGGACTTCGGGGTGATGCTCTTCACGACGTCGTTGATGATCGATTTATTGCGGTCGGAAAGAACGGCTTTGTCGAAGTCGAAGAGAATCAGCTTGCTTCTGTTTATGCGCACGTCTCCGATGCGTTCTTCGCGCTTGCGTTCGAGCGTGAGCGTGCTGATCGCAATCTGCTTTCGCTCGGTACGCTCTTGTTGTTTTCCATCACGGACATAAAACGAAACGTCAAGCGGTTCATTGTTCCGTTTGAACGTCTCACCGGACACCGCCCATTCGAATTTCTCCGGAATGGTGTTGCCGCGATCGATGCGTTGAAAGAGCGAACGCGTACCCTGGTTTATTTCCAGCGACCAGCGGTCGATGCCGTTCGGAGCGGAAACCAGCGGCGTGAGCACTGCGGATGCGATGGAGGCATTGTATTCTATTTCATCCCGGATGATCGGCGCAATGATGCTTCCGTTGTCCGAGGTGATTTCTACGCGCCGGTTTTCTTCCTGCCCTTCAGGGCGATCGATCGCGGATGGATCTGCCGGGAGATTTCTTGCGCGTACCGTGATGCGACGGGAATCGATGCCCCATACTGAAGTGAGATACGATTTGACGCGCTCTGCGCGCTGGCGCGAAAGGGTTTGATTTCCGCGCTCGACGCCGGCATCGGAATTCGTCCCCGTCACAGTGATATTCGCTCTCGGTGCATTCCTCAATCGATAGCCGACGATGTTCAGCATGTGCTGGTAAATCCCAAGCTCATCTCCATGTGCTTCATCCGGAGTGAAGCGATCTGCCTGCTCCTTCGTGAGCAATTGCTGGCGCAATGGCGTAGAGGATTCTCCTTCACCGAAGAAGACATACGTGAGCAGAGGATACAGCTCGATCGTTCGTAACTCTTCAACTGTGATCGGTGAAACAGGCGTCGAGGAACCATCCGTTTTCCGTCCATCAATTTCCAACGCGATGCTCAAAGGTTCAACCATTGGCGGCGGCGGTGGCGGCGGTGGCGGCGGCGGCGGTGGCGGCGGCGGCGGCGGTGCAGTAGCTTCAGGTTCAACCATAGCCCATTTCACTGCAAAGCCTCCGGTAAATCCCGAGGCCTTCCATGTATCCGGGCCGGTGACGGTGTTCAAAGGAAGACTGTATGTGACTTCGGGTGTAAGGAGGAGATTTCTCGTGAGCGCAATATCGAAACCGAGGGCTGCATCGAGTGAGAAGCGCATGTTGGTCTCCGGGATATCGGTATCCCGAATGATATGGTCCGTCGTCCCATCCGTGAAGCGAACGTTCTGCGGTGAAACGATGTACTCCCGAACGGCAAATTTCTTCGTTATCGGAATGCCAAGACCGAACGATCCCATCACGTGCAGCCCGAGATCGTTGAATGGGAAATACATCACGCCGGGTTTGAGCACTGCGTAGGAAATGCTGTTATCGAAACTGTGATGCACAATAAAATCCGAAGGAGGACCGGTCGGTTGGCCGACGGATCCAATCCGCACGTCCCTGTCGAACACACCGGAATAATCCTGATACCCAATCCTGCCGGACAGAAGAAATTGTCGGCTCAGAGGAATTTCGATCAATCCCTCGATGCGAATCGAAGTTTTATCTCCGTTCTCGAATGTACATGTCGCGCATTCGACGGTGCCTTCGAGTGTACGGAATGTCCCCGAGTGCGAGTTGAACTGAGGTCCGCCGTACAATCCGAATCGGACGACATCGGTATAAATGGGTGCTGTCGTCTGCGCGGAGAGGTCTATGGTGATGAAAGTAAGAACGATAAGGAGGGTGAATCGAGGTGTCATAAAGCCCGGGGAGGTTATTTCAAGAGAAGCATGGTGCCGGAGGACTTATGTGCACCACTTTTCAGGACATAATAATACGCACTACCCGTGAATGTCTCCACATTGAAAATCGCCGTATGCGACCCTGCAGTTTGATGGCCGGAAACAAGCGTTGTCACTGTTCTTCCGAAGACGTCGAACACATGGAGTTCCGTAAAGCCATCTTCCGGTAATTCGTATGTGATTGTCGTTTTTGTTCGGAACGGATTCGGGTAGTTCTGAAGATTGAACGCTCCGGTCGTTCGAATTAAGCGTTTGTTTCCATCGGCAAGGCAGTATCCGTTCAAGGTGAAATCGCCATTCGACCGGGAAGTCACACGCGCAAGCCCGGAGGTGAAGTCGAATGCCGGATCGATAACCAATGGCGTCGTCGTGTTGTCACCGATGAGAACGAGACATTCGATGAAGATCAACGCTCCCGTCCCGCCGGGGATGTTCGCACCGGTCGCTGTCATCGTGAGCCTTCCGGTTTTCTGTTCGTAGTCGTACGTCACAGATAAGCTTTGAGAAAGACTGTTATCCGTTGTGATCCGCAATGGGTATAACATCGACGGGTTGAATTGAATCGTCCCCTCCCAAGACGATGTATTTGCACTGCCGATGTCGGTATTCAACATCACGGGGATTCGAATGACTTCGTCCGGCTTTCCGGTGAGCGATGGAATCGATAGCATCGTGCGAATGAAGTTATCGACGCCATTGCCCCTTATCATACCATACCCCGAAGCGCTGCAAGGGACTTCCGTGACACAACGTATCGAGTCGATGACATTGCCTTCCTGTGCAGGCGAAAAAGTAAGATCGACGAGCAGTGTGTCGTTCGGTTGGATCACTGCAGGCAACGGCGGCACTGTGCGCTGAATCGTGAACTGTGAATTGCCCGGTTGAACCATTGCGATGTGAACCGCAAACGGATGCGGGTTGATAAACGTCGCCGTCCGTGAACTGGACGTCAATCCCAAACTGACATCACCGAAATCCACGACGGAAAGCACGCGCATAGCCGGCGTTACAGCTCGTGCCCTTATGGTTGAAGGAACGCTCAGCGTTTGACCATCGACGATGATGTTACTGAAGCACTGGACGGTATAGTCTCGTTCGACTGTTGAGAGCGGTTGAAAGCGCACAATGACGAGAACAGAGTCGCCCGCCGGAATGGTAACCGGAAAATTTGTCGGCGACTGCACCGCAAAGAAGGAGACATCTGCACCGGAGAGAAAGATCGAGATCAGATCCAACGGCTTCGTCAGTTCGTTCTTCACAACGAAGAAGCTGTCCGTCGTGATGCAGTTTGGAACGATGCCGAAATCAAGTGACCGCTGAACGATACCACCGCGGACATTCGCATCGAGCGTGAGCACTGTGGAATCAAGACAAGGGATGCCGGCAATGAGGGCAACTTTGAGACTCTGGTTTCCCGAAGCGTCGGGCGTCCATGTGATATCGATCGATCGCGACTGACCGGGAAGAAGTGTTATCGGGAGCGGCGGGGTAAGCATCACGTTCGACGCTGGTTGGTAGGAGGTGAACGTCAATGCTGAGGTTCCATTGTTCGTCAGCGTTATCGACTGGGTCGAAGCAACGTTGACATCGATCGTTCCAAACGACACCTGCTGGTCGGAAGGCATTCGCTGAGTCACACGCGTTCCTTCCAACGGAAGCTCGACGGTCGATTGATTCGGATCATCGGTCATGACGCGAAGCACGGCTTGTACCTGCCCATCCTGTTCCGATGCGGGTGAGAAACGGATTGTGAAAACTCTTTTCATCCCAGGTGTGAGGACTTCATTGGCAGTGACAGGATTCAGGATGGAGAACGCTTGTGCACCCGCTCCGAAGACAGCGGATGACTGAAGTGTTACCGATGAAGACCCCGTATTCGTGAGCGTGTCGGAGAGCATCTGTTCCTCACATTGCGCGAGTGTATCGAAGACCAGCGGCGATGGCGCAAAAACAAGCGCTTGCTCGACTCCCCTTCCCGTAACAGAAACACAAACCGTATCAAGACAAGGCTGATCGAGAATGAAACAGATGGTGGCGGAATGGTCTCCGACATTCGAAGGCGTGAAGCGAACTGCAATGCCTACGCTCGCACCTGAAGTAACTGGAATCGGGAAACTTGTTTGCAGTGTGAATTCCGAAGAAGGCGAAATAGCGGCGCCGACGATGCGCGCATTCGAAGCGAACTGGTTCTCGACGAACACCGTGCTCACCGCGCTCGTGCTGACCCGCACGTCTCCGAAATCCAGTGTCGAAGGACGCAGGACGATCCCGTCGTTCATCATGCCGGCAAGATGAACGACGATGAGTCGATCGCAACGGGAAGACTTCAGGATGATCGAATCGGCAAACGACCCCGTTGCAGAAGGACTGAACGCGATACCGATTTCAGCGCTGTCGTTTCCCGAAATGACCAGCGGTAACGAGGACGTGATCGAAAATGGATTCGACGGACTTTGAACGAGTGTGATCGATTCTGATGCAGTGCCGATGTTTCGCAGAGTGATACGCATGCTTGAAGGGAGCAAACACGACGCGACGTTCCCGAAATCATAACGCAACTGATCAGTGAGTACCCCGATGGAATCACGTGTTGCCGTCAGAGAGAATTCGAGCCTTGGATTGTTCGGATCGGTGCTCTCGACGATGAGCATCGCCGTTCGCACACCGGTGAAATTCGAACGCGCGCAAAGAACCAGTGCCTGGTTCGCTCCGGTGTTGAGCACGAAAGGAGTCGATGGAGTGGACGAAAAAGTGAATACATCCGAAGGCACGATGGAGAGTGTATTCACGGAGATGCTGCTCGAAGAGTTGTTTATCAGGCGGACAGTGTCGCAGGATTGTGTATTCGAACATGGATCGAGGAGGAAGTCGAGCGCGCTTTTATCGAACGAAAGCCCGTCCGATTGCGCTCTTCCGCTGATCGTCGTGCAGGTCGTATCGACGCAAGGCGCCGACGTGACGACGCAGAGCGACGACAGCAATAGTCCAAAGACCGTGGGCTTGTACTGAATCGAGACCTGCCTGCTCGCTCCTCCCGCCAGTACGAACGGAAGAACAGGTTGCGATACGAAAGAGAGAGTAGAATTCGAAGGCCGGAAGAATAAACCCGACACCGTTACGCTTTCGGTCCCCGTGTTATTGATCGTGACAATCTGCGCTGCAGTTAGTCCTATGCGCACGATTCCGAAATCGATTGGTGAAGGTGCAACGACGACCGTCGTGCGTCCGCCTTCACCTTTCAACTGAATCGAACGCTTCACGGAACATGGCTCGCTTCGAAACTCGAGCGTTCCGATTATTTCGCCGCTGCTTGTCGGCATGAATGTCACCAACACGACGAGACTATCCCCCGGCGCGACGGTTTTCGGTAATGACGCAGGTTGAACAGAAAATGCAGGCGCTCCGCTAAGAAGCGCAAGTTGCGTGAGTTGAAGGTTCCGTGGAGTCTTGTTTCGAAGGACAAGCCGTTTTTGCTGAGCTTGATTGACGCACGTCGAAAAGACGCTGTCCCCATCGATGGTGAACTCGCTCACTTCACGCACTCCCGTAAGAGGGACGCGTGTGACCATTCCCTTCTTCGGATCGTTGTGATTGATGACAAGCGTAGCGTGACTTACGCCTTCTCTCAGCGAGTTGAATTCAATCACAATCTTCACGGAATCGTTCGGTGCGACAGAGACAGGGGGAGAAGGTCGCACGACGCGGAAATGGTCTTTATCCGCGCCCTCGAGATTGAAAGAGAACAAACCCAACGTGCCCATTCCGGTGTTTCGAACGGTGAAACTATCACGAACGGCTGTTTCACATTGCTGGACGGCGAACCGTAAGCTGTCGATGGTTACGATATTCGGATTCTCCTCGCTGATTGCGAGCACGCCGACACACACGCTATCGATGCACGGATCGGAAAGGACGATGCAGATTCTTGCCGAAATCGTTTCCTTCTTGTCCGCCATGTATCGGACGGAGGCGTTAAGATTTTGGCCAGGCGAAAGAGTTCGCGGAAGCGACGGTGCGCCGACAATTTCAAGCGCAGGGTTTGGCGGTGAAAGTCTTAGCGAAGCGACCGTGACAGGGCTTGTCCCATTGTTCGTGAACGTCACAGGGAGCTGTGCACTTTCGCCGATACCGATCGGACCTAATACGATCGTTGATTGCGGAATGGTCGTGATGTTCAAGACTGTCGATACACCACGAAGTATCAGCAGCAACGTATCGGGGCAAGGACCGACGATGAGCCGGTATGTCGTTGCGAAAGATCCAACCTGATCTGTTCTCGGTGAAAAGCGCACGGTGTATTGAGCGCTTCCGCCGCCCGGTATCGGTCCGAATGAAGAGATGTACGCATTCGGAAACACGTCTTCTCCACTTACAAGTTGTCGCGAAATCACCGAGGCGTCCCCGGTTCCGGAATTGCTGATCGTGATCGAAAGGTCTTTCGTCGAGCCGGCACAGATGGTCCCGAAGTCCACGTCGGTCGAAGAGAGCGAGAGGGGATTGCTCTTCCCGGTTCCTGTAAAGGTGATGACGGTTTCGAGCGGGCAGTTGGGATTGCCGATGAGAAGTTTGTACGAACCTGCACGATTACCGGCACCACCGGGCTTGAAGCGAAAAACGAAATCCGTGGGATTAGTTATTTGTTGACCAAGCTGGGGAGAGATGAGAGTCAGGTCGTCGTGACCGCTGAGATATTGAAATCCAACAAGCTGAGGTGGGACGTTACCTTCCGTCGTGGCGACGAGCGTAAGTTCGCCTTCCGCATTGACGCACAGTGTACTGAATGTGAGCGTGGTACTCGCAAAGACTGCTCTTCCAAAATTTCGCAAACCGGAGAGACTGATCACCCAATTCGGATTGTTCGGATCGTTGCTCGCTATGGTCATCGTCGGTGCGCCCGGTATCGGACCGTAGAACAGCGGTGACGGTGTCCATCGGATCGTCACGGCGGCTTCCTGTCCGTCGCCGATCGTGAGAGGGAGGGAGGGGCCGACAAGACTGAACTGAGGCTGTGAAAACGTGATTCCGCCTGCGTCGATAACCAGAGGCGCAGTCCCTGAGTTCTTTACGACGATGGTTGTGTCCTTGAACAGTGCGCAATCGTCGATTACTCCGAATGATGCCGAGGTCTGCGTCGTCGAGATGTTCGGTATTGAAGGTGACCCGCTCGACAATTTCAAAATGAAACCCGTTGCAAGGGGTCCTCCCCCAAGCGCCCCGCCTGAAGCCCAGCCTTCTTGCTGGTTAAGGAAATCCATTCGCGAGATTGCGCCGGCGCCGCCACCGACGGCTTGATGGCCGGACCATGTACTCCCGCCGTTGGACGTATAAGCAAACGCATTCTGGGAGCCTGTATAGAGATTGCCGACCCAACCTGTCTGTGGATTGAAGAAATGAACTGCCGTATAAAATGGTATCACACCTAACGGTGGCTGGGATGGAAAAGCATTCCACGTACTCCCGCCGTCGGTCGTGCGAAAGACGTGTGGCGGGCCGTTCGAATTCGCGCTGCTGAACGTTCCGACCAGATCATCGATGAAGTGCAGACCCTCGATGATCGGGAATGTCCCTACGCCTGCCGACACATTCATGCTTGTCCACGTGGAAGGCGGGTTGAACTTCAAGAACGTGTTGTTCGCGCCGCTGATGTACCAGTTCGTACCCGCACTGTGAATAGCATAGAGGTTTTGTGTCGTTCCCGTGGTTTGAGGAATCCAGGTCGTCCCTCCGTTTGTCGTGTAATACGCCACGCCGCCACTCCCGACGACAAGACCGACTGCAGAGGATTTGAAGAAGATATCGAAGAGCGTGTTCGTCCCGGACATGCCGTTCGTCCTCTCCTGCCACGTATTCCCGTAATCGGTAGTCGCATAGACTTTCGATGTGTATCCACAGATAAAACCGTTGCTTCCATTTTTCGTCATCCACACTCCGGACCAATAGGCGAACGTCCCGGAGAGTGCGGGACTGAACGATGACAACGGAACAACTTGCCACGTAGGGTTTCCCATCACCTTTCGTAACACGCCGGAGATAGAATTCCCGACGCTTGCGGCTCCCGCTGCGACGCCTCTTCCCGTGTCCGTCATCGATATGCCCCACAGCCCGGGAACGGATTGAGAAATCGGTTGGCTGACCCACTGTTGTGCGTGTACGACAACGTGAGCAAAAAGGAAAGAAGAGATCAGCAGTCGAGTTACAAAGGTCATACGTGGAGTGCGGTCTGAATGCTTCGCTCCGTTGCTTTTGCAGAGAGGTGAGCTGGAAAGAGTATGATCACAATAATGGTTGGATTGTCCGCGTGAAAATCCTTCACGGTAGCAGAAGATAGAGAGAACACTTTATTGAAGGCAAACAGGGATTTATTATGACCCTGAAGTCTCGGTCTTGTCCTTGGCGTGCGTCAATTCCCGGAAGGAAATATTATAGCGTAAAAGGTAATATCCGCCAGGGATCATCACGGTGATGTAGTTCACGAAATGGGTGATGGTGGCATACGCCACAGCATCGGCGTAAGAGAAATCGAGAATCTTCATGACGGCGATTCTCGCAGTGACGTGGAAGATGCCGAATGCGCCGGGAGTGGGTGCAACGGCGAAAGCCATTGCCGTGAGCGCGAGAATCTTCACCGCATCGAACATCGTCGGGGATACCCGCGCACCGCTTTCAAACGCGAAGAACATCATGAAGAGCGGAAGCATGTAGCAGAAGTAGAGAAGCGCAGTTTCTCCAACGATCACGCCCGCCTGCGGAATCGATTTGATGGCTCCGAATCCGGCCTGCATACTTTGAAACGTTTCGACGATGCGCGTTCGGAACGATGAGGGAACGACCTGGACGATCCACTTCACCAAACGCATCCCGAAACTGCTCGGCGCGATGACGAGAAACACGACCCCAATCAACACGGCCGGCAGAACCATGGATTTCATCGCAGCTTCGTTCACACCGAATTCTTCGAAGCCTTCGAACAGCCGCTGATCGAACAGCAATACTACCGCCACGATGACGAGCAATGAGACGATGTCGATAAAGCGCTCGATCACGATGGTTCCGAGCAGGCTGCTGAACTTGACGTCGCGTTCGCGTTGCGCCGTTACATAAGGCCGGGCAAGTTCTCCGCTGCGTGGAATGAGATTGTTCATGAAGTACCCGACGATGACTCCAGCGAACAGCCTCCCGGCGTGTGCGGTCGGATGGATGAATCGGAGAATCACTTTCCATCGATGTGCGCGGATGTAGTGCGAGACGAGAATGACGGGGACCAGCGCTGCGGCTAACCAGTAATTCGCGGTTTGAAAGCTCTGACCCAATTCATCGATATCGACTTTCCAGACCGAGAAATAAACGGAGAAGATCACAAGCAGAGATGTGATCGTAATCTTCGTCAGAGATATCAGGCGCGTCTTCGTCATCAGTGCCTTTTTTGGCTCACCAAGCTACATGAAAGCCGATACGGCTGCAAAAAATTATACGGTGCCGGGCAATGTGGTTTTATTCTTGTTCTTTCATTCCTACGTTACGGATGCCATGAGTGCCGATTCGAAAATCCATTCACTTGCCGACCTCCATAAACTCTTTCCGGGAACTGAGACTACTTCGCTCGATTCTCAAGCCCGTGAAAAGAATCCATCAACCGCCTTCGTCACGCTCCACGTTCTCCTGGAGAAGAAAGGCCGTAAAGGCAGTGGAGTAACTGTAGTCAACGGCTTCCATCACACACAGGAAGATTTGAAAGCTCTGGCTCGCGAACTCAAAACGCTTTGCGGAGCCGGTGGTACCGTGAAAGGAGACACGATAGAAATACAAGGGGAACATCTCGACAAAGTAGCAGACCACTTGAGGGAAAAGGGCTTTACCGTCACTCGGCATCGGTATTGAAACTCGAAGAACACTCAGTGTCCTTCGTGTCCTTAGTGGTTAAAACCAGAAGAACCAGAGTTCAT
>CAYUWG010000007.1:31714-90358 GCA_964448285.1 uncultured Chromatiales bacterium
CGCACAGAGAACACTCAGTGACACTCAGTGTCCTTCGTGTCCTTAGTGGTTAAAACCAGAAGAACCAGAGTTCATCATGAAAAAACTGAAGACAACAGAAATGAAAAACACTAAGCGCACAGAGAACACTCAGTGACACTCAGTGTCCTTCGTGTCCTTAGTGGTTAAAAGAAAACGAACCGGAGTTCACCATGAAGAAAATGAAGACTACAGAGTTGATAGAGCACATCAACGACGGGTTTGTGGCGTTTGACCGAGAAATGAACTACACCTACGTCAACAAACGCGGCGGAGAGATGCTGGGCCGTAAACCGGAAGAACTGATTGGGAAGAATTATTGGACGGAATATCCCGAAGCGAAAGGCACTCCGTTCGCCAATGCATACATGAAAGCATTAGAGACGCAGGAGACGATTGTCATAGAGGATCACTATGAACCGTGGGACCGCTGGTTTGAGAATCGTATCTATCCCTCCAAAGACGGGCTTTCGATCTTGTTCAGCGAGATCACCGAACGCAAACGCGCCGAACAATTACTGCTTGCCGAGTTGAAGGTCATGGAACTGCTGTCCGCCGGTGTCTCCCTCGAACAAGCCCTGACTGCCATCGTGGAGAAGGTCGAAGCGCTCTCGGTGGACACGATCGGTTCCATTCTCCTGCTCGATCCTGACGGCGTCCACGTGCATCACGGCGCGGCTCCCCGTTTGCCGGAAGCCTACAACCGAGCGCTGGAGGGCGCGCCCATCGGACCGGAGGAAGGCTCGTGCGGAACCGCCATGTATCTCCGCCAGCAGGTCATCGTGACCGACATCCAAACCGACCCGCTGTGGAAGAACTACCGCGAACTTGCCGGAATGCACGGCCTGCGCGCCTGCTGGTCCACGCCGGTGATCGGGTTGGACGGGAAGGTATTGGCGAGTTTTGCGATGTATTATCGCGAGCCGCGCAGTCCGCAGGAAAAGGACTTCAAACTGATCGAACGCATGACGCACCTGGCGCAGCTGGCCATCGAACGCAAGCGGGCGGAACGGGCATTGCGCGAAACGCAGGAACGCCTGACACGCATCGTCGAAACAATTCCCGAAGGTCTCACAATCGTCAACCGCGAAGGCGCGATCACTTTTGCCAACCCGCCCGCCGAGCGGATATTGGGTTTGAGCCGGGCGGACATAACCCAACGTTCCTACAACGACCCGCAGTGGAAGATTACCGCGCTGGATGGAAGCCCGTTTCCCGATGAAGACCTTCCCTTCGCGCGCGTGAAGGCTGGCGAGGGATCTGTTTATGACGTGGAGCACGCCATCGTCTATCCTAACGGCAAGCGCGTTGCCCTGTCCATCAACGCCTCCCCTTTGCGCGACGCGAAAGGAAATTTCGACGGTATGGTCGCTTCCATTACCGACATAACCGAGCGCAAACGCGCAGAGGAGACCTTGCGCGAAAGCGAGGCGCGTTTCAAGGCAATCGCCTCCAACACGCCCGACCATATTCTTATGCAAAATCGCGAACTGAAGTACACCCTCGTCATCAATCCCCAGTTGGGCTTGACGGAACAGGACATGCTCGGCAAAACCGATCATTATTTCCTGCCGAAGGAAGAGGCCGACCGGCTTACTCAAGTCAAAACTCGAGTGTTCGAGACCGGCGAGGCTGTACACTTTGAAACCACCTTGATCTCCAAGTCGGGACAGCCGGAGTTTTTCGATGGATCGTACGTTCCCAGGCTCGGTGCCCAAGGACAGGTCGAGGGCTTGATCGGTTATTTCAGGAATGTCACCGAGCGCAGGCGGGCCGAGGAGCAACTCAGGGAACGAGAACGGCAACTCTCCACGCTCATCGGCAATTTGCCGGGCGCGGTGTATCGCTGCCGCAACGACGCCAATTTCACAACGGAATTCATCAGCGACGGTGCGGCAGAAATGTTCGGCTATCCGGCTGACGACTTTCGCGAACACCGCCGGGAAGTCGGGCAGTTCATTCACCCCGACGACGGGGAGCGGGTGGCGGCGGAAATCAATGCCGCGCTGAAAGAGGATCGAGCCTTTCAATTGACCTATCGCATCCTTTCCGCGACGGGTGAGCAAAAATGGGTTTGGGAGCGGGGGATGGGAATAAAGAATGCCGAAGGCGAAGTGGAAGTGCTCGAGGGATTTGCCACCGACATTACCGAACGCAAACGTGCCGAGGAAGCCCTGAAGAGAAGCGAGAATTTGTATCGCACACTTGCCCACAACATCCCGGACAGCGCGGTGGCGCTCTTCGATAAAGATCTGCGCTTCCTGCTTGTGGACGGGAAGGCGGTTGGGGTTGCGGGCCCGCCCAGGGAATTGGTGGAAGGCCGGACGATCTGGGAGGCGTTTCCGCAGGAGGTCTGTCAACTCATCGAACCGATCTATCGCTCCACCCTGGCGGGAAACGAAACGACACTCGAAACGCCGTTTGGAGACCGCCTGTTCGAGTCCCAATACGTTCCCATCCGTGACGATGACGGGAATATATTTGCCGGGATGGTCATGTCTCTCGACATCACCGAACGCAAGCGTGTCGAGGAGGCGCTGCACACAAGCGAAGAAAAGTTTTCCGTGATCTTCAAGAAAGCGCCGTTTGCCGCCGGACTCAGCAGTGTTTCCGATGGCGCGTATGTGGAAGTGAACGAAGAGTTCGAACGTATTTTTGGATTCAGTCGTGAGAAGATCATCGGCAAGACATCCCTGGATCTGGGGATGTATCCCGATCTGGAAATGCGGAAGCGCGCGGCGGAATTATTTCGCAAGCAGGGTTACGTACACAATCTCGATCTACGGTTACAGTCGAGAACCGGTGAGCAGCACGATGTCATGATCAACTCAGACCTGGTTGAAATCGCTGGAGAGAAATACATCCTGACAACCGCAAACGACATCACCGAACGCAAACGAATGGAAGGTGAAGTCATAAAAGCGCGCGAACTCTTCGAAAAGATATTTCACTACAGTCCGGTCGCAGCAGCCTTGGAGCTATTATCAGGGAGAATCATTACGGATATCAACAGCGCCTTCGAAGAACTCTTCGGGTTCACACGCGAGGAGCTTATCGGAAAATCGATCACAGGATTCGATCTCTGGGAAAATGATGGCGAACGCGATAAGGCATTTCAATCGCTAATGGAGAAAGGAAGCCTACGAGGTTTCGATTGGACGTTCAAGACGAAATCGGGCAGCGTCGGCAATGGGTTAATCTTCGCGGACGTGATCGAGCAAAGCGGAGAGAAGTACCTTCTCATAAAGATCATCGACATGACCCAGCGGAACCTGGCGGAGGCGGCATTACGGGAAAGCGAAGAACGGATGAGGCTGTTCATCGATCACGCACCCGCGGCGCTCGCAATGTTCGACCGCGAGATGCGCTACCTCGCCGTCAGCAAACGCTGGTCGGCTGATTATCAATTGACGGACGGCAGAATCATCGGTCGGTCACATTACGACATTTTTCCCGAGATCTCCGATGAGTGGAAAGCGATTCACCGCCGTGGTTTGCGGGGCGAAGTGATCATCGCCGAGGAAGATATGTTCATACGTGCGGATGGTTCGATACAGTGGCTTCGATGGGAAGTACGCCCATGGTATGCCGCCGACGGATCGATTGGCGGTATCGTGATTTTTTCGGAAGACATAACAGAGCGAAAAAAAGCCCAAGAGGAGCTTCGTTCGAATGAACGGCAGTTGCGCGAAAACAACATTTCACTAATCCGGCTCCTGACCCACCGCAATCTGAATGTTCAAGAACGAAGTGAGTCACGACACGAACGTGAGCGCCTGAGAATTCTGTACCTCGAGAACGATCCGGATGACGTCGTCCTTTTCAGTGAAACACTGAACAACGGCGATATCAGCCACGACCTCACCGTTTCATATGACCGAATGCAGTATATCCGTGCATTGGAGAATCCCGAATTCGATATCATCGTGCTGGACTTCCATCTGGCAGATATCAATGGAACAGAAGCGCTCGCCATGGCACAACAGGTCGCTCCGGATATTCCTGTAATCGTATTCACCGGTTCATCCACTGAACTCGATATTGCACTGATGATGACGAGCGGCGCTTGGAATTACGTCACGAAAGAACAGCCGTCCCGCTTGATTTCGGCAATCAAGCTAGCGATCGAGCGACGAAGGTTCATCGACGAGCAATTCGACACGGAAAGTGCTCTTCGTTCGAATCAGGAGCGGTTTCAGTCGTTGATCGAAAACAGCATCGACGGTATAGCGCTGTTCGATGGAGATGGGACGATTCTCTATGGCAGCCCGTCAACTTCTTCTCTCATCGGATATTCATTGGAGGAATTTGAAGGCCGCAACATTCTTGATTTCGTGCACCCGGAAGACCGATCTCTCACAAGCGAGAGATTGGCGGAAGTCGTGCGACAGGAAGGCGCAAGAGTAAGTCTCGTTATGCGCTTCACACATAAGAATGGCGAATGGCGGATGTTGGAATCTGTTCTGACGAATCTTCTTGCATTGCCAACTGTCGGTGCGATCGTGTGCAACTACAGGGATATCACTGACCGGAAGCATGCCGAAGAAGAGATCATGCACTCGAAAGACCAACTTCGTGCCTTATCGAACCACCTCCAATCTGCAATCGAGGACGAACGCGCTCACATCGCTCGCGAAATCCACGACGACCTCGGGCAGGCGCTTACCGCGCTCAAGATCGACGTATCGCTGTGCGAAAAACTTGCTCTTTCGGAGCCATCGGAAGCGACGACCTCAGAGCTTGAACAAGGATTCGCGACGATCAAAGACTTGCTGACGTACACCACGAAGCGCTTGCGAAACCTGATCACTTCACTTCGTCCTGAACTGCTCCAGGAACTTGGCGTCGTGGCCGCCATCGAATGGTACATTTCGGAAATCGAGAAGAAGTCCGGTCTTGCTTGCACGCTAAACGCGAACATCTCGTCCGCAGTCGATATGGATCGCGGCATTACCGTCTATCGCATCCTTCAGGAGTCGTTGAACAACGTGATCAAACATGCAGAGGCGCATCACGTGGCAATCGACCTGAAGGAAGAGAATGCGGCGCTCACGCTTACGATCACGGACGATGGCAAAGGAATTCAGAAGAGCGACATGAATAAACCGCAGTCCTTCGGTCTCCTGAGTATGAAGGAGCGCGCGCAACAGTTTGGCGGCGTCATGGAGATAACACGGCTTGAGCAAGGAACGCAGGTACGCTCCCGGATCCCGCTTGAAGACGCAGCGAGAGTGCAATAGCGCTCAACGACTTTCCGGCATTCGAAGAACTTTGCAGCCCACGCCTGAAGCGCGTTGAACGCGGATGATCACATCGTATGAGGTTTCGTCAAGCCGCAGAGTTGCAGTAACGCCAGCACCGCGCTCGCCTGCCCGCCGACGTGCTCACCGAGCGCACGGTACGATTCGAACTGCTGCATATCGAAGAACTGGTCGCCCGTGCTTTCATGGGGGAATCGCGGATTCGTTCTGTTATAGTTTTCGACGTGAGCCGGCAGCTTCCAATCGAGTTCGTCGAACTGTTTGCGTAATTCGAGAGCGAATTGCTCGCTTCGTTCTCTTCTCTCTGCAATGCGCTTCCGTTTGTTGAGCGTTTTCGTATCGAGCGCTTCGGATGATTTCAGGATCATCTCGATCCACGGGTAACCTTGAGTGATGCCCGGGTCGCTTCGCTGCACTTCGAGCGCTTTCATCGGATTCCACTCGCTGACCGATGCTTTGAGATAGACGAGTACCCCTGTCTCCGCGTCTTTCCCTTCCATCTTGGGATAATGGATCAGTCCGACAGTTGCGCTCGCATCGCTGACGGAGATGTCATTCTCCTTTCTGTGTTCCTGAAGCGGCGTCAGGTCGATCTCGATGCGGATGTTCTCTTCGATGAACGCCAATCGCGCAGCGTGATTGAACGAACCGAAGTCGTATTTCGCATCAGCCTCCGCATCGACAACGACGATGACTTTACACCGTCGCTGCAGGAGCGGGAGCAGTCCGAGATTGTCGCCCGTGTGACCTCCGTCCGTGACGTTCACCAGTCGTGACTTTGCGTTCGTCCTGCCGAACATCTCTCGCACTAAATATTTCAACCAGAGCGTCGTTTTCTTTTCGACGCGCTTGACTCTACCGGAGTAGTACCAGGGATTCTCCATCCACTGTCCGAGCCGGAGATTGAACAGCGTCATGAAGAACGCCTGGGCCGGCGATGAAAACATTCCCATCGAAGATGACGCGGCTGCACCGGAGATCGTCATCGCACCCGCGAGCGTCGTGCCGCCACGGCGATACATCGACGTCGAAACGAAGCCCGTCGTCTTCGAGCCGACGAAGTACTTCGAGAACAAAAAGTGATCGGACTTCAACGTCTTGCGAACCAGCTCATCGGAGCCGTTCATGTTGAGCGAAGCATTGATGAGGTGATAAGGGCCGCAGCCGTTTCCGTTGCCGAGGTCTTTCAGCAGGAGATGCTCGTCATTGCGAATCGTGATCATCGGCTTGCCTTGCGTCTTGCATGTTTCGGGGCGCAGCACGCGGGCGTCGGTTTGAAGGTACGCCTCAGACAACCGGTCGCGGTAAAAGAAATGGAGCGAGAGTTTGTTGGAGCTGATCAACATCGAAATCGCCGACGCAACACCGACGAACGTCAGGCCGGTCACCAGCCGCACGAACCACGATTGGCCGCCGATCGCATACACTGCGATCAGCAGCTTCGTCGCGGGTACGAAGAAGGCAAGCAGCGTTATCACCATCAGCACATTGAGTATCAGTCCGAAGTGCCTCTCGAAGAATTTCTCCGGTGCGACGATCGGTGCGATAGTCTTCGTTTTCCCGAACAAAAACGCTCCTGCGAGGAACAGGAAAAACCCGAACCATGCCGAAAAGGAAATGGAACTGAGTGAGTTCATGAAGATCAGCACGACCGGAAAGAGAAACGCGGCCAGCACGCCATAGATTGCGGCGCCGCGGAGAGCGCTGTAAAGCGAACGTCGAATGCGATCGAATGAAGCATCACCCAGTTCCAATGCGAGCATCGCAAGTATGCCGACGATAAATGCCGCGACGGAAAAGGACATGGGAACGAGCAGCGGCCAAAGACGCGATACCTCATTCGTCCAGTTCGAAGCGAGCAAAGTAAGAACGATGACGAAAGCGACGGAGCCATAGTTGAACCAATGGATGAACCGATCATGCAGGATTGCGTCACGTGAAGTCCCTGCCGGCGTTGAGCAGTGAGGCGGCAAGGATTCCAACCTCCTCAGTTTTCGGGACAAGAAAAACGCGAAGATGGAAATGAAGAGAGCTTCTATCGCGCCGATTATTCCCGGCCATACGAGGAACGGTAGTATCGTCTTCGTATCGAACAGCGATTCAGCGCCTTCCATATGTTTGAAAGGCTCGACGAACACATTCGCAAGCGGCTCTCGCAAACCTTCGTCGTAATACGTTTTCACCGCTTCCACAATGCTGAGCGTTGTGGCATCCTTATCGATGAAGCTGAACTTCGACACGTGATACCGCACTGCCGGCTCGTAGGTGAATCCGACCAGCGAATGTTGAGCCTCTTTATCGTAGTGTGCAATAGGATAGAGGAGCGCATGAAAAAGTGCAATGACGCCGACATACAGAAGAGCGAAAAGCACGACGTGATACAACAGCGCGAATGCTGTGGTACCGACTATGCGTTGGATTTCGAAGCTGAATGTCCCGGTTTTTTTCCCAAGGTAATTTCCATGTGAGCGGAGATGATGAATCTGATGCATCTCGCTGTTGCGGATCACATCCGGTTCTCCATCGCAGGGATACGCATCCGCGTTTTGCGGCAATCCCTCTTCGCGTGCGACGCGGTAGCCTATTTCTTCATTCAATCCGGTGAAGGGAGAGTTGTCGTGATCGACGCCGCTGGGATTGACGCGGGGTGTTTCTCCCGTCAGGAGGGAGGAAAGGCACGAACCGATATACCCGCCGCCGGAGACCGTGCTGAGATAATCGAATCGGCGAAAGATGCCTTTCGGGAAGATGCCGCGTTTCCGCGTCAGTCCCTGGATGACGCCGAGAGCGAACGTTGCGGCACGAATGCCGCCACCGGAAAACGCGACACCCCAGATATTTTTCGGTCGGTCGTTCTCGTTTTTCGTTTTCCCAAAGACGCGCTTACGGCGGTCATGGAGATAGCAATTCTCCGTCGAGATGACATCATCCACAGTGGAGACGAATTCTTTCGGTTGCTTCACATTCTTCTGAGTTTGGATCATGGTGTCCGCCGTGGGTTACGATTTCAGTTCTGCGATTTCGAAATGCATTCCGTCGTAGCGGGTGAAATGCCCGCCCCAAAAGAAACCGTGCTCGTGCGCGATGGGCACAAGCTCACGCACGCTTCCTTTGCTTCCGACAAGGGCAGGTATCGTCCCGAGTCGATTCCAGGGAACGTTGATATCGAAGGCAGTTCCGTGCGCGTGACTGCTGAGCGATGTTCCGCCGCGAACGAGTCGGGGAACGTAAGAGCCTGCATAACTCAGAACGAGAGGGAGGAGGCCCTTCTTCTCCCAAGCATCCCACAGCGCAAGGAGCTGTTGCTTCGCCGCTTTGTGAAAACGAATCGTCCCGTCAGCAGGCGCGCCCTTCACGCCGGCAAGCTGCGGTACCTCGATGCGAACGATATGCACTTTGTCCCAGCCGTTCGTGATGCGAATCGCTTCAGGGTTCGATGCGACCGGTGTGTGGACGAATTCGATACGCCCGAACAGCGCTTGCTTCTGCGATTGGTTCAACGCCTTGAAGGAAGGACGCGGAGGAAAATCCGGTTGAAGGTCGGGGTCGCCGGCAGGATAGGGAACGCCTTCGAAGCCGAGCACCATCGCCTGCCCATACGTCTTGTTCCCGACGATCCCGTCAGCTTTCAATTTGTATTTCCGTTGAAAGGCCTTCGTCGCTTCGTGCGTGTTTTTCCCGAACACGCCATCGGCGGTACCGAAATACAGTGCCTGCCCGATGAGGAAATATTGCCAGCGCTTGACTGCGGGACCACTGTCATTCAACCGAATCGTTTTCATCGTTCCTCCTTGTGAGAATGGAAGCGGCTCGACCGAAACTCTGACTTTATGCTCGGCGATTCGTCGCCGCGATCTGTTTCGTGAACCGGGAGTGATTTCATGGGCAACATAGAATCGGACTGAAGAAAATCCAGTGTGAAGCCATGTTCATACGGAGAAAGCGTTATCCGATCTACCTCATTCCGTTTCGAGTCAAATATCTGTCAGAGCTAGGTTGCAACAATGAAATTCCTTTTATTTCACTACCACCATTTGCCTTCTCAACACGTTTCCTTCTGTTCTCAACTCGTATGAATACATCCCCGGATAGTATTTTACGGTGTTGAACGTAGCGGAGTACTCGCCCTCGGTTAGAACATCATCCACAAGTCTTTCTAATTCACGTCCAAGCATATCATACACAGTGAGCGTTGCATGAGCAGGTTCATGAAGTGCAAAGCGGATGACCGTGGATGAAAAGAACGGATTAGGAAAATTCTGACTCAACTCTATCGATTGTGGATAAGCGATTTCAACAGCCACGACTTTTGAATACTCATAACTTCCATCCCAATCAAGTTGCTTTAGGCGGTAGTAGTACGTGCCCGGTAGAAAATCCGAATGATCGGTGAAGCTATACGAATGAAGAACGTTGCTTGTACCATTACCTACAACATAACCGATGGTTTTCCATATATCATTCACACCGGAGATCCCTTTCCGATTGAGTGAAGAAACTTTTCGTTCGACATCGAAGCCATAATTATCAACCTCGGCTGTTGTTTGCCAATACAGAACGATTTTCCTTTCTGATGATTTTGCTTGGAAGGATGTAAGTTCGATAGGTAGCGGATTATTTGAATCCGTAAAACTCGCAATATAATATGCGTCTATACTATCGACTTGATTGAAATAACCTCCAACCATCATTTTTCCCGCAGATGTGTTGACGACAAGCGCCTCAACGCCGCCACCATGCGTTCCGCCACCCAAAGCAGACCAACTGTTGCCGTTCCACTTAGCAATATGATTAGCAGAACTACCACCGGCTGTCGTGAAAGCTCCACCCGCATACACATCACTCCCCGAAACAGCGATTGCCTCGACTTCACTATTCACTCCACTCCCCAGAGCAGACCAACTGCTGCCGTTCCACTTAGCAATATTATTCGCAGAACTACCGCCGGCTGTGGAGAATCCTCCTCCCGCATACACATCACTACCCAAGACTGCGATTGCCCTGACAGCGTTATTCATTCCAGTCCCCAGAGCAGACCAACTGTTACCGTTCCATTTGGCTATTGAGTTTGTTGAGATACCACCGGCTGTGGCGAAATATCCACCCACATAAACATCACTCCCCGAGACGGTGATTGCAATGACATCGTCACCGATATTCATTCCAGTCCCCAGAGCAGACCAATTACTACCGTTCCATTTGGCTATTGAATTTGCAGAGATGCCGCCGGCTGAGGTGAAATTTCCACCCACATACACATTACTCCCCGAAACTGCGATTGCATATACATAGCCATTAATTCCAGCCCCTAGAGAAGACCAACTGTTACCGTTCCATTTGGCAATAGAAGTTGCAGGATTGCCTCCGGCTGTTGTGAATCCTCCTCCAACAAACACATCACTCCCCGAAACCGCGATTGCAAATACATTACCATCCATTCCAGTCCCTAGAGAAGACCAACTGCTGCCGTTCCATTTTGCGATTCGATTCGCAGAGCTGCCACCGGCTAGGGTGAATTCTCCTCCCACGTAAACATCACTGCCCGAGACTGCGATTGCTTTGACCGCATCATTCATTCCACTCCCTAGAGCAGACCATGCAATGACTTGTGTTTCCAGAGGTTTTCCTTTCGCAAAGAATTCCGGTGATTTTATCAGTGGGTCAACCGTTACCTTATACCCGTTTATATAGAGCGAACTGTTAAAGCCGTCGCCGGCTTTAAGTGTGCCGTTTGTATTCAAACGCTCTGCAATGGGAGTGCCTTCACACCGCGTGTTGTTATCGAGCGTAACCTCCTGTGCATTAACCTTTGCGAACAATGTAATGCAAAGAAGGAAGATGATCGGAAAAGCTGTCGTGTGTGTCATGATATTTCTCCGGGAGGTTTTTGTTTTTTGTGTCATGCCGAGCAAACTCGATTGAAAACGATAGCATTTCACAGGACAACATAATCATTCTATTCGTATTGTAAAGTGACATGAGGGTAATTCAACCTATTGATGTGTCTTCATCACTTCATGGAGCACAATGCTACTTGCATTCGCCACGTTGAGCAAGTCGATGCCTTCACGCATAGGGATGGAGTAGAGTGATGTGCCGTCAGCGAGAAGTTCTTTCGTGAATTCCGTCGCCTTCGCTTCCAAACACCAAGCGCATTGGATAACCATCGTGCTGCGGCAGCGCCGTGCCACCGGCGGGACCCCCCGACAATGTGCCATCCGTGCTTCTCCTTCGTTGAACGCAGCGTCTCAAGGATATCTCCGTTGTGATGGAAGCGAAGGGTGAAGAACATCCAGATCGAAACGTGCACCGCCCTTCGCCTTCGTATATTTCCGCATGTCATTCGAACATCTCTTCTCGCGCCAATCGAAGCTGTATGCGGAGTATCGCCCCTCGTACCCTGACGCCCTGTTTGCATGGCTCGCTAACGAAGCGCCTTCGACAGCTCTTGCATGGGACTGCGCGCCAGGCACGGGACAGGCGGCGCTCGGATTGGCGGCACACTTCTCCCAAGTGGTTGCGTCGGATGCGAGTGAAAACCAGATCGCTCATGCGCCTCAGCACGAACGGATCGAGTATCGCGTGATGAATGCCGAGAAAATCGCGCTCGCGGACAATTCCGTCGATGTCATCACGGTCGCTCAAGCGCTGCATTGGTTCGAACTCGACAGTTTTTATCGCGAAGTCCGGCGAGTGCTCAAGCCGGGCGGTCTCATTGCCGCGTGGTGTTACCATCTCAACCGGATCGATCCCTCGATTGATGTGATTCTCCAGCGGTACTATTTCGAAATCGTCTATCCGTATTGGGACCCGCGCGCACTCCATATCCCGGCGCATTACGCGACGCTGGATTTCCCTTTCGATGAAATCGAAGCGCCCGCCTTTTATTCCGAGACGCAATGGACGATGGAATCCGCGCTCGGGTATTTGGCGAGTTGGTCTGCGACGCTGAAGTACCGGGACGTTGAGCATAAGAACCCGCTCGATCTCATCCGCGAAGACTTGCGCGCAGCATGGGGAGAACCGGCGCAAGTGCGGGAAACACTCTGGCCGCTCTATCTGCGCGTGGGGAAAGTGCCGTAATGTCCAAAACGAATGCGGTACGTTTGCTCGAAGCGTCCAACGTTGAACACGAGACGATCGAGTACGAAACAGCGGACGAGGCCATCGACGCCGTTTCGGTAGCGGATGCAATCGGCGTGGAGCGTGATCGCGTGTTCAAGACACTCGTCGCGCGTGGGGACAAGACGGGAGTGGTTGTCTTCGTCCTACCCGGCCCGTCGGAATTGAATCTGAAAAAAGCGGCACCGGCAAGCGGTAACAAGAAACTTGAACTGGTAAGCGTGAAAGAGCTTTTGCCTTTGACCGGTTACATCCGCGGCGGTTGTTCACCCATCGGCATGAAGAAGCGCTACCCGACGTTCATCGATGAGACGGCGCAGTTGTTCGATACGATCTTCGTCAGTGCAGGCGTGCGCGGTATGCAGATTCGTCTTGCCCCCGATGCATTACTTCATGAGATAGAGGCAGTGTACGCGGACGTGATTTAACCTCAGTCGGGGATTGCAGGGACTTACTTCTGGTACCGAAACAGCGGTCGGCTAAAAGACGCATCGTTCACAGCGATCTATCGAAACGTTTCTTCGCAAGTGTTCCCGCGACGATAAACATGGCTGCGTCTATGCATTCGCGTCGAGGTTTCCTATTTTCCTGCGCAATGAAAGTAACGGAAACCATCTCCGGTCTGCGATGAAGCATTATCTCCTGTTCTACGATGTCGTCGATGACTTTGAACATCACCGACTTCCGTTTCGGCAAGACCATCTCTCACACGCGCAAGCCGCTGTGGAACGCGGTGAACTGCTCCTCGGCGGTGCGCTGACCGACCCGGTCGATGGCGCTGTGCTGTTGTTTCGTGCTGCAACGCCGGACATTGTCGAGAACTTTGCCCGCAGCGATCCCTATGTCCGAAACCGGCTTGTCACTCGCTGGTCCGTTCGTAAGTGGACAACGGTCGTCGGGAATGATGCAGCAGAGAAACCGTGATTGGCGCAAGGTCGCTACCAGTGTGAAAGCAGTGAAGTCAGTGATGATCGAACCCGACAGGCTATACGCCCACTTTTTTCGTAACTCTTCCCCTCCGTCGGATTGTCATTAAAGAGATGAATGTTCTCAAACCAAGGCTTGCCATGAACTACACGCTCTTCCTTCTCCTCCTTTTCTCTTCCCTCACCTTCGCACAAAATCAAAAACGCTTCTGGATGTCACCCGCTTCGGTTCGAGCGGACTTCTGGACGATGTTCGAACCGAACACGAGTTGGGATACGCTGCGTTCGCGCATCGACGTGTTCAGCATTCACGTGAACGCATTCGGTGTTCGGGACACGGCGAAGATGTGGGGTGCAGCGACGATGCTGCGTAACGCCGGAGTGAAGGTCAATATTGAGGCGGGAGGATTGCGGCCTTTCTCGGGATGTGATTCGCTTGCCGGTGAGCGGCACGCACAGCTCGAGCTTTCGCAGATGCAGCGCTGGCTTCAGCGTGGGGGAGAGATCCACTTCGTCACGATGGATTCGCCGATCAACACGATGATCCTGAACGGTGATCCGAGCGGCACGTGCAACTGGACGGTGCAGCGCGCTGCGAACGAGATGGTCGATTACATGAAAGCCGTTCGCGCGCAAATCCCGGGCGTGGTCTTCGCGCTCGTCGAGCCGGTGCCGTGGTATTCCGTCGGTTCGTTTCCACCGCATCCCGGCAACAACTATGGCGATCTGCTCAAAACACTCGACACGGTTCTTACCGTCATCGCGCAACGCGGAGAGACGCTGGGGATTTTCCATTCCGACTCGCCGTATGAGTACGGTCAGAATAGCTTCACGAAGGGCTGGAAGAAGATCAAAGCCGTTGAAGACTGGCTGCACGCGCGGGGTATCCGGCACGGGCGAATTCACAATTCACAGGAAGGCGGTTTCACGAGTGACTCGCTGTTCTTCGAACGCACGCTGGATTCACGGCGGCAGTACAAAGCCGTCGGCGGCGATGAAGATGAGATCGAAGTATGGTGCTGGTACGCGCATCCCGCAGCCAACTGGCCTGAGACTCAGCCGTTTACTTTTGCCTACACGTGTAAGAAGTTTTTCGAGCAGGCATCCCAGTCGAAAGTATTCGCAACGCTGGAACCTCCGGATGGGAAAGTCTATCATGGAATTCAAACCGTGTTCGGCGGGCACGCCAGCTACATCGCAACGCTCGACTCCACGACGCAGCCGGCCGTGCGCGGCATCTTCATGGACGTGCCCGGCTCGCGCCCGCCACAGACAAACTTCAACGGTTTGCGCAGCTTCCTCAATGACGCGAAGAAGATTGGCTATATCCCGGAGGTGAGCTTGTTTCTCGTTACGAGCCAGGCAAGTCCGACGGGCGCCACCGACAGCGTCATCGCATTGACCACACAGCACGACGAGTTTCTCGACAGCATCGTCACGATCATGAAGACTTTCGGCGGCAAGCTTTTCCTTCGCATCGGCGGGGAGTTCAACGGCTGGTGGAACGGCGGCGGCTATCATCCTTACCTCTATCCGAAAGCTTTTCAGAAGATCGTCGATCTGTGTGCCGCGAAGGATTTTCGGGATTCGGTGGCGACGGTGTGGTGCTACTATCCCGCCGCAGCGAACGATTTCGATTCTCTCGACGCGAAGGGCTATCGCTGGTATCCGGGAGACGGCTACGTGGATTGGTTCGGACTGGATTTGTTCGATGCGGAAGACTTCGACCCAGCGCTTCCGGATTACAACCGTGGCATCATCACGCGGAAGGGAAAGTCGGAGCGCTTTCTTTCCATGGCGCGCTCGAAAGGCAAACCGGTTTTTCTCAATGAGACATCTGCCAAGGGCGTCACGATCACATCCGACCCGCAGGATGGCGTCAATGACTGGAACGCATGGTTCGCGAAGTTCTGGCAGTTCATAGACAATCACCAGGAAGTGAAAGGCTTCAATTACATCAACCAGCACTGGGACGTGACCGGCTTCCCCGGCTGGGGGGATGCGCGTATCGAGAACAACGCCTATGTCACCGCGCAATATCAGGCTGAGATGCGGAAGCCGAAGTACATCCATCTCCCGACAGGGACTGCACCTACGGTCAATCTTCCTCAACAGGTGATCCTCATCGCTCCAGCGAACAACACGATGACCATGGATTCTTCCGTGAATCTGGTCTGGAATCGGTCGGCTCCGAACGTCGATCTCTATCGCATTCACGTTACGACGGATGCATCGTTCAACACCCTCGTGATGAATGACTCGACCGTGACGGACACGACGCGGACATTCGGCGGTATGACAATCGGGAGCGTGTATCACTGGCGCGTGCAGGCGCATAATGCTGATGGTTGGGGTGCGTTCAGTCCGACGTGGACATTCGAGCGCACGTTGGATACGATCCCGCGCGTCCCTCCCGGCATGGTTGTACTCATTTCACCGCGTGATAGCTCTGAAGTAATCGGATCAGATGTAACGCTCGTCTGGCACAGACAGCAGCCGGTCGTAACGCGGTATCATGTCCAGGTCGCACGGGATGCGCGTTTCGTCAACCTCGTGCTGGATGACGTGAGCGTGCGGGATACGATCCGAGCGTTCTCCGGACTGACTCAGGGAAGCACATACTTCTGGCGGGTGCGTGCGCAGAACGTCATTGGCTATGGACCATACAGCGACGTCTGGACTTTTACCCGCAAGGACACGACGACGTTCAATCCGAAGGCGAACGTCATCATCGATCCGCAGATCGTGCATCAGACGATTGAAGGGTGGGGAGCTTCGTCGAACTTCTTTGAGGAACCGGTTGCAAGGCTTCCCGAGCGAACTCGAAATGAAATCTTCGACCTCGTGTTCGAAGACCTCGGCGCGAACATCCTCTGCATTCGCCTCTACTCGGATTTTCAGACCAGCAAGAACGGTCCGTACAACTGGGACGTGATGGCTTCGCAACGGCTCATCGTCAACGAAGCTCTGCGCCGAGGCAACATCGATTTCATCTGGCTGAAAATTTCCTCGCCACCCGGATGGATGAAGACGAACAACAGCGCAGCCAACGGCGGCAGCGTCAAACCGGAGCACTACCAGGACTATGCGGATTTCCTATCGCATTACATCCGCAAGATGAAGGAAGACTACGGCATCACGATCGGTGCGGTCAGCATCTTCAACGAACCGGGCTTCGTCGCGACATACGAGAGCACTTCGACGACGCCTGAGCAATATCGCGACATACTGAAGGTCGTCGGTGCAACGTTCGAACGTGACGGTATCGGACACGTCTGGCTCATCGGACCGGAGACGGGAAACATCGGCCAGAACCAGAGCTACTTCAACACGATCCTCTCTGACCCGGAAGCAGCTTCACGCATCCAGCGCCTGACGACGCATCAATACGGCGACCAGCTTCTTCTCTACGGAACGGGTCCCGGTGACGCGTGGCCGTGGATCAGCGAGACGGGATTCCGCAACGGCAAGCGCGTATGGGAAACAGAGATGTATGTCGGCGGGCCGAACATGGCGACCAACGACATCGACGAAGGATTGCGTCTCGCACTGCTGATGTGGAATGCCGTGACCAACGGACAGGTGACCGCGTGGCATTACTGGCAGTACATCTTCCCCGATGAATCGAGCGACAACAAGTCGCAGGGATTGATCCCGTTCTTTCGGGAGAGTTATTCGGTCTATCCACGCTATCACGTGTTCAAGCATTGGTCGAAGAACATCAAGCGCGGAGCGGTTCGCGTCTATGCGGCGAACGACAACAAAGACCTGCACGTCGCAGCATTCACACAGCAGAAGAATGCCGTGATCGTCGCATTCAACCGGACGGGAAATGATATCGAAGCGACGTTCACATCACCTCTCTTCACCGACAGCGTCGAACACATCCGCACCTCGGCAACGGAGAGTTATGCACAACAGCCGCAGTTACAACCGCAAAGCCAGAGCATCACGTTGCCGATCAGGAGTAAATCAATCAGCACATTGATCATCCCTCAAGGCACATCAGGTGTGGATGAAATCCCCGCGCCCGGCTCCATCGCCATCCATGCCTACCCGCATCCGGTCGAAACACAATCCCTGCTTTCCTTCCGCTTTCCCGAAGCGGGTAATGCAGTCATCACGTTACACGACGTGCTCGGAAGACAGGTAAGATTGCTCTTCGATGGAAGGACGATCCGGACGCTCGATTTATCTCTCGACGCAATAACCCTTTCACCGGGATTGTACCAGGTGCGGGTTGTGATGAAAGGGACAGTGGCGATGAGGTTGGTGGTGGTGAGTAAGTGATTCAGGATTTCTTATGCGCAGCTCTACTGAGGCAATCCTCCAGAGTGCATTTCACTTACATTCATCCTTTCGATTCCAAACGTTGCTTCGCTTTCGACGTGAGAACATATCCGCCTGTTTTCGGTGCACCTTCGAAGTTGAGGATGCTGAGTTTCCGCAAAGTGCCGAGATAGCGCTCAATGGTTGCGGGGCTCTTCTTGATCCTTTTTGCGAGGTCATTCGCACGTATTCCTTCCTTCTCCATGATAACAAGAACTACTTCGACAAGGCGTGATTTTACTCCCTCATTTACTCCCTCATTTACTCCCTCATTTACTCCCTCATTTATCAGGGCATGAATGCGCTCTTTTACAGTGCCACCTGCGAGAACAGACTTTGTATGTTTGGCAACGAGTGCCTTATTCAGAGGGATGATAGTCTTGAACGAGCTGCCTTCACGGAATTCGGGTTTTTTCCCTTTTGCGTACTGCTCGGAGTACTTATGAACATTCAAAACGCCTGAGCCCAATTCATCGACGCGACCCAGTTGAATGAAGAACTTTGAGATCAATGGATTCTTGGGAAATGGCGCAAAGCTCCCTAGCAGTATTGGCCCTTCTCCGTGCGGGTTGTTGGCATTCTCCAGTTCAACGCGGTCGGGATGAATGACGAGTGTTGCTGGTTGGGCGTTTGTGTATTCACGGTGGATGATGATGTTCGCCACAACTTCACGGAAGATGATCGTGCGGAGGCTTTTGCGCTGATCGCCTTCGAGAAAAAATTTATCCGGCAAATGCTTCGCGACGAACGCCATCAATTGGTCGTACGCATCGATGAGATTCGTCCGGATATATTCTCTGTCATCGTAACGATCGGTGTTCGATATCCGAACTAGCGCGTCCGTTTTGTAATGCGGGAGTAGCTGTTGAATTACGTCGTCCTTCCCGAGCAAAAGCCCCGCTGCGAGGGAGTAGCCTTCCTGACCTGACTGAAAATCCCTTCTCCACAGGCCAGCAATCTCCAACATCTCACGGTCGTTCAGAGGCAGCCAGGGATGTTGCGGATTCGTTCCACGGATCAGACCGCGAATCTTTTGAAAGAGGTCTGGATTGAAATCAGAAAAGGAGAGTGCCGGATAAATGATGCTCTCCGTGTAATGTGTCCTTTTGCGGTTGTAAAGTTCTGCAATCTGCCCAGCGTGTCGTACCGCGAAATCACCATCGTTGCTTCGGTCATACATGACACCGTTGGTTTTATGCACCTGTGAGCTGGCGGGAACCTGGATATGCACGATGGTTTCGCCCTTCAACTGATGGCTGACGGGAAAGAGAATGAACGGCGGGTCGATTTTCTGCGGATTGTTTGAGAGGTTGATCAGGTTGCTGGTGATGGTATCGAGTCGCGCTGGATCGATGCCCACGATTCTTCCATCATCATCAGCGCCGAGGATGATATCGCCGCCATCGCGGTTAAGCATGGCACAGATCGTTTCAAACAGATTTCCCGGAAGATCCATTTTCGATTCCTTGAACTCGAGCCGAATACCTTCTCTCTCTTTCAGCAAGCGTTTGACACGTTCGATGCTCATCGTCAATCAATTGTATAGAGTTCTTCTTGGATGGAAAAGGTCTCTCAACCAGCAAGTCTTTGCGAGTAGCTCTTCAACTCGTCATCAGTGATATCATCCGATGGAACGAGCCGGTAATGTCTTTCGGAAACGATCACGATGCCTTTCTTTGAGTTTTCAAATTCGAAGAGTGCAATGAGGTCGTCTGCCAAAAATTGTGCGCCTATTGGTTTGCAAATGAGCATGGGGAACTTCTTCGCACAGACGGCTACATCTTGTTCTATCTGAACAATCCCGAGTTTATCTCTCGAGCCTTTCGCCTGCACAGGAAGGATGTAGTGTGCGCCACGCTTATCGATGCCGATGTAGAGCTCATCCGTTTCGACTTGCCCGATTCCTCCAATCTGAGTTCGAAGATGGTTTTGCAACGAGTAACATGTAAGGCCGGTGAAAATATCTATCAGTCGGTTGTACCGGATTTTCGCGAGCACTGCCTGTTCATCCGACAGTGCGTACGACTCAATCACGCCAGGGGTTGAATCCGGTATTTTCGTTTCAGCAAGTTTACTTGACGGTTCAATCGACGATTGGACAACAGCTACAAACTTGTATCTGGCCGTACCATCAGGACGGATAATCCACTGTTTCCCTTTCGGTGCCTTTGCAGCGATAGACTCAGGCAAAGAAGTCCTATACCGATACGAGTAAACGAGGTCGCCAATGTTTTTCGGAATGGAAATCTCAAGTTCCTGCGCACTTTTAATGATATCATCTCGTGTGAAGCGGACAGTCGTGCTGCCAGCTTTATAGGACTTGAAAAAGATCAGTTCGATGATTTGGCTATAGCGATTCTTCTTACTCATCTCTTTCTCCCTTCCCCCGGCCACCGGAGTACCAGTACTTCCTCACGCAGCATCTCACCTGTCGCGGTGGCGAAGCGTTCACGAAATAGATCGATACGTTCAACCTCATAACCTAATTCAGAGGCAATTTCACCGAGTAGTTCACCTGTACGAATCATGATGCGAAGATACGAAGCCTGGTCTCCGACAACATATGCAAGCCGGGCTCCCGGCTTCAGGACTTTCTTGAGATCGTGGAAATGTCGGGCCATGCCGCCGAAGTAGAGCTTCGTCACACGAGCATAAAGACGTTCGAAACCGGATGTCTTTGCCATCTCGATGCGTCTTCGCTCAATCGCTTCAGCGAGTTCATGGATTCGCACATTCTCTGAGATCCAACGATCATCATCATCACCCTTATACACGCCACGCGTATTGGATCGAAGCAGGCCTTTCTTCAACGCTCTCAGATCATTCTTGTCGTGAATGAATCCCAATAGAACCGACTCGAGTCGCGTAGTTCTCGTGTAGTCCTTTTCATTCGGATAAGGCGGTGAAGTGATTACGGCATCGACAGAATGAGGGGCAATCATTGATGTAATGTTCCGCGCGTCAGCGAGATGTACGTCAGCTTTCACCTGCCTCCGTTCACGGGCTGATTTGAGATCCTCGGCCATGTTGTGAACCTCCCTCAGCCATGCAGAGACAACAGGTGCATCGTGTTTCTTTTTCCCAACGCCCACCTCAGGCCCGAATTTCAAATTGCTGATATGGTAAACGAGAGCATTTGCCAAAGCAAGTCGGATATGATCGTACCACGGCGCGTTTTGAAACGACTCGATCTCGTCACGGAGCACAAGGGTCTTGTGTAATGGTACCGGACTTATCGAGTCACGCAGAAGCAATTTGAACGCATCAGGATGCAGCGTTCGGAGTTCGGAGGTTGATCCGTTGGCCTCCAATGAAAGCATCTCGTGAAATCCCTGATTCTCTAATCGGTTTCTAACCGTATCCGCGGCTGCTCTTGCCGCTCTCATCATCGCAGTGCCATCGATGTTCCAGTTGAGCTTCACTCTTGAAGCAAAGCAAGGGAGCGGATTCGCTTCAAGTCCGACGCTTCTGATACCGTTGAGCTTGCTTTCAACCAGTGTCGTGCCCGTGCCGCAGAAGGGATCGAGAACGACAGCATCGGAGGCGAGTTCGAATTGATGAAGATACTTCCTCACTAAATGCGGTGGATAGGAAAGAACGAAACGGTACCAGCTATGAATCGCACGGTCTTTCTCAACAATTTTATTGTTCGATGAAGCGGTGCTCTCAGATTCCGAGTCGAGGTCCGGGGGGAATTCGAGTGGCGTCGCTTGATCCTGAGTTCGATTCCCTTGTGCCAACACTTGCCTTCGATCTTTCTCTTTCATCTTCATATCGTAGGCAATATAAAACAAGAACCATCACGGGCTTACACGAAGCAGGTCGCTATCTCAACCCGAGTAAAGCTGCATTGCCTGTCCACGTGACGGGATAGGTCCGGAAGCCCCTCAGAAAAGCCCGCTGCGTGCACCTTGCTTCACCTGCAAAATTGCCTTGTGGTTGGCGCGTCGATGCCGTATGTTCTTGTGTAGCTTCGAAGGCCCATCACGATCAGGAGGCGCCAACATGAGAACACGGAGTAAGCAATGACAAACGAGGAATTGGAAGTGCTCCGGTTAACAGCCGGAAAAATTCTCCGACGGAAGTTTCACTCGGTCGCGAATGAGGATATCGAGGATGCGGTCTCGAACTCCATTGAGAAGGCTTTGACGGGTAAAGGCTTGGACTTCCTGGCAAAGGAAGATCCCATTGGATGGCTGGTTAAGGTAGGGGCGAATTATCTGGCTAACAGTTTGAAACGGAGAGCGCACTTCCCGACAAAGCCTCTGGACGGGGAGTGCCTAACGACCTCCGACGCGGAGATGAATGGGGAATACAACATCCTTCACGAGACCTATTTCAAGAACCTGCCGAAGAAACTGCGCACGACGGTCGCGTTATGCGGGCTGGGAATGAAACCTGCAGAGATTGCGAAAACACTCGGAGTCTCCACGGAGGCCGTGAATAAACGATTACAACGAAGCAAGTCAAAACTCAAGAAACTGATTGGATTGGAGCGATGGTTAGGAAAGCGCCAATAATAGGAAGAAAAACTCGACCGATTGTGGGGAGGACCGGATGGAAGCATGAGAAAACCCGATAGTGGAGAGGATACGAGGCGTCGCGGAATCAGCGCTTGTTTAGAACGAGCGAAAAACGAGAAAGTCCGGAGGCGACGAAAAAAATTTCAGGGAAGTTGTCCACTTTCGGGGATTTCGATTGTGTTTACTAACATATAGGCGAAAATGAGACACAAGGAGGATATACGGAAAATGAAAAAGCGGACTCCAACCCGCAGATCGACGATCCTTTCAGTCGTGTTTGCGATTATCAGCCTTTCCACCGTGCATGCCCAATTCACGCATAACGTCGTGGTTTCCCCGTTTGCGGACTTCGAAGACAAAGGAAGGATCCACTCGATGTTCCGCTTTTTCGAACAGCGCATCAAAGCCCACGATGCGCAGATCGGCTATCTCCTCTTCGATACGGCTGTCGTTTACGGCCAACAGGAGATCGTCTTCGATTCGCTTGTCAACAGTATCCACGCGAGTTTTTCTATGGCATCAATGGATACGACCGCGCTCAGCATCCACTACCTGAACCGGCCTCCGAACTTCTACCCGTGCTACAGTATCGATAGCATCCTATTCGTTTCATCTCCTTGGACCCCGGATTATGGGACTCCGGCTTTCCCTCAGAACGTTGACACGGTGTTTGCGAGACTCGTCTTTCGAATCAACGACGATACTAACCTGATGCAGTCCGTCGTCGGGATTCAGAGGCGCGACACGACGACCGACGTTCCCAATTACGATTACAGGATCGTGCGGCTCTACGACGACGTGTTCATGGAAGCGATTTCCGCCTATGCGTTCGGGTACGCGGCAAACTTTTATGGAGAGAACGGTTTCCTGCGTCCGCAGTGGCTTGCGAACGACTGGTACGCACAGTGGGATTTCCTCGAAGACAGGGAGAGGAATTGCATCGAGCGAGCGAACGGAACGAGCCTGAAGATCGATGAGCAAACGTTGTTGCCGTTACAGTTCAATATCTACGACCATTCCAATAACAGGAATTATTCCTATTGGAATATCAACAGAGATGTAGCAGAAGACAAGTTAGACCGGACGCTCATCGGGACGATCGGTGATTTTTATGCCCTTTCCAATGGCCCGATAGGAGATCGACAGCTACTGTTGGTCTTGGATGTATTGTGGAATAGATTATTACTCGCGAATCTCTATGGTCCATCTTTTCACGGAGCGCCGCATTACATAAACAACCAACTTACCGGGCACGTATTCGATTACTTGTATTCATTTTCAATAAATCCTCAGTTAGGGATCATAACATCTCTCGATTTGACGAGGGAAATCGTGAATCACGAACTCCAAGCAGGCCTACTCTCGCTCGTAAACGTCATAGATGATACATTGCATTATCCACCCCACTCGATCCAACGGATATCCACACATATGACGAACTCTGACGGACAATCTGTAAGTGAACTTTTATATTGGAAATCGACTCGCTCTGAAGTTACAAGGAAAGCGGTTATTTCCTTTACGAAACCCTGGTATGGAATTGAAAAGGAGATCACGGGATACTTTCTAGATAACTGCGGCACTTACGAATTCAAATCGGATCATGCGTATCCGTTGATGTTCAAAACCGTTGTCGACCACGTTGCCTGTGATCGAGGGTACTTCTGGCCAAAGAGAATCGCCATTTACAACAACAAGAGCTTCATCATTCTGACGCCGGAAGGCAGTTCGCTCTGTTCATTGGCTTCGAGCGATTACAATATCAAACTGAAAGCATTGACAGTGACGGATGTGAGTGATGACGAGGGTCAATTCATTCCGAGGACGATCGATTTTGGGCATGGCCATTTCCTTCTATCCGACCGTATAAGAGGCCTGATCCATAACTTCGAAAGTTATGAGGGAAAATACGTCTGCTCTTACAAACCCCCTTACCAGGATCGCTTCGACAAGCTCCTCGGAGCGCGATACGTCCATCGTTGGATGGATCAGAAAATAGGTTCGTACAATGATATCGTCGTTGCACAGGATTGGGAGGATTACGGGTTCAGTCGTTTCATTCAAGGCGCCAATATCATAGCGCCAAAACGTGTTCACGCAGGAGACGCGGGTGGTCTCCCGGACGTGATCCAATTCACTCTCACAGGAAAATCACACCTGAGAATCACTCTTTTAGATGTTGTAGATGAGATAATCGTCCTGGACAGCGTGCTGTCCGACGAACGATTCTATTCATACTCGGTATTCAACCGGATGCGTTTACCGATCAAAGTCAGCGTCACGCCGGCCTCTGAATCTACGTTTCCTTCCCCGCATCAATCCGTCTATAGCGAAGTCATTTTCCACATTGATGGATCCATCACGAAGGAGAGTAAGCAACGCAGCGAGCCTGTGCCTGCAGTTTTGAGTGCGCCATATCCGAATCCCTTTTCGAGCGCTGCAACGATAGAATTACTCGTACCGGAGTATGCATACGTCCACGTCGTTTTACACGATATATTGGGAAGAAAAGTGCAAGAAGTACAATCTGCACGTTTCTTATCCAAAGGCGTGCATACGTTGATTCTTACAAGAAGCGGGCTCCCGTCTGGGACATACTTCGTCACAGCCCAAGTGAAGGATAAGATATATAGACAAGCTATATTGATGTATTGAACACAATGATGCTTACTGTTAAAACATGGATATATTTATTGTGTAGCATCGCATCAGTGTGCACCTACGGATGTAACACAAATAATATAATAGGAGATTGGAAGAAGAGCTGTGATGGTTTCAGTAATTATACTATCGAACTATGTAACCGTTATGCGAACAGAAACGATTACCGTATCAATGATATAGGCCAAGTGCTGCTTGCATGCTGTATCAGCCCAGTAGATGTAAAAGATGGCGACATAGATAACCCATCCTCCTATGAAATGCGTTCTGAGCAAGGATGGGTCGATTACGCTATCAGCAAGCGAAAGTATTTTCCGCAAAGCATGCCGTCGGCTTCCGAAAACGGCTATCGTTTTATTGGTATATTCAGTTCTTTAGAAGATAATCGTGATGCTGGCGGCGCATTGAAATCTACCATTTTTTTGGGTTACGGTGGACGAAGAGGAGTATTTTCGTTCGCTATTATATACGCTGACGATATTCATGATGCGTATGTCAACGATGAAGCGAAAGGAGATTATTGGGCAACCTGGGCCTTGATCCATGAACTTGGTCATTCTTTCTTGATATGGACGGAAGAAGCAGATTATTCTCATACTAATCACGGTGGAGAGAATTCCGACTGTTGTGCAATGAAATATATCTCGAGCGGTTGTAGCATTCCGTGGTTAACCCTAGACGGAGACAGTAATCACATGATCTACTGTAAGAATCATCGTGATGAGATTCTCAGTAATTCCAAAACACAAAAGCGATAATGGCATGACTATCCTCGTTATTCTTCTTTCTCTTTTCCATATACCCATTCAGAAGAATGAACCACTCGAGTTCAGAGTATACGTCGAAAACCATATCGTTTCAGAAGGCGAGCTCTTCCTTTTTCGAGCCGTAGTCGTCAATAACACGAACGTCTGGATTCAAGCGTCTAATATTCATTCCTTTTTATCGAACAAGTGTATTCAATTGCGGAACCTCGAAACGAAACTCAATATTGGCGGGGCTCAGTGGGCTGAGGGGTGCACATCCTGGCCTGAATCCATCCCTCCGAAGGATAGCATCATGGATCTATACATAATAAAGGGAAAAGGCGTATTCGATTCGCTGGGTAGAGTATGGTACTTACCCGTAGGACAATATGAACTAAATCTGACGTTATACTGGAGATATGAAGACGACAGCGAGCGTGAACCGAGTCGGGCGATCGATGCTACTTCGAGTAGAATAATATTCATTGATACACTCACGGTTATAGAGCGAACACAGGAAGCAACTGAGTCTTTCATGGCATCGAGGGAGATTGCTAAGCAATCTCCACGATTGAGCCTCGATTCGTTGTACTCAGCATCGTTACAAATGAGTCACTATCGATTCTATCTACGGCATATTATATCTAGCCAATGTGGCCTTAGACCTGCTGAGACTATACCATTCGTTTATGCAATATTAGAGAAAAATAAAATTTCAATAGACGATCCCTCCAATCTACTTCTTGTCAGAGTCGCGAACTCGTACCTTTGGCCTAGGAAAGCTGACCAACAACGATCCGTGAATATGAAAACAGAATTAACTAGTAAGATACTGGCTGAATTTCCTGTAGGGAACTTCATCAGATTAGCACTGGAGACGAATATCAGAAACAGAGCGAAACGGATGGAACGCAAACAGTAGCTGTTTTACACAGAATGTATAAATTCTATGATCCATATATTCAAGCACGTCCTTGACACTATGTGTCTTTCTTTTTGGCCAAATTCATATTCTTGCGTGCTTCCTTCACCCAACCCGCACGAGGTGCTGGACGCTAAAGTAGTGTTTGCTGTCCGTCCAGACTTTGCGTACGTCGAAGATGCCATCGACGAGTGCACGAAATCCCTCTATCGAATACTTGTAGGAATTCTCCGTGTGTATCGTTTCGCCCTTTGCAAACGAAATGACAGTTCCGTCGAGCGATACTTCCTGCGCATCCGTGCTCACGAGATGCATTTCTATGCGGCCCTGGGCTTCGTTGTAGAATGCGCGATGTTCGAATCGCCCGAGGTCGAAGTTCGCCCCGATCGCGCTGTTGAGATGCGAGAGGACGTTGAGATTGAATGCCGCTGTCACGCCTTCAGAGTCGTTGTATGCGCGATGCAGAATTGCCGGGTCCTTTTTCAAATCGACGCCGATGAGCATGCCGCCGTTCGGTCCGACAACGGACGCGACTCTTTGGAAGAAAATCCGCGCATCCTCCGGCGTAAAATTTCCTATCGACGAACCGGGGTAGAACACCGCCTTATGTGAAAAGGGAAAATCGAAGTGCGGAAGTTCGAACTCGCGTGTGTAATCCGCATGGACGGGAAGAATGCGCAATCGTGGATGGTCGAGCGCAAGTGCTTTCACCGAAGCGGAAAGATGTTCCGCGGAGATATCGATCGGTACGTATGCCGCGACGTGATCGAGGTGGTCCAGAAGCAGGCGGATTTTCACGCTCGAACCGCTGCCATACTCGATGAGCACGCAATCGCTCGATATGCGCTCGACGATTTCACCGATGTTGTCCTGCATGATCCGTTGCTCGGTGCGCGTGAGGTAGTATTCATCGAGGTCACAAATGTGCACGAAAAGCGCCGAACCGCGTTCATCGTAAAACCATTTCGGCGGGATTTCCTTCTGAGGCAGCATCAAACCGTGAAGCAGTTCCTGGACCTGCTCTTCACGCGAAGGCTCTCTGCTCGTAAGCGAAGGTGCCATGTTATCGCACGTCGCGCGCTAAACGGATTCCGGAGAACTGCCAGCGTGCGTTCGGTGGAAAGAAGTTTCGGTAGGTGTTGCGAATGTGCGTCTTCGACGTAGCGCAGGAGCCTCCGCGCAACACCATCTGGCTGGACATGAACTTGCCGTTGTATTCGCCGAGCGCGCCTTCGTCCGGTTTGTAACCCGGGTAAGGAAGGTAGGCGCTGCCTGTCCACTCCCATACGTCGCCGTACATCTGTTTGAGACCATCGCCGTCATCGACTGTCGATGACGGGTGATAGAGTTCGCCCTCGACGAAATTTCCCGACGGCTCTGCACCGAGCGAGGCAACCTCCCATTCGAATTCCGTTGCAAGCCGCGCCCCGGCCCATCGCGCATAGGCGTCGGCTTCGAAGTAACTCACGTGGCAAACCGGCTCCGCAGGCTCTATGGGTTTGAATCCGCGCAGAGTATATGAGTACCGATCGTCTCCGATTTTCTCCCAGTAAAGCGGTGCGCGTATCCCATGCGCTTCAATGAACGCCGAGCCTTCCGAAAGCCAGAGCGGCGTTCGCTCGTATCCCCCGTCGCTCATGAAGGCGAGGTATTCCTCATTCGTCACGAGGCGGGATGCAAGCTCCACCGGTTGAATGAAGGTTCGGTGTCGCGGCAGTTCGTTGTCGAAGCAGAAGTCCGTCCCCGCATGGCCGACCTCGTAAACATCCGACGGAAGCGCGATCCAGTTCAGTGGTATGCGTGCGCCGTTCGATTCCTCTCTGAACGCACGATACTCCGGTTTGAGCGGATTGAATGACAGGACGTGCTTGATGTCCGTCAGGAGCAACTCCTGGTGCTGTTGTTCATGTTGCAATCCGATTTCAAACACGGGCTGGAGTTTCTCAAGGGAATCTTCGTTCACAGATGCCAACAGTTCGGCTACATGCTCATCGATGTGCGAACGATACGCATAGACCTCACGGACGGTCGGCCGTGAAAGCAGCCCGCGCGACGGGCGGTGAAAACGCTCACCGACCTGGACGTAGTACGAATTGTACAAGTAGGCGAAGAGCGGATTGAACGGCTTGTAGTCCTTCTTCCATTGTCGGAGAATGAACGTTTCGAAAAACCAGCTCGTGTGCGCAAGATGCCACTTCGTCGGGCTGACGTCCGGCATCGTTTGGACGACGTAATCCTCCGTCTCCAATGGCTCGCAAAGGAATTCCGTGAAGGAGCGAATCTGTCGAAAGCGATCGAGGAGCGGAACAGTGTCAAGGGTTGCAGATGAGGATGCGGATGGTTCGTGCATGGTGTCTCCGATGGGTTCGTTTCACCAAATGTACACATCCACGCGAGGAATCCATTAGCGGAAGCTCGAACCTACGACTGACTGAGATGCATCATTGTATTTGAAAATGCACGGTCGTAGGCTTGCACTTGAAGTTTCTTTCACATGGAGGGTTTATGTTCATCACACTTCTCATCGTCAACGTTCTCGTGTCCATTGCCGTTTGCGGGCTGATCGTTTTCCTGTTTCGCAAACCCCTCGATCGCATCCTTCGCAGGCTTGTCCTCGAGGATATTTACTCCGCATGGAGCAGGTACATTCTCTTCGCGATTTTCGTCGTAGGAATTTCCGGCGGCGTTCGCGTGTGGGACTTGCAGAAATACATCACTCCGGAAGGCCCGGAAAACAGGATACTCGAACTGACCTCGGACCGCTGGGTGCTTGAAATCTACAGTACCGTCATCAACACCTTGCAAAGCGATGCATGGATGCTCATGCTCGTATTCATCTTCGCTCTCCTCGCGTTCGTCATCGTCAAGGGTATGGAACTCTGGAGAGAGAAGAAGAAGCCTTCGCCTGATACCAGAGACGAGTAACACATCAACCGTTTTTTAGACTGCATGGATTTGTGAGGCAAAGCTCTCTCACTGCAATGACCGGCATCATGCAGCGGATGGGTTCAATGAATTATACTGCGTGAAATATGATGTCAATAACAACGGAATATCCATGATACGCGACGGCTACATTAACACAGTCATTGAACCATTCAAGATCAAATCCGTCGAGCCGATTCGGTTCACGTCAACGGAAGAGCGGCGTGCCATCCTTCGGCAAGCCGGTTACAATCCGTTCCTCATCCGTGCAGAAGACGTAATGATCGACCTGCTGACCGACAGCGGAACCTCCGCGATGAGCTCGAAGCAATGGGCTGGCATTCTCGACGGCGACGAATCCTACGCAGGCTCGCGGAGCTTCTATCGCATGGAGGAAATCGTGCGACGCATCATGGGATTCAGGCACATGATCCCGACGCATCAGGGACGTGCCGCCGAAAAGATTCTGTTCTCCATCGTCGGTGGAAAGGGCAAGGCCGTTCCGAACAATACGCACTTCGATACGACGCGCGCGAACGTGGAATTCAGCGGCGCGCTCGCCGTCGATTGCCTGACGGAAGAGGGAAAACGACCGGAAGTGGTTGCGCCGTTCAAAGGCAATATGGACCTCGAAAAATTGGAAGCTGCGATTTCAGAACACGGCGTCGAAAACATCCCGCTCGTGATGATCACCGTGACGAACAACTCCGGCGGCGGCCAACCGGTCTCGATGCAGAACATTCGCGAGACCAAAGCGCTCTGCAAAAAACACGGCATTCCGCTCTTCATCGATGCGTGCCGCTTCGCGGAGAATGCGTACTTCATCAAGCTCCGAGAGGAAGGGTATGCCGATAAGACGCCGTTGGAGATTGCGCAGGAGATGTTTTCGTATGCCGACGGTGCGACGATGTCCGCAAAGAAGGATGCGCTCGTCAACATCGGCGGCTTTCTCGCGATGAACGACGATGCACTGGCGCAGGAGTGCCGGAATCTCCTGATCGTAACGGAAGGCTTTCCGACGTACGGCGGACTCGCGGGGCGTGATCTCGAAGCGATTGCCATCGGACTTGAGGAAGTGCTCGATGAAGATTACCTGCACTACCGCATTCGAAGCACCGCATACATCGGCGAGCATTTGACGAAGCGCGGCATTCCGATCCTCCAGCCGCCGGGTGGCCATGCCGTGTATCTCGACGCGAAGCGATTCTGCGTGCACATCCCGCCGGAGGAGTTCCCCGGGCAGGCTATCACGTGCGCGTTGTACGAGGACGGCGGCGTGCGTGCGGTGGAAATCGGCAGCGTCATGTTCGGCAAGGCGCTGGAGGACGGCACGATCGTCTCACCGCCGATGGAATTGGTACGGCTCGCGTTCCCGAGGCGCGTCTATACGCAGAGCCACATGGACTACGTTCTCGAAGTCGTCGAGCACGTGTTTGAACGGAGGTCCGAGCTACGCGGCTTCCGCCTGGTACACGAAGCGCCAATCCTGCGGCACTTTACGGCACGGTTTGAATTTTTATGAATTGGAACGAGCGATTAGTGTCGGTAGAAACTCAGATGAGTATGGTTGCTAAGCCGATTATCCGCGTCATCCAAGTCTTGGCGTATGAACTTCTCACAATTGAAATGCGACAGATACCCCGAAAAAGATTGGCCGGCTTGGATTGGGATCTTCGAGACCATAGTAAAAGTAATTTTTTGCGATGCTCGCTCTCGCGCTAACCTGTATCTTCCTCACCGTTTTGTAGAGATAAAAATCGAAGAGTGCGTGGATGTACGTCGCTTGCAACCACTTATCTGTGACAAAATATGTCCCTCTTTCGCTGAACTGATCGATGCCGCTCCCGTCTAAAACCTTGAACAGCGATATGCCGATACCCGCATGAACGTCTTTATACATGTTATACGTCAACGATGTCCCAATACTTAAGGTTAAGGCTGTGCCGGCAATAATTTTAACCAATCCCAAAGAAAAAGCATAGTTGTTTATCAGATAATCGCTTATCCAGCTACTGCTATTCTCTATAGATATATAATAGTACTCCAATTCATATTCGTTGCGAGCTACACCCGCAGTCTTTTCAATTCCAGCGTGAAGAGACCAAGCGTAGCTTTTATTAACCGCGCTATCGGACCTTTGCGATGAAGCTGTATTGCAAAGTACTAACACAACATAAACTACCATGAATTTCAGAGACCACATCTGGTGTAAGACATTCGGATAATGCGTCATGGAAAGGTGATATATTGATCAGGACGGAATGAGTAAAACGCAGGATCACTTGGTGCAGGCGTATGAATTCTCACAATTGAAACGCGACAGATATGCCGAAGAAGATTGGCCGGCGTGGATTCGGATCGTCAAGACCATCGTAAAAGTAGCTTTTTGCGAAGCTCGCTCTCGCGCTCAACTGTATCTTCCTCACCGTTTTGTACAGATAAAAATCGAAGAGTGCGTGTATGTACGTCGCTTGCAACCATTTATCTGTGACAAAATACTTCCCCCGTTCGCTGAACTGTCTGTACCCGCTCCCGTCTAAAACTTTGAACAGCGATATACCGACACCCGCGTGAACATCCTTGTAAATGTTGCACGTCAACGATGTCTCAATACTTAAGGTGTGTGCGATGCCATAAACAATTTTAATCAACCCCAAGGAAAAAGCATAGTTGTTTATCAGATAATCGCTTATCCAGCCACTGCTATACTCTACAGAGATATTATAGTGCTCCAATTCATAGTAATCACTGCGAGCTACGCCCGCAGTCGATTCAATTCCAGCCGAAAGGGACCAAGCGTTGCTTTTATCAACATCGCTATCGGGCTGTTGAGATGAAGCTGAACTGCAAAGCACTATTACAATATAGATTGATATGAATTTCATAACCGATGGTAAGGACAAGGAGTACACGTCATGGAAAGATGATATACTGATCAGGACGGAATGGGTAAAACGCAGGATCGTTTGGTGCAGGAGTGTTTTCCCGACAGCCGGGTATTTCATAGCTCTCACAGCGTCGTTTCTTTTGCTTTTCACGTATCACGGGAATCGTCTTACAGACGCTGTGAGAAAAACACATCTTCTCAGTTCGCGGTATCAGCTCCTTTGCAGGCTGCGCATGGAGTTCATTCTTCCCATAAGCCTCCATGATCCTCAGATATGCTGTTTGAATAGAATCCTCCAGATCAGCAGAAAGAGCGTACGGGAAGCGGCGCTTTATGAGTGGAAGGAGAGCCTTTGCATCGAGAACATCTCGCGTTTGATTCTTCGCAAACTTCGATACGGGTTTCTTATGTGAAGGGAAGCTTTTCATTGTGAGGGAAAGACATGTCGAACGGCGAAACGGTTACGGTTCTGAACGAAAATCCCTCCTTGGTCATGGATTTTTTGGATTTTCATAGGATCATGCTGGTGTTTCGAGGTTCCTGTCGTGCGGATAGTCGGTGTAAACTATGAATCTCAATGCATTCTTCATAGGGGGAAATTCTATGGCTTGTGAGCCCTGTACCAATTTTCGAAAGACCACCCTTTCGAATTGATGGCGTAAGTCCGGAGTCAGTCAAGGGAATCATGGAGTAACAAAACAGCCTTGCCTTTGTCATTCCTGCTGAATATGTTTTGACGAACCAAACTGGAGGTTTCTCATGCACTTTCATTCCGGACAACTCATTGCTCTTTGCACTATTCTCCTTCTGTCCTTTTCAGAGGCGAATGCCGGAAGGCTGTATGCACGGAAAGCCGGGACAGCATCCCCGCTCTACAATCTTCGCCTGCAGTACATCCGAACACACGTTACGATTGAAAATCTTCTCGCTGTAACGCACGTCGATGAATCCTTCCGCAACGACCAAAGCATCGATCTCGAAGGGTTCTACATCTTCCAGCTTCCGGATGGCGCCGTCGTGGACGGGCTTTGGATGTGGGTCGAAGGCAAGAGATACGTCTTCGAAGTGAAACGAAAGGAGAAGGCACAGCAACAGTACGATTCTCTCGTTCAGCACGGGATCGGAGACCCGGCAATTTTGGAAACGCTCGGCGCGAACAGATTTCAGTTGCGCATCCATCCGATCAAGGCGGGTGAAATCCGTCGAATCGAATTGCGCTACTTCCAAACCCTTTCCATCAACACACTCGGCATCGCCCGGTACTACTATCCGCTCAACCTCGCAGACTACCAGACCGTCCCGGTGGATACGACGGACATCTCCATCACCATCAGGAGCGACGTTGCGATCGATAGCGTCAAGACGAACTTCGACGCCCTCCCGGGCTTCACGCGAACGACCATTCTCGATACCTCGAGGGCAACCGTTGCCTTTGGGTTGACGAGCGTCGTCTATCAACAAGACCTCGTGATCGACGTGCTCATGACCAAGTGGTTCGATCGGTTTACCGCGATGTCCTATGCCGCGCGTGACACGATTGACGACGGTTACTTCATGCTCTGGACTCCGCTCAAGCCCGATCCCGGAAAAGATGTGAAGGCGGATTTCGTCTTCCTTCTCGATGCGTCGTCGAGCATGACCGGGCTGCGCATCCCCACAGTGAAAGAAGCGATCGCAAACGTCCTTCTGAGATTGCAGGCTTACGACCGCTTCCGCATCGTGCTGTTCTCCGGCACGACGGTGAGCTTTCCATCCGATACGAGCCTGTTGTTCGCAACTCCGGAAAACATCACTGTCGCGAGCATCTTTTTGGAAGCGAACTATAAGCCGCGCGGACTGACGCACTACGAGAACGCCTTCCGCAATGGGCTAAGCGGTGCATTCCGGCAGGATGCAAGCGTGCGCGTGCTCTTCATCACCGACGGGCTGCCGAATGCCGGGAGGAAAACGATCACGGGACTTGACAGCGCAATTGCCGCTTCGGGCGCCCCGTTCGCGCGAGTCTTTCCGATCCCGATCTTCACGGAGAATCTCACGCTTCTCGATCAGCTTGCGAAGGGACATAACGGCAAGATGGCGCTCATCGAACAGGGCGAGGATCTTTCGACCGTCCTCGATCGCATAGCCTTCGATTTTACGAAGAGCGGGTATCGGAATGTCTCTTACACGTATCCGGGCAGTTGGTACAGGATTTATCCGGACACCATCCCGTCGAACAGCTCACCGGAAGAAATCGTCCTTTCCGGTCGCTATCAGATCGATGGGACGTTCCCGCTGCCGATGAGCGTCTTCGACATCAACAGGAACTCGCAGGTCGATATCACGAAACCCGTTACGTTGTTTGCTGACTCGATTCATATTCAGGTTGCGCGGTACTGGGCTGCGAAAAGAATCGAAGAACTTCTGCGCTCGTTGAAGTTCGTTACCGACTCGACGGAAATCAAAGAGAGTATCATCCGTCTCAGCGAGCGCTTCAACATCCTCTCGCCGTTCACGGCCTTCATCGTCGTTCGCATCGAAGATCCCAATGTCAGCTTCGTCGAAGGATACGGAACGCTTCCGCAATCCGTCTCGCTTCATCCGGCATATCCGAATCCGTTCGTCCGCGGCGAGCCGGGAACGATCAGCTTCACCGTCCCATCGGGAACGACCGGCAGGCACGCAACCCTCGTGATCTATGATGTTGCTGGACGGGAGATTGTCACGTTGTTCGACGGCATCGCTTCGCCGGGTTTGAACATCGTGCGATGGAACGGCCTCGACCGGTATGGAAAGCACGTGCCGCCCGGTGTGTTCTTCTGCGCCCTCCGCATGGGCGGTATTCTTCGAACCATTCGCATCATCGTGATATAGGTGACATCATGAAACGCATTATCGTTCTCGCGACGCTGTTCGTCATTGCACGGCCTCTTCTTCCACAAACGTCATCGTGGGAGCCGATGAATCGAGGCCTCAAACATCTGCTCGTCTATGCCATCGAGGTCGATCCCGTCGATTCGCTTCTCATGTACTGCGGCACCGATTACGGCCATTTCTACCGCTCGACCGATGGCGGCTTCAACTGGGTGCTTTCAAATGCCGGTATCCCGCCGGAATACAGCAAGGAGCGCATCACCGCGCTGTTCATGGATCGTTTCGACAGGAACCTTCTTTATTGCGGATTCAGCGGGCGGGAAAGTACAAAGAACCTGTTCGTTTCGACCGACGGCGCCGCATCGTGGAATATCCTCCCAACGCCAAATAACTGGAAGAATGCGGGCGTGCTGCATATCTATAAATCCTATGGCGTGGGCGGGAAACTCTTCTGCGGCATCGGATGGTACACGGGACTTTTCTTTCTCAACCAGGCAAATGAGTGGGTGCAGAAGCTGAACACATTCGGTATTCAGGTCATTTCCGGTCTGCCGTCCAATCCGGCGTATGTCTATGCGGGGACTTCTTCCGGCGGCGCTTTCCAGCGTTCCACAGACGGCGGGGAAACCTGGAGCGAGGTCAAGTTTTCGCAAAATCAAAACCATCTAACCGGTGTTCGGGCGATGGGCATCGTGACGCAGGACGAAAATCTCGTCTATGCCGGAGTCACTGGTCCACAAGCCGGTCTGTACAGGTCAACGGATCGAGGCTTGACGTGGACGCGTCTGAATCAAGTCGATGAAATATCCGAGATCGCCATCCATCCGAGAAACAGGGAGTTGATCTACATCTCCGCAATCAAGACGGGTGTGCACCGATCGACGGACGGCGGACAGACGTGGGTGCGCATTTCCGGAGGCTTCCCGACGATGGACGTCATGCGCGTGCGCATCGCACCGGGCTATCCCGTCCGCGTATTCGCTGTGACGCTCAATCATGGAATATTCCGTATGGTGGATGAAGAACTCACGGAAGAGTTTGTAATGAGAGAGTGAATGAATGGGTGAAAGGATGGCCTCGTTTGGGCAGTATGACTTTCAGAGGACGAGATTACGGCAGTAGAAAGGGAGTGAAGACATTTCTTTCCATAGTTTGCAGGAAGGAAGAGAACAATGAAGCCGAGCAGACGACTTATGCGATTCAGACTTTCATGCTTCATCGTGCTTGTCACACTTTTGACAACAAGCGTGCAGGCACAAGACGGGAGGATTCCTTACAAGCTTTTGAGAATCGGGAGCGAGATCGATGCTTATGAACGGTCATATTTCAACCTCTTTCCAACGATTGCATTTTCCAATGCTCGTGTTAATGCTGTCGATGCAGAGACGATAGGGATACTCATATCGAGAAGGGATTTCACCGATACTCTCGTGATACTATCGAGAACGGCTGCTCAATATCTTGAAACGTACATCAGCGATTTTGAAAGCTTCCTCAGAAAGCCGATCGAGGACCGAGAAAAAGTCATCGGAGAACTCAACGCGGGGGATTACCCACTCCGTCGCAACGTTGCGTTACGGCTGAATCAGATGGCAACGTTGCATTTGCTTCAGCCAGCATATTCGAGTATGTTCAAACAAAAGTATAGCCGGGGAAAGCCCTGGGAAAACTCGAAAGGAAGTATGATCAAATATGATGGGGCATTTAAGAGAGGTAATGGTATGTGGAGAGCTTATTGGGCTGATGCTTTATCAGTCGGCCTTCAGTCAGACTGACCCTCTCGAGGAAAGCTGGCGATGGGTACAGTTCACCACGAGCAGCGGGCTTCCTTCTGAAATCATTCTCGACATTCATGACGCACCAGATGGAACACCATGGGCATATACTGGAGACGGATTCGCGTGGTACGATGGATACCTATGGCATTCAATCAATACGCTACCAGCACGAGCAGGGAAAAACAGTGTGGCTGGATTTTACAAAGATCAACTCGTTTTGAACACCGAAGGGCGAGCAGCCTTTGTCACACGCAGTTCTGTAAAACACGACACCATGGAAGCATCTTGGTGCTTTTCCAACGACACCCTGATCTATCGCTCGAAGGGTGAATACTTTCTGCTGTCCGGAAACCGCACGGAGCACCTCCATTGGTCCTGGTTGAAAGAACGGATCTTGACTGAGGGATTTAGAAAATGTGAGCGGTCACACTTTCTCATACAGACTCGCAATACCCTGCATGCGTGGAACGGGAAGAAACACCGTGCTCTGATAAAGACGCCAAGATCGGATCTTACCGTCGTCTCGGCATCGATCAATTCGAATGGATCAGGATTGGCATTCGTGAAATGGCCGATATCACATCAGGGAATATGGGAATGGGACAGCAACGGGAAATCGAAACGCGTTCAGTACGCAGCAGCTCAGCATGCTCTTCACACGGCAATCGATGAGAATGGCGACGCCGCGGTACTTTATGAAAGCAATCTCCTTCGCGTACGTCGCAAGGGTGAATGGATAACGATTACTCAATTGCCCAAAGAGATTCGTGATGTCTCAATGATTCGATTCCGAAAAACAGGGGACCTCTGGGTAGCGACGTATCATGGTTTGTTCCTCTGCAAACTCTCACGGTCATATTGGGACTCCTTTACGTGGGAGGGACATGATCTGCGCAATCGAATCAACAATGTCCTCCGGGCGAGCGATGGAACGGTTTGGCTCGCGACGTCGGGCGGGCTTATCCGTAGAACACACGATGGCAGCCTAGAGACAATTCGTTCGATCAGAGGAAGAACTATTCGTATCGTAACGGGACTCGTCGAGGATCGTGAGAAGAATATCTGGTTGTCAAGCGGCAGCGATTTCACCGGTGTGTACCGATGGGATGGTCGGTCGTGGACGCATCTGCCCGTTCGATATCAAGGAGAGTCGATATGGGTTCATGACCTCTATTGCGATGCGCTCGGTAGAATATGGTTCCTCTGCCTGTCTCAGGATCAGGGAAAAACTGATTCGACGATTCCCGGTGTGTTTCTCTACGACCGGGGCACACTAACTCCCTGGAAAGAAAGTAAAGGACTCCCATTTCAACGCGTGTATGCGATGGCTGAAGGCTCGGATGGCACTCTCTGGTTTGGAACCTATGATGGACTTGCACGCTGGGGCGACCATAGCTGGACGTATTGGTTGAAAACCGCTGGATTGAAATATATCCCGGTAACCACACTCGCAGTAGATACACTCAATCGCGTATGGTTTGGAATGCAACGCCGTGAAAAAGGCCTTGGAGTTATCGACGGTTCCGACACCGTGAGATATTTCACGACGAACGATGGCCTGCCAAGCGATTATGTATGGGACGTTCAATGCGATGGAAGAAACCGCATATGGGTAACGACTAATGACGGTCTCGCCTGCTCCATAAAAGGGAAATGGTTGAGCTTCGATGAGCGAAGCGGATTGCACGAAACACAACTTGTTCCTGTTCACGCAGAGGATTCTCTCGTTACCGTCGGAACGGCTTCGGCAGGATTTGCTGAGCTGAACATTCAAAGCGTTGAAGAAGATTGCCCTGCAATTATCCTCTCGAAGCCCTTGGTTGAAGAGGATCGTGTTAACGTTTCATGGAAAGTCTATGCACTGTGGGGCAGCATTGCACCGGATAGAATTCTCACGCGCTTTCGTTTGAATGAAACCATGTGGTCGGCTTGGACAACACAACGTTCTCTGGCTCTCGAAGATGTACAACCAGGTACATACTCCCTTCAAATTCAAGCCAAAGGTCTGTTCGGACATTACAATGATACCGGTGCGACTGTGATGTTTATTGTTCAGCCACCTCTTTTCCTCCGCTGGTATTTTTATATCCCGGCGACGGTTACCGCAGTTATCATCATTGGCCTGACATTTCTCCTACAAAGCCGGAGAAGAGTATATATCCAGGAGCTCAGTGAACGTGAATCTCGCTATCGAGTGATTACCGAGTTGATGTCAGATTACGCCTACCTCGTTCGCGTCCATAACAATGGCGAGATGCAACTCACCTGGATGACGGAATCATTCACACGCCTCACGGGATACTCGTTTCCTGAAGCACAAAGCCCGGAGTTCCTGAAGCAATACGTCCATCGTGATGACCTTCAGAGTGCGCTGGAAAATCAACAACAATTACTGGCCGGGAAAAGACTTCATTCGGAGCACCGCATCGTCACGAAGAGCCAGGAGATACGGTGGATCGAACACAGGGCAATTCCGGTCAAGCAAACGAATGGACACCGTGTCGAGTACATTTATGGAGTGGTGCACGATATTACGGAGCGCAAGGAGACCGAACAGCGCATGAGATCGCTCGCGGGAGATCTTGTGCGAACGGAGGAGCGTGAACGCCGCCGGATGGCAGTTTTCCTGCATGACGTTATTGGGCAAACGCTGACACTCTCATACTTAACGTTGCATCGCTGGCAAAAGAAAGAGCATCGCGACGATGATCCTGTGTTGGATGACATCCGCACAATGCTCGATCAGGTTTTAAAGGATACACATACGTTGACCTTCGATCTCTGCCCACCGATAATTCATGAACTGAGCCTCGGAGAGGCGCTCGAATGGCTCGTCGAACGACTTCAAAACCAGCATGGCGTAATAATATCCACCGCTATCGATCCCCGGACGTTCGGTCTCTCAAGCGAATTACACACTCTTCTTTTTCAAGCTGTCCGGGAACTGCTCGTCAACAGTATCAAGCATGCCGATGCGAGAAGCATTCGATTGAGCCTTCATCGATCAGGGAATTGCGGAGTCATAACGGTCAGCGACGATGGAATCGGATTCGACCCGGATAAACTTTCGCTACAATCGAAAGACGGAAGCGGCTTCGGTCTGTTCAGCATACGCGTACGGTTATCCGATTTCGGTGCGAAATTGGACATCGACTCCAAACAGGGCGATGGAGCACAGGTACGAATCACTTTCGATCTGACCGAAAAAAGCACTGGGGATATTTCTACAACGACACGAACGAGGTTACCATGAGCATACGCATACTACTCGCCGACGACCATACCATGATGCGGGAAGGCTTACGAAGCATCATCGAGCAGGAGATTGGAATGACCGTCGTAGGACAGGCCTCGAACGGGCGGGAAGCCGTCGCGCTCACGGATGAACTTCAACCGGACATCATTATCATGGACGTTCACATGCCGTTGATGAACGGAATCGATGCCACGCGCGAAATCCTTTCCCGGTACGCGAACATAAAAATTGTAGCGCTTTCGATGTATCGCGATAAGAATTTTATCTCGGACATGTTCAAAGCAGGCGCACATGCGTACGTTTTGAAGCATTGCGCAATCGAAGAACTGCAGCACGCCATTTCACACGTCCTCAATGGAAGGAAATACCTCAGCGCAGACTTAACCGGCATTTTCATCGACGACTACGTCCGTCATCTCAATGAGGATAGAACCGCTGAAACTGACGAACTCACACCGAAGGAACGAAATGTCTTGCAGCTCATCGCCGAGGGCAAATCGACGAAGGACATCGCGAACATACTCTGCGTCAGCGTTTCAACAATCGAATCTCACCGCCAGCATATCATGGAGAAAACCGGACTTCACTCCGTTGCGGAGCTTACCCGATATGCAATAACGATTGGTCTTACTGAACTGTAACGCCGCAAGCGATTTTCTGTGCAGATGTCGTTGTCAATCTATTCTGCTCGATTCGCGCAAAAGACTCTATTTCCTGTCCCAATCGCATAACTTTTAATCCTTCATCGCTCGATAGAGTTTTTCGTGCATGAAAATCGTGGTTACCACGATTGAGTTTGGATGGGTCGGATAGTACGTTGACTTCAGTAGAACGTCAACCAAACCATTTAAGCAATTACATGATACTTCGACATGAACTACGACTTTTAGTGCGGTTAGACTTATGGACCGTATCAACATCAACTCATCACTACAATAGAGGAGGTCTATCATGAAACATCTCATGCTGACACTGGCAGTGCTCGGTACTGTCATACTTTTTTCCTGCAGTAAGCCGGACGAACCGACAAATCCGGTTTCTCATAGCGACCTCAGGATTGAAAAGGGAGCTGCCGCAGGCCCGACCATAACTAGCATCACCCCATCCTCCGCTGAAATAGGAGACGTTCTGACAATTACCGGAAAAAATTTCGGCAGCAACAAGGGTCCGAATTCCGATGTCACTATCATGGGCATAAACGCTTCAGTCTTTCAAAGTTGGAGCAAGACGCAAATAATAGTGCCCGTACCTTCCGGAGCCGTTAATGGTGTTGGGACAGTGAGCGTCACTATCAACAGTAAGAAAAGCAATGAAGTGACTTTCACGCTACTGCAATCCTCGCCAATCACCATAGGCGGACAAACATGGATGGGCAGCAACCTGGATGTTTCCAAATACAACGACGGAACGGACATCCCGTATATCGAGGATCAATTGACATGGGCTACATTGACAACCGGCGCATGGTGCTACTACGGTAACGATCCCGCCAATGGTCCGATCTATGGAAAACTGTACAATTGGTATGCAGTGAACGATCAGGTCCACGGAGGTATTGCACCCTCAGGCTGGCATGTCCCGACCGAGGATGAATGGAAAACTCTGTTCATCAACCTCGGTATGTCGCCCGAGGACGCGGACGGGTGGGGTTATCCTCCTTATGCATATTACGGAACCGATGAGGGTGGAAAGTTGAAGGAACAGGGGATAAGTCTCTGGCAGAATCCGAACAATGGTGCAACGAACGTAAGCGGATTCACTGCTCTTCCCGGCGGCTATCGAGGTACAAACGGTGGTTTTTATGGAAAAGCTACCGCTGCGACGTGGTGGGCTTCGACAGAGTTCGGCGCTGACAGAGGATGGATGAGGATGGTAGTAAATTATTACGCCAACACATATCATAACAACTTGCCGAAAATGATGGGTTTGTCGGTTCGTTGCATTCAGAATAATTGATTCTCCTTGTGAAGTTCAATGCACCATCGACTGCCTTGAAGTAAACTGCGATGAACAAAGTTTTGACAAGCAGAATCATCTACCCCGGTCTCTTCCATCCGACAGGGATCGAGTTCGATCTTAGCGCTGACGCGATCGTAAGTATAACGATCACAAGCCCCTTAGGCGAGATCTTCACGATGCTCGTGAACAAGCGACCTTACTCAAAGGGAACGCACGAAGTATTGTTCACAGCGCCTCCGAAAGAGACCGGGGAATTGTATTACCAGATTGTCGCAGAGTATGCCGATGAGACTGTTACGGAAAGGAAGAAGTTGAGATAACACGCATATGGTAGGCGGATCGTCAACATTGGTTTATTAACAGCTATTTACAAAGCCTGTTCGCAATTATAGGATATCTCTGAGGACATTGGTCAGTCACCGTTAATTCGGTACCGGTTGAAGCAAATAGACTATGATGGCAGTTTTGAGTATTTGAATGTCGTTGAAATTAGCGGCAACATGCACTCGGGAGCAACATTGCTTCTATCTCCCTATCCTAGTGGACCCAGTCGCATATATACAATCCTGTTATCTCTTCCGAGAGAGAATAACTCTGTCACACTCATCATTTCCAATATTCAGGGCCGTAAAGTTGTGAGACTACTCGACAGCTCCAGCCTCGGTGGGGGCTATCACGAGTTGTTTTTCGATACGACTTCTTACTCCTCTGGGATTTATCACTGCTCATTGCATGTAGATAATATCTCAATATCACGCGCGTATTTGTCATTGTCCGATGACAATGGGTAAGCAAGTTCTACTTAGAATTCCTTTGTTAAACAATTTTAAACAAGGACGCAAGATATTCTATAGGGTAATTTACACCGATCACATATTCCCAGCGCATTCTTCCCTACCGCGCAACCATCATCCGCACCTGCACGCCGGTCGGCGTCGTGAGCTTACAGAAGTACACACCCGATGCCGGAAGCAGTGACCGGTGAACTGTGATCTTCCCCTTTGCCCGAGCTTCATCCGTCGCATCGAGGACGGTTCTTCCGAGAACGTCGAGGATTTGCAGGGAGAAATGTGAAGTGCTGATCTGCGAGGGAGAGTAGATCTGAATCGTCGTGCCTACTGAAAATGGATTCGGATAGTTTTGCCGAAGCTCGATATCTGCCGGCGTGTAATCGCGCACGACTTCGGTCTGCGGTGACGAGAGATACAGCCGGTACGTTTGCATCATCTGCTTGCCGAGCCGGTCGTTCAGTGACGCGTTATCGAAGGTTGCCTGGCCGGTGTTCGTTTCAATGTGTGTCGTCGTGAACGCTGACGTTATCGATCTGTCGGTCGGGCGTATCTCAAGCGATGAGGTTGCGTCGGCGAGATTCCACACGCGCGCAATGATGCCTCCCCGTGCAACGCCTTCTTCCGAGGGCTTCAACGCCCAGAGAATGCAGTTCGAGTCCGAGACGCTGAGGAGCGAGTACGAGTCTGCGGGAAGTTTCGGTTCTGTCCCTGTGATGAACTCACCCACGAGAGGATTCTGGTGTTCGAGTGCGAAGCGCATTGCCTTTGCCTGGTCGTACTTGCGGTGTGTTTGGATCGCATAGCGATTGGTGAACTGAGTTTCTCCGTCCTGATTGTGCGCCCCGAGACCGTCGAAGCGCGCGGCGACGACGGCACGAATGACGGGTGTTGCCGTGTCGAGTGAATCGACGGTGCTGTTCCCGAGTTTGAAGAACGGACTGTCCCAGTTCGAAATCGTGACGCCGAACTCATCGTTGGAGATATCGACGAAGTGATTCATCGTCAGCCAGTCCGTTCGCGCGAGTTCATCAGAGTAGCTTCCGCCTTCGGTCACGCGCATGGCAATCGCAATCGCGCCGACCTCTTCATGACGCACCGTATAATTTTGAATATCGATATTGAAATCTCTTGTAATGCGATCGCTTGGATGATAGTCCATCACATTTTCAATATCGATTCGGTCGATACCCTTGTGCATCGAGAGCCGGACATTGTGTGGAGCGCCACCGAAGTTACTTCCCATTTGACCTTCATAGATTCCCGACACCGGCCCTGATTGGATATCCAATCCACCATCACCGAGGCCGCCGGCTCCTTCTAATCTGTTCATAAACTTATCGTATGGACCATTCGTCCCAACGATATCCCGGTTACCGTTTTTCTTGTCGAAGAGATTTCTGATTAAACCGAGATTGAACCTCATCCTGTATTCCAGTGTCTCCGCGTAGGAATACCCCGTGAAAATCACTGCGCTATCTGCGAACTGCGTCTGTCCGTCCCGTATCTCATAAACGTTATAACCCACGGAAGGAACGTCTTTCGCAAGTACGCGCAGATACTTCCCTCCATCTCTCTCTATGACCTGACTGCGCACTTCTTCGCTCGTCCTCAGATCGATCACGCGCACAGGATGTGACGGCACGAAGTCGATATCGACGATGTCGGTACGATTCCATCCGAGTGGATTGAAGACATAAAAACGTTTCGCGCCGGTTGTGTTCGGAATGTATGCGGCAAGCTTCTTCGCCGCGTCTGTTTTCAACGCTCTGACATACTGCTGTATTTGCTTCGCGATGCGTCTTTGAAATGCCGGCCTTTCGTCGCTCGCCGCTCCATCCATCGTCCAATCGTGTTCGTAGTACAGACCCATGTTCGTGAATGCGGAATCCGCGGCGGCTTCGTACTTCGACGTGAAGAGCGAATCATGCATTGAAACGATCGTGGCAAGCGCCTCAGCCGTGCGGAGTTCTTCGATGGAGCGCTTCATGTTCGCACTTACCTCCGCCATCGATGCGATGTAGAGATCCCATTCGTTTCCGAAGCTGCCGGAGTAGGTTGGGACAGGCGCTTCACCCGGCGCCGTTTGTTCGAAGTCCTTGAAGAAGTCGATTTGATTCGAAACGATCACGCGGCGTGTTGAGTCTGACAGATCGCGTGCGGTCGTGATGAACGCATCGGTCAATGTCTTCTGGTCGTCCCAGCCTTTTCCAAAAAGCCCCCGTGCAGACCATGGCCAAAGCCGGAGATATTCCGCGTTGGATGACATAGTGTTCACCGCGCTTCGCGGATAACGTGCTTCAGCATACCCGCCGACGCTTTCGTTGTTGAAGAGGCTGTTCCATTTCATCAACACGGAGCGGCCATCCGCTCCTTGTGCGTGATAGATTTCGCGGGGTCGATCGACGTACATGTTCAATTTCGACGAACACCCGCAGACTCCGCGCCAGCTATACTTCGCTCCGCTGCCCGCCCAGAGAGACGGCAAACCGAGCGGCAGCGTCTGATTCTCCATCGCGCAGGCAAGTTCGAACTTCAGGTTGTGCCGGCGTTCGATGCGGCCCGCATAGTACATACTGCGAAGCACCGCTTCGGCAGGCATCCCGCCATAGAGCAGAACGAGTGTTTGCAACGGAACGGTGATATGCCCCGAACGGATTTTCCCGATGAGTTTCTCGAACTCCGTTCTTGTCTTATGCTTCTCGTATGTCCAGAGCCAGAAGTTGCCGTCCGCGCTGAAGCGTCCCTGAAAATCGGGAGGATCGTTCTTCGTACGCTCTGCCTGATCGATGGAGTAATCGAGCATCTCGATGAACCAATCCTTGTACTGCTCCTCCGTTCCCGTCCAGATGTAGTCCGTGTGATCGTCGTTCGCGATGTAGAGCCGCGGGATTTGCGATTGTGCGAGCGCCGGCGTCAGCAAGAAAATGCACAGCGCGAGGAGGGATTTTGTCATGTTGATGTTTCACTTCTCCTCGAACGTATCCTCTCGTTCAAATACGACGTTATATGTTGCGAATGTTTGGGGCACGAGCGCCCAGACATTGTGCGCGAAGTACCTCTCGCACGATCCATGTTCGGTCACATGAAGTTTGAACGTGATCTTTCTCTGCGCATCGTTGCAGGTTACATCGATCGCGTAGTCCGGCGTGCGGCAACCGCTCGCGTTCGCGGACATTCCGAGGAGCGTGTAGCGTTCGAAGTCGATCTGCGGTTGCGTGCATCCTTCCGTCCCACGGAAGGGTAGCGATGAGTAGAAACTCTTTCGCACCATTTCTTCATACTCGACGTCGGTGTGTCCCGGATTTTTCTGCTTCACTGAAGCAAGTACGGAATCGTAATTTCTGGTCCAGAATTCGTCGAGCGGCGCGACGAAGCGTTTATGCCAGAGCGAATCGAACTCCGCTTGCGTGCGGATTACCTCCTGCATCATCCCACCTTTCGAGACGAGATCCATGCAATCCATTGTTATCACCTCGAACGTGAACGGTTCGGAAGTCAGCGATCCATCATCGCTGCAACCGGAGAATGCGAGAAGAAAAAGCGAAATAATCCTAAAGCGGGTCATGGTAACATCCTCCTGAGAATTCATTGGACAACTCGAGCTATTCAACCGAGTGCTCGCATTACGTGAAAAAAATTCGGAAGCGCAGGGTTACACAGTAAGAGCGATTTTCTCGTGATATAGTCATCTTGAATAGAACGCGATCGTTATGTCCAACTCCCAACCAACTTGAAAAAGCGACGATGGAATTCCAAATGAAGATATGTTGAGCTTTGCCGGAGATTCATAGATTGGTTTCGCTGATGTATTTGATGAACAGCAGGACGAGGACATAATCTTTGTACTGACTCGCATCCATGCCGCCGCGCAGTTCGTCACAGCTTGCCCAGAGCGAGGAGTAGAGTTCGGATTTTTTGATTGCCATGAATGAACGAAGGATAGTTCCTACTCACCGTTTTCGGCTTTCGTAAAGTCTCCCATGAAAATAGGAAGTCATGAGGTTTGTTGTAATAGCCCCGTTGGGTTTTGTGGTGATCGCCGTAGAACTCACTGCCTTTGATACCAAACCTCTTTGTGATTCTCCCATGCCTGTGATACTATTGCGGCGAAATACAGATACCACGTCGATGTTCTTCCAATAGGCTCATGACCTGAGCAGCTCGACACGGGTGGATATCTTTTCCAATTACATGCAACGTTCAGGAGGTTTGCGATGAAGTCAAAGACGATCAGTTTTACCAGCTTCAACCTGTGCAATTTGAATGAACCCGGCCTTCCCATCTACACGGATAAAAACGGCTGGTCGCAGGATGAGGTGCAGAAGAAAGTCGCATGGACGGCAGAGATGCTGACCGAGGCTCAGGCCGACGTGTTCGGATTTCAGGAGTTATGGCACTACGCCACGCTCGACCGCGCGTTCGTAGAGGCCGGATTGAGTAACGACTACGTCCAGCTCGTTCCAAACGATCATACAGGGAAGAGCATCACCTGCGCCGCAGCAGTGCGGAAAGGATTGATTCAGGGTGCGGCGGAATGGATCACGGATTTCCCGGCGGCATTTCATCTCCAGAGCAAAGGGAGCGATAAGCAGACCGCAGCGATGTTCGTGGACATAAAGAAATTCTCACGTCCGGTGCTACACTTCAAAATCAAACCTCGATCGGATCAGGACGCGATTCATGTTTATGTCTGTCATTTCAAATCCAAAGGCCCAACGGATGTGTACAATGACGGCTGGTATCGTGCAGACGTGGAGAAATACAAACCGCACACTCAAGCGATCGGCGCTGCGCTTTCAACCATAAGGCGAACGGCTGAAGCGCTCGCGCTCCGGCAGATTCTGACGGATGCGATGAAGGAAACCCGCGTCCCCGTCGTCGTCCTCGGAGATTTGAACGACGGCCAGGAATCGAACACGCTCGACATTCTCACCGAGCAGCCGCAGTTTCTCCAACCGCTATCCGTCGGCGGGCGCGATACGGCGCTCTATTCTGCGCAGAGTCTCCAACAATTACGCAGCCTTCGCGACGTGTACTATACCTACATCCACCAGGACGTACACGGCTCACTCGATCACATTCTTGTGAGCGAAGAACTCTACGACAATTCGAAGAACCGGATCTGGAAGTTCGACAAGCTCGACATTTTCAACGACCACTTGAACGACAAGAAAAAGAAGGATGAAATCGGCGTGAGCGATCACGGCGTCGTCCGTGCACAGTTCTCATATCATCAGGCAAAAAGCGAATAGAAGCGAGCGCCGGCGGTTCATCAGATTCGAATGCATCGCAAGGATCTGCGTGGAGATGATCCGATTCAGGAGAGACTATTTCCGTTTGTCGGAGGTCAATATTCACTGGACAAGCAGGAATGCTTGTCGTACCGTTTATTCACACAAGCTCATGAGTGAGGAGTTGCTTTTCATTTCAGTTCCAGCGTGGCTCTGATATGAGCACGAGAAGAAAGAACAACAACGCGATGACGCCGGGCACGGCTAATACGAGTGCGAGAACGGCGCCAAGACCGGGGCGGCCTTTCACCTTCAGAAAAAGGCTTCCGATCGTAACACCGACGGTGAACGCTAAAAGCAATGCCCACATGCCTGCATTGAATGATGACACTGAACCGTCGGCTATTCCAACGAGAAAGAAGAAGATGGTAACGGCGGTGACAGCCGCTGCGGTTACCCATGGAATCCAAAACCTGAGCTGTCTGTCGGCACGTGATTTCTGCTCGCTCATAGCGGTTCCATAATACAAGGATAATCAGGTCTGGAAAAACGTTGTCGGCACCCGGACGTGCTAACAAATCCTCGGCAGCAACTCGCCTGCAGGCATCGGAATCACTCTCTCCCCGCCGAAAGCATTCCGACCGACCACGATGCCGGTATGCTCTGAAGTAACTTCGCCGATGATCGCGGCGCCATGACCGTCCCGGAGAGCTTTCATGGCTGCAAGAACGCTCTCAGCGATTTCCTTCGGTACGATGGCAATGAATCGGCCTTCGTTTGCAATGGTCAACGGATCGAAGCCGAGGACTTCACAAGCATTCGCTACCACGGATTCGATAGGTATCGCCTGCTCGTACAGTGTGATACCGAGGTTGGCAGACCCGGCGAATTCATTCACTGCGGCCGCAAGTCCGCCGCGTGTCAGGTCGCGCATCGCATGAACCTGCGGATATTCCGCAAGGACTTCTTCGATGATGTCGTGCAAAGGAGCTGAGTCGCTTTCGAGCGGCGGTTCGAACGTCAGGTTGTTTCTCTTCGCGAGGATGGCCATGCCGTGATTTCCCAACGGACCGTTCACGAGGAGCACATCACCGGGCTTCAAGTATTGCGGGCCGAGATGCACCCCGTCGTGCATGATGCCAATACCCGTCGTGTTGATGTACAGTCCGTCGCACCTTCCGCGTTCGACGACTTTCGTATCGCCGGCAATGACGGAAACACCGCACCGTCTCGCCGCCTCCGCCATCGATTGCACGACCATCACGAGCGTTTCCATCGCCAGCCCCTCTTCAAGAATGAAGCCCGCCGTGAAGTACATCGGTCGCGCACCGGAGACAGCGAGATCGTTGATCGTTCCATGTATGGCAAGCGAGCCGATATCACCTCCGGGGAAAATGAGCGGATTGACAACGAACGAATCGGTCGTGATTGCCAACGTTCCGCCGGCGCGCAATTCAAACAGCGCGGCATCCATCGATGCCTGATCGGCATGACCGAATGCGGGTACGAACAAATGCTCGATCAGCTCCTGCGTCATGCGACCGCCGCTGCCGTGTCCCATCTGTAACGACGCATATCTCCGTAGCGGAAGCGGGCATTCAAACTGCATGGCGTTCACCCTTCGCAACGTGACGATAGCGGTAATATGCGGCGCAGGCTCCTTCGTCGGAGACCATCGTAGCGCCGAGCGGCGTGAGCGGTGTGCATCGAACGCCGTATGCCGGGCACTGGTCCGGACGCAAAACTCCTCTCAGCACGTCCCCAATCCGGCACTCCGTCGATTCGCCAGCACCGATCATTCGGATGCAGGGGAAGCGTTCCAACGCATCGAACGCGCGGTATTTCGGACGCAATCGAAAACCGCTCATCGGAATCAGGCCGAGTCCGCGCCACGCACGGTCGCATCGCTCGAAGACCTTTGCCATCATCTCCCTTGCTGGTCGATTCCCTTCATCCTTCACCGTTCTCGAATATGCATTCTCAACTCTCGACTCACCGCTCTCCAATTGTCGCACGGCTTTGAGTATTCCGAACGCAATATCCACAGGTTCGAAGCCCGTGACTACGATAGGCACGCGATACTTCGACGCGAGCGCGTGATACTCTTCGATTCCCATGACCGTGCACACGTGTCCCGCAGCGAGAAAGCCATCGATCCGTACGTCCGGTGATTCCATTACCGCCGTGACTGCGGGGGGAACGGTCACGTGGCTGACGAGCATGCAGAAATTCGTGAGGTCCTCCATCGTTGCCGTATGCACGGCCATTGCGGTTGCAGGCGCAGTCGTTTCAAACCCAATGGAAAAGAACACAACCGTGCGCTCAGGATTCTGCCGTGCAATTTCAACCGCTTGAAGCGGCGAAGTCACGACACGCACGTCTGCGCCTCCGCTTCGAATCGAAAGCAGATCATCGACGGTCTCCATGCCGTTCTTCATCCGAAAGGAGCCGGGCACGCGCAGCATGTCGCCGAAGCTCATGAAGATCACACCCGGTTGGCGGGCCAATTCATGAGCCTGGTCGATGAGTTCGAGAGGCGTAACACACACGGGACATCCGGGGCCGTGCACGAGGCGGATGCGCGATTGCAGCAATCCGTCAAGTCCGTTGCGGATGATGCTGTGCGTCTGTCCTCCGCAGATTTCCATCAGCGTCCAGGCACGCTTCGCAGTTCGAAGTATCTCATCGACGATACCTCGCAGTGCGGCCGGGTCGCGATACTCGGTGACGTGCTTCATACTTACGAACCGCTGTCTTCCTCGTTGAGAAACTCTCGCAACTCCTGCGCATGGTTTTCATCGATGATGCTCAAAGAAAATCCAACGTGGATGAGCACATAGTCGCCAGCCTGCGCTTCAGGCGTAAACGCGATGCACACCGTTGCCGTGACGTTCCCATAATCGACGCGCGCCATCGGCAAACCGCCGGTTTCGTCCTGCCAGCACTCGATGACTTTCGCAGGAATGCCGAGACACATCAGCGTATTCCTTCCCGCGCCATTCGCGCACTTGCAACGATTGCCTGTCCGTATGCAATCCCGCCATCGTTCGCGGGGACGTTGCGATGGAGCAGCACGTCGAAGCCTTCCTGTCGAAGAAGGCGAAGCGTCCTTTCGAGCAGGAGGCGATTTTGCCAAACGCCGCCGGACAGCGCCACCGTAGAGAGGTGAAACTGATTCCTCACCGTGCATGCAATAGACGACACCGACGCCGCGATGGTGTTGTGAAATTTCATGGCAATGTGGGGAATGCCTTCGCCCTTCAGTCGATCTTCCAGCACGGAAGAAAGCAGTTCACCTACAGGAATCACTCCACCTTCAATGCTGATCGGATAGGATGATCGTGTATCGTTCCTCATTGCGTGTGCTTCCAGAGCGATCGCTGCCTGTGCTTCGTAGGAGCTGTGCGTGCAGAGACCAAGCAACGCACTCACGACGTCGAAGAGCCTTCCCATGCTGCTTGTGCGCGGCGTGTTCAGCCGTTCATCGACCATGTGGATGAGCGTCGATATTTCCTCGTCGCCGATGAATGGAAAGAGCGCGTGAACATCCGCTTCAATCCGGAGTTCATGGAGCACAGCAACGGCAAGGCGATATGGTTTACGTATTGCGGCCTCACCGCCGGGAAGCGGGAGATACTGCAGATGCATGATGCGCTCGAATGCATGAAACTCAGAAAGAAGCACTTCGCCGCCCCAGATGTTGCCGTCAGTCCCATAACCGGTTCCATCGAAGCTGAATCCGATTACGGGAGTCATACAGTCGTTTTCAGCCATACATCCCGCGACGTGCGCGTGATGATGCTGCACTTCGAAAAGGGGAAGATTTTCTGCTGAAGCTCTTTCCCGCGCATCGTTTGCACACGCATACCCGGGATGCATGTCGCACACAATCGCCTTTGGATGGATGTCGAGGAGCTCTTGCATCGAAGAGATCGCGCAACGATGTTCTTCCACCGCATCCGGATTATCGAGCGTTCCGATGTGTTGCGTGAGAAAGACGTCACTGTCCTTGCAGAGTGCAGCGACGTTTTTCATATCCGCTCCTGCTGCAAGCAATGGAATGCGACTCGATAGTCCCCTCGGAAGATGAACGGGCAATGGCGTAAATCCTCTGCTTCGTCGAACATACTGCGTCATGGACTCGCCGTCGCTGTTCGAGACAAACAACACACTGTCATCGCACCGTCTTTCAATGGGACGGTCGTGCATGAGAAATGCATCGCAGAGACCGGAAAGGCGCGCTCTTGCATCGTCGTTTTCTCTGCAGAGCGGTTCACCGCTTCTGTTGCCGCTCGTCATTACGAGTGGCTTCCCGACCGCGCGGAGGAGCAAGTGATGGAGGGGTGTGTACGGCAGCATCAAACCGATGGAAGCATTATCCGGTGCTATCGCTGGAAAATCATCCCTCCGTTTTCGCGCAAGAACGATCGGCGCTTCCGGTGAAAGCAACCATCGAACTTCATCGTCGGACAGACATGCAAACGTTCGTGCAGTAACGATGTCCGGGACCATGAGCGCAAGCGCCTGCTGCGGCCGATGTTTCAAGCGCCGTAAGCGAGCGACAGTCTCATCGGATTCAGCAAGGCAGGCAAGATGAAATCCGCCCAATCCCTTCACGGCGAGAATTTTTCCTTTCCGTACATACGCGGCTGCTTCTTCGAGCGCACGCGATGAGTCATGGCGCCGTCCGTCGGTCCTTTCAAACCAGAGCTTCGGTCCGCATGTGGGACATGCCACCGGTTGCGCATGGAATCGCCTGTCATCAGGCGCCGAGTACTCGGTCGCGCAATCAGGACAAAGCGGAAAGCCTCGCATCGTCGTTCGCGGCCTGTCATACGGCAGCGACGTGATGATCGTGAAACGCGGTCCGCAGTGCGTGCAGTTCGTGAATGGATATCCGCAACGGCGGTCCTTCGCGTCGAACACTTCTTTCGTACACAGGTCACACGTTGCAATGTCGGGCGGCATGATCGCACGATCGAGCGGTTGGCAGTCTGCATCACTTTCAATGATGAGCATCTCTCTTTCGCATTGTTGTTCCACTCGCTTATTCGTGAAGACGACGGCATCGACGCGCGTGGGAAACGGCGCTTCACGTTCGAGTCGATGGAAGAACTCGTCGAGCAGATGAGTCATCCCTTCAACTTCCAGCGCGACGCCGCCTCGATCGTTGCGCACCCAGCCGCTCAGATGCAACTCCGTCGCAAGACGAAAGACGAACGGCCTGAAGCCGACACCCTGAACGATTCCCGTTACGCGGGCGGTCCATCGTTCGAAGCGGATGGACGCATTCTCAATCTTCGATTCGGTGTGCTCGATCATCAGTGTTCGAGAATCTCGATGCTCTCAAGAATGATATCCTGTGCGTTCGGATTGCCAGGATCGTTATCCATCGTAACGTCCAGACGGACGTGTTCGAGATCGGTACCCTCGACCGCATGGCAAAAATGCTCCCGGAAATGTTCGGTGGAGATCTGCGCAAGCGCGCCAATGCGGACGTGCACCGTGTCGAGCGGATGGTCGGGATACGTTTCCATGAGTAAGCGGATCTGCGTGAGAAGACCGGCGATGAGAGAATATTCGTGCATAGCGACCTCTGTTACTCTGTTAGGAAGGCATTGGAAATCATCGAACGAATCTCTTCGGCCACGCTCCGGACTGCGCGTTCAACTTCCCATGACAATCCCTTCCCTTCACGAAAGTTCGCGCCTTCGATTCCAAACACCGTGCACGTTCGTGGGAGCTGGTTCAGAACACGTGCCATCTCGATCGCTTCCGCGACGCTGAATGCATGAGTCGAGGAGTGGAAAAACTTAGACGGAATTGTTTCTCTCGCTGCATCGAATCGATGAACCGTGCCGGACGGGACGCCGGAAGAAACCGCATCGATGATGATCACATGTTTCGCGAGCGCCATGGCTTCCATGAGCTGAGTTCCTTCGCCGGAGAGATTCAGAAACCGAACGTGACCGGGACTTTCGTCTATCAGCGTGCGAATGACCGCTGAGCCGACTCCGTCATCGCGCCGGAATTCGTTTCCGACACCAATGACAAGCGTCTCGCCCGTATGGTCATGCCTGCCGTTCATTCACGGTCGATTTGAAGCGTGAGAAAATGCGTTGCGCAGGAAATGCACGGGTCGTAATTGCGAATGGCTTGCTCGCACTGCCACGTCAGCTCTTCTTGTGAGAGATTCATTCGTGATGAAACGAAGAGCCGAAGATCCTCTTCGATGCGTCGTTGATTCTGGGACGTGGGCGGGATAATCGTCGCGCTTTCAATCAGACCCTCGGCATTCAGATGATAGCGATGGTAGAGAATTCCGCGCGGCGCTTCAGTGCAGCCATATCCCGTCGCAACCCGTGGTTCTGCCTCCCGGTACGGCGCGTCCGGTTCCTTGTAATCCGCGATGATGGCCAGCGCTTCCTCGCACACAAAAACAAGCTCGACAGCGCGGACGATGATACTCTTGAATGGATTGAAGCACGTGCGATCGAGACCCGCGCTGCGCGCTGCATCCTGCGCTGAAGCAGGGAGTCTGTCGAAGTTCAAGCTGTAGCGTGCAAGCGGACCGACGAAGTAAGGCGTCCCATCCGTCATGACGGACTGAAGCGCATTCGAATGCCTGACATGTTCCTCTTGAAAGTGTTTGTCGTATTCCTGAATGGGAATACTCAACCCGCTGTTCGAAACGAGTTTGCCTTCGTTGAAGGGATACTCCTTCTCATGCCGAAGAGCGACAAAGCGATAGGACGGTTCGAATTCCGGGAAGGAAAACGTCCCCGCAAGTTTTACCGTTTCAATCGAGAGATCACGCGCGCGCTTCAGCCTTTCTTCGATGTCGCGAAGCTCGCGCTTCATCGGAACGCGGTAGAAACCACCGACGCGAACGTTGATCGGATGGATTTCTCTTCCGCCGATCAACGTCACGAGTTCGTTTCCGATCTTCTTCAACTCCAATCCTTGCCTGACGATCTCGGGATGATCCTGCGCCATGCGAATGGCATCCTGATAACCGAGAAAGTCCGGTGCATGAAGCAGGTACACGTGGAGCGCATGACTCTCGATCCATTCGCCGCAATAGATCAATCGGCGCAACGCGCGGATGGGTTCTTCCACCGTCAGTCCGAGGGCATTCTCCATCGCATGTACCGCGCTCATCTGATAAGCGACAGGGCAGATACCACAAATGCGGGCAGTGATGTCCGGCGCTTCCAAATAGGAGCGACCACGAAGAAAGGCTTCGAAGAAACGCGGAGGTTCGAAGATGGTCAGGCGAGCATCGCGCACGACGTTGTCTTTGATTTTTATCTGCAGCGAGCCTTCTCCCTCGACGCGCGCAAGGTATCCGACTTTGATCGTTCGTGTGTCAGTGTTCATGATACTCACTCTCCTTACGGAATTCATCGACCGCAGCGTTGAAGCTGCGGAAAGCGCGAACGAGTTCATCGCCCGAAATTCCAAGCTCTTTCCACTGCACGCTGAGCGCTTTCGTATTTGGATCCTCCATAGGACCGAAGCATCCGTAACAGCCGCGATGAAAAGACGGGCAAAGCACTCCGCATCCCGTTTGCGTAATCGGGCCTAAGCACGGAATCCCTTTCGCGACCATCACGCACACGATTCCTTTCCGCTTGCAATCGATGCAGAGGCTGTGCGTTGGGAAAGACGGTGTTCGTCCGTGAAGCACCGCCGCGAAGAATTCGAGCAGTTGCCCTTTGTCGATCGGACAGCCGCGAAGTTCGTAATCGACCGTTACGTGATAGGCGATCGGCGTCGAGTATTCGAGCGTCGAGATGTATTCCGGGTGTGCGTACACGATGGTCGTGAACTCACGCACGTCCTTGAAATTTCGTAGGGCCTGAATTCCGCCGGCGGTTGCGCACGCTCCGATCGTTACGAGGATGCGGGATTGTTTCCGAATGCGATGGATGCGCTCTGCATCATGCGGGGTCGTGATGGAGCCTTCGACGAGCGAGACGTCATACGGACCGCGTGCTTCGTGGCGAGTCGCTTCCGGGAAATACGCGATCTCGACGGCGTCCGCAACGGCGAGGAGTTCGTCTTCGCAATCGAGGAGGCTGAGCTGGCAGCCATCGCATGAGGCAAATTTCCAAACGGCAAGTTTCGGTTTGTGTCGCATGGTTCACTTCTCCCTCATAGTGAAGTACGGTTCGATCTTCGTGAACGGGAAAACCGGCCCGTCCTTGCAGACGAAGTACGGTCCGATCTGGCAATGCCCGCAGCTTCCGACGGCGCACTTCATGTTTCGCTCCATCGAAATGAACACGTTCGAGAGCGGAACGTTGTGGCGTTGAAGTTCGAAAATCGTGTAACGCATCATAACCTCAGGCCCGCAAATGAAGGCGAGCGTTTCGTCCGGATCGATCGTGAGCTTTCGAATGAGCGTCGTCACGACGCCGACGTTTCCCCGCCAGCTGCTCTTGGCGCTATCGACGGTGATGAAGACGTTCATGTCGAACCGCCCTCTCCATCGCTGAAGCTCGTTTTCGTAAAGCAAGTCCTCGGGAGTTCGCGCGCCATAGAGGATCGTCACATTGCCGTAGCGCTCACGATGGGCGATCAATCGGTAAATCGCCGGACGCAGCGGTGCAAGACCGATCCCACCCGCGATAATGAGCACGTCCGCACCTTCGGCTAATTCCACCGGCCACCCGGTGCCGAATGGACCGCGAACGCCAATCCTTTCACCCTTTTGCATGCGCTCCATGACATCGGTGACGGCACCCACGGACCTGATCGTATGAATGATCGGCAACGCCTTCGCGGGATTGCCACTTATCGATATCGGGACTTCGCCGACGCCGAAGAGATAGAGCATGTTTAACTGGCCGGGCTGAAACTCCCATTGATGTGTTGCCGGGCCGGGATAGAGATCGAGTGTGAACGTGTCGTGCGTTTCACTCTTCTTTTTTCCAATCCGGAAAAACTCCATCCCCGGCGATGAGACGGTTTTGGTCATTCGATCACCTCGCATGTGCTTTGCCGTACACGTCGGTGAGTTGCAAGTGCGTCGCTTGCAACCGCTGCGAAACGATGATGGCAAAGCGCTTCATCAGGTCGTAGCCCAATGCCGGATTCGCTTCGCTCTTGTTGCGAAGGCATTCGCCGTCGAACGCAATGGCACGCGTGTGATCGATCGCCCGCGCGTCGAATTGCGACCGATAGGGCGGGAACAACCACGACCAACCGAGAAGGTCGCCCTGTCCGATGGTCTGGACCGTGAAGGAGCCGCGCCCGGGAATGAAAATTTCGAGCGAGACGCATCCCTGGCGAATCAAATAGAATCGCATCGCATCGTCACCCTGCCGGTAAATGAAATCCCCCGCTTTGAAGCGAACGTTCGACGCGCACCCGGTGACAAGCGCGAGATGCTCGGGATTCATTCCTCGGAAGAACGGTTGTTCGGTAATTATTTTTTCTAATGTCTCAGTTTCCATGTGTGACCTCTTCGTTCAATGATTGTGTGGGAACAGTCCTGGATTGTAATGCCACGATTTCTTCCGTGACATCGATGCCGGCCGGACACCATGTGATGCATCGACCGCAACCGACGCAGCCAGATGTGCCGAACTGTTCGATCCATGCAGCGAACTTGTGCGTCAGCCATTGACGATACCGCGCCGCACGGGAAAACCGCACGCTTCCGCCATGGATGTAACTATGGCTGAGCATGAAGCAGGAGTCCCAGTGACGCGTGCGATACGCCTTCTCGCCGGACAGGTCTGTCGTGTCATCGATCGTCGAGCAGAAGCACGTCGGACAGACCATCGTGCAGTTCCCACATGCGAAGCATCGCTCTCCGGTCTCCTGCCAGCGGGCATGATCGTGGCGAAACGGCAGCCACGATTCGATGCCATCGGTTTCGACGGTTCGTTTCATCGAATCCTTCGCAGCGTGGATTTCCTCCTGAGCCGATGCAATCTCGCGATCAGTCGCGTCACGGAGTTCCAGCGATGTCAGCACTTCGTGTCCCTCGGTGGAGTGTGCCGTGATGACGAAGCCGTGATCCTCGCACAAGGTCGTTTCCGTCAGAATGATATCGGCACCGTCATGAAGCTCGGGACCGGTACCCATCGATACGCAGAAGCATGTTCGCACAGGTCTCGTGCAGTTCACTGCGACAACGAAGCTCCGCGCTCTGTTCGCACGGTATGCATGAGCAGCCGGCGTTTCAAAAACTGCGCGTTCAGTAATCTGCAATGCATGAACATCGCAGGGGCGAACACCGAAGAACGCCCGTTTCGCCGGCTCTTGCATTTCGGTATGCAATTGAATGTCGTTGTTCTCGCGATGAAAGATGTGAATCGGAACGCCGGTCGGCGCGAAGAATCGCTTCAGTGATTGCGGTCCTACGGCATATCCGAAGAGCAAGCGCCCGCCTTCTTTGTGTAAGCGGTATGTGCTCTTGTCCTGTGAATCCGAAACGCCGGTC
>CAYUWG010000008.1:0-89011 GCA_964448285.1 uncultured Chromatiales bacterium
GCTGGAAAGCGAACTCTATACGTTATGTGAAAAGTACTACACAGCGGTTCATGAACGGCAGGACCCTGAGAACATGCCCGATTTCACGACGAGGATCCAGGAACTTCGAAAACAGGTACGTGCCTTGCGAAAATCACTTTCGCTGGAAGAAGTGCTCGAGACCGATACGTACATGGGTTGGAACTATATGTCTGAGCCACTGTCATGAGCGTTCAGGAAAGACGTGACCGCGAGCGCGAAGAACGCGGGCGTGAAATACTCGACGCTGCCGAGCGCTTGTTCTTTCAACATGGCTTCTCCGCCACCATGGATCAGATTGCCACGGAGGTCGGCGTCGCCAAAGGAACGTTGTACCTGTACTACCCCAGCAAGGAGGATCTTCTTCTGAAGCTCCTCTCTCGTGGATTGGATATATTCATTCACTCGCTGCAGCAAATCCCTCACGATTTATCGCCCATTGATAAAATCCTCGCTGTAGGCGATGCTTATGTGCGTTTCTCACAAGAGAATCCTCAGCACTTCACGCTCTTGAACGATACGGATGCATTCATCACGCAGGCCGATGTATCGCTTGAATTGTTGGAAGAAGTTTACAGGAAATCATCCACGATCTGGTCGATCATCACGGGATTTCTCCAGGAAGGTATCGATCAGGGTGTGTTCCGATCCGATCTCTCGCCCTTTGAAATGGCAATCATACTCTGGACGAATACGACCGGCCTCATTCGTCAGATCAACTTCATGAACAAGTCGAACATCTGGCAGAGAAAGCGTGACACGTTCTCCATGTATAACCTCGATTTCCAACGCATCCTGAAATACTCTCACCGAATCTTGATCGATGGACTCCAAGCAAGCGAATCGTGAGTGATGCATTGAGAACAGCTTTGTATCTTTGGGCGAGATGCCTACCTTCTCACGTTTGAGCGAACCCTCAATCCACCCCGCGTGAACACAACGAACATCATTTTAGGAATTCTCATCCTGTCATCCGTCGCTGTAGCGATCTACTTCGACGATATGACCGTTCGCCTCGGCGCCGGCGCAATCTTCATCATCGGCTCAGCCTTCCTTTATCGCTCTCTTGCACCTACCGACACCGACGAAACGGAGGAAGCCGTAGAGACGAAGGGGCATAGGGCGGACGATGAAAGCGCATTTTCACAAGACAACATTTCTTTTGAAACGGCAACATCATCGGAGATCCCGTTGGAGTACTATCGAACGGAGCCTCCCGCCGGTTTAACCGACGATCCTCGTGCGGAATTCGATTACCTCACGAATCGGCTGCTCTTCGCTTTAAAGGATCACATCCTTGCGCACTCGGTAGCGGTCTTTTGGATTAACAGGGATCGAGCTCAAATCGTCATCGGTGAGTGCGCAACCGACAGCCGAAGCTTTACGACTGCACGAAGATTGCCGTTGGGAACTGACCTCGTAAGTACCGTTGGCATCAGCGGGAAGCCCTGCGTCCTTCCGGACATCGCACCTGTTTCGGAGAGTGATCTGCTCGTGTACTACGATGTCCCGGATGGCATTCAAAGTTTTGTCGGTGTACCGATGTATTTCCTCGATGAACCGATTGCGGTGCTTGCAGCCGACAGTCGCGTTGCAGACGCCTTCGGTGCTGAGACTGTTGCAACGATGGGTCGGTTTTCGACACTGATTACCATGCTTTTAGGGAGCTATAATCACAAGTTCGACCTTGCATCCGACTCCAAGCTTCTTCATGCTATTGAGAAAATGCAGCGACGTATTACCGAGCAACTCGATCCGCTCGGTATCGCAGATGCCACCGCAGAAGCCGTAAGTGAACAGCTCGACTGGGATTACATAGCGGTTATCCAGTTCAATCCCGATCATCAGAGATGGACCGTGCTTCGAAGCATCTCGAAATCATCGAATCTTCCTTACGTCAGGGAAGGCGAGCAGATAGACATGCAGCATTCAGTACTCCGGGAGGTTCTCGAAGTGCGGGAAGGACGCATCATCGACGCTCCGCAGCCACCGCATTTTCGGTTTCATAGTCGTGAGAGTATCGCTTCGAGCGGGCAGCTTTGTATAACACCCGTTCATGGAAACCGGAAGACCGTTGGTTTCATCGTCGTCGAATACAGAGAGAATCATCAGTACACTCAAAGAGACCTGGACGTGATTGCGAGCATCGCGGATATCGCCGGAACGTATCTCAATCTCATCCACCTTCAGGAATTGACACGGAAGCACCTCCTGATCGATGAAACGACGCGTGTCGAAAGTCGCGCATTGATTCAGCAGCAACTTCTTGCAGAAAGTCAAAGGGTAAGAGCATTCGGAGGCAGTTCCATCGTCCTGTTCGTAGCTGTGGACTCACCTGATGAGTTGCTGCACAAGTACGGACAGGAGGGGCTTGACAACATTCTCTTTCAAATCGGGCAAATCGTCCGCTCTGGAATCGCCGCTTACGATGCAGTTGGGAAGTACGACTATTCTCGTTTCGTCACACTGTTGGCTCAGTGCAGTACGGAGGATGCATACCTTCGTGCGGAAAAACTCCGAAAGGCTATCGCCGGGCACATCATGGCATATCGTGGGACATCGTTTTCCGTCACCGCGAGTATTGCAGGATGCACGCTCTCCGAATCGCTCGACGCCGAGCAAGCACTGAAAATTGCGCAGCAAGCACTTGACAGAGCTGTCGCTGATGGAGGTAATTGCGTTAAAGTCGTTTGAATCTCGTTTCTCAGGTCCAATGAATTGCTCGAATTTGACTCATATTCGTTGAATATCTCCCATCTGCTTGTGTAAAAATCCTATGTGCCCCATATTTGCAGTTCCTTTTTTCGGAGGTAGAACTGAAGAACGAAACAATATCACGCAGCAACATCGACGACCAGGAAATTCAGGAAATTTGCCGGATTCAAAAGCTTCCAAAAGATTCCGTAGAAAGGTTTCTCGAAGCCGAGAGCTCGCTCAGCGATTCCGATTTTCTGACTGCGGTAACACGGTTGATGCTTCAGGAATCTCCCGTTGAAAAAGGAATTGTTCGTTGATTCGGATGTCCTTGCAAACCATCTCGTTGCAAAAAGCGGGGAAGCGTCACTCCTCCACTCGCTCGTGCGGATCGGTCAATGCTTTACTTCCGTCCTCCATGCAACCGAACTCCTTGCAGCCGCATCGAATCCCCGTGCGCGATACCTTGCTGAATCAGTTCTCGGCGGTATTCATGTCCTCGGATTCCATCAGCGGTATGCAAAGGTATTCGCCGATACGCACGCAAGTGCATCGGTCCATTCCATGTTGCGCATGAGCATCACTGCCGGAATGTGCCTTATCAGTCAGCTTCCATTAGTAACTTTTCACCCGAACCGTTATCTCACTTACATGAATTTGCAGTTGATCGATGCCGGACGTTTACACAACCCACAGGCCTGGTCGGATATTATTGCAGCAATGCAGAAGGAACTGAAAGCATGATTCTTGGACGAGTGATCGGAACAGTTTGGGCAACACGAAAAGACGAGGGCCTTGTCGGTACGAAGATTCTCATCATTCAACCCGTCGATCTCGAGTACCATCACGAAACCAATTTCGTTATTGCCGTTGATAGCGTTGGCGCAGGCGTCGGTGAAATCGTGCTCGTTGCGCAAGGCAGCTCGGCAAGGCAAACGAAGCTCACGCAGAACAAGCCGGTTGACGCTGTCGTTATGGCAATCGTGGATAAGCTGGATATCACCAATCCATCGAAGAAATCTTCTTAGAGTTCAATTCAACCAATACGTCTTTGTTTTTCGCACAAGTCATAGGAACAGTATGGGCAACCGTAAAGGATGAAAATCTCCAGAGCGCTGCCTTCGAGATCATTCAACCCATCGATGCACAGCGCCGCCATCAAGGCAAACCCATCATTGCCGTCAACAACATCGGAGCGGGACCGGGTGAGACCGTCATGTATATTACGGCAAGCGAAGCGGTCATTCCGTTACCCGTCGATATGGCCCCCGTCGATGCAACCATCGTCGGCATTGTCGATAGCATCGATCTCGATCCGATGACGACGAAAAATCTGACCTGAAAAACGTAGTTATATCAAGTTTAGCATTATAGAGGTGTTCGATTGAGAATTTCAAAGCAATATACCAACCGCGAAAGCCAGTCACTCGACAAGTATCTTCAGGAAATCGGCAAGGTCGATTTGCTGACGCCGGATGAAGAGATCGAATTGGCAAAACGAATCAAGCGCGGGGGATATGACGCGCAGGATGCGTTGGAAAAACTGACCAAAGCCAATCTTCGGTTCGTCGTCTCCGTTGCAAAGCAATATCAAAACCAGGGGCTGTCACTTGGCGACCTCATCAATGAAGGAAACCTCGGTTTGATAAAGGCGGCAAAGCGTTTCGATGAAACGCGTGGATTCAAATTCATCTCCTACGCCGTGTGGTGGATTCGCCAGTCAATCTTACAGGCTCTCGCAGAGCAGTCGCGCATCGTTCGTCTTCCTCTCAACCGCGTCGGTGCGTTGAATAAGATCGGAAAAAAATTCAGCGAGCTTGAGCAGCAATACGAACGCGAACCGAGCGCAAGCGAGTTGGCGCAGGAACTCGACATGACGCTCTTCGAAGTCGCGGATACACTCAAAATATCGGGGCGCCATATCTCGGTCGATGCACCGTTTGCCCAAGGCGAAGACAACCGTCTTCTCGACGTGATACAGGACGACCGGCAGCCGTCACCGGATACGACGTTGATGAGTGAATCCCTTCGCGTCGAAGTTCGACGTGCACTTGCTTCGTTGAGCGAGCGCGAAGCCGAGGTGATCCGTCTGTATTTCGGGCTGGATCGCGAACACTCGTTAACCCTGGAAGAGATCGGTGAAAAGTTCAATCTGACACGGGAGCGTGTGCGGCAAATCAAAGAGAAGGCGATCCGTCGGTTACGCCACGCCTCACGAAGCAAGCAGCTTCGCGCGTATCTCGGATAGCTCTTCTTAGCGCATTTATTTTTCTCTTACGGAAAAGTGGATTGTCTGCTAAGCATTCGCTCCCTATGTTTCGAGCCGAATGAACGCATGTGAAACCAGGAGAGCCTGAATGAAAAAAACGATACTCCCTTTACCAGAACACTTTGTCATCCATGCCACTGCCTTAATCCACGCCATCCATCAGGAGCACGCCTGTGCACGTCGCACGCAGATGTTCAGTACAGAGGTACAGAATCGGAAAGCGTTGATCGTGCAGCCCAGACAGGACGATCCCGCCAAAACAATGGATCAGTTACTGGTGGATGTGTAAACGGTCGCTCTGGCACTTGACACCGCCTCACTCCGAGGCGGTTTTTTTTCGCCCGAATGACTGCGTCGCTTATTGCGAATGAGCCAAAAACGAAAGACGACCCGATTGGGCCGCCCTTCGTGTTGTGGATCGAGGAAATCCGCTACTTCGCGAGGATCATCTGAATCGTTTGTGATTGTGATCCTGCATTGACTACCAGAGTGTACGTGCCGGAAGCCACTTTCTTACCGCTGCTGTTGGTTCCATCCCATGTAATACTATGGGTGCCTGCCGCTTGTTGTTCGTTCTTCAACTCGCGAACAAGCTCGCCCTTCGCTCCGAAAACTTGTATGACGACAGGGGAGGATGTTTGAAGCGAGTAGGAGATGGTCGTGCTCGGGTTGAATGGATTCGGATAATTGCGCAGACCGATCACCGTGGATTCCGTAATGCCCGGTGTTGGGGCGCCACCCTTTCCTTTACCGGGAGTGATTCCCCACGACTTGAGTTTCTCAACGACTGCCGCATGAATTTCTTTCCGATCTTTTCCGTCTGTACGCATCGATGTTACCATCTCCTTCAACTCCGCCTTTTGCTCGTCGTTAAGCTGGCTCCAGAATTTGCCGCGCCCATGCCGTCCATCTCCGGGATTGAATTCGATGCCCCAGCTTTTCAGCTTCTCCATCACTGCATCGTGGATTTCTTCGCGTTCTTTTCCTTCCGCTCGCATTGTGGAGATCATGTTCTGTAATTCGGTTTTCTGTTGATCGTTGAGTTTGCTCCAGAAACCGCCGCGCCCATGCCGTCCATCTCCGGGATTGAATTCAATGCCCCAACTCTTCAGTTTCTCCATCACGGCATTGCGGATTTCCGTCCGGTCTTTTCCTTCCGATCGCATCGCAGCGATCATTTCCTGTAGCTCGGTTTTCTGCTGATCGTTGAGCTTGCTCCAGAAACCGCCGCGCCCTTCGACCTTGATGCCCCATTGCTGGAAGAGTTCGTGAACTGCCGTGCGAATCTCTTCCTGCGAAGCGCCGCTTTGGCGAAGTTCTTCGACTTTCGCCTTCAGTTCTGTTCTTTGTTCTTCGGTCAATTGCGAAAAGATGCCTCGACCGTGTCGCCCTCCGGGCTGTGCTGTTACATCGGCAACGAGGAAGAGGAGCGCCAGTATGACGATCAACCAACCGATGCTTGTGCTATGTGCTTTCATTGCTGTACCTGTTATTGAAGTGTGTGTTGTTGCTACTCAAAATCATTCCGTGCTTGTGACCGGAGGCGTTCATGATGGTTTAATAGCGCAGCGAATTCCGTTCGCGTACACGTTGAGCGTGCGTGTTCATTCTGACGATCGTTGAAATGACTTCGCAGTGCTCCTTTGTCCCGATGAAATGATTTTGGAAATTGAGGGATGAGTTTGGACGAAATGAACCTGACCGCTTCCGAATATGAATTCATCTCCATACGCGGGGCGCGTGAGCATAACCTCCAGAATATCGATCTCGATATTCCGCGGGGACAACTTGTCGTCATCACCGGTCTTTCCGGCTCCGGGAAATCGAGCCTTGCGTTCGATACGATTTATGCAGAAGGTCAACGGCGATACGTCGAATGCCTCTCTGCGTACGCGCGGCAGTTCCTCGGTTCGATGGAGAGACCCGACGTCGATAAGATCGAAGGACTCAGCCCGGCGATTTCCATCGAACAAAAAACCGTCAGCCGCAGTCCGCGTTCCACGGTCGGGACGGTGACGGAGATTTACGATTACCTGCGATTGCTCTTTGCGCGTGCGGGCATTCAGCATTGCTATAAAGACGGCTCTCCTGTCCAGCGACAGAGCCTCGATCAGATGGTCGATCGTGTGATGGGCATGGAGGAAGGAACACGTCTTTCGATCCTCGCTCCCGTTGTGCGGGGCCGAAAGGGACACTATCGAGAGTTATTCGAGCAAATCGCGAAGGATGGATTCACACGAATTCGCGCCGACGGCGTGATCCGTGAAATCGAAGAAGGGATGAAGCTGGACCGGTACAAGATCCATAACGTCGAAATCGTCGTCGATCGTATCGTCGTCAACTCCGATGCACGCTCTCGAATTACGGATTCGCTCGAACTCGCACTCCGCTACGGAGATGGCGTCGTCATCATCAACGCAGGGAACGACGATATCCTCATGAGCCAGAAGAGCGCCTGCCCTGCATGCGGAACGAGTTACGATGAGCCGGCGCCGAATTCATTCTCGTTCAACTCGCCGTACGGCGCATGCCCATCGTGCGACGGACTGGGCGTGAAGAAAGAATTCGACATCCGTCTCATGGTACCCGATGATGGAAAAACATTGAACGAAGAAGGCCTCGTCCCGCTTGGAAAACCGCGCAACACCTGGTGGTGGTCGCAGATCAAGGCCGTTGCAGAGCGGTTCGAATTCGATTTCGACACGCCTATCCGCTCGTTCTCCAAGGATGCTATGCAAGTGCTTTTACACGGAAGCGGGAAAGAGAAGTATCGCATCCCGCACACCGGGACGAACGGACGTGTTACGGTGTATCAGCATCGCATCGCCGGCGTGATTCCCAGTTTGAAGCATTACTACGAAACGACAACGTCGAACGGCATTCGCGATTGGGCGGAGTCGTTCATGGCCTCCGTGCCGTGTGAAGCATGCAAGGGAGGTCGCCTTCGACCTGAAAGCCTCTCCGTGCTCGTCAACGATGCATCGATCCACGATATCACGACCGTAAGCGTGAAGGACGCGCTCGCGTTTTTCGAGACCATCGAACTCACACAGCGCCAAAAGGAAATTGCGAATCAGATCATAAAGGAAATCACATCGCGTTTGCGATTCCTTTGCAACGTCGGCCTGGAATATCTCACGCTCGACCGTTCAGCACGCACGCTCTCCGGCGGCGAGGCGCAGCGCATCAGGCTTGCAACGCAAATCGGTACTCAGCTTACCGGCGTCCTCTACATCCTCGACGAACCGTCGATCGGTTTGCATCAACGGGATAACTCCCGGCTGATCGAATCGCTCAAGGATTTACGTGACCTCGGCAATTCCGTCATCGTCGTCGAGCACGACAAGGAGATGATCGAGAACGCCGATCATATCATCGACCTTGGGCCGGGCGCAGGAGAGTACGGAGGAAAGGTTGTTGCAGAAGGAACGCTCGAAACACTGATGAGCGTCAAGAAGAATGGGAAGAACGGACGAACGAAACGGAAGAACGGAAACGGCCAACTCCGATCCGATCTCATTTCTGAAATTGCGACGAACGGTTCCTTGACGGCAATGTACCTTCAGGGGGAAAAGTCGATTCCCATTCCGAAGATTCGAAGAAACGGCAGCGGCAACGTCCTCGCTCTCAGCGGCGCGTCAGGCCACAATCTGAAGAACGTCACGCTGAAGCTTCCGCTCGGGAAGTTCATCTGCATCACTGGCGTCAGCGGCTCCGGTAAATCAAGTCTCGTGAACGAAACGCTGTACCCGATTCTCTCGCGGCATTTCTACAAGGCCACAGTCCAACCGCTTCCCTACAAGCGCATCGAAGGGCTCGAACACATCGACAAGGTGATCGACATAGACCAGTCGCCCATCGGTCGCACGCCTCGTTCGAATCCGGCGACTTATACGGGACTCTTCACGATCATTCGCGACCTCTACACGAATCTCCCTGAAGCGAAGATCAGAGGATACAGCGCGGGACGCTTCAGCTTCAATGTTGAAGGAGGCCGTTGCGATGCATGCTCAGGCGACGGTGTTCGCAAGATCGAAATGAACTTTCTCCCCGACGTTTACGTGCTCTGCGAGGTCTGCAAAGGACAACGCTACAACCGCGAAACACTCGAAGTTCACTATCGCGGAAAATCCATCGCGGACGTGCTCAACATGCCCGTGGCCGAGGCGTTGGAGTTCTTCAGTGAGATCCCGCGTGTCCGGAGGAAGTTGGAAACGCTCTTCAACGTGGGGCTTGGGTACATACGGCTCGGGCAACAGGCGACGACGCTTTCCGGCGGCGAAGCGCAACGCGTCAAACTCGCAACGGAGCTGTCAAAGATCGGAACGGGAAAGACACTCTACATTCTCGATGAACCGACGACGGGTTTGCACTTCGAAGATATTCGCATGTTGTTGAGCGTCCTCGGACAACTTGTTGAAAAGGGAAATACCGTCGTCGTGATAGAACACAATCTCGATGTCATTAAGACGGCGGACTGGATTATCGACATGGGGCCGGGCGGGGGCGATGAAGGCGGTGAGATCATCGCTGAAGGAACGCCGGAAGCGATACTTTCAAAGACTGAGAGTCACACCGCGAAGTACCTGAAAGAAGAGTTGGGGATAGAGTGAAGGGAGTGGATATCCCGAAGAGGGTTAGGCGCAGGCTTCTCGTTGGAGTTATTCGCCACGGTCTGTTTCCCTTCTCCTGAAGTGCCTGCCGCCCTTATGAGGAGTTCCTCGGGCGCGATGAAAGCCTGAAGAGCCGGATGAAACGATCGACCTGATTGCGTCCATAGATCGGTAAGACAATCTGAAGATTCTTCTTGAATGGTTTTCCGACCGAAAACCCGAGAGCAGTGAGAGCTTTCTGAGCACTCTTGAGCTCGGTTTCTGACGAAAGCGGCAACCGTATCTCGTATCCTTTCTTGTACGCTTGACCCTCTTTGCGTCGTTCTGGATTTGGGTATCTGACAAATGCGTTACGACGGGTAAGTCTTCGTATCAGTAGTAGTGCTGTCTGTTTCTTCGTCGGCATGATGGAATCGAATCGTTATTCGGGTTCTGTTGAATAGAAAAGACTGTTCCTCCGGTGCTCTTCATAGACAACGCCGGAATGTTCATGGCCAAGTAACGTGTCGATTGGATTATTGTGATGGCGGAAGGCACGCTTTTTCCTCAATGATTGCACTTCACTCTGGTCGATGCAACGGCTTCCGCTTAACGGTTTGCAGCTACCCGAAGGTGGCGATTTCGAAGCGATTCACTGTCAACCAAGTAGAAACTTTGAGAGAAGCATAAAGCTTGATTTAACCTCTGAACCGTCAATTTCTTGTAGGTGCTGTTGTGGGTAGTTTTTTACATTTCTAATCGAAATCCTTCAATTTTTTGGATGATAATTTCTTCTGGTTGATTTGAAGAAGCTTTAGCTAAAACCATTTTTTCCAAATCATTATCATCAAGAATAATTATCATTTTACGTTCGATTGCCCAGACTTCCCTTCGTGTAAAATATGAGCCTCTATCTTCTTCTCCGTTTCGTGAAATTATTATCGCAAATAGTCCCGTACCATGTGTCTTTAGGTAGTTGGACAATTGTAGGATTTGATTTTTCTTTATTTTTCCTGTGTAATTCTTTGCATCTATGACTATAAAGTCAGCTTGGTATTTTTCTCGCAGATATTTCCAAAACCCTGTTTCACAGTAATTTCTTAGAATAAAGTCTCTTCTATTAATACCGTATTTATCTGATAATTCCGTTATTGGGTCAGATAAAACGTCACTGAATAAATATGAGAGAACTTTTTCAACGTGTTTTTGATATTTAGACCAGCCAGCTCGTCCAGGAGGAATTAGTTTAAGGTTAGCAATTAGTGTATCATGAACTTTGGGTTTAACACTTGAAAATGAAAATATTTTTAGAAAGAGTTTATCTTCTATTTGCTCGATTTCATTTTTAAATGTCTGAGTAATGAAATCTCTGTCCCAAACCTCAATTTTTGATTTCCTTAAATATTCATTATCTGATTGAGAAAGTATACCCGGAAAGGAAAGAACTAACTTCACATCTTCCTTTAGAACTGATTTGTAATTGTTAAGTTGATACACTACTTCTTCAAGTCTTCGTGATGTAAACGTTGGAGTAGACTTAAGCTCAATCAATACCTTTCTCCACTTTCCGTTTTCTTTATGTTCCGCAATAATATCTGCTCTGTAACGTACATCTTTTGCAAGAAGAGCTTCTTGAGAAATATTTCGATAATCTGGATGCTTGTCTAATAATTGCGTGAGAAAGTAGATTAATTCGATTTCACGAAACGGCATTTTATTTGCGCGTCTTGCGTTACATTCAGCACAACTAAGAACAAGATTGTTTGCAGAATCATCTCCCGAAAGTGAACGAGGAAGTAAATGATCAAAGGTGAAAACCTCTATTGGAAATTCTCTGTCGCAGAAAAAGCATTTTCCGTTCTGCTCTTCGTATAGTTTCTGTTTTCTTTCCTTTTTCATTTTTTAAATTACCCACAACGTTTTGCAGGCTACCCGAAGGTGACGATTTAGGAGCACTTCACTGTCAACCAAACACGAACTTTGATAGGTGCACAAAGCTTGATTTAACCACTGAACCGCCACTTTTGGGTAGGTGCTGTTAGCTGTGGTTTTCATTCATTCGCTTTCCTATAATTCTTAATACGTCCATTATTGGTTTTCGTTTATTTTCCATCATACTTTCAAAAAGAGGTAGTGATTCGTCCTTGAATATCACATCCAAAAATTCTATTGTGAGTTTAGTGTCTTTAAAAAGCTCTTCAGTTCTTAAAAGTGCGATACATTTCTTGTTGAAATCGTTAAGTCCTTCCAATACTTTTATTCTTTCTTTTATTTGTTCCAATACTTGTTCTTCATTAAAGGATCTGTTATATTCTATTTTATCTCCAAAGCAATCAGTAATGTCAAAATAATAATTCTCTATTTGAGTAATAATCTCACTTTCAGTCAATTGTTTTGTCTCAATATTAATCTTGTCTATTATCTTACTGTCGTGTGTAAGCAACTCTTGTCCCAGTATTTTCCACTCTATTCGTCTGCCGACCCCTAAACATTTAAGAACAAAATGTTCTGTTCCAACATAGTCATTTATTCCGGTCCTATGAATAATTATTGCATTTTCAATCGAATTGCCGAAACCTCCCGAAATTGGTAAGTCTACTTTAAAATCTTTTTCTAATAAATCTTTAAGTGTCATTGTTTATGTGTTTTGTTTTAAATCAAAGCTAACTACTGTAACTACGAAACACCTTCGTATATCCTCCCAATATGGGCGGCTAAACGAAGTAGTTCGTTTATTTCCTGACTTGAAGGAAGCGTAGAATTCATTGGTCCGGCGATCTTTCATGCTGATGATCTTCAGTCACGCGGGCATCTCCTTCTATCCCGTGAAGGCATGGCGCGTCCGGATGAAATGCAGATCGACTCCGATTTCGAGCATGTCCGTGCAAAAGGCTTTGCGTCGCGCTAAGGAAAACACAAGCGAACACATCGGGAAGTCCCTCGTTCGATTCCGTCGTTTCGGAAAATCTGTCAGCCACGTGTTACTTGAACCTCCTTGTGAGAGTTGGTGATAGGTTTCGTTGCAACGAACATCGGAAATGAATCCATGCGACGCAAGACCCACGTGAGATTTCTTCCGGCTTGTTGCGGCAGACAAATCGCTCGGTTCGTTGAAAGATGAATGACACCTTCAAGCCCACTCGTTCTCGCTAAACCTTTCTCCCAAACACATACAAAATCCCAACGATCACTCCGGTGCCGACAGCCATCGATATGTAGGGTGATAACCCGAAAGCAGTCGGAATATCCCCGACGATCATACCGATGACTCCAACGAGAATTGCATAGGGCAGTTGTGTCCGCACGTGATCGATATGATCGCACGCGGATGACATCGAGCTGAGAATGGTTGTATCCGAAATCGGAGAACAGTGATCGCCGAAGACCGAACCTGCGAGCACGGAACTCACTGCGCCAAGCAGGATGACATGTGTTGCATCCACGCCCATCCCGGCATCGCGGGCAAATGTGATTGCAAGCGGAATGACCAGCGGCATGATGATGCCCATCGTCCCCCAACTCGTCCCCGTTGCGAAACTGATGAGAGCAGCAACGAGAAACGTCAACACGGGAAGCCAATGCGGGGAGAGATTTCCTCGGAGGATTTGTACGAGGTAATCGGCGGTGTGCAATTCCATTGTGATCGCTCCGATGCACCACGCAAACGTGAGGATCAGCATGGCGAGCAACATGGATTTCAATCCGTTGAACCACGCATCTATCGCTTGCGCGAGCGTGAGTATTTGCTGCGCGACGGATAGGACGATCGCAACGACACAACTGAGAAAAGACGCCCAGAGCAGCGCATGGTAGCTGTTCGCCGAACCGACGATATTTCCAATGCTGAAATCTGTTTCACCAGCCGCTTCGATGCTCTGAACGCCGGTGATGTAAAGGCCCACGAGCGCGGCAACGAGCACGGTCGCGATCGGAAGCGCAGCGTTCACCCAACGCTTCGGTGTCCTCTCATCAGGGGTCACCGCAGATGAATCCGTGAGGTCGGTTGCGAGCTGGGCGCCGTCACGAAAGAGCTGACCCGTGTCCCGCGCACGTTTCTCGGCTTTGAGCATCGGACCGAAATCCCGGCGTGTGATCGCAATCATAAATCCAAGCACAAGCGCAAGGATCGGATAGAACCGGTACGGAAGCGATTCGATGAGAATCCAATATGCGTTCTCGAGATAGTAGCCAACAGAGCCTAATGCATCATCGATCAAGCCGATCTCATATCCGATCCACGTGGAGATGAAGAAGATCGAAGAGACGGGGGCAGCAGTTGAATCGACGATGTACGCAAGTTTCTCACGCGAAATCCGTAGTCGGTCGGTGACCGGTCGCATCGTGTTTCCCACGATAAGCGCGTTGGCGTAGTCGTCGAAGAAGATGACGATCCCGAGAAGCCACGTTGCGACCTGAGTTCGAGCGGGAGTGCGCGCCATGCGAATGATGGACTCCGCTATACCGTAAGTACCGCCATTCTTCGAGATCACGCCGACCATCCCTCCGAATAACATGCTGAAGACGATAATGGAAATATGGTCGGGATCGTTCAACGCCTGAATGATATAGTGATCGAGAACCCGGAGGAAGCCGCCGAAAACGTTGTAATCGAATACGAAGATTGCACCCAGCCAAATCCCGGCGAAAAGCGAGATGATCACCTGCCGCAGCGCGAGTGCGAGTATGATTGCGAGCAACGGCGGGAGAATGCTGAGGATTCCGGGAATAGCGCGGAGCGACTTCGAACCTTGCTTCGCACCGTCCTGAACGGTGATCGAACGAATCCCGCTTTCTTCGATCGATGCAGATGTGGTGCGAAAAACACCTCTCTCGAAATGCATCGTGAGCGTTTGCTTCTTTCCATCACGAAACTCAAAAACGTTTGAGACAACCACCGCTCCTCGGTACGTGCTATCGACGAGACCGTCCGCTTGCAACGCTTTGACCTCAAGCGTGAAATCGATGCCGGTGAGGATAAGATCGGGCGCCTCGACGGAGAACGACGCCGGTTGCGCCCATACGCTCTTCGTAAGAAAGAACGCAACGAGAATGAGTGGACGAAATACACCGCTCATGCGCAGATCCTTCGGAATGGATGAGATAGATCGATTACGACAGAGAGACTCATTGATATGAAAAAGGGAACTTCCAGTGATTGCCGAACCGGAAGTTCCCTTTCTTCAAAGCGTGTTAGTGCGATCCCGTGTGCTCGACGACAACCCGGCGCAGCCATTTCACCATAGCGAAGATGGCAAGCGCTGCGACCATAGCGCCGGCAAAGTTGATGAGGAAGAAGTACTCCTTCTGCGGAATCGAATCCCAGAGTCCCGCGATAACGCCGGAAAGTTTATTCCCGATCGAAGTCGAAAGGAACCATCCACCCATCATCAGGGCGGTGATTCGCTGCGGGCTGAGTTTGGAAACGAGTGACAATCCCATCGGACTGAGGAAAAGCTCTCCGACGGTGATCACAGCGTAGGCGCCTACGAGCCACATCGACGAACTTTTTTCGATGCCATTCTGCGATACGAGGACCGCTCCGATCATCACGAGCGTCGAAAGCGCTGTGATGAACAAGCCCCAACCGATTTTCGCCGGAGTGGAAGGCTCCTTCTTCTTCTTTCGGAGAAAGCCGAACAGCCCGACGACAATGGGGGTGAAAATCACGACGAAAAACGGATTGATGGATTGGAAGATTTCCGTTGAAAGCAGCTTAAGAGTGCCACCCTCAGACGGCCATTGTTCCTCCGGGAGATTGTTGAAATACGGATGTGGTCCCATCTCCGTCAACACTCTGCCGGACTCGTCCCTCAGTGCAACACCGTGTGCATCGAGTTGCGGTACTTCTCGCGGCGACGTATCGACATATTGATTCATGCCGAAGACGCCGGTGATCGGCTCGATAGCTGCCGGGAGTTCGCGGTCTGTATAATTCTCAGCCCAAATGGTGAGTGCCGTTCCGTTCTGATGGAAGATAGCCCAGAAAATAATCACGACGCCGAAGATTGAGAGCAGGGCAGCGATAAACGCTTTGTCTTCTTTCGAGGCTCGCACCCAGAGCGAAAGATAGAAGATGAGCACGGGAACGCTTCCTAAGATGAACGCATCCGTCGAGTCGGAACCGAAAAGATTACCCGGGATGAACCACCCGATAGCGCCGAACACGAGCAACGGCAGAAATACGATTCCGGCGATCTTCCCAAGTGAGAGGTCTTCCTTTTGTGTGGGCTTGAGGACGTCCGCATGCTTCACGTGCTTCTGTCCGCTCATGAACCAAATAAGCCCGAGGAACATCCCGATGCCGGCAGCGGCGAAGGCGTAGCCCCAACCGAATTCATTGCGCAAATACGCTGCAACGAAGTTGCAGACGAACGCACCGATGTTGATGCCCATGTAGAAAATGTTATAGCCGGAATCCTTCAGATCCCGGTATTCGGGTGTGTTGTACATGTTTCCGAGTAGCGTGGAGATATTCGGCTTGAAGAATCCGTTTCCGAAGATGATGAGACCGAGCGAGACGTACAGCGCAGTCGTTCCGGGAATCGCAAGCCCCAGGTATCCCAAGCCCATGAGCGTTCCGCCAAAGACGATTGCGTTCCGATAGCCCAAGATGCGGTCAGCAAGCAACCCCCCTAAAAACGGCGTGAGATAGACGAGTGCGATGAACGTTCCGAAAATGTCTGCGGAGAGTTCCCTGCTGAAGCCCATTCCGCCTGTTGCGGTATCGGTCATGTACAGGAAGAAAATGCCGAGCATGAGGTAATAGCCGAATCGCTCCCACATTTCCGTGAAGAAAAGAACCGGGAGTCCTGATGGGTGGCCTTTGAACATAATGAAGCTCCTCTTGTGATATTTCAATGGGATGGCGTGCTTGCGATGAGGCGAACACGCTCAAGTAGGCGGGTAATGATACGGGCGTTGCGAGTAGGAAACAAGCGCTATAACCTCGAAAGTGCATGCGAATACAATCATGAGATTGCGCTTCCAAATGAAGACTGAGTTAAGTCATTGAAGCTCGATTTCGATAGTGCTAAACTGGTACCGGATCGATAATCGAATCGACCCGGGTACAGGAAAGCAAGCGAATAAATGGTTCATGGATCAATCGTCACAGTTGAAAGTCGATAGGACAAGGATTTCCATTGCGTGGCTTTTTCGGCCTGGCGTATTTTTCACCGGATAAAATTTCCACCCATAATCAAGGAGCACATATGAAAATCAAGACACCACTTCTCATCGGTACGATGATCCTTGCAGCTTTCCTTTCACAGGCACAAGCGCAAATATCGACGATGCCTTTCAGGCAATTTCAGGGAACATGGACTGAACTCGTTGGCGGCACAATCCCCGCTTCCTTCGTCGGGTCCGTCGATGACGGATACTGGACGATACCGATCGGATTCACGTTCAACTTCGCCGGAATAGATCAAACCGTCTGCTACGCCGGTACGAACGGATACCTCACCTTCGGCAGCGGTTCGACGGGGTTCGGTACCGGAGCCGTCTCGATTCTTTACGGATCTCAGGGAGCGATCGCCGCACTCTCGACGGATGGGTACTGCAAGTCACTCAGCAATCTTACGTACAGCGTCAGCGGTATTGCGCCCAACCGAATTCTCACAGTCCAGTGGCTCGACTGGTATCGCTTCGGCGGCTCCGTCGCGGAAAGCTATTCCTATCAGGTGAAGCTGTATGAGACATCGAACAAAGTCGATATCGTTTACGGTCCGTGGATGAATGTCGCAACATTCAATCCGCAAGTTGGCCTCAGAGGACTGACGACCTCAATGGTCGATATCAGCAATCGCAGCGTAACGAACGGTATCAATACATGGCCGACGTCGGTTGCCGGAACAGTGAATACCGCAAGTTGTGCCGTTACACCCACGCTGTTTCCACCGTCAGGTTTGACCTATTCGTGGGGCTGCAACATTCCGGCTGGTTCAGCCGACCTGACAATCGTCGATCAGCTTGGAACTCCATTACAGTACATCTACAGTCCCGGTACCATCTTCGTGAACTATACGGTTTCTTACCCATTAGCGACCGCCTATGATATTCCAGTCAGGTTGGATTTCTATCGAATCGGCGATCCCTCAGGGACTCCGGTGTACACGACCGGCTTCACAATAAACAAACCGGTTGGAGTTTTCTCCGGAACGGAAGCAGTCGGCGTCGATCTCACACCCGGCTACTATCGTATCGTTGCAACGTTCACGATGCTGAATAACTGCGATATGACGGATGAATACATGGTATCTTCCTCCATTCTTTCGCTTGCACCGGGTACACAGCCTTGTATCGTCTGGCCGGGCGACGTCAACAACGACGCAATCGTCAATTACGGCGATCTCAGCGCTTTGAACAGGTACATTCGTAATGCAAACCTCCGAACTCTCTGGCTCACCGGTCCGGCCCGATATCTCCCCGATGCGGAGACGAATCCTCTGACTTACCTTGAATGGAAAGCACAGGTGGGCGTGCCGTGGTTTACCTCTGATGGGTGCTACATGGACTGCGACGGCAATGGAGTGATCAACAACTTCGATTACCTTGCCATCAAACTCAACATGTTTAGAATGAAAGGCGGCGGCATCGGCAAGAATTCTTCCGGCTTTACGCCCGAGTCGTTCGACATGGATCAGAATTATCCCAATCCCTTCAATCCATCGACGACGATACGTTTCAGCGCACCCGAACGAAGCACCGTATATCTCGTGGTCACCGATATGCTTGGGCGCGAAGCAGCGACATTGACGAACGACGAAGTCACGGCCGGCGTGCATACGGTTTCCTTCGATGGAAGCTACCTGCAAAGTGGCTCCTACATCGCGATGGTGCGAATGGTCGGCATGACCTCGGGATTGACCTACACGAAATCAATCAAGATGGTGTTGAACAAGTAATCATCCATTCGATTTCCTACGAAAACAGCCGGCGCCCGTCGGCTGTTTTTTTTTCCGATTGCGGAAAGTTGCCATAGGAGAATTTCGAATACCATGGGAAAATTGGCCTCGCCGTTGAAATTCAGTGAATCACATCTGTTTCTTAAACGCTTTCACTTGTTTTTCCTATAAAAGACGCTAAGTTGAAACGGAGGAATCATCCGCCCAATCGTTGACACACAGCTTACGTAGTGCTCGTTCAATTCACACATGTCACCGTTTCAATTGCTGCCTCATTCCGGTTGACGTATGGGATTATTCTCTTTCTGTACGTTGCTTCAATCTCTGCGCAGGATCTGTCCAATCCCGATATTCGACCGGTAACGCTGACCGGTTCGCTGTCCGCAGCCGGAGAGAATTACTCGATCCCGGGAATGCAAACGAACAGGCCGGTAAACACTGCATGGCTGTACTTCAACCCGACCCTGACGATTTATGAAGTGCAGCTCCCTTTCAACTTCGTCTTCTCTACGACCGAGCGGTCCTACAATCAGCCATTCAACCAATTCGGCGTAAGCCCGCGGTACAAATGGTTTACCGCTCATGCAGGATACCGGACATTGTCATTCTCCGATTTCACCTTGTCGGATATCCTGATTCTTGGAGGTGGCGCGGAGATAAAGGGTGATTGGTTTCATCTCAGCGGGATTTACGGAAGGTTCAAGAGAAGCGTTGAAGAGGATACGGTGCGGAACATTCTCCCGGTGTATCGCAGGATGGGTTGGGCGGTATCAGCCGGTATGGGAGGAGCCGAGAATTTCTTCGATCTGAATCTCCTCCATGCCTGGGATGATTCATCCTCACTCGATAAGCCTGTGGTAAAATCACGAGTCTTCCCGGAAGAGAATCTCGTTTTAGGAATCAGAGGTCGAATCGTATTTCTCGAAGGCGCTGCTTTCGAAGGAGAACTCGCGGGTAGCGTATATACCCGCGACCAGACCCTTGCCAACGTAGAGAATCCTGACATCACGGCTTTCTCAAGCGGCGTGTATGACGTCAAGCTCTCTACGCGTTTCAACCTTGCGATGAAATTTGCAGGCGTCTATCAAACGGAGGGTTACGGAGTGCGACTCGAATACGCCCGCGTTGAACCGGAATATCAATCCATGGGGGCGACTTATACGGAGAACGACCGTCAGGACATCACCATTGCGCCGTCGGTGCAGCTTTTCGAAGCGTCGTTGCGCGTTTCAGGCTCAGTCGGATTCCGCTCGGACAATCTCTATGACGACCGTGCCTATACGACGAACCGCATCATAACGTCCGCAAACATCAACTGGGCGCCTTCGACAGATTTCGGCATCGATGGGCAGTATTCGAATTACAGCATGAGCAATTCCTCCGCAACGTTCACGGTAAACGATTCGACTCGCGTGGAGAATGTCACCGAGTCCTATTCGCTCGCGCCGAGATATCTGCTGATCGGAGATGCCATACAGCACTTCATGACGCTCTTCGTTACGAAGCAAGCCTATGCAGACAGGAACGTTCTCACCGGACAGACCGGAAGCAATAACGTTCTCACAACCGTCCTGAGCTACGTCGGTTCGCTCAGGAGTGGAGTGAATTTCTCTGCAGCGCTTCAGTTCATCGAAGTTCGCACATCGTTCTTGACGAATATCATTCGGGGTATCACGCTGGGCGTCGGAAGGAGCTTTTTCGAAAACACATTGAGTACGAATCTCTCTTATTCACTCAATCTGACGAAAGCCTCATCGGAAAGCGATACCGATACACAACATTTATTGACGCTCACGGGACTGTATCGCCTTTCAGCGAACGACGCATTCGATCTCCGCTTACAGTGGAATTCCTATGACGCCGTGAATACACTCCGTCAGTCGTACTCCGGAACGACGACACGCCTTCAGTACACACGCACGTTTGCCTTTGGGACGAAATGAATCCGAATATCATATACATTTTTACCACATGGAACGCGAGGATCTGAACATGAAACAGTTTTTATGGTTTGTTTTCCTGTCTGTGAGTGTCGTTGTTTTCAATTCGAAAGCGCAGCTATCGGTAAGCGTCCAAATGCTGCCGTTCCCGTCGCCTTACATTTCGGATTGGAAGTCGAATCCGAACACCATTACGTTCGTCGTCACGAATCCAACGGGCATGAATCAGGACGTTCGGTTCAATGCCTATATCGAAGGGTTGAAGCTCGGGAAGGTCGCGCAGACGAAACTCGATGCGAACATACCACCGGTCGTCATTCCGCCGGGGACGAGCATTCTCAATGCAATCGATGCGCGGTTGCTGGACGAAGCGGCCATACAGTACATCGGCTCAACGAAAGAAGAGACACAAAAAAGCGGGCGGTTGCCGGAGGACAATTTCAAGATTTGCGTCCAGCTCGTAACGTATGCTCTGCCGAACTCGCCGCTATCTCCGGATATGTGCTCGTCGTTCCAAATACTTTTGCTTCAACCTCCTTCATTGATCAACCCGAAAAATATCAGCGAACAGAAGTCGCTTCCAACGTTTCAGTGGAGCATCGTTCCGCAGGTTCAACTTGTGACGATCAACTACGAACTCACGGTGATCGAACTCGAAGCCGGACAGACGAATCCTGGTATGGCGATGCAGACGAACATTCCTCTGTTTCAGCGCACAACGTCGATGCCGCTATACGTTCTGCTGCAATCCGATCCGCAACTCGTGAAGGGAAGAAAGTACGTATGGCGCGTTCGTGCCTTCGACCAGCAAGGCAAATATTCTTTCGCAAACAACGGGTTCAGTGAAATATGGACGTTCACATACAATCCGGTGGTTCCGCCGGTGTTTACGCCTGAGGTTACCAAGAGCGAAATAAAAACGGTGAAGACGGACAAACCGGGCTACGGATTTGTCGATGTTCCGATGAAGGATGTACTCAAGTTCATCGTTCTGAACAGCACCGTGAAGGGAAAGTTGTTCTATACCTTCGAGAAGTCGAAGCTCTTTGCCGAGCACAAGGTCGGCTCCAATGTCATCTTCCACTTCCAGCAAAAAGGCGCGCTCAATCATCTCCCGAATGTGGCGCTGCGTCTGGTGAAGAGATACAAGGTCATTCCGCAACTGAATTTCTATTCTTCGACAGTGACCGATACGAAGACCTGGAAGACCTACAGCATTTCACCGAAAACCGTCGCAACGACGACCGCCGACGCCGGTGGGAATTTTACGTTTAAATTTATCGAGGGTGACTCGACGGTGATCCTCAAGAATGCAAGCCTTCAATCCGGCGGGGGAGAATTCGTGGATTACGTTGACAACGGTACGTTATACAAGTATTACACTGTTGAAGTGATCAATCCTTACTATTGCAGCTCCCAGCATGAAATTGCGTGCGAGCCGGGAGAAACCGTCGATGTAAGTCTTTCCTCACTCGTGCGCACGTACAACCTCGACGTTACGGTAAAGGATAAAGAGCGAGGAACGGAGGTCGGCAGCCTCTGCAACGTTTACATAGCGCGATTTGCGAAAAGTCTGGTTCCATTTCACGTCCCGTATGACGAGGGTGAACTCGAATCACCATCAGGATTGTATGGGATTGGACAGGTGATTCTTCCGGAAGACATCGAGAATCCGAAAAAGAAGTTTACCAATTCGAATCTCGGTTACGTCATCGGTATGCGCGGTACGGAAGACGCGCCGATAAAGGGACATGCGGTCTTCACACGGCTTGTCCGGAATTTGGGCGGCGTCGATCAATACGTCATTTCCGCAAGAACACCGGAAAAAAAATTGGATGGGAACTACAACGACCTGTATTACTTCGATAACAATAAGGGCGTTTATTTCATGAAGAAGACGCTCTATGATAAACCGGGCGACATCGATCCGGGGTACGATTACAGCGGCGATGTCATTTACAATTCGGCCTATACGATTAAAACATTCAGCGTCGTGATCAAGATCGTACCGCGTCTGCCGCGAATCTTCGGTCGGGTCAAACGAAGTGACAGCAAAAAGGACATCAAAGGAGCCGTGGTTCGCGTCGAACGCAATCCGGCGGCGGGAAATCAGAACGTGTATTACGATGTCACGAATACCGAAGGCAAATTCGAAGTCCACGACATTCAGCCATCGGGTACGAGTTGGGCCTACAACATTCGTTTTCTTAAGTACGGCTTCAAGACCTATCAAATGTCCGATCGCGCGATGGCGAAGGGCTACCAGACGAATCTCGGTACGATCGAGCTCGATCCGAAGCTCATCGTGACGAGAACGGTAATCGATGAACATGCGAAGCTTCTTCCGGGCGTCGAAGGAATTCTTGGCGACGGTGCAAAACGTTATACAAATGAAAACGGAGTATTTGCAAGCCCTGCGATACCGGGATTTCAACATTTTCATTTGGAGAAGAAGCCGAAGTACGCAGACAAGGATTCCAATCTCGTGATTCAGGACAATCCGTTCGGTGAAGCATTCGGTGCAATTCTCGCGGACAAGATCGTTATGTTCGAAGCGAAGCGACGGCTTGAAGTGCGTGTGCTCGACCAGACTTTCACGCCGATTCAGGGCGCCAAAGTCTTGCTGGAAGATCATTACATCACGCCGTCGTCGGATGGCAAAGGGGAGATTAACTATCAGGCGAAGTCGATGCCATACCAATTGACCACGAACGAAAAAGGTATCGTCTCCTTCGCGTATCTCTCGCCGTCTTCTCAAGCGAAAGTGAAGATCAGTGTACCGAACAGCGATTATGTTTCGACCAAGCGCACATACACCGATGTGCAGGAAGGCGGAACGTGGACGAAAAAAATCGTCATTCTTCAGGCCGGCGGTCGCGTGAAGGGAATCGTCTATATCGGCGAGAAGAAGGCCGCGAAATCGAAACAGGGGCAATACCAATATCAGATTCCCCAGGAGATTCAGTTCTCGAATAATCTTCCATGCGCGAATGCTCGCGTCTGGATTGAAGGCTATCCGGAGTTGCGAACGTTCACGAACAGCCAGGGCGAGTACGACCTCCGAGGCGTGCCGGTCGGCTCACGTATCGTCCGTGCTTCTCGCTCTGCCAATTCCGCGGATTCACAAGCAGTCGGCGCAGAAAAGAATGTAATAATCAAAGCGCTGCAAACGCATGAAGTCAACTTGTACCTTGCCAAGTACAACGGCATGGATATAACGAAGCTGCTCGGCTTTCCCGTTGAGATCGATAAACTCACCGAACTGGCAAACGGCAACATCAAGATCGATGGGGCTTTCGCGAGCATTCCGTCGAACTCGAAATTCAAATTGAAAGATGGGGACGCGCGCTTCGAGTTCATCAACACCGAACTGACGAAGTACGGCGAGGGCAATCCGCCGCCGGCAAAACCGGTCAGCAACTCCGTGCGCGTGCTCGACACGAAAATCGACTTACTCGCTCTATCGAGCTATCCGGTTGAACTGCGTGATGGCTCAGGGATTCCCGTCGCGCCGCCCGGAAGCGATTTCACGAAGGGACGCTTCAACGGCAAGTGCAATCTTGACGTCGGTTCATTTTCCATCAACACGAATGAGTTGGAGTTGAAGGATGAGAACGGCGTTGCACAGAAATGGTATCTCGGCATCATGAACAGCGACCCGAACCTTCCGCCTGTTACGATCATCGGTGCGTTGACCTCGGAGGGAGGAACGTTCGACAGCAACGGCGAAGACTTACGAATCGCAAACGCGACGGGCGGCGATTCGAAATTCAAACTCAACACCTACAACGCGGTGGCGAACGCGAAGGAATCGTATCTCGCAGGTTCGGGCGTGCATCTCCAAACGGCGGTGCATGTGACCGTCGATGGCTGCGGGAGCGGCATGAACAGCACGTGCGACGTTGCGCTGAAACTCGGCGACGTGCTCGTGAAAAAATCCGGTCTTGACCCGCTCGATCCCACGAAGATCGCCGCGCAGGATATCCCGCTTCAGATGTGGCAGCTTCATGCTCAGGACTTCGGACTATCGGGGGTTTATTTCACCTTCGACGGCGGCATCAAAGCGCCGCTCGTGCAGAACGTCGTCAACGATGAAACGAAGATCAACATTCCTTTCACCGGAATGCAGCTTCGCCCGACGGAGATCTGGGGCGGCACGTTTTCCTTCACACAGTTGGACATGTTGGGCGTCGCGATGATGGACATCACCAATCCCACGCAGATCGGTTCGGATTCACAGTCGTGGTTCGTCACGACGAGTGCACCGGAAATACGCGCGAACCAGGGCGGCGGGAAATTCCTCGAAGGACTCGATCCCGCCGGCAAGATCATCCTGAACACGTTCTACCTCCGTTCCGATGGGACGAAGGACATCAGCGCATCAGAGGACGACATCATCGTTCACAAAGTCGGCAGCTTCAAACTGAATTCATTCCAGTTCGGCTACGACACGAAACCGTACATGACGATGCAGGGCAGTCTCACGCTTATCAACATTCCCGACCTTTCGCCGCAGTTCACGCGCATCTATTACATCCCCGGCGGGAAGTTCGGAATGGACGGCGTGTTCTTCGCTGAACCGTACGTCGCGGGCGGAGTGAAGATCACGATTGCAAACGGGATGCTCACGCCCGAGGGCTTCATCGCCGAGGGCGACTGGGGCAACTATCGCAACCAGATCATACTCGAAGATCAATACAAGCTGAACATGTGGTTCCGCCATCGCAAAGTCGGCAGCGGGTATTCGACGATCGCGGAGATCATCAACTCCGACCACGCGCCGCCGCAAACGCAGAATCTCTTCAAGAACACTTCCGCGCCCGACGTGAAAAACGTGTATGGGCGCACGCAACTCGAACCCGGGCTTGTCTGGTCAACGAAATTCTGCGGATGGTATCAGACGAGCGAGCTTGCCGCTCCCGATTCGATGTACTACACCGTTGAAGGTACCGGCGGCAATGGGACGATAGCGGTTGCCAAGAACACGATGAAGATGAAAGGCACGACCGGCGGTCTTGGGATGTTGATGAACGGTTACGAAGAGTTTCCGAAAGGACCCGCGCCCGTCGGGCCGCCGGTGGCGGAGGAAAGTCCATTCAGCGACATGGATATTCACGTGGACTTGCAAATGATGGCGCTCATCATGTCCGTGCACGTGGAAAAAGAAATTTCTCCCGGCACGGGTTTCAAAGGTGATATCACATCGGTCATCAGTTTCGGATCGAAAAAATTCTGGTTCTTCCTCGCAGCCGGAGAAGGAAAAGTCAGCAGTCCGAAGTGCGAGGGGAAAGCCGTATTCCTCGCGGGCGTCAATTACGACGTGACGGCTGCCGACAAACAACTCGTTGTCGATTACAGCATCAGCGGGCGGGAACTGCCGAACGAATTCGCAACGATGAACGGCTTCTTCACGCAGGTCGCCGTCGTCATGCCGATTCCCGGTGCGCCGAACTTCAGCGTGAATTTCGGCATCGGAAGTTTGACCGTCGAGTGCGCAATCGGCGGTGAAGCGCGGCTCGGATTGAACTTCGGCGAGAGCACGACATTTTTCTTCGGCGTCTATGCAACCGCATGGATCAAAGTCGATTGTGAAGCATCGTTGACGATCGTCGTCGTCGGCGTGAAGCTCAAAGCGCATCTTCTCGTGCAGGCCGGGGCCGGCGGTTGGTTCACCTATAACAGCGATGCAGGCGCATCGTTCGACATCTTAGGATTCATCATCGGGCAGTTGGACTTCAGCGTCTGTCTCACCTCCTTCGGTGCCGAGACGTGCGGCGATATGACGCTCTTCAAGCTCGGCGGAGAAGTGGAAGGCCGCATCGGTGCCGGCGAATACATGGAGATCACGCCGACGTTCGAGTTCCTCGGACTGAATATCTAACGCAGCAAAAGTGTGAGGCGGCAAATGACATTCAAGCACATATCGAAGCCCGGCTCTCCGGGATCAAGCAAATGGTTGAGCGGAAGACCGCATTGCGTTTCTTCTTGCATGGCGTTGCTCGTGATTCTCTTCGCAAGCACGGCGTTGGCGCAGAAGGTCAAAGTGACGCCGACGGATTTCGTTTATGCTTCTCCGAAAGGCATTTATGTTTTCTGTGGAAACACCTCTGCATCGAAGACGCACCCGCGTCTCGATACGGTCGGATATCGTATCGAGCGAAAAGCCGGAAAGGAACGATGGAAGCAGATAGCGGACGTTTCGTCCGTTGCAACGGTGGAAGAATTCAAGCGCGCGGTGAGCGAAGAAAAGCGTATGCAATGGACGACGTTCATGAAGCTGAAGACTGACGATTCACTCTGGCTGCACATTCGCGCATATCCGTCGCTCCGCATGTTGCCTTTCGGCGCGGACCGGGAAATGCTCCTTCCGCTCGGTTTGCTCTATCTCGATTCCGACGTGAAACAAGGCGTGAAGTACGAATACCGCGTCTCCGTTCTTCTGCTATCGGGAAAGACGGCAAATCCGAAAACGTCACAGCCGATCGTTGCGGGAAAGCCGTGGGGCATTCCGGCGATGCGCGCGGTCGGCACGGTGGAAACGGACTCCACGCTGCTCATCGAATGGGCATGCCCGAAAGTGTATCCGACGCCTCACGTTTATCACGTGTACCGCCGCATGACGGGACAGGAAGACTTCAAGCTTCTTCCGATCAAAGGCATGCCGTCGGTGCGAAATGATTCGCTCGTCTGCACCGTTTATGACGAGAAGCTGAAGCGCAACCAGCAGTACGATTATTATATCGTCGCTGAAGACCTCGTCGAAAACCGCTCTCCAGAATCCGAGACGGTCACGGCATACACCGTGAACTTCAAGCGGCTTCCCTTGCCGATGCGCCAGCGCGCCATTCGCGATTCGATGGGGATCCGTCTCTCGTGGATGACGTCGGGATGGGATTACGTTCTCTCGACGCGTATCTACAGAAGCTCGAATTACAACGGGCCGTATGAGAAGATCGCGGAAGTCCCTTCGACCGATACGTCGTACTACGACCACGGCGCGCGCGGCATGATGCGCTACTACTACCGCATGAGAAGCGTATCCTACGGCGAACGCGAATCGCAACTCTCGATGCCGTTCATGGGCTACTGGAAAAACGAACTGCCGCCTGCGACGCCGCAGGGCGTCACGGCAAAGCCCATCAGGAACGGCGTCGAGATCGCGTGGGAGAAGAACGCGGAGGAAGACGTTGCGGGATATTACGTCTGCCGCGCGGCCGATAAGGAGGACAGCCTTCTCACGATCTCGGCGCTTGTCGAGAGCACGAGCTACGCAGACACGAGCGCCGACCTTCGCGGTTCGAAGGAATATCGATACGCGATCGTTGCGATGAACACGAGCCAGAAGAAGAGCCTCTTCTCGAACGTCGTCTATGCGCGCCCGTCGATTCCGACGAATCCCGCGCCGCCGCGAAGCATGTATGCATTCCCGCGCGAGAACGGAATCGCGCTCAACTGGAACGACCCGCGTGAGTACGAGGACGCCGTGATCGGCTATGCCCTCTATCGCGGCGTGAGAAGCGGCACGACGATCAACTATCAGCGCCTCGCAACGTTGATGCGCGATCCCGAAATGGTTTCGTACTTCGACTCGACTGCGGAGAAGGGGAGGATGTATCACTATGCCGTCGCATCCATCGACGTGCATGGGTACGAAGGAATACGGAGCAAGAGCGCCGAAGCGATGATCCGCATCGAGTTACCGCCTGCACCCTCCGACGTGCACGCGACGATGCAGGAAGGCGGCGTGCTTCTCGAATGGGAAGAGATGCCGGAGGAAAAGATTACGCAGTTCGTGATTTACCGGAACGAGCGGGGCAAGGATGAAAAGAAAATCGCAACGGTGAAATATCCCGAGCACCAGTATATCGACCGCACGGCAAAGGGCGAAGGCGTGTACTACTATTGCATCGCGTCGATCAACAGCAGCGGCGTGGAAGGCGAGAAATCAGAGAAAGTTTATGCCGTGGTGAGATGATGCCGTGACGATATCCGGATTGTACAAGGACTTCCGGGTGATTGCACTGTATTCTGTATTCCCTGTGCGAACCGCGTCCGCTCCATAAGCAGACTGAGTACAGCCTCTTACGAATTGACCGGTTTAGTTTTGTAAAAAAAATCACTTGCGAGCATGGCTTGCATCGAAGTGCTTTCTATTCTATTTTATGCCTGTTCCTTACGAACGATTGTCCCATACCACTATTTGTGGAGTCGTATTAAAGAATGCACACTGCTTCAGAATGGAATGAACCCTTCCTTAAAACGAAAGCGATTCGAACTCTTCACCGGATGCAAGCATCGTGAACAACAGTAACACTTCTCGTGAAATAGGCGCGTCTTGCCGGCTTGGAAATTTAGAGGTTCAAAGATGCGATTATGATGACGGAAGGAATTTCTTCGTAGGCTTGAACCTCACGAGATAAGGTCGCAATGAATGAAATGAGACTCTGCAAAAGAACTCACAAAATGAAACTGCTGCTGAGCATAATCGCGCTTCCTTTCATTATATCTGTCGCCCAGTCGCAGTATTTGATTCGTGGCTTCGTACTCAGTTCGGACAACTCACAGCCCATACACTATGCAAACGTTCTACTGCTCGGGACCAACAGAGGTACAGTGACAAGCGCTGATGGGACCTTCCGAATCACGGTTGACACACTGCCTGTAATGATTAAAGTATCGTGTATCGGGTATAAGAGCAGCATCGTACGAGTGGATGGCTTGTACACAATGAGAATTGAATTGAAACCGGAGGTTTACAAATTCGATGAAGTGACAGTCTCGCCCGACGATAGTCTTGCTCGTTGGATTGTTACAAAAGCTATTGAGGCTAAGCGAATACGAAATGCAATGCTCCACAGCTATAAAGTCGTTTCTCACTCGAAGTTGCGATTTCGTGTGGGTGCTCTCAATGGCGTAGATCATGAGGTACAAGAAGAGATACGCAAAACTATGAATGAAATTGTCGAAACGAGAACCACGGCATTTTGGATAAGTCCGGATAAGCACAAAGAAATCATTGAGGGAAGAAGACAAACGGATGTCTTTGGGACTAGTAAATTACGTTTAAACAGTATCACTGCACGGACAGACCTGTCGGCTGAGAAAATATTGATTGGTATTCTGGAGGGAGTTGGTCCGATATCGGAGCAAGGATTGGAAGCATATTACTACAGTTATTTAGGTATGACAGTCATCGATTCCACCGCTGTGCATAAAATCCGTGTTGTGCCTCGCTCACCGATAACACGAGGAGTATTCGGGTCGTTGTTCATATCGGATTCAACCTATTTACTCGTAAGTGCTGATGTGAGTCTTAGTGATGCAATGATACTTCCACTTGGTGCCCAATGGTCAGTGGGAGTAAAACAACAGCATCGTCTCGTCGATAGTGTATTTTGGTTGCCTTCAGCAATGGTGATGTCAATCAGGGTCACAGCGCGTATTATGGGCGCATATTTGGAAGTATTGGCATCATTATCCGCTGTTATGGAAGACTACCAGGTTAACGTGGATGGAATAGAGAAGGAGTTCGATGGCTATGGTATCGTCGTTTCAGATGACGCTGATGTGAAGGATGAGAGTTATTGGGACAAGCAATCGTTGATGGCGCTCACGAGTGATGAAATTGAAGCATACAGCTATGACGACAGTATGCGTGTTGTGAAGGAGCATGAGAGTAAGACCTTCTTCCTGGAGGATGCTATAGGTGGGAAGACGATGTCGGTAAGCGGAATCGAGTATGATGTTCCCGGCATCTTCAATCTCTGGCATTATAACCGTGTCGAAGGTGCCTCCGTTGGTCTGCCCTTTTCGCTGTATTCGGATACTGGCAGAATAAGGAGCTTTCATCTCTCCGGATTCTATGGGTTTGCAGACAGGAAATTCAAGGTGCGCTCCGGAATGGAATTACGTCTTTCTAAGAAATACGGACATCTCCTTGAACTGAAGGCTTACGACGATGTATGGGAGTTGGATAGGGATCGGCAAATACGGTTTTCAACCGATACCCTGATCACGAGCTTCACGAGTTTGCTCTATGCAGCAGAGCGGGATGACTACTATTACAGGAAGGGAGGTTCGATGACGTACAGCGGCTACACCCTTCCCTTTCTTCATCTCTCGCTCGATGGAAGATATGAGAAACATGAAAGCGCTTATAAGAATACTGATTGGAGTTTGTTCAACGAGAACAAGAAATTCCAATCCAATCCTGAAATAACGGCGGGAGAGTATTATTCCGTCGGCATGACGATGAAGCCGGATTTCAGGCCTTTAGCGTACAACGCCGGTATCATCGAACGGCTGGGAATACAAACCGTTCGATCATCCCTATCGCTTCAATACACAAAGGGAGCGCTCGCCGATCGCACGATTGACTTCACGAAGTTCGTTGCGGACATATCCGGTGAAGAGTATTTCGGTCTCTTTGGCGTGACGAGGTGGTCGCTTTCGGGCGGTTACAGCAATAAGCCCTTACCGTTTCAGCACGTGTTCACAGTTCCCGGTTGCATCACGGGTTTGAGTGAAGAGCATCGCTTCAGGACGTTACAGTTTCGTGAGCTTGGCGGCGATGCGTTAGCCACAGCATATATCGAGCACACGATCGGCGTGCGGCCCTTCGCGGCCTTCAGAAATGTCCGCTTCATCGAGACATCCATGTGGGAGTTCGTTCTTTTTGGCGGCGCTGCGTGGTCGTCAATGCGGCAGGGAACGAGGAGCTTTCTCACAGAGGAAATGTCGGTTGCAAAAAAGCCGTTCTTCGAGGTGGGTATCGGTTTGAAAGGATTGATGGGTGTGTTCCGCGTCGATTTTGCCTGGCGGCTGAATCACTTCAACGGTAACGGAAGGAATTTCTTCGTAGGCTTGAATCTCACGAGATGAGGTCGCTTGCCGTGTTGGTTAGCCATCTTTTATCTCCGTTTGCACTGTGTAAGATTTGACGGTCGCTTCACCATGGAAGTATCCCCTTCACCGCTCAACGCGAAACACATCCTCATCGGGACGAAGCCTGTCGTAGAGAAAAACGAGTCGCTCCCATGCGTGCCGGCTTCCTTGCTGTGCCGCTTTGCGATAGTAACCCACGGCCTCTCCTTCATGGCGTATGAAGCCGATGCCGTGTTCGCGTGCATATCCGAGCGCAACGTCCGCGAGTGCCGAGCCTTCGTCCGATGCGTCAGAGAGAAAACTCAAATCCTCGGTCCCGATGCGTGCTTTCATGGAAAGAATCTCTTCGGCTAAGAGGCGAACATGCGCTTCCATGCTTCCGGTTTGAATAGCCTGTTTCCAAAGTGCCAAGCCGGCTTCGCTGTTCTTCGGCTGCCATCGTCCGGATATGAGACTGAGTCCGAGTTGCACGAGCGCGGGTTCATGTCCAGCATTTGCCGCCTCGCGCAGAAGCTGGAGCGCTCTCCCTTCCGTCAATCTGCGGTCGATGCCTAAAGCAAAAAGCATCGCGCCGATGAACTGCTCGCGCGCGCTTCCCGAGGAGCGCTGGTAACGGTCGAGGAATTCCTTTCGCTGAATCAGTTGGGCAAGCAGCGGCAATCCGTACGGCGAGTCGAGATACCCTGCGCGGATGTACAGCTCGGCCGCGAACAACGGATCGTCGCTTTCCGAAAGCATGCCTCTGACGCACAACGCGGAGCCGTTTCCCAATTCGCCCGCCCGCTCGATTCTTTTCCGCAGTGAGTCGGTTGGGATGCGCTTCTTCGTTGCAGCACGAACGAGCGCGAGACTATCGGAGGTGGAGAATTGCGCGGACTGAACAAGCGCTTCCACGACGGCGCCTGCATCGATCGTTCGTTGCGAAGTATCGCGGTCGAAATCGAGAAACACCGGAGACCACGCCTCCTTCTTCTGCGTATCGCGGTTTTGCGGCGGCGCCGGGAGGGTATCCTGAATCGATGCATGTACAGTCGTGTCGGCAGGTGTGATGTACGCGCGTCGAAGAAGTTCATCCAGTATCTGCCGGGCGCGCACGTCACCCTTTCTCCGCGCGGACGATAGCCAGGACGCAGCGCGCTTCCAGTCGCGCGGAATGATGAGGTTGTCCGTGTAAAGCAATCCGAGGATGTACTGCGCTTCAGCCATGCCTTCATCGGCGGCGAAATGAAAGAGCCTGAACGCTTCGAAGGGATTCCAGCGAACGCCCCAGCCGTTCAAGTGCAGCAGGGCGTAATTGTAACTCGCGGTGATGTGTCGTTGTGCGGCGGCATTCCCGATCCATCGCGCCGCGAGCGACGTGTCCTTGAGAAATCCTTCGCCGGTGAGGTGGCGCAATCCTAATTCATGCTGCGCGTCGGCGTTGCCGCTGTTCGCATCGCGCATGAGCATGAAGTCATTCCAATGCCGCGCGAGCGCTTCGTCTGACGACGGCGATTGTTGTTTCGGCGGGCGATAGTTCCGAAACACGGGACTGTTCGGAAAGCGCTGAGCCATCGCGGACGGAACGAGAGCGCACCCAAACAGCATGGCACACAGCCAGAAGTTTGCGGGACGCTTCATCGCGTATCGAATTGCACGATCATCCCGCCGTTGCCGACGGCGACCGCGACCGTGTCGTTGCGGAATGCGATTGCGTTGACGCGCTGCGTTCCCGCAAGGCGATGTAAACGCCAGCTCTTTCCGTTGTCGTTGGATTTCACGACCGCGCCTTGCGCACCGACAAGCCAGCCCTTCCCATGCCGGTCGAATCTCATACGATTGTAGTTGGAGCGATACGCTTTCAAGTCAGTCCAGGATTTCCCGCCATCGGTGGTGCGCATCACCATACCGTCATAGCCTGCGGCATAACAGGTGTCGCGCGAGCGTGCGCTCAGGTCGGTTATCGGGAGGCGTCCTGAGAATTTCTTCTCCGTCCATGTTTCGCCTCCGTCGGTTGTGCGCAGGAGAATCCCTTGCGAGGACGAGGCCCAACCATAAAGCGTATCGGAAAACGAGATTGCATCGAGAAGCTTCGTCGTCCCCGTTTGAATGCTCTTCCAGTCCGTGCCGCGATTCGTCGTCCGTATCAGAAAGCCATTCTGTCCGCTTATCCATGCATGATCTCCGACTGCGGCGACAGCGGTAAGGTGATTCACAACCCCCAGTGTAAGGGGCAGCCAATTCTTTCCCGCGTCGATTGTTTTATACAACGCACCGGATAGCCCCGCTGCGATTCCCGTGTCCGGCGTGAAGAAATGCACGCTCCTCAACGCCAGTTTGAGCTTCGTGAGCTGCGGACTCCACGACTTTCCTCCGTCTGTAGTTTTTTGAATGATGCCGTTATCGCCGACGGTAAATCCTGTGTCGGAGTTCACGAAGACGATATCCCATAGGTTGAGATGAACGCGCTCGGTATCGTCTTGAGCGCGAAGCTGAAAGCCGAGGAGGAGGAGAGACAGGAGAAAGAATGTGGTGTGCATGTTCACGTCGAATTCATTCGCAATACTGTTGCAAGCTATGACCCAAACCCAAACGGATGCAAGGTCGTTCTGGAGCGCCAATACTGTGAACGCTCGCTTTATCGCTTGTTCATGCTTCTGACGTGAAGGCGTCAACGACTATCGCCGATTGTCCACGCGGGATGATTTTTCTACCTTTTCATCGTGATCGAAAAACATCCTCCCATCAGCCGACTTTCCATACAATGAAATCCATCATCTCGCGGGCGTCGATTCTTACGCTCTTCGCACTCCTGACCATTTCCATCACTGCAGACGAGGGGATGTATCCTCTCAGCGAAATCCATCGCGTCAATCTGAAAGCAAAGGGATTGAAGATCGACGTGAAGGAGGTGTACAATCCGAACGGCCCGAGCCTTGTCGATGCCATCTGTCAGGTCGGTGGCGGAACGGGAGAGTTCGTCTCTTCCGATGGACTGATTCTCACGAACCATCACATCGCATTCGACGCCGTTGCCGCGGCAAGCACACCGGAGAAGGATTACCTGAAGAACGGTTTCACCGCGCACACGCGCGAAGCGGAAATTCCCGCCACCGGATACACCTGCAGGATTACGGAAAGCTATCGCGACGTCTCCGATGAAGTCCTCGCGGGCCTGACCGAGCAGACGCCGCCGGCGGAACGCAGCAAACTCGTTCGCGATCGCATGAATGACATTGCGAAGAAAGAAGCGGGCGACAGGCCGAACATCACCTGCCAGGTTTCGGAGATGTTTCCGGGGAGAAGCTACGTGCTGTTCACCTATCGATTGATCAAGGACGTGCGGCTCGTGTATGTCCCGCCGATCGGAGTGGGGAATTTCGGCGGGGAAGATGACAACTGGATCTGGCCGCGCCACACGGGAGACTTTTCATTCATGCGCGCTTATGTCGCACCGGACGGATCGACGGCGGAGTATGCGAAGGACAACGTGCCCTTCACGCCGAAGCGCTTTCTCAAGGTCTCTCCGAAGGGCGTGAAGGAAGGGGACTTCGTGATGATCCTCGGATATCCGGGGCGCACGTATCGCCATAAGACCTCGTACTACGTCGCATTGCAGGAACGCGAGCTGATGCCCTATCTCTCCAGCCGCTTCGATGCGATGATCAAAACGATGGAAGAAGCGGGCGAAGGGAACAGAGCATTGCAATTGAAATTAGCCGACCAGATCAAAAGCTACGCGAACGTCACGAAGAACTACAAAGGCAAGATGCAGGGACTCCGGCGATTGAAACTCGTCGAGAAGAAACGGAACGAAGAAGCAGAACTGCAGCGATTCATCGAATCCGATCCGGCGAGAAAACAGAAGTATGGAAACCTTCTCGCCGAGATCACCCGCGTTTATGAGAGTGCAGGCAGAACGATGCGGCAGGATCTCGTCGTGAATCTGATGAACAGAAACGGCCTGTTAGCATTGGCCAATGCTCTCATAACCGCGATGGAAAATGCCGATCGCAGTGAAACCCGAATTCAACAGGCGCAAAAGAGAATCGCGACGCTGTGGGATGAGATTCACATGCCTTCGGAGTCGGCGATTCTCTCGATGCTCGTCAAAGACGTCGCCGCCCTTCCGGAAGACCAGCGATTCCTGAAAAGCATTCCTTCGGACGCCGAGCTTGCGTCGTCCATCGTAAACGACAAAGGAAAATTGCTTGAAGCAGCGGCAGCGAAAGAGCTCCCCGAAGATGACGCACTCATTCGCATCGCGAAACAGCATCGGATCATTTCTCAGGAAGTACGGGAACGCGGACGCATGCGGGAAGGAGAACTCAACCGCCTCGAAGCCGAACTTCTCGACGTGAAGATGCAGTGGCAGAAGAAGGACTTCATGCCGGATGCGAACAGCACGCTGCGGCTCACCTACGGCTACATTCGCGGCTACGCTCCGTCCGATGCGACGCGGTATTCTCCGATCACGACGCTGCGAGGCGTCGTTGAGAAGTACACGGGACAGGAACCCTTCGATGCGCCGCAAGCGCTGATCGATCTGTATCATTCGAAGAAATACGACAAGGCATTCGAAGATGAAACGCTGAAGGATGTCCCCGTTGCGATTCTCTATAACATGGACACGACGGGAGGAAACTCCGGAAGTCCGGTGATGAACGCGAAGGGCGAACTCGTCGGCGTGAACTTCGACCGCGCCTACGAAGCGACGATCAACGACTTCCAGTGGAGCGAATCGTACAGCCGCTCCATCGGCGTCGATATCCGCTACATCCTCTTCGTCGCAAAGCATCTCGGCGGAGCGGATTTCCTTTTGAAAGAATTGGGCGTGATGTGAACGACGGGCGGAAATGAAAATCATCGTCCTCAACTCCGGCTCCAACGGCAACGCCGTCTATGTGGAATCAGACCGCGGAACGGCGATCCTTCTCGACTGCGGTATTTCGAGGAAGCAGATCGAACAGCGATTGAAAGTGCATGGCCGTTATCCGCAGAGTGTGCGCGCGGTGTTCATCACGCACGAACACGGCGATCACGTGAACGGCCTCCCGGCGTTCAACAAGTATTATCCATGTCCGGTCTATTTCACTGAGTGGACGTACCGGTATTTCTGGCGAAGGCAATTGATCAAGGGATTTCGCTTCATCGGCAATACCGCGACGGTTGAGATCGATGGCATGGTCGTTCGTGCAATCCCGAAATCGCACGACGCCCGCGACCCGGTAAGCTTTTTCGTGCGCGCAGACGGGAAGGAATTTCTCTATGCGACGGACATGGGGACGCTGAACGAACAACACCGCGCCATTCTCCCGGACGTGGACGCGCTCATGCTCGAAAGCAACTACGATCACGACATGCTCTGGAACGGCGAGTACCCGTTGGACCTGAAGAAACGCATCGACTCGGACCTCGGTCATCTCTCGAACGCGCAGGTTCGTACGCTGCTGCAGGAGCACTGCGATGGCCGGTTGCGTACGCTCATTCTCGGACACCTCAGTGAGAACAACAACACGCCCGAGTTGGTCTCGAAAAACATCGAACAACTGTATGCAAGTCGTGAAAGGCAACCGATAGTACACGTCGCGTCCCGGCATTCTGTCAGCGACGTGATTGAAGTGTAGCAATCCCCGGCAGGTTGGAATGTTCATTCTCGTTCAGTTCGAAGACCACGAACCTGAAAAAAAAACCGTGGAGCTATTGACTCTTATTGTCCGCTTCCGTAGTGTTGCGGTGTAATTCGGATAGAAAACCACTATTCACAACAAAAGGAGAAGCTATGGCTATCATAGATGCATGGAGTATCAACCTTGATACGTTTCAGATCGATGTTACGGTCGAGGATGATCAGAATGAAAAGCAATGTTCCGGAGAACAGGCAATCTTTGCCACGGTCCAGAATCCAAACGATTGTGTCTCTACAATCAATAAGCAAGACGGTACAGTGTTGATGGTATTGACGGGTAACACTGCACAAAACGGTAATGTCAACGATGCTGTCGAGAACTATGATTTCGTTTTCCAATTCCAGGGCGGAAACCAGGTTCAAGCGACAAAGCCATACAACCTGAAGAAAAAGCGAATTCGGATTCTCTGGAAAGACAAGCCTCAAGGTTCGTCCGGCACATCACAGCAGTCCGGTTCCGGTTCCGTTATCATCAACGTCTATATAAACTCATAATACCTGCTCGCAACCGGTGTTGACCGCATTTCGCGGTCAACACTCGCGGCGGCGGGGAGATGAAATGAGCCTCCATATCCAAACGATCGCGTTCAATCACAATCCTGATTCGGAATCGACGGACGCAGTGAACATCCGTCTCAATCGGGATAACTACCTGACAAGCCCTGAATGGATTCGTGGGATATCTCAGACATTCAGCGATTCACGGGCTGCATACTCTATCGCATCGACTTCGGGACAGACTCTGACGATCGAAGTGACGATTGCACGAACCGACCAAAGCCTCAGCACTGCTACAATCCGCGCAATAGAGAGCAGTGGGCAGTTCGCAAACGTCGAAGCGACTCCTGCAGCATTCTCGGAAGATGAGATATCGGTGATGATGAATCTCGAAAACGTACAGATAGGAAATACCGGCGTTGGCGTATGGGATATAACCTGGGTATGGGAGTTTCTCGATACCAATGGGGCTTGGGTGGAATTCGACAAAACGAAGCACCGCATCTATGCCCTTCTCGATTTACCTTTTTATCCTTGGGAATACCAACCCCAGGACGATGACGAATCTCAACTGGTATGGACGGAGGTCCTCGATCATTCATGTACCTGGGCGGCCGGTGCAAAGACGATGCATGAGGCGGCATACCACATAACGCATAACATATTTCACACGTTAGGGCAAATACTGAGTTATGATTGCCCAAACGGAATGTCTCTGCTTGTATCGAGTAACAACTTCCTTTGTACGGAAGCTCTTCAAATCATCGCAGACGCAACGGGACGCATGCCTGTCAACTGTGTGGATTGCGCAACACTCCTCGTGACTTTCGCCAATGCCGTCGGTTGTCAACTTGAATGCTCACGCATCGGGATGAATTTCCCATTGAACCGAATACTCCTGATCGGAAGGGGAATATGGAGGTACGGTTGTTCGAATACCCAGGGATACTTCACCTACCATGAGTTTGCGTTGTCATGGAATGCCGATACAGCTGATTCCGTGTATGATGCCTGTCTTGAGGTTGACATGGACGCAGACCCCGCAAATCCACCGGTAGTGCCACTCTTACCGGCGGGGATTCCCTTCTCAAAGTATGAGAGCATGCTCATTGCTGCCGGTACACGTTCGAGGGTCGTCGATGGAATATCAACGTTCAGAAAGGTGACGTGACATATGAACGGGCGCATCTCCCCCCAGGAATTTTCGAGCCAACTCGCAAAGCAATACGCTTACGAACGGTGGGCAAGTCCTACCCAAGCGGAACGAACGATTTTCATCCACAAATTCTTCCTCTGGGGAAATGAATTCGGAGACGATTGGATTACACAGCGACTGAACTCCTCGATGATCGGTAACGAGGTGAACTACACGCGCGCGGATTCGCAGCATAGCCATGATCCATTCTCCTTCAGAATAGAGATCTACGAAACGGCATCCGCGCAGATCGCACGGTCACGCTTGCTCGAACTTCTGAGCGAATTCACGGTCGGGCCGCTGAACCAACAGAAAGGATCAGAATCCGTCCACATCGCCTTTGCTACGAGGGATGGGCAGGTCGTCGTCTATGCATTTGCCAACATGGCGGTCAAACTTGCTCGGCACGCGCAAAGGGGAGAGAGCAATGTCAACATGCTCGTACCAGTCCAACGATTCACTTCAATCTTTGCAGAGAAATCTCATAGAGCAGATAAAGTGAGACAACCGCAAATCGTTCAGTTTCAGACACCCATGCCAAGAATGAAACCTGGTATCGCGGTGCCGCTCGATATTCGCGTCATCGATCCGTTGAACAGGCCTGTCTGGTATCGCCTTACATCAACGAACGGCGAGGTGACGTCGCACGGAGAGCGATTGATGTACACACCGTTCACAACGGGACGGCAATCGATAGCCCTCGTGGTAACGAACGCCGACGGGTTTACATCGCAGCGCGAATTACGTTTGGTCTGAGATTTTCAGCCGAATGAAGAACTCCGTGAAATCGCCTTCTTCCGTCTCAAACCACAGATCGCCGCCGTGAAGTTGGACGATAATATCGTAGCTGATCGAGAGACCGAGACCGGTTCCTGAGCCTGTCGGCTTTGTCGTAAAGAAAGGCTTGAAAATCTGGTCACGATACTCTTTCGGAATCCCAGGTCCATTATCCCGGAATGAAATGAGAACCGCACCATCCTCGAGCCGGGTCGATACGCGTACTTGAGGTACGTAGGAATCCCGACGCTGTCGCGCTTTTTCGAGAACCGCATGAAATGCATTCGTCGCCAGATTGAGAAAGACGCGGCTGATGTCTTCCGGGACTAAGGTTATCCGGGGAATGTCCGGCTGAAACTCCTGGATGAGATCGATCTCCACCAGGCGCATCTGACTGCGAATGCTGTTGAGCGCAAGCGTGATGCTCTGCTCGACCAAGCGGTTGACGTCCTCGTACGAGGGTTCGCCTTTCTTCAAGCGTGAATGCTGGAGCATCGAACGAATGATCGATGAAGCGCGACTTCCATGTTCGGTGATGATCTTGCTGTTGCCATGCAGGGTTTCGAGGAGAGGAGCCGTTCGTTCAAAGATGGATCGGTGCTCTCGAAGTTCACCTTCCAGATCCCTCAGCACTCCTTCATTGATGGATGCGAAGTTCGTCACAAAGTTCAGGGGATTCTGGATCTCGTGCGCGATCCCCGCTGTGAGAGCGCCGAGCGATGCGAGCTTTTCCTGCGTGATCATCTGTTGTTGGGTCGTGATGAGCTTTTTGTTGGTCGTCTGAAGTTCATCGTTCACTATTTCCAGTTCTTCTTTCTGACGGTTTATTTGCTGTGCCTGATGGTGGAGTTGCTCGGTACGCTCCTGGACACGCGCTTCAAGCTCCTCTCTGTGTCGTGAGAGTTGCAGCGTTCGGATTTTGACGATAACGAAAACAAGCAAGAGACCTGCGAACGTGTAAAGGAAGTACGCCCACCACGACTGCGTCCATGGCGCAAGGATCTGAATCGTGAATCGCGCTTCACTGCCTTCCCTTCCGAATGCATCCCTGCCGCGAACGCGGAACGTGTAGGTTCCCGGCTGAAGATTCGTGTATTCCTTACTGGTTTCCGTCGTCCAGGGTGACCACTCGGATTCGAAACCTTCGAGCAGATACCGATAGCGCGTTCCTTCGGGCCTGAGAAAGCGCAATGCAGTGAACTCGAAGCGGACGGAGTTATAGCGATACGGAATGTGCATGACGCTGTCTCGTGTATCGTTCCCGTGAAATACGAGTGAGTCTTTCCCGATTCGAACGGAGCGGATGAGGGTTGGAAAAAGCAACCGTTCCGATGATGGGATGTTCAGATCGTATTGCAGAATATCAGCGGCACGTCCGAACCAAACCGCTTTGTCGGCATCGCTGTAAATGGTGTAAACCAGACCCTTAGGAACCAATGCAAAAGGCTCGGCAACAGGAGTTACGGTCCAACCGGGGTTAAAGGAAGCAACAGCCGGCTGCGAGTGCGACCAGCAGTACATCCAGAGACGCTTTCGGTTGTCCTCCAGCATGGGAAATATATTTACGCGAATCGTATCCCTGTGGACGTGATCGATCATCGGCTCCGGAATGAATCGATTCTTCGTTTCATCGAAACGATAGAGTCCATCGTTTGTCGAAAAGATCGTGCCTTGCGAAGTGTGAAGAACGAATACCGATGACTCTTCATCGGGCAAGCCATTCCACGAATGCGACCTTGGAGCGGAGGACAAAGGTGAAGAACCGCTGAGGTTGAGAAGGATCGGTGGACCAAGCATTGAGCCAAGCCAGATTTTCCCGTCCTGCTCTTCCACGATCGTATTGATTGGGATACCTAGATTCAGAAAATCGCCTCGTTGCCAATGACGGTCTCGCAATTTGAGCGTCAGGAATCCTTCGTTCGTTCCGACATAGCAGGTAGCAGGGTCGCGCCGGGACTGAAGGATGGTATGGAGATTAATATCAGTCGCAGGGATAGTGGTCCATTTCCCTTCATGCAACTGCTTGACCCCTCTGTTTGAAAGCACGAGGAGATGCTTTCCCGTTGAGAGGACATCCCAGACGCGGCCATGCAGTTCCGGTATCGGCTCCCAACTCATTGTGAAATGCTGTGGTTGGTGACGTGCTAAAGCGGGACTATACTGATAAACGAACAGTCCTTCAGTTGTCCCCGCGTAGAGAAGGCCTTCATGCCGCGCAAGAGATGTGATGCTGCCATGAAGACCGATTTGTCTCGTGTGTAACGTAATTGGGGAGACGATCTCGACTAAAGCGATTCCATCATAGGTCGTTGTCCAGAGTCTTTTATCCTGATCGAGAAACAGCTTTGTCGTTGCATCGGAACAGAGTCCGGTAGCGGTGTTGATATGGGTGACGAGGCGACCTTTCGCATCGATATGAACGATACCCCAGTGCGTCGTTCCAACTGCGATATCTCCATGAGGGAGCGCGACAGCATAGCGCGGATTCCCCCATCGCAAACGGATGTTCACTTGTTCGGAAAGCGCTGTGAGATTATCCCCTTCTAAAATCTTCCAGGCATTTTTGATTTTCACGAGCAGTTTCGTGGAATGGTGGATGGGCAGCGGTGGCACTTCGAGCGTATGTTTGATATGCTGATCAACGAACGTACCGTTCTTCAATCTGAAGAGCGCGGGTTTCTTCTCGATCACCATCAGAGTCTGATTGAAGACCGACAAATCATCGAACCCGAATGACGACCTCCAGGATTTGATTTCTTTGCCTGTCCATTGAAAAAGCGTCTTCGCGCTTAGGAAATAGACGGATGAACCGAGTACCGCGATATTCCCGACCTGTTCGAAATTCGTGAGCGAGTCCGGTATGGAAGGAAGGAGCGACTCGATGAAGATGCGCCCTGACGAATCGATGCGCAACATGCCAAAGTCACCATACATCCCGACGTAGATAGTTCCAGCGCTATCCATCGCAAGGGAATAGACGGGAGTCTGGTTCGGCGCCGCGATGAGCCGCCAGGTGACGCCATCGAACTCGAGCAAGCCGCTCGTATTACCGATATACATCACGCCTCTCCGATCCTGGAGTGCGCAGAAGTTTTGTGGTGTTTCTCCATAGTCTGTGGAGAGGAAATTCCGGATGAGTGGAATGCCGCGTTCCCTCGTTTCCTCATGTCTCTGCTGTCCCTGAGTTCTTTGCAGAGAGAAAAGCATGACCAAGCATACGAGAGTGAACAACGGCTGAATCGAAACGAGAGAGTGCATTTTCTCCGATGGTGTGTTGTTTTCATCTGAACTTCCGAATAATGGCGCTATTATTCAAGTGAGATATTCGAAAACGGGTTGAGTACAAATCATAGTGCGTTCAGCGCTACGGATTCATCAACCAAAGCAGGAGACAGCGATTCGTTTTTTCGTTCAGCGAACCTCGGACCTGTAATCCGAAATCTCCGATGTCCATGTTCGGTGTCGTGAAAGCGTTCTCGCTGATTCGCGTTTCTCTCATCACACCGATGAGAAGAAGAAGGGACCTCGTCCAGCACGTCCGGCCCACCATAGAAGATGTAGAAATTACGGTATTGCACGTCGCCAGCACCCACGTCATCCCAACCATCGCCTATGATGTCACCCAACTCCAAAAAAACTTGTCCTAGCTGCTTCGCGAGTGGGTATGGTTCATCTATGGAAATGATCGTATTGAGGCCGGGCTGGGCGTTTTACTGCGCCACTCCCACCACTAGCACAAAGCTCACCAAGGCAGCTTTCATCAATCTCATTTTCGAATTCGTCATGGGTTGTTCCTTTCGGTTTGTTCCGGTTTCAGTCTCCGCACAGCATATTGCTCGTGTAAGACAAAGGAAACAGGGATGTGGATACAGACTGGGGAGTGAGAGAAGCCTTCCTAATACTAAAGCCACTCGAATGGGGCAGAAGGTAACACCACATCCAAAATTTTTTTCAGCGGACTCCAGAACCACAGGATAACAGTCATTCCGAACTCGTTTCGGAATCCGCAGTGGGCAGCGTTCAGAGATAATTGTGAGCGCACTTGCGGCTCCCGAAAACCAAGAAATACAACTTCTGACCTTTGCTTAACAACATCGTGAGAGAATCGTGACAACCCGGTTCGTTCATAAAGCTTTCTTGAAGGTGAGAACTTCAACAAGGATCACCCTCATGAAACAGACAACGAACAACCAGGAGAAAACCGAAAAGCGGATCTCGCGTAGGATGTTTCTTTCTGGTGCCTCGCTCACCGCGGTGAGTCTCGTCAGTGGCTGCACGCCGCTGAAGATTCTCTTCAAAACCTATCCAGGAGAATTCGACAAGAAGTCGGATGTTCGAGAGCGAACACTGCGGGCTTTCGCCCTCACCGTCGTACCGGGGATCTCCGAAAGAACACCGCATCTCACCCGCATGTTGACGGACGCGGACTATCCGTTCCATGAATATGCGGGATTCTTCGCTTCAGATCTCTGCAGCAGAACAATGGATCTGTACGGTCATGACCGTTTCGATCTCCTTGAATACGAATACAGAGTATCGGTCATACAGGATGGGTTGAACGCCGATGGCACAACCGTAGAATTATTTCGTGGCGCGATTTATATGACGAAGATCGCACTGTATGCAGGCATTTACGATGCCGATCGTGGTTCCCTGTTTATTGATTTCCCCGGCACGAACAACGGTTTCACGCTCGAAGAAATGTGCTATCCGAACAATGGCGATTTCTTCCCCAAGCCACTCACGCGAAATGGAATACCATCATAGAGAGGTTGACATGCAGATCCTAACGACAGACGTACTCATAGTTGGAAGCGGTTTCGGTGCTGCAGTCCCAGCGCTCCGACTCTGCAACGCGGGACTGAACGTCCTGATGATCGAGAAAGGACCGGACATCGATCCTCAGCGCGATCTCAAACAGACACAGGATCCCCAATACCTTATGAAGTATCTCAAAGGTCTGGGAGCCGAATCTCTCGGTTTTACCTACGCGGAAGGATTGGGTGGAGGATCAACGTTTTATGAGATGGTCTGTCTTCGCGCTCCTTCAAAGGTCTTCGATCAAACTGATACTCATGGTACCCGCTATTGGCCAAAGAACATATCCCGTTCAACGATGGATCCATTCTACGCCAAAGCGGAGCGAATGATGAACGTCCATCAGATTCCCATGGATCGTGTTCCGAAAACAGGTGCGGTGTTCGCGCGCTTATTCATGGACCTCGGATACAGTTGCGACCGCGCGCGGTATGCTTCCAAAGATTGTATCGGTGCGGGGTTCTGCGTCACCGGATGCATCTTCGGAGCCAAGCAGTCGCTCCATGAAAATTATCTTCCTCGGGCGAGGGAGGCCGGGCTGAACGTCCGCACAAATCTTGAAGCGCTTTTCATTCGACCGCTGACAACGTCCCTCACTGTTGAAGATCGAGAGATGAACGCAATTCCACTTCGGTATGAAGTCTTCTGTCGGGATCCTGAAACCGGCGAAGAGATCGGAATTCAGACACGATTGCTCATACTCGGTGGAGGAACGGTTGGCACCGCGAAACTCCTGCTCAATTCAAAGACGAATCTTCCACGATTGAGTCCGCATGTTGGCCGCAATATTGCGTTCAATGGCAGCGTGAAAACCGTCGGTTTGCTCGCACCGCATCTTCCTGACGGTGACATGTTCACCGGACAGTCACATCCGGGCGTCATCAGCTATGAGTTCTTTGATTCACATGGTGTGACAATCTCCTGTGCGAAACCTCTGCCGATCGACGTTCAGGCCTCGGCGCATCTCGTTCTTGAACATGAAACCCGAACACCGGCAAAATGGGGTTCTGTTCATCTCGAACTCATGAAGCAATTCCGACGTCGGATGATCGTTCTCTATGCTCTCGGGCTGACTCCGCCAGTCGCGGAAATCCGTCGCTCGGGTGGAGGCAGGTTCTCCGTTGAATTGAATCTGACGGATTCGATCAGAACATACTACCACGACACAAAGGAGATGATGAACTCCATTCTGAGACGAAACGGTTGTTCGATCATCATTCCGAAATTTGTCACCTACGAAGGGAAGGAGTACGAAGATATCCGCTTCACGACGACGCATATGGTCGGTTCGGCGAGAATGGGAGACAATCCGCACAAAAGCGTAGTCGATGCAAATGGGGAGATGCATTTCTATCCCGGCATTTTCGTCACGGACGGAGCCGCTATTCCAACATCCCTTGCTGTGAACTCCGCTCTGACGATCACGGCCAATGCCGAACGCATTGCTGAGCAGCTCGCGATGGATTATGGCCGTCAACCAATTATTGAAGTCAACACTCGTACAGCTCGTAGCGGAGTCGGAGAATGATGACGGTCTGTGTCCCGGGAGCCACGGGATTTATCGGAAGCCGTGTCGTTCGATTGCTTCCACAGCGTGGTCACTAGTTGCATTTGTTCGTGCGCTATCCGGAGAAGCTGGACGGTGACGCACGAAGGGCGAGGAGAATCTTCGTCGGAGACCTTTGCGATCCCGGTATCATCCGCGAGGCGATGCGGGTATGTGACACGGTGATCCACCTTGCCGCACAGGCGAAGGTCTGGCTCGCCAATCCGTCATATTTCGAACGCTTCAATGTGGACGGGACTCGAACCGTTGCCGAATGTGGAGAAGAATTGTAAAACTGCATTATCGTGCGTAGTATGTCCTCGAACTATGGACTTACTGTGCAGAAATCAACATGATTGGACAGATCGATGCGTTGACGCTCCGTGATCGCATCCCCCAGGAAGAATTCGATTACCAGACGCTTCTCCACGCTCTTCAGGAATATGCCCGGCCGCGAAACCGCATCACCACACTGCTGAGCGAAGGAAGTATTCTTCGTGTGAAGAAGGGCTTGTACGTTTTCGGTGAACGACTTCGCAGGCATCAGGTATCTCGTGAACTGTTGTCCAATCTCCTGTATGGCCCGTCGTACGTCTCCCGTGAATATGCTCTGTATTATCATGGATTGATACCGGAACAGGTGCCAACTCTCACTGCAATGACAACCGGCCGCGCCCGGAGTTTTCGAACACCTCTTGGCCTGTTTACCTACTCGACGCTTCCTTTGCCGGGTTATGCGGTCGGAGTGACCCTCGCCGTTGCCGATGAGAAAAGTTTTTTCATCGCCTCTCCGGAGAAAGCGCTTGCAGATCTGGTGTACACGACAGCCGGGCTCCAATTGCGCTCGCGGTTGGACGTAGAACGATTTCTGTTCGAGGACCTTCGCATCACGTCCGATGAAATCCCGAATATGAATTCGCAGACGCTACGGGAAATCTCCCGATCGACAGTTTCAAAGCGGGTACGATATCTCGTCGATTCCATCGAGCGATATCTCGTCGGAGCGACTTATGCATGAAGCCGTTTTGACTATGCTTGGAAAGTATGACCTCAGTACGCGGGACTCCGCTATTCATGCGCTGAGGGAGGTACTTCAGGAAGTTGCTCTGCTGGGACTCTGGCGAGCGCGTTTCTTCGAACACGCTGCGTTTTACGGTGGAACAGCCCTCCGTATTCTTCACGGTCATGAGAGATTTTCGGAAGACCTTGATTTTACACTCCTGCAACCCACGCCGGATTCTACTCTCTCCAACTACTTTTCCGCATTGACGTCTGAACTCCTGTCATTGGGTTTCGGCGTTACGGTACAAGCGAAAGAAAAAAGAAAGTGGTCAGCGATACAGTCCGCGTTCCTCAAAACCGACACCAGGTCGCATCTCCTTGCGCTATCAGCGCAGCAGAGAATCGTCGATACCGTTGCACCGAATCACGTTCTGAGAATCAGGTTGGAAATCGATACCAACCCACCGGGTTATTTCAAAACGGAAACCCGCTTCCTCTTCCAGCCGATTCCTTTCTCCGTACGCAGTTGCAGTCTGCCCGATCTCTTTGCAGGAAAGATGCACGCCGTTCTTTGCCGTGAATGGAAAACCCGAGTCAAGGGGCGTGATTGGTACGACTTCGTTTGGTTCGCAGGCAATCATCCTGATCTCCATTTGCGACATCTCGAAGAACGGATGAAGCAAAGCGGGCACTGGGAAATGAACAAGACGCTGACGGAATCTTCATTTCGCGAACGGCTTTCCACTCGCATTGAATCACTCAATATCGATGCAGCGCGATCCGAGGTCCTTCCTTTCATTCAGAATCCCGACGGTGTATCCATATGGTCGAAGGAGTTTTTCCATGCCGCAGCACGACGAATACACTGCGTATAAATCATTCAGCCCAACGATGCAGAATACATAAACGACGAAGTGTCAAGCCGTAGCGTGCAGAACTCAACATGATCGCACAGTCCGTTGCGGTGAAGCACCTTGAGCTCACAGGCGAGGCTGAGCGACGAGGTGTCGAGATCGGGTTCGTTCTATTTCACGCGATACAACAACCGCGTGCTCACGTTCCCGTCGCCCGCTAACCGGTAGAAGTACAGGCCGCTGGGAAGGTCATTCACATCGAGAGTGATGGAGTGCTCACCGGCATTTATCGAACCGTGAGTGAGCGTTTTCACACGCCTTCCGAGAATGTCGTACAAGCTCAGATCGATGCTCGCTTGTAACGGAATCCCATAGCGGATTACCGTCACGCCGCTTCCGGCAACCGGATTGGGATAATTCTGATCGAGAAAGAAATTCATGTGCGTTGGAGCGGCGGTGACTTCAACGGGCATCTCCGCCAATGCGTAAAGTCCCGTATCCCGCGTTGCGATGAAGATCGTATCGCCATACCAGTGTTTGATGATGCCGGTAATCTTTGAAAAGGGCATCACGAAGATCGGCATCCACGATCGACCCGCATCCACACTGCGAAAGATGGAGTCTTGAGTAGCAGCGTAAACGCGGGATCGATGTGCAGGATCGTATGCAATACTGATAATACTTTTCCCGGTCATCGTCATCGTCCAGTTGCGGCCACCATCGATGCTCTGATACACGCCACAGTGTACTTTGGAAGTGTCTGCCTGGGCTGATGTTCCAAGCACAACTGTGTCGCCCAGTGCGATGAACTGGTAATCGTCAAAATTCCTGTGGGTTATCACTCCAAGCGAATCCCATGAGATATCGTCATCACTCGAAAAGAAACGGAATTGTGTTCTATCCCAAGCTCCCGTTTGTACACGATGCCGAATCAGAGGAGACCGGGAAGGATGATGAAAGTAACCAGCCCAAAGGTTCGTTCCGATCCATGTTTTGCCGTTGTCGATACTCTTCAATACTCCTCCCGATGGGACCTCAGGCATGTTTCCGAATCGGTAAACTATCGCCGTGTCACCGATGAAAAAGGAAGGCTCATGAAGACCGAACCAATCCCAGAACTGCCGATGAGGATTCATGATACTCTGGTAATTCGGTAACGTGTACGCACCCGTTGCAGGCTCATATCCCCCTCCCATGTTCGTTGCATGGATAGCACTCATGAAAACTGTCGAGTCGTCGAAAAGGGAAAAGCGAGCCATCGTATAGATGGTGTTCACGAAACCGGCAGGGACATGAGGTTCGCTTGGCAAGGAATAATTCCACGTCCGTTCGTAGTAGAACGCGATCCCGGCATCCGACACCGCGACGAAATCGGAAAGCTGTCCCGGCCGGAATTTCACATCGAAGTAGAGAATGTCATTCCATTTCGTCCTGTCCGGGCCGAGGAATCGCAATTGCTGGGCAGAGGCAAATCCCGTAAAAGCGAAACAAAGAAGAAGTAGTGTTGAAATGCGTGTGATCATGAAAGAAGATCTCCGTCCGTTGTTACCAGAACTTCGACAGAATAGACATGAATTCAAACACCGAAATGCAACCGCGGACTTCTCCAACGGGCAGCTCAACTCTCGAGGTGTTAGATTGTTATCTCAAGTGCGAGCGAACGCACAAATCCGTAATCAGAAATCCGTAATCCGTAATCCCCTCCCATGTCAGACAATAAAATCATCTTCTCCATGATCGGCGTTGGCAAAGTCGTCCCGCCGAACCGATACATCCTCAAGGACATCTACCTCTCGTTTTTCTACGGCGCGAAGATCGGCGTACTCGGTCTCAACGGCGCTGGGAAATCCACGCTGCTGAAGATCATCGCGGGGCTTGACCGCGACATCCTCGGCGAGATCACATCGGACAAAGGAATCACGTTCGGCTATCTGCCACAGGAGCCGGAGCTTGATCCAGGCAAGACCGTCCGCGAAGTGATCGAAGAGGGCGTGCAGGACGTCGTGAACGTCGTGAAGGAGTACGAAGCGGTGAACGCGGCCTTTGCAGAACCGGACGCGGACTTCGACGCACTGCTCGAGCGACAAGCGAAACTGCAAGAACGGATCGACCATCTCGACGCATGGGATCTCGACAGCAAACTCGAAATGGCAGCCGATGCTTTGCGCTGCCCGTCGGGAGAAACACCGGTGAATGTGCTTTCAGGCGGGGAGCGGCGTCGCGTCGCACTGTGCCGTCTGCTCTTGCAAAAGCCCGACGTGCTTCTCATAGACGAACCGACCAACCATTTAGACGCGGAGTCCGTCGCGTGGTTAGAACAGCATCTTGCGAAGTACGAAGGCACCGTCATTGCCGTCACGCACGACCGCTACTTCCTCGACAACGTCGCGGGATGGATTCTCGAACTCGACCGGGGCGAAAGGATTCCGTTCAAGGGCAACTACACTTCGTGGCTTGAACAGAAGCAGGAGCGCTTGCGCGTCGAAGAGAAGCAGGAGTCGAAACGGCAACGCATTCTCGCGCGCGAGTTGGAATGGGTGCGCATGAATCCCAAAGGCCGTCACGACAAGAGCAAAGCGCGCATCGCGGCGTACGAAAAGCTTCTCACCGAAGAACAGGAGAAGCGCAACGAGGAGATGGAGATCTTCATTCCCGCAGGACCGCGACTCGGCGACGTCGTGATCGAAGCGAAGGGCGTCTCGAAAGCGTTCGGGGACAGATTGCTGTTCGAGGGTTTGGACTTCTCGCTCCCACCCGGCGGCATCGTCGGCGTGATCGGTCCGAACGGCGCGGGTAAGACGACGCTCTTCCGCATGATCACGGGACAGGAACGTGCGGACGCGGGGACGTTCAAGATTGGCGAGACGGTGGCGCTCGGCTACATCGACCAGAACAGACCGCTCGATGGGGAGAAGACGATCTATCAGGAAATCTCCGGCGGCGACGATCTCATTCGCGTGGGAAGCCGCGAGGTGAATGCGCGCAGCTACGTGGCGCGGTTCAACTTCAGCGGCAGCGACCAGCAGAAACAGGTGGGGCTGCTCTCCGGCGGCGAGCGCAACCGCGTCCATCTCGCGAAGATGTTGAAGGAGGGTCCGAACGTCCTCCTCCTCGACTAACCGACGAACGACCTCGACGTGAACACGCTCCGCGCGTTGGAAGAGGCGCTACTCAACTTCGCCGGATGCGCCGTGGTGATCTCGCACGACCGCTAGTTCCTCGACCGCATCGCGACGCACATACTCGCCTTCGAAGGCGACAGCCAGGTGCGCTGGTTCGACGGCAACTACGCGATGTATGAGAAAGACCGCAAGCAACGGTTGGGCATCGAAGCGGACAGGCCACACAGGATTAAGTACCGGGCGATGACGAGGTGAGAGGGATAGAGTTGGCTCACTTTGAAATTATGCTGATAGCATTAACCCATCAGCATGAGTCGATAATGAAGACGAATTCCTTGAAATTATACGTTGCAATTCTCTTTAGCAGCGTGCATTTTTCCAATAAGGAGATGACCCAATGAAATTCACAATAACCATATATCGCGATGAAGACGGCATGTTTATCGCCGAATGTCCTTCAATTCCCGGTTGCATCAGCCAAGGAAGGACTGAGGAAGAGGCACAGTTGAACATTCAAGATGCCATCAAAGAAGCCCTTGAAGCTCGAGCTGAGTTGGGTATGCCCCTTACGATTGCGACCAAACAAATCGATGTTGCAGTGTAGATGCCGCCAGTTCCTCTTTTGCGCCCCTCGGAGGTCATCAAGATATTCGAGAAACTCGGATGGAGAGTAGTGCGCCAACGAGGCAGTCACATCATTCTCACCAAGACCGGACAGATTGCAACTCTGTCGGTTCCAAATCATGAACAGATCGCGCGTGGCACCCTACGCGGCTTGATCTCAAAAGCCGGATTGACCATCGAACAATTCCTCGAAGCATCTGGTCACTAACCTCTCGCCGTATTTACCCGCGCACCCGAAGCAACGTGGCGCGGTTCAACTTCAGCGGGAGCGACCAGCAGAAACAGGTGGGGCTGCTCTCCGGCGGCGAGCGCAACCGCGTCCATCTCGCGAAGATGTTGAAGGAGGGTCCGAACGTCCTCCTCCTCGACTAACCGACGAACGACCTCGACGTGAACACGCTCCGCGCGTTGGAAGAGGCGCTACTCAACTTCGCCGGATGCGCCGTGGTGATCTCGCACGACCGCTAGTTCCTCGACCGCATCGCGACGCACATACTCGCCTTCGAAGGCGACAGCCAGGTGCGCTGGTTCGACGGCAACTACGCGATGTACGAAAAGGACCGCAAGCAACGGTTGGGCATCGAAGCGGACCGGCCGCACAGGATTAAGTATCGGGCGATGACGAGGTGATAAGTATCTAACGGCTATGCGTTTCAGCGGCGCCGACGATCACCTACCGGCGGAGGTACCCCAGGCACCTGCGGCGTCCGCTGGAAAAGCTTGTTAGATTTTGCGGCACACCTATCCTGTATTTGCCATCAAAGCAACCCTACAAAGAAAGGGGTGTAGGAAAATGAAAAGACGGATCGACCTTCTCGCATATCCCATAGAAACTCCTTTAGCATGTCCGCCCACTCTGCCCAACTACGGTATGTTCCATGGTCCTGAATCCACTCACCAAGATGTGCCTCTTCGATCATCTGGACCGGTAGACCGGCATCGATAGAGGAGGGGTGCTCCAATAGTGGGACATCCATTACAATGTCCCCGACCTCCTCGGATACCGGGTGCAGATGACACCACAGCACCCGCGCCTGATTGTTCAGATCGAATAGCGATGTCACGAGTGGCACGGCAGCCAAAACCGGGATGCTGAAGTGGTACCCTACATAGGTCGCTCTAAAGAGGGAGTGATTGAACTTAACCTGGATGTGCTCATCTCCTGTATCCAACACCTTGGGGCGTCGGGCGAAAATCGCGACGACCTTCAGAGTAATGCCATCACCACCCGCTACTCCGACGCGACTTCCCTCGCGACTGGACCAGTAGTAGAAGGGTAACGCACGCATACCCGCGCCACCAAGTGCCCAAACAGCTCTCGGGACGAGGAAGTACTCCACCGTCCGCTCGTTCATAAAGCCGATCCGTCTTCGTTGGCCCATCACGCCTACATAAATCTAACGCTCAGCATCAGAGGCGGCGCCCACCGCCGTCCGCTGCATGCTGTTGTTAGCCGGAAGATGCCGGTCAGTGTTATCGGGAATCTTTGGTTCACTGCAGGCTGGTCCAACGCCGTCGTAGTACCGGCCCTCGTTGCTTGTCCAGCATGGCGAGCGCCGCGCGGTTCACGTCGAGAGAGTCGGTGAAGTCCCGGTTGGCGCCGAGCACGCCATTCGAGCCGAGAGTGTGGAGCAGGTCCTCGGCGTCGTTGAGCGTCTGCTCTTGGGCCTGCCACGCCTCGTCGTACTCTGCCGCATTCAGTGCTTGCGCCTGGCCGCGAAGAGCGTGCAAGTAGTGGCGGAAGGCCGCCTGCTCAGAGAAGCGTACGGAGGACGGCTGCACTCCGCTGAACAACGGGTCAACATAGCCGCCGTCGAATTCAGACGGTGGCTTCATGAGATCGAGCACCCCCTGCTCGTAGGCCACGTCGAGGAACGGGATCTTGTATTCCGAGAGGGCCCACGGGCAGTAGTACCACGTCGCTCGGCGCCGGATCTCCTCTTCATAATCCTTGTTGAACTTCTCGGGCGGGAACGACCGCACGTTCATCCACGTCCCGGAGCAGATGGCATTCGCTCCTGCGACGTGCGAGACGAGCATCTGATGATTGCAATAGCCGAGGATCACCTGCGCGCCCGCAAGGCGCAGCCCAGCCGTCAAATCAAGGACGTGCGCGAGCCAGATGGCGTCCTGAACGAGGTAGTCGCCGTTCGGATGTTCGCAGACGATGTAATACCCGTCTGCCCTCCAGCGGGTGACCGCTTCCAGTAGCGCGGTGACCTGCTCGCGGTTTCGGGCAGAGTCAGCCCCCAGAGCGAGCGTCGAGTACAGCGGTTTGGAATCGCCAGCCAGGTCGCGCGCGGTCGTGAGAAACGACTCATGATGAGCAAGCCAGGGATCATCAACGGGATCGGCGAGCATCCCGGGCAGGATGATGGCCTCCGTGCCAAGGTCTTCGTTCAGCTTGACGATCTTGCGAACAAGAGACTCCATCTCGGGTCCTTTGAAGAAGGATCCCGATGCGAAGTCGGCCGGCCAGAACTCGTGGGAGCATAGTCGCTCATGATCGGCGTGCGGGACATAGAACTGAGGGTCAAGCAGCGCCTTCCCGCCTTCAACCTCGGCCACGTCCTCAGCCAAGCGCCGGAGTTGCTTGTCGTTCAGGTCGCGAGGGCTCAAAACAACTGTACCTCCACCCCATTCCGTGAGAAGGTGGCGGCAGTGGTCCATCATCCCGAATCCGAACTGAAGGTGAAGCTCCATCAATGTCCTCCTCCCACGAAGGCGCTTCGGCAGGGTCCACCGCCGCATGAACATGCCCGCGTGAGCGTACAGCTCCATGTCATTGGACTCCCTCCCGGTCGCAGAGGTCCTTGATCCAATCGTAAGCCTCGCGTGCCGTCTGGCACCTATGGACGGGGTTCGGTTGTGCCAAGGTTGCCACGAGGTCCGCGAAGTCGCGCGAGATGGGGGCTACTAAGCGCGGAAGTTGATTCTTGGCAACACGAGCCATGATCTCGAAACCGTCCCGAGCGCCGTCGCGGTGAGGATTGCGGCCGGTAGCGGCCTCATAGAGCGTCACGCCCAGCGCGAAGAGATCGGCGCGGGCGTCGATCTCGGGCTTGTCATTGCGGCATTGCTCGGCGGGTGCGTAGCCGATTGTTCCCCAGCCTGCGGGAGCGGCGGTCGCCGTAATAGAGTCGAGGTCGAGGTGGCGTGCGAAACCGAAGTCGATGAGCCAGAATCCGCCTGCTGGATCGACGATGATGTTCGCGGGCTTCACGTCTCGATGAACGATGTGGACGGCTTCCGCTGCGACCAAGGTCTCCGAGACGTGCAGCGCCAACCGTAGGAGTTCGGGACAGGCGAGCGGAGCAACACGGATGCGGCTGCTCAGGACCTCTCCCGGAATGCGCTGCTCACGGAACCAGACGATCGTTCCTGTATTCCCGGTGAGTTGCCCGTGCTGGAAGATGCGCGGCATCCGAGCAGCATGGACCCTGGTAGCTGCCTCCAGCTCCCTCACCGTTCTTGCGGGATCCGTCCCCGGGTGCATGAGCTTGACGACAACCCCGCCGTCAGTCGCGTGCTGCGCAGCGAAGACCTGCTTCTGACCTCCCGCTGCAATCGCCTGGAGGTCGGTGAGGTCCGGGAACTGGTGTGCGAGCCAAACCGGATCTACCTGGGAGGGGATCGGCATAATCATCGGTTGCTGTGGTCCTTGGAGGCACGCCATGCAAGGTCATTGACAACCCACGAGGCGTACGAGCGTGGCAAGCGCGCGGTGGAAGCGCCCCATTCCCTGATTCCATCTTGCCCGGGAGATAGTACTCCGATCCCGAGTCGTTGCGCGTCTCGGACCTGCTCCTCGGAAACGCGGGGCACGAGGACGTAGGACTTCGATGCGAACCAGGTGTTCAGCCGTGCTTGGTTCAGCACGTCTGCCCACTTCCCGATTTTCGCCTCAACAGCGATAATCTTGGTCGCCGCGAAGGTGCGTTCGAAGGCGCACGGGAACCAGGCACGTCCGGCGGGTCGAACGAGCCCGGCACCGTGCAACCGTTCAATCGAGTATCGGGCGAAACGGGATCCGAAGCAGTCCTCAAGTTCTGAGTGGGCGGCTCTACGACGCTGGAAGACGTATTGCATGAGCCGCAGGTCGTCCGGTACGAGATCCATGCGCGATTCGTCCCAGTTGGCGGTGCGGGCGTCGCGCCACACCACGATGACGAGATCAGGGAACCCGGACTCTAGGCCGGGCTCGCGGAGCACCGTCACACGGCTATCCGGGGCATGCACAAGCGGCATTGCGAAGATGAAACCATCCACGAGTTCCTGCTCTGGACCCCGCAAGGTGCGACGGAAGACGATGCCCTTCGGCGCCGAGTCGCGGTCAACGATCGTTGGTCTCATGGTGGAGTGCACGTTGGTGATTCCCTCCCGTTCAATCACGCGTACTCGGTCCCTTCGTCCGGCCAACAATAATTAGGCTGATCCGCATAAACCGCCGGTTTCTCATTTTCTTTCCGCATAAGACTCCATAGAATTATTTGTTCTTCGTCGCATCATGCCTCGACCGTTCGATGTATGTAATGTCGGGTTTGCAATTCATCATACATTTGCATCATCAGCTTGGGTCGTTTCGCTTGGGTCGTCATGTTGCTATTGTTGTCGCAAGATTACTTGGCACAACGATAGGAAATCAAAGCCTCAAAGTCAAGAAATGCGGGAAAATACTTTCTACTCCTTCATCTCGCACATACTTGCCTTCGAAGGAGACAGTCAGGTGCGCTGGTTCGACGGCAACTACGCGATGTACGAAAAGGACCGCAAGCAACGGTTGGGCATCGAAGCGGACAGGTCGCATCGGATCAAGCACAAGGCGATGATTGATAACCGGGTTCGTTGTGTTGTACTGGTTAAACGCCATGGTCTTTCTCCGGCTCTGCGTATGTATCCGGTTGTTTCGGTAGTGCTGCGATCGCGGCGGCGATTTCCCGGAGATCGTTAACCAACGAACGAACGACAACATCTTTTTCCTCTCCAACTGGGACCTCCAACGAGATGGCAAAATCGTGATCGCTGGCTACGGTAAGGATGCCTTTTTTAGTTACCCACGATTCAATCAGCGGGCGCACTTCCTGTCCCCGGCCGAAATCATCATCAGCGAAGACAAGCCAGAGAGGTGTTGTTCCATGTGTCTTCCAGAGACCAAAGTGAATCCCGAACCATGCGCCTGCGCTACCTGAGCTTTGAGTCCCCATCACTCTCACATAACGCCCAATTCGCTCCCACGACGCTTGCGGACGAAGTCCGCTGATGAGGAGAACCTTCTCGGTTACTCCAAGATCTGTTGTTGCCTGAATGATTGCGCCAAGTTGAAGAACAAAAGCTGATGTGCGTTGATCTGTGATCTCGACTCGCGAAACTGGAGCGAAGGCATCTGAGTCTGCCGTGTCACAGAGAGCACGTAATTGGATGAGGTCTCCAATGGTGGTTGGAGCGCTGATGCACTCGTACTCCAATACGGACAGGACATTCTCCCAAGATGTGAGCGCCAGAATAGGACCAAGTTGTGTATCTGCTGAACGTGCTATAGCGACAGCAGCAACACGCTCGGTTGCGGGGATTCCCTCGACTTCAAGTCTCCTGCGCAATTCCCGCCACAGAGTCTGTTCACGTGCGGCCGGACCGACGACGAGAAGAACCGTTGGCTGCTGGTACGTTGCAAGTTGCTTCAGGTACGAAACCGGTTGCTTGTCTGTCAGCCCCGCCCAGAACTTGTTCTCCACGAAAACGCGTGGTTGATTGTCGGAGAATCCCCACAGATCCGGACGAATCGTTCCTTCGGTTTGCTGAGTCTTGAATCGCAACGACGGGAGTTCTGGGGCAACGCCTCGAAGAAGCTTCATTATACCTCCTCGAGCGGCTTCGCTCGATTCGAGAATGTATGCAAGCGCATCGGTCGCTACGTCTTCATTCACATTGGAAAACCGCTTCTGGATGATATGGCTGAGTACAGTCTGCATCTAATCGAGTTAATCATGCTCCTCAACGCCATACGCGTTTGCCAAACTCTTTTGGGACAACTCCAACCAGGCATTCTGTTCTTCGTCAGACTGCTCAGGAAAAACGATCACGAGAAGCCGAGAGTGTGGTTCTATTTTGAAGGGTTCATCCAACCGTATCTGCTCACCATCGAAATGGGCCGCTAATGCTACTGTTTTCATTGACATTTTCTCCTTAGGTGATAGTATCTATCTGTCTAATGAATTCCAGACCAACTCGCTGGCATAATAGTCAGGCTGCAACCTGAATGTAGGACGAGTACGCCGATGGTTCAGGGGCGTCGTAACCCTCCATTCGCAAGCCTTCGAGATGAAATTCGATGGCTTCCTGAATATTTCGTTCGACTTCCTCTTTCGTTCTACCGGTAGAGCCACAACCCGGCACGTCCGGAGAAAATGCAGAGTAACCCGTACGTGTCTTTTCAACGACGATAAGAAATTTTTTCATGGTTTCAATCCAGCTTGTTTGAGGATGTTCTGAGAACACGTCAGACCATTGTGATACGTTCAAGCTGCTTCAGCGTGCAGTCTCAAACCAAGAGCCCCAATCACCTTGAGGATGGTATCGAAATCAGGAGTACGTTCACCGGACAATGCCTTATAGAGACTTTCGCGTGAAAGACCAGCGTCACGCGCAACCTGTGCCATGCCACGTGCACGGGCAATATCTCCAAGCGCCTTTGCGATAAATGCGGCATCACCATTGGCTTCTTCCAGACATGCTTCTAAGTAAGCCGCCATTTCCTCAGGCGTTCGGAGATGTTCGGCGACATCATATCGAGTGGTTTTGGTTTTTCTCATCATGGGCTCCAACAAGTTTCGCGCGAGGCTACGAGCTGTCTTGATGTCGGTGGCTTGGGTACTTTTATCACCGCCTGCCAGCAGAATTACCATCTCGCGTCCGCGCTTTGTGAAATAAACCCGATAACCGGGACCGTAATCGATCCGCAACTCGGAGACGCCATCACCAACTGGTTTGACATCTCCAGCATTTCCTGCCGCCAAGCGCTCAACTCTGGATAGGACACGCGCTCGTGCCTGAATGTCGCTCAGTCCATCGAGCCACTGCACGAAATTCTCTGTTTTGCGAATCTCAATCACGGAAGGAATGTAGCCTAACGGCTACACATTGTCAAATGATTATTCTACGCTCAGAGACTACTTGGGTCGCCCGCTGGCTCGACGGCAACTACTCCTATGTACGAGAAAGACCGTAAGCAGCGCTTAGGCATCGAACCGGACGGCCGCTCAGGATTAAGAATCGGGCGATGACGAAGTGACAAGCTTCTAACTGCCCTGCGTGTAAGCCGCGCCGGTATGATATTTTGATTGAATGCGAGATCTTAGTTGAGTCGACTTAACACGCGGGTTAGGCGTCTCATCTCGCCATAAGATTTTCATGCCAAACCCGCGATCGTCGGCTATTCGAAGTCTTAGCGCCTACGTCCCGTATGTAAGGTCTAATCACTGCCGATGTCATCGTTTTTCACTTCCTGAATGTATTTCCAATAGACTCTTTCTATGAAGAATACCAAAGCGTTGCCAAGCATATATATAGTCTCCAACAACTTCTATTCTAGCAATCTCATCAACTTGAATACCTGAGTCCGATTCTGTTCCAACTGGAATCCAGCTTTTGCCGCTGTTTGTTGAAACAAATACTCCAATATTGGTGCCACAGAATATGTAAATTCCGAATGTCGCAATCGAGCTTACAAACGCAACCCTGTCGGATAATCCTATAGAACATCTAACCCAACTCTCTCCATTGTCGGAAGATATGTATAATCCATCATTGGTTCCAGCAAAAAGCACGTTTCCCAATGCAGCCAGTGAATTAATCATCCGGTTATATAGTCCGGAATTAACTCCAATCCAGTTTTTTCCACCATCCCTGGATAAGAATATCCCATTGTCCGCTCCGACAAATATAAGATTTTCGCACCTAAGGACAGTGTTGACTCTACTGCTATACTCCTTCAATGTGCCAAATCCTTCGTCACCAGAAAAGAATACAACGCGTTTCTCGTCCCATCTTTTAATATCATCTTTTACCGCCATATACAATCTTCCTTCATATGTGACAGCATATATTTCATTATTGAATACATATATGTGCCGTATACCGCTTTTGGAGAGCACGCTATCTGGAGATATATTGGATGGAGTAGTTCGTTCTCGCTCTGAGGACATATTTACGCTGATCGAATAACTGATAGCTTGCCACCAGTTCCATCCCCTGTCTAAAGAGATAAACAGACCCTTCTGTGTTCCGCAAATCAAAATCGAATCTATCGTGATAAACCGTGTAATACCTACATTGGTAGGTAATTTTCCGCCGTATTTCCATTCTGAAAGAAAACCTGGTTGGCTTGGAATTGAGGGTGCGCCATTTTCATTCGCAGCGAATATTCCATGAGAATGAGCAACCACCAACAACCTACCGGATTGCCGAATATCAACGATAGGCCCACCCCGTGCCATAGTCAACTGCCATTGCGAAATTGCTTTCGAATATGGTGCAGTGAATACGATTGCGGCAATTATAACTGCTGGTTTTACTGCTAATCTACAATACATAGTGCGGTAAATTCTGATTTATTAATTCAATCGGGCTTCGTGCTGCCGAATGCCCCCTGTTAAGTACATGGGTGTAAATCATCGTGGTTTTAATATCGCGGTGGCCTAAAAGCTCTTGGACAGTCCGAATGTCATAACCGCTTTCGAGCAAGTGTGTCGCGAACGAATGCCGGAACGTGTGACAGGTTACCCTCTTCGTCATGCCTGCTTTCATTGCGGCGATCCGCGCGCGAATGAGTTCGCACAGATCACCGACCGCTAGTCCGATAACGTTGCGATACAAAAAGAGTAGAGCAGAGAGAGCTTGATTCTGTGTCGAAGCGCTTACTTTTTCCTCAACAGCAAGATGTGTCAGAAAAGCATTGATCTCAGGTTCCGACATCTCTTGCGGATGGCGCACATCATTGAAATGAACGTAGCGTTTCACCAAAAAGCAGTACACCTCCTCCGTACGATGGCTGTAATGTCGAACCTGCAATGCTTCATGCATTTGCATCATCAGCTTTGGTCGCTTCGCTTGGGTCGTCATATTGCTATTGTTGTCGCAAGATTACTTGGCGCAACGATAGGGAATCAAAGAGTCAATGTCAAGAAATACCCGAAAAAACTTTCTTACTCACTTCATCTCGCACTTTCTCGCCTTCGAAGGCGACAGTCAGGTGCGCTGGTTCATCGGCAACTACGCGATGTATGAGAAAGACCGCAAGCAGCGTTTAGGCATCGAAGCGGACCGTCGGGTTCGCCCTGCTTTAAGTCGGCACGGCGCGGTCGCTATTCACGGGGCCACTTCCGGAGCGCTGCTTCAAAGCAGACATTGAGGAACTGCTCCACGATATCGATCACTGCAACGACGAGCTTTGAATCAGCGAGTAGGGCGTCCACGACAACTGGACCCAAGGCTTTCCGCCGAATGAACGACTGGACCGCTCCTTTACCAGCGAAGTCAGCGAGTTGACCGCCGTTGTGAACAAGGCAGTTACGAACCTCAACAACACCCCGGACATCTTCGAGCAACTTTGACGGAAGGGCCAGGTCCATCCGGGCGACCTTCTGAGCATAGACAAGGAAGCGATCGAGCCACGAACCCCGCAGCTCGCGGAGGGACAGCTGTAGGTTCTCGGCATCACGAAGGCTCTGCGCGAAGTCTCTGAGATCTCGCTCAAGGAGACCAACTGTGACGACAATCACCGAGCTGTAGAGAATGCTGGGAAACGGCTCCTCGTAGAGGTAGGAATCCTCGTTCCCGAAGGCATCGTGCTTCCCAACCAAGCGCGTCGCTGATTCCGCGAGGAACTCCTCGACCGTGGTCAGATAGGCGCGAAGCTCATCAACGTGGATCAAGGCATCAACGGAGCAGCCGAAGAACTGAAGACCGGGTCCGATGCTAGCCATGTCCTCTCTTGTGTCGCCTAACGTTGTGCCGCTCAGCCGCGAGCGGCGGCCCATTGCTTCCGCACTCGCCCGGCGCCCGCCCGCCGCTCGTCTGCTGCAGCGGCGTGTTATGCTTCCTCTCGGCTTTCTCACCAGCTCTCTCGACGATCTTTAGGATATCGCTGGCGACAACGATTCTTTCGAACGCCGACAGAAAGTCCATGTCGACATCCCGGTGCGAACAGGGATTCTTGTAGTAGCCGAATGCGCCAGCGACGTATTGACACAGAGCCTCCCTTTCGGCCTTTGGAAGCGCCGGGTCGGTCAAGGGCCCGTTCTCAGGGTGGAAGGCCCTGCGGATTAGAGTCACGCCAATTTCGTCGGCACTGGACTTGGTCCACTTCCTGATCCCAGTCTCTACCGCCTTAAAGGCCTTGAGGACGGCACTTTCGTAATCGCCCGAATTCAACATGTGAAGGGAAACCTTGGCTATTCGAGGATGGATGTACATCTCCGGTACGAGTACGTAATCCCGAACAACGCTCCTAAACTCGCGCTCAAGGAACCTGAACCCGACCTTCGTTGGGTAAAAGGTTTCGTCGCCTTCGTCATCGTACCCACGTTGGTATTGACGTATATCTATGTGAGTCTCTGGACTAGCTTTGTACTTGACGCGCGAAAAGCGAACCGGCCGATATCCCCCGGCGTTCGCCTCGGCAATGACGTGCTGATACTCGATCTTTGCTTCGACTGCGCTCTTGTCCTTTGTCTTCCTCTTCATCGCCCATTCTCTCCGCGGTAGGCCCAACAATAATTAGGCTGATCCGCATAAACCGCCGGTTTCTCGTTTTCTGTCCGCATAAGACTCCATAGAATTATTCTACATAGTTGTCATGACCGGCAGCAAAAAGAGGCGCGAGGTAGGCGCGACGCTTTTTGCTGTCCGTGTTGATGGCGCTGTTAACGTGCATTTGCGCCCAACATCGTTTGAAATGGTGCGGAGGGAAGGAATCGAACCTTCCGCGTTCTCTCTTGGAAGGAATGTATTTGCTCACACAACCATCTCTCGCTTGGGTTGGAGTTTTTTTCCACCAGGCTCCGCAGGAACGCAGCTCCGCACCAAACACATGCCACGACAAAATGAAGTATGGCGTTTGAGTTTTTCATGATTACCTCCTTCGCAGTTTCAATGAAGCTGTTTACGGAATGGTAGATGTCCAACCCAAACGAGATTTCGATGTGTGCCTCAATACAAACCTCTTTACCCAAGCTCGTGTGATTCATGGTTGCTGCACGCTAACAATAATTAGGCTGATCCGCATAAACCGCCGGTTTCTCATTTTCAGTCCGCATAAGACTCCATAGAATTATTTGTTCTTCTTGGCATCATGCCTCGACCGTTCGATGTATGTAATGTCGGGTTTGCAATTCATCATACATTTGCATCATCAGCTTTGGTCGTTTCGTTTGGGTCGTCATGTTGCTATTGTCGTCGCAAGATTACTTGGCGCAACGATAGGGAATCAAAGAGTCAATGTCAAGAAATACCCGAAAAAACTTTCTTACTCACTTCATCTCGCACATACTCGCCTTCGAAGGCGACAGTCAGGTGCGCTGGTTTGACGGCAACTACGCGATGTATGAGAAAGACCGCAAGCAACGACTAGTCCGTGCCAGGTGCTGCGGTTTTTATCCGGGTGCTCAACTTCATTTATCCGGGATGCGTTCAGAGATGCGAATGCGGCCGGGTTGGACAACGATAAAGCAGCCCTCAATCATCGTACGATGTGTATCAATAAATTCCACGACGGTTCGAACCATGGCTCTCCGGGCTTTGGCCGGAAATCGGATGAAAATGACGCCAGATGATTTGGCAACGCTGGCAAAAACCAGTTGTCCAAAGTCTTTATCTTCAGTCAAAAGAATACGGGATTCCGCGAGGGTAAGCTCAATGATCGCGTCATCGGTCGCTCCAGGTCTTTCGTCGCAGACCGCAACGACATCGTGACCCATGGTACGTAATGCATGTACAAGGGAGAAATCGCAGTTCTCATCCGCAAGGAAACGCATCCGTCTCGAAACAGTCTAATTCGAGGGTCCCAACAAAACAGTTTCCTCATGCGCCAGAGTATCAGCGGCATACATGGCAGCTGCACGGATATCCTCCGGAGTCAGACCGGGGTATGCGTCAAGGAGATCGTCCTCAGTGGCGCCTTCGCCGAGCTTGCGTAGGATAAGCTCCACTGTGATGCGCGTTCCCCGGATCACCGGTTTTCCCAGCATGATCTTGGGATTCATTTCGATTCTGCTTGAGATAGTCATTGTCTTACCTCCTGTTTCGAGTATAGTTTAACCAATCACTTCAACAGAACAAAAAGAGAGGGTGTGCGGATAGTCGTTATTGTCCCGTGGTGAACATGCAGGTGTAACAGATAGTCAGGTGCGCTGGTTCGACGGCAACTACGCCATGTATGAGAAAGACCGAAAGCTGCGCTTAGGCATCGAAGCGAACATTCCGTATCCGATCAGGTATCGCGCGATGTCAAGTTGAGAGGAAAACATCGCAGACATACTCGCCTCAATCATAGTCAGGCACCCGATGGTTTAGGGGCATCGTAACCGTGTACCCAATGCAAAAGAAGCAAGCGCCAGATATCCCGGCAGTGTCGGATGAATGTTCGGTTACCCAGCGTCAGGGAGCCGAATATCTCCAGAGCATCTTGATTGCCAAGGTGATGGCCAGGAAACACAACAGCCAGAAGACGATTGGCGCAGAAGCTCCCTTGAAGCGGACTCCTGCGACGTCGAATTCGATCGGTCCGGAAGAGATCTGCAGAACGATGGAAACGAAGAGCGCTCCCAAGCCGGCCATGGGCAAGCCGACGATCACCGGGAAGTTCTGGCGAATCAACTCGGTCCAAAAGGTGCTTTTCGAAGCATCGAAGGTAAGCAGCCCCACGAGCGCCGCAATGCCGAACAGGGAAAGCGCTACCGCGACGACCCAGTTCATAGTCATCCTCAGTTTCTGGTCGCTTTGCTTCCGGTCGATGTCGGGACCTGTGGTCGAGAGAATGTCGCTGTCGTCCCGGTGTTGGAGACCGGGTCCGGGCGAGGGTTCGGAAGAAGGATGCACGCGTGTTCCTTTCTTGATGAAGTTATATATAAATTTTAGTGGCATTTCCGTCCCCAATGAACGTTCCGGCCGACCGCACAAAATAAAACGAACTCTTCATATCGCCGAATTCGATTCGCCGTTACGCAAACCATAAAACATATTTCCTCTAATGGCTATACAACGGCAATAAAGCAAGTGTAAGTATATCAGGTTTCCGTACATCGTGATTGATCGTCCATAGACAATTGGTTCGTGTATTCGTATCATCAGTTTCTGTCTTTTCGTTTGCGTTGTCATGCTGCTATTGTTGTCGCAAGATTGCTTGTCGCAACGCCAAGGAAACCGAAGATTCAGTGTCAAAGGATACGTGACCAGTCACCTCTCACCCCTGTATCTCAGGCTCTACAAGCTTCGCAAGTTGTTCGAGTGATTCCTGCCAGCCTAAGTAGCACATCTCCGGTGGGATGACGTCGGGCACTCCTTCCTGTGCGACGTTCAGCTCCGTGCCGCACGAAACTGCTTTCAGCGAAACGGTCACCTGCATCACGTCGGGCAAATTCGGGTCATCGAAAACGTCGGTGTGTCGGATGCGTTCGTTCATTATCAATTCGAGATATTCACCACCGAATGAGTGGCTCTGTCCCGTCGTGAAGTTCGTGAAGGACATCTTGTACGTCCCGCCGACCTTCGCATCGAGATGATGGATGGTGCCGGTGAATCCGTGCGGCGGGAGCCACTTGCACATCGCGGCCGGATCGAGAAACGCACGATAGACTTTTTCGGGTGCGGCCTTGATAACGCGGTGGAGTCGGATGGTGTAGCTCATAGGGTTGACCTTTCTTGAGATAGTTTGTGATGAGATGAGATGTGCTCACTGCGAGTAAGGTGAGACGAAGATATCCGATACAGGTGGTGATGCCAAGCGAGAGAATTCATGCAAGGCGCATTTCGATGTGTTCCTAAGACCTGTCATGTTTGTTTTCTCCGGCAGACTTCTTACCATGCAATCCGTAAATACTACCTGTTCCACAAAAAAAGGAGGATAGCATGGCTGTGATTATTGGACCCGAGCGTTACTGGTATGGACCATATCCGATCGAGGTCACATTCGAGGATGATACGAGATCGAAGTTGATGGATGGCCAGTTTCTACTCATTCAACAACTGGCTTCCGATGTTCCGGTGTCCTGCTCGACGACCATAGCGCCATTCGAAGTGATGCTCACCGGTACGGAAACGCAAGCTGTAACTCATCCGCCGTTAGACGGTTTTTTACAACTGGCTTTTGAAGAAGCAGGTTGTGTTCCGCAAGCGGAAATTTTCCCGCACGATGGCACTGCCATTGAAAGACCGAAAGGGAAGATCCGCGTCGTCTGGATGGGCCCGCCGATATACCCGAAACGGTAGCGTTCAATCGTTCTTTTGTACGGCCTTCCTCGGCAGTTTGAGAATGAACTCGGTGAATTCACCCGGTTCGGATTCGAAGGTCAACGAGCCGCCGTGTAATTGCACGATGATATCGTAGCTGATCGAAAGGCCAAGCCCCGTGCCGATGCCGGTCGGTTTCGTCGTGAAGAACGGTTGGAAGATCTGTTCGCGCAGTTCCTTGGGGATGCCCGTTCCGTTGTCGCGGATACGGACGACGGCGGTGTTGTCCTTGAATGCCGTCGTGATCCGCACGATCGGCTGCACGTCGTGGTTTGACTGGTCCCACTTCTGGTGCGCTGCGTAGCAAGCGTTGTTCACGATGTTGAGAAAGACACGACTGATATCCTCCGGGATCACGTACATCTTCGGGATATTCGGATCATAATTCTTTTCCAGGGCAACGGAGAAGTTGGCGTGTGAACCTCGAATGCCGTGATACGCCAGCGCGACGCTGTCGTCCAGCAGCCGGTTGAGATCGATCTCACGTGCTTCGCCTTTGCGAACGCGTGAGTGTTGCAGCATCGACCGGATGATCGACGACGCTCGTTCACCATGGTCCATCATCATCCGTGCATTCTGAATGAGCGACTCGATCAGTCTTTCGACTTGCTCGCGGTTGGAGGAGTTCTTCAATTCATCGGCAAGCTCTTCCAGCATTTCCTTGGTAAGGCCGGCGAAGTTGTTGACGAAGTTCAGGGGATTCTGAATTTCATGTGCGATGCCTGCCGTGAGCGAACCGAGCGACGCAAGTTTCTCCTGTGTGATAAGTTGCTGCTGCGTGCTGATGATCTGTTCGTTCTTCAGTTTCAGTTCTTCGTTGAAGCGTTCGAGCGTCTCGTTGATGCGCTCCAGTTCCCTTTTCTGCAAAGAGATTTCTTCCGATTGACGTGAGATCTGTGCCGTTCGAATCCGGACTTTCTCCTCCAACTCTTGCTTGTACCTTTCCAACTGCCGTGTTCTCATGCGAACGATTCCGATGACCATCGCAACCAATGCAGCAGCATAGAACAGAAAAGCCCACGACGTCAGATACAATGGAGGAAGGATGCGCAACTCGAATGCGTCTTCGTTGCCGAGTGTCCCATAGATATCTCTGCTGCGCACACGGAAGACATACGTGCCTGCGGGAAGATTCGCATACTCCTTCCGCGTTTCGGAGAACCAGGATGACCACTGGTCGTCATAGCCGTCGAGGAGTATCTGATATTCGTTTCCTTCGACATGGGAGTAGCTCATCGCGGCGAAATCGAACCGGACGGTGTTTCTTCCAAACGGTATTTCTATCGGTTGGAGCTGCTGTATTCTGTTGCCGAAATACAGGGCGGAGTCACGACCGATCGTCACGGAGCGAATGAGCGTGTTGAACGCCCGGTTCGAGCGTCCTTCCTTGCTGTAATCGTAGCGGATCACGCTCGACGGCCTGCCGAACCACACGACTTTCGAATCTTCAGGATAGATACAGTACACAGCGGCCGGATCAACGATGCGAAGCGCGCCGACATTCCATTGGTAAGCCCCGGTGGATGTGCGTATCCAGCGACCCGGTGCAGGCTCGTCGTTCTTCCAGTGATAGGACCAGATGTTCCCATGCAAGTCGTCAGCGAGCGGAAAAAAGGGAATGCCTTGCAACTCCGGTTGCCTTTCAAGAAGAAGCGTATCCTGTTCAAAACGATTGAGTGCCGGATTGAAAAGAAAAAGACCCTCTTGAGTCGGAAAGATCAGACCGCGAGAGGTGGATGTGGTGAAGACGAACATGGATTGAAGTCCATGCGTCGTGTCGAATCGTGTCACGTGAGGTTTCGACGTAAAGCCTCCAGAATAATCCAGACGCACGACGCCTTCCGTTGTAGAACCTAACCACAAGTCTCCATCAGGGGATTCAGCCATGGACCAGATGCGATGCGGGACGCTCTGAATCTGAGTTTCGAATTTCCATGCGCCGTTACGAAAGGAGAAGGAGATCAAATCGTCGCCGCCTGCATAAATCCGGTTCGGATCCTTTCGTGATCGAAGAACCTCTCTGATGAGCACTTTGAATCTGCCCACAGACCGAACGACGCCTTCATCGAGAAACAATAACCCTCTCGATGACCCGATGAACAAATCCGCTCCTGTTGATAAAAGGGAGAAGCACTGGCTCTCTGACCCGGGGACGAGTTCCCATCTCCTTAGTGGTTTCGATTCCGAGCGATGAAAACCCAGTGGCGCTTGCTGTACCAAACGGTAAAGACCGTCGGTCGTGGCGACATAGAGAATACCTTTGTGACGGATGATGCTGTTGCACGCTCCGACGAGACCGAATTCTTCGCGGTGGACCGAAATTGGAGCAGGCCAATCGACGTGGGATATCCCTTTTGAAGTCATAATCCAGAATCCATTTTGCGGATCGACATACTGACTTAACACCCAGAATGCCGGCAAGCCGGAGTTCTTATCGAGGATCATCACGAGATCACCGCTGCAGTTGATAACGAGAACACCATGCCGCGACGTCCCGATCGCTATCAATGAATCGGGAAGCTGAACGACATGAGTGACCGTACTCGTTCGAAGTATGTTTTGGACAGCCGGTCCTAACAACATCACCTTCCCATCCGCAATCATGCTTGCCGTCGTTCCTTCAAAACCAAGAAGCATGGTGGAACCGTGGATGACGAAGAGATTCTCGAACGATCGTGCAAGCTCGCTGAGGCGTGCGGCTTGAATCAAACGTTTCCCATGGAGCCGGTAGATATCGCTCATCGCCAGCACGTAGAGTACGCCGTCTGCAACGAATGCATCACGAAACGTCGTGTTTGTTTGTTCAATCATCTCCATCGAAGAGCCGTCCCAGAGGAAGAGTATATGAGGGGTGACGAAATAGACGATGCTGTCGAGAACGACGATATCCAACACAACGTCGAAGGATTGAGCATTCTTTGGAATGTGTTTCTTCAAGGATGTCAGCTCTGATCTCCCGATGCTGTCCGACCGCAGATAACCGAGTTCTCCGACCGTGCCGAAATACAGCCGTCCACTTGAATCCATCGCCATCGAGTATGCCGGTGAGTCGTTCAGTGAACCGAGATTCCTCCAGGAAACGCCATCGAATTCCAGCAAGCCGTCAGCACTTCCGAAATACATGACGCCACGCTTGTCCTGCTGCGCGCAGAAGTACTGCATTTCGATCTTGTTGTAGGTGGTAGTCCAGATCTGCGGCGCTCCAAGTTCGTTCACTTGCGCATGAGCAATGAACTGACCCGTATGAAGCGAGAAGAGAGTCCAAACGAGGAAGTACAGCGCGATAGATTGCACCGGGAAAAACTGCTTTATATCAGTTCCTGTTCGCATTCATCATCGTATGTTGATCTGAGACGGCATGGCGGAACGTGATATTGAAATGAGTTACGAGATTGAAAGGTTGAATGATTTGCTGCTCATTTCGTACAAGATAGCAAACCACCACCTCATCGAAATACATTCACTCTGATACAACGACGATAAAGATGAACCCATTGATTGAAGAGCAGGTCAAAGCCGGCGTTGCATTGATCGACGGCTCACGGCTGATCACGGAATCGTGCGTGCGCGCAGGCGCGGACGTGTTCATCGGGTATCCGATCACGCCTGCCAACCTGCTGTACCTCTATGCAGGCAAGCGCTTCCCGATCATGCTCGCGGCGCCCGATGAAATCACCACGCTGCAATGGATGTGCGGTTATGCCGTTACCGATCACATGCCGGTCACCGCCACATCGTTCCCCGGCTATGCGCTCATGCTCGAATCGATCAACATGGCATTCATGATGGAACTGCCGATGCTCGTAATCCTCGTACAGCGGCTCGGTCCGGCGACGGGAACCGCGACGACGGGGGCGCAAGGGGATATCGCGTTTCTCCATGGAAGCATCTCCGGTGGCTTTTCTCTCCCGACGTTTTGCATCAGCGATTTCCAGGATTGCTGGAACGTGACATCGGAAGCGATTCGCGCGGCAATGCATCTGCGAACACCCGTCGTATTGCTCACATCGAAAGAGATGGTCATGACGCTTTCGAGCTTCGAGCTTACTCTTCTTCCTCCCATCGAGAGACATGCCGTCTCCCGCTACCACTCCGATGACGAGTATCGTCCCTATCGCACAACGGAGAATCTCGTCCCTGACTTTCTCCCAGTCAGCAACACCGCGCATCAGGTGCGCTTTACCGCGTCCACGCATGATGAGCGGGGTTTGATACAGAGCACTTCCGCAGAGGGAATGGCAAACACGCGGCGCTTGCAGGAGAAGATCGACGCGCAGTCGGATGCGTTCACCATCTATGAATATGACGCCGACGCCGATGCCGATGTCTTGCTCATATCGTTCGACGTGACGGCACAGGCGGCGCGCGATGCTATCGATGAGTTACGGTCGAAGGGTTGTGCCGTATCGCATCTCATCCCGAAAACACTGTTTCCGATTCCGCGAGTCTATGCGGAGCTCGCATCGAAGTACCGGCGCGTCGTCGTTGCGGAAGAGAACCTGACCGGACAGTACCGGCATTTGCTCTTTGGCGCGCATCACGATGCGCGGGTCACGGGTGTCAACGCAATCGGGCGCATGATCAGCCCCGAGGAAATCATCCGTGAGGTGCGCAATGGCTAAGAGTTTCCTGAATGGAAGTGAACTGCCTTTCTGCAAAGGGTGTGGTCATTCACATGTCGCGAAAAGCACGGAGAAGGCTTTGCAGATCCTCGGTCTCGACCCTCTCGACGTCGTCCTCGTGACGGACATCGGGTGCCACGGTATCATCGATAAAAGCCTTTTGACGCACACAGTTCACGGGCTTCATGGAAGATCGGTCGCGGTCGGTGCTGGCATCGCGGCTGGGCTTTCCGATGCGAGCAAGAAAGTGATCGTCTATGTCGGAGATGGCGGGGCGACGATCGGAATGCAGCACCTGATCAACGCCGCACATCACGGCTTCGATATGACGGTGGTCATTCACAACAACTTCCTGTATGGAATGACCGGCGGGCAGCCTTCCGAATTCACGCCGCAAGGATTCAAAACACCGACACTAACGAACGGCGCGACCATCGAAGGTTACGACGTGTGCGAACTGCTGACGGCTGCAGGCGCAACGTATGTTCGACGCGTCGTAGGCATCGGTGATTTTTCGGAAGAGCTTGCGGAAGCCTTTTCTCATCGCGGATTCTCTATCGTCGAAGTGATGGAATTATGTCCGAGCTATGCCGTGAAAGCGAATCCCGGCTTGAAACTGCCTGCGGTGCTTGAGGCTGCCGGTTTGCATGTCAAAACCTTTGCAAAGAAGGAAGGCCGCGTCTTTCGAAGCCCCGTGAATGACAGCCGCGAATCGCTCATCACCTCTTCGTTGCTTGTCGAGGCACGATTCCCGGCGCAGGTCGCAAAACCGATGGGAATCATGCTTGCCGGCTCGGCAGGTGAGGGCGTGCAGTCCGCGGCGGAGCTTCTCGGGAAAGCCGCAGTGATATCGGGACTCCACGCAACGAAGAAAGGCAGCTATCCCGTCACCGTCGGCGTCGGCTTCTCCGCGTCGGAAGTGATTCTCTCTCCATGGCCGATTCGATACACGGGTCTTCCTATGCCGGATATTCTTCTCGTGACGTCAGAGGACGGACTGGATTATGCGCGATCCCGTATGATGCGAATGGATGAATCGACGATCGTGGTTCTCGATGAGACACTTGAGATCCCGCGCATCGCCGCGCAGGTGCGCCGTGTCGATTTACGCAAACTTGCAGGCGCGAAGAATGCTGCGTTATCGGGAGTCTTTCGATGCGTTCAGGACATGAACATCATTCCTATCGAAGCGCTGATCGCTGCATTTCAGGAAACACCTCTTTCGGAAAAGATCGATATCACTCGTTTTATCGGTGCCGGTTTGGAGCGTTGAATCGGACTCTTTGGACTGAGTGTGCGTTCGAGTACATTGATACGATTGAGTGAGAAACGACAAGTGACCATCACTTTTTCCATTTCAAACAAAGAGTAAAACGAGACATCATGGATATCTGGTTCGTCGTCATGACAGTAAAGCTCGTTTCGCTCGGTCTTGCAACAAGCTATATCATGTACCTTCTTGCGAAACGATTTCATGTCGTCCGTTTTGCCGATGCCTGGCGATACGGCATTGTCGATGATTTCAGCGCGAAGCCCCGGTTACAAAATCTGTGGCTCGCCACAGTGTTCGTCATGGGTTTCCTTTGCGCCCTTGCAGGGCATCTGATCGATGGGGAAGGGATGGTCGCTGTGTTCGGGGTTCTCGCTTCATTTTTTCTTTCCCTTGTGATCATCCCCAAGGCATTTAACAAGATCAAAGCGATGATCGGTTTGGTGCTGTTTCTTTTCGGAGGGATGGGATACTATTTCGTCTCGCCCTACATCCTTTGAAGATCACGTTGCGCGAATCGCGACGATGGTCAAGTCATCGTGTTGTTCTGCCGGCTGCGAAAAGGCCACCACTTCATTCTTCAGCGAATCGACTACGCGGCGTGACGTTGCGCCGTTCTGAAGAAGTTGGAGCGCAGTGCGTGTCATGCGTTCTTCGCCATACACTTCGCGTTGCGGATTCATCGCTTCGGTCAGCCCATCGGTGTAGAGAACCAAACTGTCGCCGGGCTTGAGTGTGACGCGCCCCGGTTTGTAGGAGACGGATTCTACAAGGCCGAGCGGATAATGATCGCCCTCGGATTCGAGCGGCTTACCAACGCCGTTCGAAAGGAGGATAGGTTTCGTCTGGCCGGCGTTGACATAGCGGATTTCTCCGCTTGCCGTATCGAGTTCGAGGAGGAAGAAGGAAACGAAGCGCGTGCGGTTGTTCCGTGAACGAACTGCGCGGTTCAGTTTGCACATGATCTCGCTGATGTCCGATTCATGCTGGACTTCCGAAATGAATGCGCCGCTCGTAAAGATCGCCGTCATCGCTGCGTCCACGCCCTTACCAGCCACGTCCACGACGGCGACACCGAAACGGCGGTTGTCGTTCCCAAGCCAGACGTAGTCGAAGTGATCGCCGCCGACGTTCTGTGCCGGAATGCAAAGCCCCGCAACGTCGTAGCCTTCGACGTGGGGATCCTCTGTCGGCATGAGGCTGAGTTGCATGTGGCGCGCGGCGTCCAACTCGATACGCAGCCGGTCCTTTTCACTTCGCTCCGAAGCGAAAACCCACACGAGGAGATTCACACCCGCAAGGATCAAGGCAGCGATGATGATGACCGTGAGCAAGCTGTCGAATCCGACTTGCAGCCACACAACGATCATCCCGATGCCGATGAGCACGAACGCCTGCTTCACTAACTGCTTGCGATCCTGTGGAATGCTCTTGTAAATCTCACGACTCCACGACAGCGAGAAGAGCGCGGCATCCTTCACGCTGACGTCATGCTGCGATGCCTCGAACCTTCGCTTGTACTCTTCACGGCTTCGCGAAAAAGAATCACGTGAGCGATACATCAGATAACCGAGAATCGCGAGAATCAGCATCTGCCCGATGACGGGTCCCCAGTGACCGGTCTGAACGGAATCCACGAATTGGTCGATCAAATTCAGAGCGAAGATGATGACGAAGATGATGAGAACGGTTTGTCGTTTGGTCATGGCCATTTGCAGTCCGGCTGCTGAATTCAACTTAGGCTAAGGGTCATCGCGGACAAAAACATGAGAGAAATAATGATTCTGTTTCAGCGGGACATCGGCTGCGTTCGTCCGCGAATATCGTTTCGACCGCGAGCCGTCGAGGTGCATTACAGCCAATGTTCAAGCACATGTGCGGTGGATATCTGTCGTGCATGGTTCCTGTGCCTTTGCAATTCCCGGCATGCTGCCCTATGTTCCTAACCCCGCTTTGCGGTGAACAACTGACCCCATTCCACTATGAGTATGACTGAAAATCCCGAAGAACTGAATGACCAAATGCTTCATCGTCGAACAGAGTACGATGAACTTCTTCAAAGGGGAATCACGCCGTATCCCTACGCATTCGATCTCACGAAGACTTCCGAGGAAATCCATGCTGCGTATCGTGACGATGCACCGCGACAGGATGTGCGTGTCGCCGGTCGCATCATGACGTTGCGCCGGATGGGGAAAGCATCCTTCGTTCACATTCAGGATCACACCGGGAAAATTCAAATCTATCTCAAGCGGGATGACATTGGGGAGTCGTTGTATGATTCGTTTCGCCTTCTCGATATCGGGGACATCATCGGCGTAGCGGGGTTCGTCTTTCGCACTCGCACCGGTGAAGTTTCGGTACATGCCGAGCGGATGGAGCTTCTCGCAAAGGCATTGCGTCCGATCCCGATTCCAAAGGAGAAAAAAGACGAAGAAGGCAACACGATCGTCTTCGATCAATTCACGGACAAGGAATTGCGCTACCGCAAGCGTCCGCTCGATCTCATTCTGAATCCCGACGTGAAGCGGACATTCCTGAAACGCACGGCGATCAATCGTTCGATGCGCGCATTCCTCGACGGTAAAGGTTACCTCGAAGTGGAGACGCCCGTCCTGCAGCCGCTCTACGGCGGTGCGGCTGCGCGCCCGTTCGTGACGCATCATCATGCGCTGAACATTCCGCTCTATTTGCGCATCGCCGATGAACTGTACCTGAAGCGGCTCATCGTCGGCGGATTTCACGCCGTGTATGAGATCAGCAAAGACTTCCGCAACGAAGGCATGGACAGAAACCACAACCCGGAATTCACGATGATGGAGTTGTACGTCGCCTTCAAAGATTACATCTGGATGATGGAATTAGTCGAGGAAATGCTCTTCACGATCAACCGCGAAGTGAACGACGCGAACGTCGTGAGCATCGCAGGAAACACGATCGACTTTACGCCACCGTATCCACGCCTCCCAATGCTGGAAGCAATCACGCGATATGCTGGGGAAAGCGTCGAGGGTCTTGACGAATCTGGGTTGCGGGCCGTAGCGAAAAGGCTTCACGTGGAAATCGAGGATAGCGCGGGAGCGGGAAAAATCATCGACGAGATCTTTTCAGCCCGAGTCGAGCCGCATCTCATTCAACCGACGTTCATTACGGATTATCCCCTCGAGCTTTCGCCGCTGGCAAAGAAGCACCGTTCGAAACCCGGACTCGTCGAACGTTTCGAGCTTTACATCAACGGGCAGGAGATTGCGAATGCCTTCTCGGAATTGAACGACCCGATCGACCAGAAGGAACGCTTTCTCGAACAGGCACGCTTGAGAGCGCGTGGTGACGACGAAGCCATGAGTTTCGATGAAGACTTCATCGAGACCCTCGAATACGGAATGCCGCCGACGGCCGGACTCGGCATCGGTATCGACCGCTTGACGATGCTGTTGACCGGGGAGCCGTCGATTCGTGATGTGATTCTCTTTCCGACGATGCGACCGGAAAAATAGTCGCGCTCTCCCGGAAGGCTCTTCTGTCCGAACATTTCGGGATGCTCATTTTCTCAGGGCAGAATCGTATTGCAGCATCGCGAGAATTATCGAATCACCTATGTCTTTTTTAAAAGAGCTTAATCCCGTACAGCGTGAAGCCGTGACAACCCTCGAAGGACCGGTCATGATCGTCGCTGGAGCGGGAAGCGGCAAGACGCGCGTACTGACGTATCGGATTGCATATCTCCTTCAAGCCGGCGTGCCCGCATACAACATTCTTGCGCTGACCTTCACGAACAAAGCCGCGCGAGAAATGCGCGAGCGCATCGAACAACTCGTTCCCGGCGAGGAAGCGCGTAAACTCTGGATGGGAACGTTCCATTCACTCTTTGCACGCCTTCTCCGCCGCGATGCGGACAAGCTCGGATACCACAAGAACTTTTCGATTTACGATACCGATGATTCGCAGAACGTCGTCAAAGCGATCATGAACGAACGGGGCATCAGCACGCAGCAAGTCGCGCCGGCTGCGATACGCCATGCAATCAGCAACGCGAAGAACCGCTTGCGTACCGCGGCAGATCTCGCCGGCGATGCAATCGAGATTTTCGAGCGCAAGGTTGCCGACGTCTATGAAGAATACGAGAAGCGTTTGCGGATCGCGAACGCAATGGATTTCGACGACCTGATCGTTCAGCCAATCGGATTGTTCGACAATCATCCGGACGTGCTATCCGCGTACCAGAAGCAATTCCGCTTCATTCTCATCGACGAATACCAGGACACGAACCAGGCGCAGTTCCAGGTTGTCCGGCGTCTCGCAGATGTCTCGAAAAATATCTGTGTCGTCGGCGACGACGCGCAGAGCATCTACGGCTTTCGCGGTGCGGATATCCGAAACATACTCGATTTCGAACGGCACTTCACCGGGACGCGCACCTTTCGCCTTGAACAGAATTATCGCAGCACGCAGTCCATCCTCACGGCTGCCGACAGCGTCATCCGACAAAACACGATGCAGATTCCGAAAACATTGTGGACGCAAAACGGGCACGGCGATCATGTCACCGTTATCGAAACCGCAGACGAGTCGGAGGAAGCACTAAAGATCGTCTATCTCATGCAGGAAGAAAGCAGGAAGCGCAAACTCCAGCTGAAGGATTTTGCCGTGCTCTATCGCACGAACGCCCAGTCGCGCGCGCTGGAAGACGCGTTTCGTCGCAGCGGCATTCCGTACAGCATCGTTGGCGGCGTTGCGTTCTACCAGCGGAAGGAAATCAAGGACATCCTCGCGTATCTGCGGCTCATCGTCAATCCGAGCGACGACGAAGCGGCGATGCGCATCATCAACTATCCGCTTCGCGGCATCGGAGCGACGACGGTCAGCCGGTTGCGCGAGTATGCGTTGGAACAGGGCGTCACGTTTTTCGAAGCCGCAATGAACGCATCGTCAGTGCCGGGGCTGCACGGCGGGAGCGTGAAGCGCATCACGGAGTTCGTGACGATGATCCAGAAATACTCGACGCTTCGCCACGAGATTTCCGCCGGCGAACTCGCCGGTTCCCTCATCGATGAAATCGGCATCGTCCAGGAATACAAGATCGAAGGAACTCCGGACGCGCGAACGCGCATCGAGAACCTCCAGGAATTGCTTTCCGCCATCGCCGATTTCAAAACGGAGAATGGACTCAACACGCTCGAAGCATTCATCACGGAAGCGGCGCTCGTCGCCGACGTGGACAGCATGGATGGAAGCAGAAATGCCGTCACGCTCATGACACTTCATTCCGCGAAGGGATTGGAATTTCCGGTCGTCTTTCTCGTCGGAATGGAGGAAGGCCTCTTTCCATCATCGCTCTCGATCGACCGCGATGAAGTCGAGGAAGAACGGCGTCTGTGCTACGTGGGCATGACGCGCGCGATGAAGAAGTTATACCTCACGCATGCGCGTTCACGCTTGCGCTGGGGAGAACGGCTCGAAGCTGTTCCGTCACGTTTTCTCAGCGAGCTGGATGAAAGCGTGATCGAGCGGGAGTCCACGAGACGAACAGCCTTTGCAACGCGCTCCGCCAACGGGCACCGGCACCGACAAGGTTCTTCGCAGCGTGGACGGCAGTCCGAATACAGTCAGATAAGCGATGAGTCGTTTTCACAAATGGACAACGAACTCCACGTCGGTGCGACCGTGAAGCACGCAACATTCGGACGCGGAAGGATCATTGCCGTTCAGGGTGCAGGCGACCTTGCACGCGCGGTTGTTGTCTTCGATTCCGTTGGGAAGAAAACGCTGATACTCAAGTATGCCGGTTTGAAGCCTGTGTAAGTACGGCGCCGCAGGGAGCGCTGTGCATCGCTATCGAGACGTGACGTGAATGTCCGTTTTAGGACGAGGCTGTTCGGGGCGGTTCATTCGCAGTTCGAAGCCTTCGAGGTTGAACGATGACTCTCTTCCGTTGACCATTTTTTCAGGAAAGTATGAGCCTTCCACTCCGCCGATCGTGCGCACCTCGGACGCTTCGCCGTCTCTGAAAAAGATGTGTATGCGATCTCCGCTTTCGATGCGGACTCCATTCAAGGCATTCTCATCATAGAGGTAATAGAGATTGAAAGCGCTTTCAACGACGTTTACCTGCGATGGCTTCTCGTCCGCGAAGAGAATTTCTATCTCGCGGCCTTTGATCTGGTCGTAGCGCCCCGGCGGCGAAAGTGTATCGTCCTCGGAAGGTTTGCTCTTGGCGAGCGAGAAAGCGTCCCCGAACGCCATGAGCCGTTCCAATTCGTCGTTCGCAAGCCGAACGACCATCGAGTCTGCGGTCATCTGTGTCTCTTCGTACCAGATGATGGGCTTGTGCCGAAGGATGATCGTGCTGTCGCTGCGAAAGTACGAGAGGTGTTCGCAGCGCGCTGCAAGGCCGCCGCGAACGATAGCGACGTTTCCAATCGCAAAGAACATGTTCGTCGAATCGCGCACGGCGCGCATCGAGTCCGCAACGATACTGACGGTGTCGATGCGGACTGAGTCGGAAGCAGTCAGTGAGTCTCTCTTGACGAGGACAGAATCGAGTTGCCAGAGAACGGGCTTTCCCGTGAAGACGGAGATTTTCGACTTGAGGTTATGCGAAACGGTGTCGCCCGTCACCATGGAGTTTTCATTCTTGAAACGGACAACCACGTTTCCGTTTGCCCACGTCTGGCTGCTGTCGCGGTCATAGCGCAGATGGTCGCAGGAGATCGCTGCTGAAGGCTCATCGACGAAGACGCGTGAAGTGAAGAACGCTCTTCGCGCGGTCGTCTCATACCTGCCTTCCTGAGCCGTGAGCGTTGTATGTCCGTCGAACAGATAGATGCCGGCAACGGTGGAAGCGAGCTTGTCGTCACCGCGATAGAGGCCGCGATCGGTTTTCATGACGAGGGTGTCTTGCGTGATCACGACGTTGCCGATCAGTTCGGCGGTGTTGAGCGTGATGTTCTGAATAGCGCGGTCGCATCGAATATTCACATTCTCCTGGCGCATCCAGACGTTCCCGATAAGCTCACGAATCGAGTGATCACCGGTAGCGCTTGCTACGAGCCTGTCCGCGTTGAGGACTTCCAGTACGGATTGTTGTGCAAGAACACTTCCCGATAAGAGCAAGAAAGCGGTTATGCACGGAATCGTATTGCCTGTCGCCATCGCGGTGCGTCGTTTCACAGTGGGAAACATACAACCTCGCATGGGGATGGAGAAACGATGTTGGGAGTTTCGTCTCTCAGGATGCAGTGGGATTCATACCGATTGCTTTTCGGAACGTGAGTCCATAGTTTGACCGCAGGCTCGTTATGCGGATAGCAATCTTCTCCGACGTCCATGCAAACCTCGAAGCGCTTCAGGCGGTGCTCGATGACTTCGGGCGAACGCAACCGGATACGGTAGTGTGTCTTGGTGATATTGTAGGGTACGGAGCGAATCCTTCGCAATGCTTGAACCTCGTTCGCGAACATGCAGACATCATCGTTCTCGGAAATCACGATGAAGCGGCTTTCGATTTCTCGAAGCTCGACGAATACACGGAAGTGGCTCAAACATCCGCGCGGTGGACGGCTCACGCGCTTTCCGAAGAAGAGAAGCGCTATCTCAAAAGCCTTCCATTCAAAATGACTTCGGATGACCTCCTGTTCGTTCATTCCACACCGAGAAATCCTCATGATTGGGAATACATACTCAGTGCTTTCGAAGCACGGCTCTATGAGTCTGCGTTTGCTGAGCGCGTGTGCTTTATCGGGCACTCGCATGTGCCTGCAGTCTATCATTTGAGTCCAAACGCGTCGCACTACTCTCCGAATCACCGATTCATCATCAATGTCGGCAGCGTTGGCCAGCCGCGCGATGGAAACTGGAGGGCAGCTTACGGTTTGCTCGATACCGTAGCGGGTTCGTTTGAGATCAATCGCGTAGAGTACGATGTCAGACAAGCTTCGGAAAAAATCATTGACGCAGGCTTGCCGAGAGTTTTAGGGGACAGACTTTTTCGAGGAAGATAATTCTCGTTTTTCTGCTTCGATCGTCGCGGGACCGACACGGATCGCGTCGATAAACGTCAACAGAATGGCCAACTTAGAGAGAATCTATTGCCTCACTCTCCGGTCTGGGTTATATTTGCCTTCCTGATGCGTTTTGAAACGATTTCAAAACGCTCCCACTTGGGGCGTCGCCAAGTGGTAAGGCATCGGCCTTTGGAGCCGACATTCGGAGGTTCGAATCCTCCCGCCCCAGCCAGGTACGCAGAGACCTCACTATGAATTCCCCTATGATAGCATTCAGCGGCCGCTCGAATCCCGTACTCGCAGAGAGTATCGCCAAGTATATTGGCGAGCCGCTTGGCGTTTGTGAGATCAAGAACTTCAGCGACGGCGAGATCTGGGTGAAGTATCGTGAGAACATCCGTGGGAGGGATGTCTTCATCATTCAGAGCACACAGCCGCCTGCTGAGAATCTCATGGAGTTGCTCATCATGCTCGATGCCGCCAAACGCGCTTCCGCGAACCGCGTCACTGCTGTCATCCCGTATTTCGGTTACGCAAGGCAGGATCGAAAAGATCAGCCTCGCGTTTCCATTACGGCACGTCTCGTCGCCAATCTCATTACGAGCGCAGGCGCCGACCGCGTCATCACGATGGACCTTCACGCTCCACAGATCCAGGGTTTCTTCGATATTCCACTCGACCACTTGTACTCATCGGCTGTCTTCCTGAAGCATTTTCGTCGAAGGAAAATTCCGAACCTTGCGGTCGTTTCCCCGGACGTGGGGGGAATTAAAATGGCCCGTGCCTATGCAAAGCGACTGAAAGCGGACTTAGTCGTGCTCGATAAACGACGCCCACGGCAGAACGAAGCTGAAGTCCTCAACATCATCGGCAATGTCAAAGGGAGAAACGTTCTCATCGTCGATGATCTGATCGATACCGGCGGGACATTCAAAAACGCAGTGAGTGCGTTGCTCGATGCCGGAGCGAGTTCCGTTGAAGGAGCATGTACCCATCCTATTTTTTCAGGGAAAGCGGCCGAAAACATCAGCTCATCGGGAGTGAAGAACGTTTGGGTGACCGATACGATTCCACTCGGGCAGACGATCATCGACACGGGATGTGTAGAGGTGAAGTCCGTCGCGAAGCTTTTTGCCGAAGCGATCAAACGCACCCATCTGCATCAGTCGATCAGTTCCCTTTTCGATGTCGATAAAGACAAGATCATGTAAATCATTATGGAGAAGAAACCGTGCACGAAATAACACTCAATGCCACTATCCGAAAAGGACGGGGCCGTTCGTCATCGAACCGGTCACGCCGCCAGGGAATCGTTCCTGGCGTGTATTACCTGCATAACAGCGAAAACATCCCGATAGAAGTGCGTGCGCTGGATTTGCGCCCGCTCGTCTATACATCGGACACGCACGTCGTTGAACTGAAACTCGATGACGGCAGCAGCCGCAAAGCGATCGTGCGCGACGTGCAGTTCGATCCCGTCACGGACTCCGTGATCCATTTCGATCTCATGGGCCTCGTCGCGGGAGAAGAGATTACCGTGGAAGTGCCGATCGTGCTTGAAGGAAGCGCTATCGGAGTTCGTGAAGGCGGCATCCTGAATCACATCCTCCACAAGATCGAGATTCAATGCCTTCCGACGAATCTCCCCGAACATATCTCAGTCGATATCAGCGAAATGAAGACGGGTGACATCATTCACGTCGGTGATTTGAAAGCAGAGAATGTCACGTTCCTCATGGACCCGGATAATCCCGTCGTAACGATTTCGCATGCCCGTACGGAAACTGTCGCCGCACCTATCGAAGGCGAGCAGCCGACCGAGCCGGAATTGATCGGGCGCAAGAGTGAAGAAGAATAGTAACCCATACAGGACATTGTATTCCGTTGAGCAGCGATTCCGGCGAACCGAATGCGAATGACGATACGGTCTGTATCATCGGGCTTGGAAATCCGGGGATGAACTACATGGGGACACGGCACAACATGGGTTTCCGAGTTGTCGATACCATCGCTGAAAGAATCGGATTGACGGAGTTCACGAATGCCGGACAATACCTCCTTGCCACGGGGACGTTTTCGAATCGTGCTTTGCTGCTGGTCAAACCACAGACCTACATGAATCTCAGCGGGCAAGCCGTGAAGTGGATTCAGAAGGAAGGCCGAATAGCTTCACAAAACATGCTCGTCATTTGTGACGATGCCGCGTTGCCGCTTGGGGCTTTGCGCCTCCGTCGCTACGGGAGCAGCGGGGGACAGAACGGTCTGCAATCGATCATCGATGAGTTGGGGACGGAAGATATTCCGCGACTGCGTTGCGGGATTGGAAAGCCGGCCGAAGATGATGATCTATCGGATTATGTCCTTTCTCCATTCGATGAAACGGAAAGGGAAGCTGCGGAGGCAATGATTCACCGTGCATCGGATGCTGTGCTCTGCATGATCGAAAATGGGATAGACCGGACAATGAATGAATTCAATACCTCAACAACAAACATTCAGGATGTTCTATGACGGATTTTGCTTCTATCGGTATCGTTCCACCTATCATTGGCGCCGTCGGGTTATTCGTGGCGTTGATCGTGTACCTGTACATCAAGCGACAGTCGCCGGGTAACGATCGCATGCAGGACATTGCGAACCAGATTCACATCGGTGCGATGGCGTTTTTGAAAAGCGAATATCGCGTCCTTGCTGTTTTTGTCGTTCTCGTGTTCGTGCTTTTATCCGTATTCATCGGAGTCAACATGGGTGTGGCGTTTCTCGCCGGTGGATTCTGCTCGGTGATGGCAGGGTTTCTTGGAATGCAAGCGGCAACGAGCGCCAACGTGCGAACGAGCGAAGCAGCCCGCTCGTCGGGACAAGCCAAAGCTCTCGTTATTTCCTTCTTCGGTGGCTCCGTCATGGGACTCTCCGTGGCAAGTCTTGGGTTACTTGGGGTTGGGATTTTCTTTCTCGTGTTCGGTGATCCACAACACGCCGAGGTGCTCAATGGATTTGCGATGGGTGCAAGCTCCATCGCACTCTTTGCGCGCGTCGGTGGAGGGATCTATACGAAAGCCGCTGATGTCGGCGCCGACCTCGTCGGGAAAGTCGAGGCGGGTATTCCTGAAGACGATCCGAGAAATCCCGCGGTGATTGCAGACAACGTAGGCGACAACGTGGGAGACGTTGCCGGAATGGGAGCGGATATTTTCGAATCGTACGTTGGTTCGATCATTGCGTCGATCGCAATTGCGGCCACGTCTGCGAATCTCCTTGTCGAACCCTTCGCGGCGAATCCGATCCCGTTCATGATTCTTCCGATCATGATCGCGGCAGTCGGTCTGATTTCCTCCCTCTTCGGCGTCGGTTCGATCAAGTTGTTTGCAACATCCAATCCCGCAGCAGCACTTCGCTATTCGACGATCATTTCGTTGCTGCTGATGCTCGTTGCCTCCTTCTTTCTGATCGACGCACTCGGCATTACGACGAATTATTTCTGGCCTCTCGTTGCAGGCGCATTCGCGGGCTTGTTCATCGGCTTCCTTACCGAATACTACACCGGCGGAAAACCGATTCGCCAGATTGCGGAAGCAAGCAAGACGGGTGTCGCAACGAATATCATCTCCGGTCTTGCCGTCGGAATGGAAAGCGTCATTGCGCCACTGTTAATGATCTGCATCGCGATCTTTGTCTCCTTCGAAACAGCAGGCATTTATGGTATTGCCATAGCGGCGGTCGGTATGCTTGCCACGGTCGGTATTACGATGTCAGTCGATGCTTATGGACCGATCGCTGATAACGCGGGCGGTATTTCGGAAATGGCGGAGCTGGGTAAAGACGTGCGAAAAATTACCGACACGCTCGACTCGCTCGGCAATACGACCGCCGCAATCGGGAAAGGCTTCGCCATCGGTTCAGCGGCGTTGACGGCTCTCGCTCTGTTCTCGGCATTCAGCAGTACGATCAATTTTGAAACCGGTATCGAACACGTCTTCGTCATCGACATCCTCGATCACGCGGTCGTCATCGGTCTGTTCATCGGAGGTTCGTTGCCGTTTGCCATCGCCGCGATGACGATGAAGTCGGTTGGGAGAGCGGCCTTTGCCATGGTCGAGGAAGTCCGGCGCCAGTTCCGGGAAATTGCCGGCTTGATGGAAGGCACCGCCAAACCGGATGCCGCCCGCTGCGTCGATATCAGTACACGTTCAGCGCTGAAGGAAATGATCGCACCCGGATTGACCGCGGTTATTGCGCCTGTGCTCGTCGGTTTTCTCTTAGGGCCAGGCGCCTTGGGTGGGCTGCTCGCCGGCGCAACCCTTGCCGGCGTTCTGCTTGCCTTGTTCATGGCCAACTCCGGTGGCGCGTGGGATAATGCAAAGAAATATATCGAGATGGGGAATCTCGGAGGTAAAGGATCGGATGTTCACAAAGCCGCAGTCGTTGGCGATACCGTTGGCGATCCGTTCAAGGATACGTCAGGTCCGGCAATGAACATTTTGATCAAGCTCATGTCAATCGTATCTTTGGTCATTGCGCCATTGATTGCACATATGGCGAAATAACGAAAACATTATTGTATAAAGTCCTGCTCGGGACACTCAGTCGCCGGGCCATTTTTCACCAGTCCAAAGGACAGCTTCCATGAAGCGATTTTATGAATGTACTTTTATCGTGAACTCCAACATTGATGACGCCCAAATAGAGGGCACCATCAAAGCCGCACAAGAAGCGATAACGAAGAACGGCGGCCAGATAGCCTCCATCGAACATATTGGCCGCCGTCGGCTTGCCTATCCGATTGCGAAGAAACACAACGGATATTACGCCACCATCGAATTCGAAGCCGAGTCCAATTCGATCGAACGGATCGAACGACATCTGACGCTCGATGAAAACATCCTTCGCTACCTGACCCTCCAATTGGACCTCAAGGAACTCGAAGCGAAAAAAACCCGCGCCGTGTATGCGCTCGCAGCGAGTTCGATCACCGTCGATGAAAGCGTTGAAGCGGTGATCGAAGCCGGCGTCGAACCGGAAGTATAGTCTTTCCAAACATCCTCAATCACACATCCAGAGACCGCAATATGGCCGATCTGAAAATGCCGGAACTCAACTATGTTTTGATCGCTGGCAATCTTACCAAGGATCCGGTGTATCGGACCACTTCGAATAATACCCCCGTCGTGAATTTTTCCATCGCTTCGAACAGACGCTATCGGGATCGTTCCAACAACTGGCAGGAGGACGTTTGCTATGTCGGAGTCGTCGCCTGGAACAAGCTCGCATCGAGCTGCAACCAGAGGTTGAAAAAGGGAAGCGCCGTTCTTGTCGAAGGCGAATTGCAAACACGAAATTGGAAGATCGAGGACGGCAGTCAGAGAAGTATTCTTGAAGTGAAGGCGCGGAGAATTCAGTTCCTGAACAAAGGCATACAGAATAACGGCGGAGCAGGACACAAAGACGAGTTCGAAGATTTCCACGATTTCGTCGATGACGACCTCTTCGATTTCTTCGAAGAAGACCACCACGATGGGCACGGAACTTTGCCGGAAGACCATTCGGTGAGCCATACGACTTCATAGGTTTATGATTTTTATTAAAGGACAACAACGATGAAAGTGATATTACGACAATCAATCGAAACGCTCGGCGCCATCGGCGACATTTTGAACGTCAAAGACGGGTATGCACGAAATTATCTTCTCCCACGTGGATTCGCTTATATCGCAACGAAGGCGAACCTGAAAGTTATCGACGAAGAAAAGAAACGCAGCCTTGTCAAGCGGAACCGTGAGTTGAAGGATGCCGAGCTGATTGCGGCCGAATTGGAAAAACACGAGAACGCGATCACCATTGCCATGCAGGTTGGCGAAGAGGACAAGCTGTTCGGGACAGTCACGAAGGACATGATCGCAGAAAAGCTTGCGGAGAAGGGCTTTCAGATCGATAAAAGAAAGATCGAAATCGAAGAGCCGATCAAGGTGCTTGGCATTTACACCGTCAGTGTGAAACTCCATACGACCGTCACGGGAAAGGTAAAAGTTTGGGTTGTCCGTCAGCAGGAAAACTGACATTGTTCATTTTTCCTTAACGATAGAACGCCGTTTTTTGTATTGATGAACGGATGCGAAGCATCCATACGAACAGATTAACGAAGGCTTATACATGGATTCCACAGAACACAACAACGGCAACGGAACGAAGTCTGTTGCCCTTCTCGATTTGGAGGAAGTAACCATCCGTTTTGCCGGTGACTCCGGTGATGGTATGCAGCTCACAGGGTCGCAGTTCACTTCGACAACTGCATTGGTTGGAAACGACCTGAGCACTTTACCGGATTATCCGGCGGAGATTCGCGCTCCAGCCGGTACGCTCTACGGTGTCTCCGGATTTCAACTGCACTTCAGCAGCCGGGATATTCACACGCCGGGAGATAATCCCGACACGCTTGTTGCAATGAATCCCGCTGCGCTGAAGATCAACCTGAAGGATCTCCGTGACGGCGGAACGATCATTGCCAACACGGATGCTTTCGAAGCGAAGAATCTCAAACTCGCGGAGTACGAACAGAATCCGCTCGAAGACGATTCGCTAAGCGGATATCGCGTCATCAAGGTTCCGATCACGAAGATGACGATCGAGGCGCTCGATGGGCTTGGGCTTTCCATGAAAGAAATCACGCGCTCGAAAAACTTCTTCGCGTTGGGGCTTTGCTATTGGCTTTACGATCGTCCCATCCAACCGACATTGGATTGGATTAAAGAGAAGTTCACGAAGAACGAAGCGATCGCAGAAGGAAATAAACGCGCACTCCTTGCGGGATATAACTTTGGCGAAACGGCGGAAATATTTACCGCACGGTATCGCGTCAAGCCTGCCAATCTGCCTGAAGGAAAGTATCGCAACATCACCGGCAATGAAGCGACCGCACTCGGAATGATTGCCGCAGCCGAAAAAAGCGGATTGAATGGTTTCCTCGGAAGTTATCCCATCACACCCGCGAGCGATATTCTCCACGAACTATCCGGAAAAAAGAAATATAACTTCCGCACGTTCCAGGCTGAGGATGAGATTGCCGGAATCTGTACCGCACTCGGTGCAGCGTACGGCGGTGCCCTGGCGTTCACGACGACGAGCGGTCCCGGTGTTGCATTGAAACAGGAAACCATCTCGCTCGCGCTCATGACGGAACTTCCGCTCGTCATTATCAACGTGCAGCGTGGCGGGCCGAGCACGGGACTGCCGACCAAAACCGAACAGGCCGACCTTTTCCAGGCTGTGCTCGGGCGCAATGGTGAAGCGCCAGTCCCGGTTCTCGCCGCAGCTTCACCCGTCGATTGTTTTTATATGACAATTGAAGCATCCAGAATTGCACTCGCGCAAATGACGCCCGTCATTCTTCTTACCGACGGATATTTAGCCAATGGGTCGGAACCGATGCGCATTCCGAATACGGAGGACATTCCTGACATTCCCGTTCATTTCGCCCAAGCGTCCGACGCCGGAACGTACCAACCGTACCAGCGTGACGAAATGCTTTCCCGACCATGGGCGCTGCCGGGAACGCCCGGTCTCGAACACCGACTCGGTGGGCTGGAGAAAAAGCACATCACGGGAAACGTCAACTATGAACCGGAAAATCATGAGTTCATGGTAAAGCTGCGTACAGCGAAAGTGAAGAAGGTGGAAGACATCGTTCCGTTACAGGACGTCTTCGGACCGGAAGATGCCGACCTCGCCATCGTTGGATGGGGAAGCACGTTCGGAGCGATTCGTGCGGCAGTCGAACGATTGCAGGCAGCGCAAATGTCCGTCGCACAGATTCACATCCGGTACCTTTTCCCCTTCCCGAAAAATCTCGGCGACGTCCTTAGCCGCTATAAAAAAATTCTCATTCCCGAAATCAACCTCGGACAGATCGCGATGCTGTTACGCGCGACTTTCCTGACCGACGTTATCAGCCTTCCGAAGGTACAGGGGCTTCCCTTCACACCGGCTGAAATTGAAAAACGGGCCAAAGACATTCTGTTATCGATGTGAAAGGAATACTCATGAGTGCAGAGACAATGACGAACAACGTACAAACGGAATTGCCGAAATACTCGGCAAAAGATTTTTCATCCGATCAAGACGTGCGATGGTGCCCGGGATGCGGTGACTACTCGATTCTCGCGCAAGTCCAGCGCACGATGCCGGCACTCGGCATCAGAAAAGAGAACGTCGTTTTCGTATCCGGTATCGGCTGCTCGAGCCGCTTTCCATACTACATGAATACGTACGGCATCCACGGCATCCACGGCCGTGCGCTCGCAATCGCTTCCGGCTTGAAAGCCGCCCGTCCCGATCTCACCGTGTGGGTGGCGACTGGTGACGGTGACTGCCTTTCCATCGGCGGAAATCATTTCCTCCATACCCTGCGACGCAACATCGATATGAACGTGTTGATGTTCGACAATCGCATCTATGGCCTTACGAAAGGCCAGTACTCACCGACGTCGGAGTACGGCAAGAAGACACGCTCATCACCGTATGGCACGATCGATCATCCGGTCAACCCCGTCCTGATGGCGCTTGGCGCAGAAGGAACGTTCGTCGCGAGAACGATGGACCGCGATCCGAAGCATTTGCAGGCGATGGTGATGCGCGCGGCACAGCACAAGGGGACGTCCTTCCTCGACGTGCTGCAGAACTGCAACATCTATAACGACGGTGCATTCTTCCTTTACACCGAGAAGGAAACGAAATCCGACAATGCCGTTTTCCTCGAACACGGCAAGCCGGTCGTCTTCGGCAAGGAAAGCGAGAAGGGTATCAAACTCGACGGTTTCAAACCGGTGGTCGTTTCACTCAGCGAATACAGCGTCGATGACCTCCTCGTGTATGACGAAACATCGCGGGAGTTGGCCTTCATCATGGCGCAGTTGGAAACGATCGAAGGCAACCCGATGGCGTTCGGAGTACTGCTCGCAATCGAACGCTCCACGTACGATGCAGACATGGCCGCGCAATTGGATTTCGTCATCGGGAAAGAAGGCCGAGGATCGCTCGAAGAACTTCTCAACGAAGGAAACACCTGGACGATTTCGTCCAACTGAGAAGGACTGCATGGCAATATGAAAGCCGGGTTCGCCCGGCTTTTTCTTTTCAGAAATCATCGCTCTTATGCGCGCTATTTCCAGTACTCGCGGCGCATCCTCTCGGCATCTTCGAGAAAAATTTTCTTGC
>CAYUWG010000009.1:0-88513 GCA_964448285.1 uncultured Chromatiales bacterium
CACGATTGTCCATGTGATGTCGAAGCGGAAACGCCTTTTTTACTTCCCGTGAGTAAGAATGACGAACTCCAATCGATATCGGCAGCCGTTCGGGGTTCGGAGCGGAAGTCCGTATCGATCCATGAGGTTCCACCATCGAGCGTTATCCGCATGTATTGTGTACCGCATACGATCATCTCATTGCTCATTGTGGGATTGTGTTCGAAGAGATGGAGATACCAGCCCGTTTTTAATTCACGAAGATTCCAGGAAGGAAGCACTTGAAAACTTGCACTATCACCGAAGGAAGTGCTCTTGAGAAGATGTTCATAGTGCGTGCAATCGGCCATGCAAAGGTCGCTTTCCATGTATTGATGGACATACGAAGGCTCTTTCGGATCGAGAGTGAAATACCTCGCCTCCCGGTAACTCGGTATGCACATGACCTGTGAGCCGGTCGATTTTACGTACTCATGAAATCGCACGGTTTGGCCAACCCACGATGTTCCGCCGTCCATACTTCTCCAAATCCTATGAATCGTCGGATTCATCGAACTGCTCTCGAGAACGACATCGACTCCGAGCATGTACCGTGGATCGCTCCCGATGGAGAGACGATGCACTGCAGGGAATTGTGTCTTCGTGAAGGTTGCCCCCGCATCGTCCGAACGAAGAACGACGGGTGTCCTTCCTTCAACCGCTCTGAAGAATGCGGTCTGTTGGTTTGTCGTGTGCCAGGCAAGGAACTGAGGATTCGTGAACGGCGACACATCGACTGAATCCCACGTGCGTCCATAGTCGGTCGAACGCAGCGTGTTTGTGAGCAGAATGTTCGGAGCGCTGGGGGACGAAGTGAGCTGACCCGATACTTTGGCCAGATCCGAAATACGGACCCACGCTTGCGGCTGTGCGACGAAACCTGGTATCAGGAAAAGAACGACTAAAACGGTTTTCATAACATCCTCTCGGATTAAGTGGAAGAAACCCGGTTACTAATGGACATGAAAATAGTCTTCGATGAGATAGGAATCCAGTCCTTTTTGCAGTTCATTTATTGAAGAAGAAATCTTCATCGCATCACATGCATCATTCGCGAACGAATCTCAGTTTCTGTTTCGATTTCGTAACGATAAACACCCGATTGCAAGACCTGGGAATCGAAGGAAATCTGCTGCAGGCCCGGCCCAAGAATGCCGAGAGATTTCCTGTGGATATTTCTCCCGAGTTGGTCAAAGACACGCAGTGTCACGCTCGAAGATGTCGCCAGTGAGAAAGATATCGTCGTTGAAGGATTGAATGGATTCGGATAGTTCTGATAAAGTTGAAGCCCGATCGTTCGGATTTCATCTACCGCGTTAGGACCTGACGCAAGGAACCAGGGTGTAGCCGTCTGTTCCTTCGTGAAAAAGTCAAGCAGCATTCTCGCCACTTTCTGTCTTCCGCTCGTCGAAGGATGGGTTCCATCACTACTCAGTTCCGTGCAGAACCATTTCACACTGTCGCTCCGGCCGCGTTCACCATCTGCCCAAAGGTATGGACCCCATGCCATCCATGGTGCGACTGCATTCGTTCCACTGAAAGCAAGCGCGACGTTTCCATTGATTTGCTCCTCGATCGCCCACTTGACGGAATAACCGGTTTCGTATGCAAATGGCTCAGGATTGAGTGTCGTCGTTGCATAGCCTCCGTAAATGCGGCTGCTGAAATAGGCCAGCTTGATGTTGGGATATTTCGCCTTCAGGATTCGCGCGATCTGCTGAAGCTGCGTCGAGAGAACCTGTGCATGAGTGGGAAAACTATCGCGCGGATTTGCATTCGCTTCTTTGATCCAGGCAATCGAGACCTGCTGCCGCGTTACACCCTGATTCATCAAGCGCTGATCGATTACGCGCCAGAAGTTCGCGCCAGTATCGACGATCACCGCTGCGGTTTGTCCGCCTTGCGCGCCATCAACGATCGTCAATTTCTGATTTCGAATCTTCAACGTGTCCGCCATTGACTTGAATACGGAAAACTCCTGCGTTGCGTTGGACATGCCAATGGAAAGGAGAACGAACTTTCCGTTTGGATCGGGATTCCCCAATGCATCGAGGGGCCTGATCGATTGCGCCAGAGTAAGACCGGCTTGCAGATGAGCAGGCGGAACTTCGTTCTGTCCGTTGGGATAGAGGCCGCCTTCATACCCATCGTACAAAGATTTCCCCATGTCGATCAGCGGTGGAAGGCCGACGAACTTGCGATCGCAGTTTTGGGCGAAAAGAGTGAGTTGGAAGGTGCAAAGAAGGAAGAATGTTACGAGTGATTTCATTGGAACTCCGGTTTGCCTTCAGAATGACATTCCCAAGGGTGGCTTACGTTACAAAGATTTTCGTGATACCAACAAAAAGGAGACCCGAAGGTCTCCTGATCTCTGTTGCGAAGGCAAACTCTCGTTCGCTTATTCGCCCGTTTCGTGTGATGCGATGTGCTTACCAGCGTTTTCCGCCGCCGCCGCGTTTTCCACCGCCGCCGCTGAAGCTTCTTTCCGTTCGGGGACGCGCTTCGTTCACAATGAGCGAGCGGCCCTGAAGTTCTGCGCCGTTCATCGCATTGATCGCCGCTGTCGCTTCCTGCTTGCCCGGCATTTCGACGAATGCGAAACCTTTCGATTCACCGGTGAACTTGTCCTTGATGATCGTAGCAGATGACACCTTACCGTGCGCTTCGAATGCAGCGCGAAGTTCGTCGTCCGTAACGACGCGTGAGAGATTTCCAACATAGATATTCATGTTGTTTTCCTTTAGAAATGATGAAGTAAATGAACACAGTCTCTTGAGGGACTTGGTTCATTGATTCATATCAACCGAATCCTCACGAATCTGATGTGCCAAAGTACATGATTCCTTCACCGCGAACAAACAAGAAAAAGTCTATTTGATGCGTTTGAACTCTAGCTCGTCAAACCACAGGTCATTGTTCGGCACGTTGAGTTTCATCTCGATGACCTTTCCATTCTCGTTCATGATGAATTGTGCCTTCCCCGAATCGAACCACGCATGATGCCGTCGCCATTGAATCTTGAAAGTGTCGAAGTGCCAGTGAGTGAGGTCGGCGACGAATTCAGGATTGGGTAAAAGACGCAACACAAGCCGCCCTTCTTCGAGGACGACTTCCGCATTTCCATACATCGGACCGCCATACGTTCCGGCGTAGTCTTTTAACGGGTGCGTCGGAGATGTACCCTGTGCGCGCGTCGAGTCTTCCATCCTTCGTGCTTTCCCCTGAAATTTTTTCGCCTCCATCATGTGCTTCAATCCGATGGTGCTCCAATCCTTCCCAGGCTTTCCAAGAAATGCATCCAGGGTGTAAGAAAGCAGATAGCGTGCTAACGACGATATCGTATTCGTCAGAATCACGACGCCGAATTTCTTCCCTGGAATCATTGCGAGATATGAGATCATCCCGTCGTACCCGCCGCTGTGCTGGATGACCTTGTATCCATGATAGTCATAGAGCTCCCACCCGAGTCCATAACCGCGAAAGTTCGTTGAAGGCACGACCTCATCATCGTCAGGCGATACGATATGCGAAACGTGCGGCGTCTCCATGATGCGCTTTTGCTTCTGGCTTATGATGCGCTTTTCATCGATCACTGCGTCGCTCAAATGAAACCGGAGCCAGCGCGACATATCGACGACATTGGAAATCATCGAGCCTGCCGGAGCGACGTTATCCCAATCTAACCAGGGAATCGTCACGACCACGCTGTCCACATTCTTGTGCGGGGTCGCAACGTTGTCTCTGCCGGTTAGTTCACGGACCGATAGAATCGTGCCGTTCATCCCAAGTGGCTGGAGAAATCTCATGCGAATGAACTCTTCCCACTTCATCCCGCTTGCCTTCTCGATGATTTCACCCGCGGCGATGTACATGATGTTCGAATAACCGTATCGCTCCCGGAACGGAAAAACCTGCTTCAAATGCTTCGCACGCCTGACCACTTCCTCCCTTGAATACGACGTGCCGTACCAGATCAGATCTCCGCTGAATGTTCGCAATCCCAGTCGATGGGAGAGCAAATCGCGAATACGCACGTCAGCACTGACGTATGGATCGTAGAGTTGGAAATACGGGAGCCATTCCTGTACGCGTTGATCCCACTCGACCTTTTTCTCATCGACGAGCAGAGCCATCGCTGAAGCGGTGAATGCCTTCGTATTCGATGCGACGGCAAACAGCGTTCGCTCGTTCACTACTTCCGGCTTCTCTATCTCACGTACACCGTAGCCTTTCGCAAACACGAGTGAATCATCCTTTACGATGGCGATTGCCATACCGGGGACGTTCCATTCCTTCAGCGCCTTTGCGAAATAGGCGTCAAGCTTTTTGAGATTCGCCTGTGAGTAGAGTGCATTGGATACGAAGAGAAGAGTAATAAACAGAGAAAGTGGCCGACTCGTTTTCATTTCATGTCGCTTGTTCGTGTTGGACTCATTGCTGTATGAACATACAAGATTTCGCCTCTATTTGTCTCGCGCGTCCCTCCTGTTATTTTTCCATCGCAATGGCGAATACATCTCCTCAATCATCGCGCTTCGGCTTCGTCGATGCTTTGCGCGGTTGGGCAGTGATCGTGATGATCGAAGTCCACACGTTCAATGAATGGCTGAGACCGGAACTCAAAAACACGTTGCTCTTCGACGTGCTCACGTTCATCAACGGACTCGTTGCTCCAAGTTTTATCATGCTGGCGGGATTTTCATTGAGCATCGCTACGGTAAGGAAATGGAATGACTACACGTCGTTCAGCCCCGCACTCGGGAAACGCATGAGACACTTGCTTCTCATCTTCACCGTTGGCTACTTACTCCATCTTCCCGCACAGAATCTCCGCATGTGGTGGACCGAACCCAATCCGGAGCTTGTCGCAAAATTTCAGGCAGTCGATGTTCTGCAACTGATTGTCATGGGTCTATGGATCCTCCACGCAATCGTTCTGCTCTTGAAGTCGCGAAAGGTGCTATTCGTCTCATCGCTTGCACTCGGCTTACTTGTCATCGCATGGACACCGTGGGCATACAACACGACAACCTTCGAGGATTGGCCGTTATGGCTATCGAATTGGTTCAATCGTTCTCACGGCTCGCTCTTTCCTCTCTTTCCATGGGTCGCATATATCTTTCTCGGGTGTACACTCGCGTTGAAGTTCGTCGAAGCGCAAAAGCAAGGAGAAATGTCCCGCTTCCTACATCGCATGGGCGCGGCAGGTGCAGCGCTCATCGTTATCGGATATGCGTGGCATTCGATACCGATAACTGTTCAGCCTTATTATGAATTCACGCGCACAAGTCCACAGTTCAATCTCATCCGCATCGGTAGCGTAATGGTACTCATTTGGGCATTGTGGATGCTGGAAGAGCGAAGGAATATCTCTCCTCGTTTCGCAGTGACGATGGGACGCGAGTCATTCCTCGTTTATGCGCTTCATCTCATGGTGCTGTACAATGAAGCCTTCGGTTCGAACCTCGTCACAGCTTTCAAAGGCACATTGAATTTCGGAGAAGCGTTCATCGGCTACATGCTGCTCCTTCTTATGATGATTGCAACGGGTTACTTCTGGCAATGGTTGAAAAGAAGGAACATGGTTGTCGCGCGTGTCATGATGATCAGCCTGTTCACCATCGGAGCACTGTTCTTCGTGTTCTTTGAGAACGGCCGCTTCGTGTTTTGGATGTTTGAGTGAGTCTCTATTTCGCTATGTGTAATAGCTCCTTCCTCGGATTTCTTATAGTCTTTCAATTCTCTGTCACTCTCTGCGTAACAGCCCAGCCATCGCTCATCGTTCTCGGTATAGCGCAGGATGGCGGCGTTCCACAGGCGGGGACCAAAGCGCCTGACGTATGGAGAACAGAGCGGAAGCGTCATGCCTCCTGTCTTGCGATCGTCGATCCCGCAACGTCACAGCGCTGGCTTATCGACGCGACGCCGGATTTCCCTGAACAACTCCACATGCTCGACAGGCTCTTTCCTGTTCGCGAACGACCGGGACTCGCCGGGATTTTCCTTACGCACGCTCACGTCGGGCATTATACCGGATTGATGTTTCTCGGCCATGAAGTGATGGGAGCGAAAGGCGTTCCCGTGTTCGCAATGCCGCGCATGCACAGCTTTCTCTTTACGAACGGCCCATGGAGCCAGCTTGTGCGATACGGGAATATTCACCTCCGTCCCATGAGAGCCGGCGTGAAAGTGATGCTGACTTCTTCGCTCTCTATTACGCCATTTCTCGTTCCGCATAGACAGGAGTTTTCGGAAGTCGTCGGTTTTCGAATCGATGGCCCGAAGTCCTCAGCACTCTACATACCCGACATCGATTCATGGGAGCAATTCGACAGCATGGGAACTCGCATCGAGGATCTCATCGCCGCTGTCGATGTCGCGTATATCGATGGGACGTTTTTTGAAAATGGCGAAATCCCCGGACGGGATATGTCGGGCTTTCCCCATCCATTCATTACGCATAGCATGAAACGCTTTGCGTCACTCCCGGAAAGCGAAAAGCGCAAGGTCCGATTCATTCATTTGAATCATACGAACCCGGCACTCTGGCAAAGTGCTGAACGAAAAGCGGTTGAAACTGCCGGATTTCGAGTGGCCGAGGAAGGCGAACGCTTCGGGTTCTGATAGCGCTCAGTGCTCATCACACGCAAAGGGCTAACCGCTTCAACGACAATGCCTTCACCCGGAGTATTTCGTAAATGATCAATCCCGAAGAAAGACGACCGTCACACCGGTCGTGCCTTCATTCCATTCACCAAGACGAAAAGACTCAACGATACTGAGCGTCGGGAGAAACTCGTGAAGGCGTTTACGAAGCGCACCCGTACCCTTTCCATGAATGATATCCACGCGTTTCAGTCCTGAGGAATATGCCTCATAGAGAAACTGATCCACCGTCTTGACTGCGTCGTCACCGTACATTCCGCGGACGTCCACTTCTGTCGAAGCAATCTTCTCGTGCTGATAAACCGTTGCGCCGTGCGCTTCCGTTTTCTGAGCGTATTCAATATCGCTCACGGGCACCTTCATCTTTACGCTGCCGAATGCTACCATCGCTTTCCCCTCGTGCGGTTCTTCGAGAACTTTTCCCTTCATCCCGCTCGAACGCAGGATGACGTCATCGCCTGCATGGATGATCGGCGTTTGTATTGGCTGCATTTGTTCTTCCGCGTGCTCACCGATTTTCTGCTTCAACTCCAGGTGCGCGTGTGAGATCTTTTCTCTCGCTGATTGAATGACCTCCTTTTCAGCAGAGCTCTCACGGATCTCACGGACGGTTTTCTCGATGAGCGCATGAGAATCCGCAATGATGCGCTCCGCCTCCTGTTGAGCTTCGCGGAGAATCGTCCCTGTTTTTTGCTTCAGCTCTTTTCGTTTCTCGGTGTATTCCGCGTACAGGCGTTCATACTTCGATTGCTCTTCGTGGAATTGTCGCTTCTGTTTTGCCAATTCCTGCGACTGGCGTTCGACTTCGACGAGAAGTTTTTCCAGTGAATCGCTGCGTTCGCCGAGGAAGTCCGTTGCACGGGAAAGAATATTCTCACGCATTCCGATTCGGCGCGTTATCTCGAAAGCGTAACTGCTGCCCGGTATTCCCGCTTGAAAGCGATAGGTCGGTTGGAGTGTCTGCATGTCGAACTCCATCGCGGCATTCAGCATGCGTCGATGGTCATGAGCAAGCGCTTTCAGCATTCCGTGGTGCGTCGTTGCGATGACGTGAGCACCGCATTCCGCGAGTGTTTCGAGTATCGCAGCACCTAACGCACTACCCTCTACCGGGTCTGTCCCGGTGCCGATTTCATCGATCAGCACGAGCGATTCGCGGTTCGCGTGAGAGAGTATGTGCGCCAATCGTTGAACGTGCGAACTGAACGTACTCAGATCATTCTCTACGGACTGCTCATCCCCGATATCGACGTGGATGCTGTCGTAGATCGGAAAACGGCTATCCGGATCGCATGGAACTGGAATGCCGCTCTGCACCATCAACGCGAGCAAACCGACGGTTTTCATAGCAACGCTCTTCCCTCCTGCGTTCGGTCCGGTGATGATGATCGTCGTTACATCGTTTCCCAATTCAATTGTCAGCGGTACGACGTCCTTCTTCCCCTTGAGCGAAAGTAGAATCGGATGTCGTGCCTCGCGAACGTGCATCGTGCGATCGGTTACGATTCCCGGAAGACAACCGCCAATCTGTTCTAAGTATCGGGCGCGGGCCTGCAGCGAATCGAGTTCGGCATAGACGGACTGCGCCTGGAGCAACTCTTGTCCGTGCGGGCGAATGCGGTCGGTCACTTCAGCGAGTAGCCGACGCACTTCACGCGCTTCCTCAAACTGCAAATCTCGAATGTCGTTGTTCAACTCCAGCGTCTCCATCGGCTCAATGAACACGGTTTGGCCGGTGGCTGATTCGCTGTGAATGAGACCCTGGATCTGCCGCTTGTACTCACGCTTGACCGGAAGCACCATCCTCCCATCGCGTAGAGTTACAAGCTCTTCCTGGACGAATTCCTCTTCGGAAACACGCTTGAGGATCGATTCCATCTTTCTTCGAAGCTGTGCCGACTTTTCAAGAATTTCCCTGCGAAGTAATCGCAACTCCTTGCTTGCGGAGTCACGCACAGCGCCATCCTCATCGACGATACGCTCGATGTGGTACTCTAAGAGCTTGTCGGAGAAAAGTGTTGAAGTCGACCCGGCAAGCAACGGAGCCTTGTCGAGACGCTTCTCGAAAAAGGATCGCAATGTCCTCGCCGTTCTCATCAGTTGCAGAATGGCGATGATATCCGATCCTTCAAGCACGCTTCCGGCCAACGCAGCCCGATGAAGATGCGAAGAGCAATCGGGCAGCGAATTGATGGGCGGATGGTCTTCAGCAATCCGTAACGCTGACATCTCGCCTACTCTTCCCAGTTCGTCGATCACTTCTGCACGCGTAACGAGTGGATACAAAGCTCGGGTTGTTTCAACGCCCGGCTCCGAAAGACATATTGATGCGATTTTCTCCAGAACCTGTTTGAACTGGAGTTTTTCTATCGCGCTATCGAATGGATCGAAATCCCTCACGCCCCACCGAGCATTTCACGAACAAGTTGCTGAACCGCCGTTCCATCAGCGCGACCTTTCACAGTCTTCATCACTGATCCCATCACCTTACCCATGTCCTTCATTCCCGCAGCGCCTGTCGATGCAATTGCCTCGGCCACGAGTGCTCGCAGTTCCTCAGTCGTGAGTTGGGCTGGGAGGTAACGAAGAATGATCGCCAACTCCTGTTCCTCCTTTTCGGCAAGATCCTCGCGACCTGCGTTCCGGTATTGCTCAACGGCTTCCCTGCGTTTCTTCGCCGCAGAGGTCAGGAGGTTGATTTCATCATCCACGGTCATATTCGTACCAACCTTTTGTTTCTCGAACTCGAGAATTCCAGCACGGATTGTGCGAAGCGTTTCCAATTCGAGTTTTCGACCGTTTTTCAGCGCATCCTTAATTTGCTCGTTGATCTTTTCTGTGAGACTCATGGCGTTTCTCCTAAATAGAAAAAGGCAAACATCCTCCGACGCTTGCCCTTTTCGTGGTTCGTGATTCTTTAGAGTTTCTTCATTGCCGAATAATTGATGCGCAATGCATCTGCTTTACGAAGCTGCTGTTGCACGTCGCTGACGATTCCCATACGCGACCCTTTATCGATGCGGAGGGACATGATCACATTCGGGTTGTTGAGCCGCTTCTGATACGCAATATCCATCACAGCGCTGACGGGTAATATGCTGTCGTCTATCTGTATGCGTTCATCATCGCCGATCCAGATGTAGCTGAGCATGCGCTTGTTATCGATCTTCTCGGTCATCACGGCAGCCGGAAGCGAATACTTCACCTTGATATCCACCTCGCGTAAAACCGTCGTCACCATGAAGAAGATCAGCAGCATGAAAATGATGTCCGGCAGTGACGCGGTTGGAATTCCCTGACTCGTCGTCGCCTTTTTTTGAAATTTCATTGTTCCTCCGCTTGCGTTGGTTCCGCAAGTGAAATCCGTTGAGGAATCGCTGTTCGGATTTCTTCGATTTGCATTGCCGTTGCATTGGCAAACGATACACCGAACTTTGCCTGACAGTATTCCTCGCGTAGATCGTTGTATGCCATCTTCAATTGGTCCATCACGTCGATATAGATTTTATACGGAGTATCACGAACCGTTTTCACGGAGATGATGAGCTTCTCGTTGGCCTTGATACCCTTGACGATCTGCTCGCGAATCTGCGGTACACCGATGATCTGTTCGTTGAGAAGAACGTCGCCCACCTCGTTGACGAGGATATTCGCAATGTTTTCCGTTTTTACCGGGACTTGCTCTGCATTTTCTATCCAAGGCGGAAGAACGATGCTGATACCCGTATCGATATCTATCGTGGTCGTGACGAGGAAGAAGAGCAGGAGGAGAAAGGAAATATCCGCCATCGAACTGGTTGGGATTTCAGCTTCTCCTTTTTTTCTTCTGCGAAACATGAGTGTCTCCGGTTAATGCGGTGATGCTTAGCGTAATACTTTCTGACCGGACTTGTACAGCACGAGAGAGTCAATGAGTTCGATAGAGCTTTCTTCCATTTCCACGACGAGCTTGTCGATGCGCGACACGAAGTAGTTGTAGAACACTTGCAGGATCATGGCGACGACAAGGCCGAAGAGAGTCGTCAGCAATGCGACGGAAATACCGCTTGCCACGATTTCAGGAGAGATGTTTTTCGCGGCTGCAATCGCATCGAATGCCTCGATCATTCCTTGGACGGTCCCCGTAAATCCGAGAAGCGGGGCGATGGAGAGAAATGTTGAGATCCAGATCAACCCTCGTTCGAGGAAGGACATTTCGATGCTGCCATAGCTGATGATTGCTTTTTCTGCTGCTTCAATACCTTCGTCGGCTCTCATAAGACCGGCTTGAAAAACGCTGGCGACGGAACCGGGATTACTCGAGCAAACATCGATCGCTTTTTCCACGCCGCCCTCATCCATCGCTCGACGGACTTGGACGAGAAATTTCTTCGTATCGACACCTGCGCGTCCAATCGAAATCAATTTGAAAATGCTGAACGCGAGGCCTAAAACAAGGCAGCCGAGGATCGGCCACATGAAGAATCCGCCTTGAACGAACTTCTCTACGAGCCAGTTGACTGGGTTTGATGAGACTTCTCCTCCTTCCTGTAAGAGAAAGAATACGAAACCGATGACATCATGCATGGGGGGGTTCCTCCGTTATGAAGATGTGATAATACGTTATTTGCAAAGGGATGGGATATCGCTTGAGAGTTGTTTTATTGTGACCCACGAGACATGAATCAACGGCCTAAGATAAGGCATCTCGATGGAATCACAAGAGCCGCAAATGCTCATGCGGAGCCTGTGATCGTCACTTTAACGCCTCAACGAACATGCGCGTAATGATCCGCGGTCTCGTGATCGCACTGCCCACCACGACGGCATGTGCGCCAAGATTCAGAGCTTTGCGTGCGCTTTCAGGGGTCCATATACGGCCCTCTGCAATGACAGGAATCGTCAGTGAGCCGCTCAACTCCTGGATCAGAGGGTAATCGGGGGTTCGGTAGTCCATGGCTTCAGTCCCCGGTGTGTAGCCCGCAAGTGTCGTAGCGACGAAGTCTGCACCGGATTCTGCAGCGCGAATCCCTTCCCGAAATGTGGATACATCAGCCCAGAGCATGCCGCTGAAGCGCTTTCGAACAAGCTCGAAGAACACGAAGCCGTCATGATCATTGGGACGCTTTCTTTTCGTGGAATCGATGGCGACGACGTGTGCACCCGCTGCAAAGAGGCGCTCGATATCATCGAAGTCCGGCGTGATCAGGTCGGCTTTGTCGGAATACGAACCCATCGTAAAGCCGATGACGGGAAGCGACGTCGTTTTCGAAAGCACCTCTACTGCCTTGATTCCCTGTACGCGAATGGCGCAAGCTCCTCCCAACTGCGCCGCCATCGCAAGGGCTTGAAGGTAATCCATCGTGTGGTAGGGTTCCGTTTCATCCAAATGACAGGAGACGATCAAACCCCGATGGATGCGCTGTGCGAGAGCTTCGTAAGTGTATTCCACGTTGTGCTTCTGTCGTTACGCTGAAAGTGACCGAAGGAAAAGACCGCTGAGAACGATGAGGAGTGCGAGGAACAGAAAACTCCCACCGACAGCAAGGACACGTTGACTGAGTTTCGGTTGGAACAATTCGAATCCCTTCACTCCGAGCATGATTGCAAACGTAATCGAAAGAAGATGGAAACCGGCGAGCGACCAGAATTCGAGCGGTTTGTATGAGTAGGGCGTCGGATTCGTTGAGAGCATACCACTTCCGAAAATGCCAAGCTGAATGGGAACGACAATGAGACTCATGACACAGAGTGGGGAACACGCATACGCAAGTATTACCGCGCTCATACTTCGTGAAGGTTGAGCCGTCCAGCCTCGCGAAATAACACGCATAACCGTCATCGTGATGAAGAGAAAGGCGATCCCGACTACCGGACCGATTATGTACGTAGCAAAGAGAAGATTCGGAAACGGTATCTCAGCAATCCCGATGTATCCAATCATGAAGATATAGATTGCCATGGATGGTCCGGTGAGTGCGAAAAGTGTCACCGTATAGTTCTTCTGTTCACTCCGCGCAATGCGCAAAAGCGTTTCCTTCGGTGAAAGCAACAAACCGTAGAGAGTCGAAAAGAGATTGATGCCCGGAACTCTGTCCCGTAGAAATGCACCGCAGTGTTCACATGTCAACGCGAGCACGTCGTTCATATGGTTGCAAACCAAACACTGTTGGTTTTTTACCGCCGAGACATCGATCTGCCTACTCATGGAATCACGGTTTCAGGCGCCGTGGCACTGCTTGTATTTTTTCCCACTACCGCACGGACAGGGATCATTCCGCTTCGGTTTTTTCTCAGCACGTACCGGCTGCATCTTTCCGGCAATCGCTTCTTGTGGCGCGCCCTGGCCGGGAATCGCTTCTCTGTTCCCATGATATCCCATGCCTTCGGTGCGCTGGTGTGACGTGACGAGATCCTGCAAACGAGGTGCGGCAGGCTGTCTCGGGATGTCTTCGGTATGAACGGGATAAAGCCGGTACACCATCCCGAGCACTTCACGATTGATCTCACCGATCATCTGCACGAAAAGACCGTAGGCCTCCTTTTTATACTCGATCAACGGATCCTTCTGGCCATAGGCGCGCATGTGAATGCCTTCCTTCAAGTCATCCATCTCTCGCAAGTGTTCTTTCCACCTGATGTCGATGACTTGCAGCATCGCCATGCGCATGAGTTGCTGCATGCGATTGGCGCCGATTTCCTTCGACTTTCGATTCAGGAATTCGATAGCGGCTTTCGTGATCTGCGCCTTCAATTCTTCCTGCCCGCTGATGCTCAGCTTTTCTTCCTCGAAGTCGATATCGACAACGAGGTTTCGACGGATCTCCTCGCGAAGCTCATCGAACAGACCTTCCTCCCAATAGCGCTCGGCAAGATCATCGGCGTACTGGTCAAGCATCTCGATGATTTCATCTTTTAATGTTTCACCCAAAAGTGCTTGCCGTCTTCGTGAATAGATCACAGTGCGCTGCTGGTTCATGACGTTGTCGTATTCAAGCAGTCGCTTGCGAATACCGAAGTTGTTTTCTTCGACCTTCTTCTGGGCGCGCTCGACGGACTTCGTGATCATCGAGTGCGAGATGACCTCCCCTTCCTGAACGCCAAGTCGCGTCATGATGCGCGCGATGCGCTCGGAACCGAAGAGGCGCATCAGATCATCTTCGAGTGAAAGATAGAAGCGGCTTCTTCCCGGATCGCCCTGTCTGCCTGCTCGTCCGCGTAATTGCCGGTCGATGCGACGCGCTTCATGCCGTTCCGTACCGATGATCATCAATCCGCCGACTTCTGTGACACCGGGACCGAGTTTGATATCCGTACCACGGCCTGCCATGTTCGTTGCGATCGTCACGGCACCGGGAAGACCCGCATTTGTCACAATCTCCGCTTCTCGCTGGTGCTGTTTCGCGTTGAGAACGTTGTGCGGAACATTCTTTCGCTTCAACATGCGTGAGATCGTTTCCGATACCTCAACGTTCGTCGTTCCAACGAGCACCGGCTGGCGTTGAGCACGGCATTCTTCGATCGCTTCGATGACCGCGTTGTACTTCTCTCTTCTCGTTTTGAATATCTGGTCTTCCTCATCGTTGCGCGTCACCGGCTTATTCGTCGGAATGACGATCACGTCGAGCTTGTAGATTTCGTAGAATTCCGCTGCTTCGGTTTCAGCGGTTCCCGTCATGCCGGCAAGCTTCTTATAAAGCCTGAAGTAGTTCTGCAGCGTGATTGTCGCGAGGGTTTGCGTATCGCCCTCGACTTTCACGTTTTCCTTCGCTTCGATTGCCTGATGCAATCCTTCTGAATAGCGTCGTCCAGGGAGAATGCGCCCGGTGAAGGTATCGACGATCATGACCTTCCCTTCTTGCACGACGTACTCGACGTCCTTTTCATAGAGACAATATGCTTTCAGGAGTTGATGTACCGTATGGATACGATCGCTGCGTTCCGCATAGACCTGTTGAAGGCGATCCTTTTCACGCTGGAGTTCTTCATGCGAGAGACCCTGCGCTTCGAGTTGGCTGAGCTCCGTTGCAATGTCAGGCAGCACGAAGAAATCTATATCCTGCTTGGAGGGTGCGAGGAACTCTCTTCCCTTCTCCGTCAAGTCAACTGTGTGGTTTTTCTCTTCGATCGCGAAGTACAATTCTTCGATGATCTCGGGCATCCGTCGGGCGTTGTCTGCGCGATAGATGTTCTCCGTCTTCTGGCTAAGCGCCTGGTTCTCCGGCTCGCTGAAGAGCTTCGAGAGTTTCTTGTTTTTTGGGAGACCTCTTTGTGCTCGAAACATCAGCACGCCGGCTTCTTCGGTTTTTCCCTCTTTCAACAACCGCTCAGCATCGGCAAGGATTTTCGCAACCAAAGCGTTCTGCGCGTTCACCAGCCGATCGACACGCGGTTTCATATCATCGAACTTGTGGTCCATCGTGCCAATGGGACCGGAAATGATCAGAGGCGTTCGTGCTTCATCGATCAAAACGGAATCGACTTCATCGACGATAGCGTAGTTATGCCCGCGTTGAACCATATCCCGTTCATCGACGACCATATTGTCACGCAAATAATCGAAGCCGAATTCGTTGTTGGTCCCGTAAGTGATGTCACTTGCGTAAATCTCCCGGCGTTGCTGCGGGCTCATGTGATTCTGGATGCATCCGACCGTCAGCCCATGCCATCGATAAATTGCTCCCATCCACTCACTGTCGCGCCGGGCGAGGTAATCGTTCACCGTCACGATGTGGACCCCTTTCCCTGGGAGTGCATTCAGGTAAATCGGCATCGTTGCAACAAGAGTCTTTCCTTCGCCGGTCGCCATTTCCGAGATCTTCCCCTGATGCAGCACCATGCCGCCGATCAACTGGACATCGTAAGGAATCATATCCCATATGAGCTTGTGATCGACCACGGAGATCTCCTGACCCATCAATCTGCGACAAGTGTCCTTGACGACGGCGAATGCCTCGGGAAGAAGTTCATCGAGGACTTCTTCGATCGTCTCCTTCAGTTGAGTTTCCAGTTCCTCTATCTCGGAGTGAACCGCTTCCCTGTCTATCTCCTGTTCTTCTTCCACAGAGAGTGAATGTCGGAGCTCCGCAATTCTCCCTTCGATATCTTTCGTCGCTTCAGCAATTCTGGCTTTGAACTCACCCGTTTTAGCTCGAAGCTCATCGTCGGTCAGTGATTGATACTCATCGTAATGGGTATTGATCTCCTCGACGACCGGCCAGAGGTCTTTGAGATCACGTTGGTGTTTATTACCACCGAAAATTTTTGAGACGAAGTTCAGCATACGTTCTTCCTTTCTTAATGAAGTGTTAGTGAAAAGACGGGGAAGAAGCTATGCTGTCGGGCCTCGGATGCTGTGTGAAGATGGAAGGGATACGTTGAAGACGTGGATGTGGAGCGCACTCCGGTAATCGGAAGTGACATCGAGCATCGGTGCATGAAGTGCGGACACATGTGCGTGTTGTATGCATCTCTTCAACGATGGAGTGACGACGCTTTGAACGATAACCTTGACGGTTTTCTCCGATGTGATCCGAACGATTACTTCCGAACAGATCTTTTCGCCCGAAAGAGGATTGAGGAATGATGTGACGAAAAGAAGGATAATCCCGGAGGTCATACCGCGAACGCTTGCTCAGTAATCATGGTTCAAAAGTAGCCTATTTCGTTCCGTGAAGCAATGCGTTCACGTATCGATACCCGTATTCTTGGAATGAGAGGACGAAGCTGCAACCACCTTCAACGCCGTGAAGCATCATCGAATGACGGTGTTCTTTCTTGCGTGTGATTGCCGTTTTGTTTGTACCCGATTATTTTGACGCATCACGTTTCCCTTCACCATCAAATTGTGGAGGGGCTGTGGCGAGAGAGCACGTCTCATCGGTTTTCGAAAGCGATAGAAAGTCTCATGCAAAAAATCCAGAATTACATCAACGGCGAGCTTGTCTCACCGATCAACGATGAGTATATCGAAAACCACAATCCGGCGACGGGAGAGGTGTATTCACTTTTGCCAAACTCCGACCACCGCGATGTTCAACGCGCTGTCGATGCAGCGAACAAGGCATTTCCTGTCTGGTCCGCGATGCCCGTCCGCGATCGATCAGATTATCTGCTTCGCATCTCCGCACTTATCGATAGCAACCTCAACAGGCTCGCGTTAGCGGAATCCGTCGATAACGGGAAGCCCGGTTGGCTGGCTCGCAGCGTCGATATTCCCCGCGCGTCACAGAACTTCAGTTTCTTCGCTACGGCAATTCAGCACCTCGCCAGTGAAGCCCACCTTACCGACAATGTCGCGTTGAATTATACACGCCGCGATCCGATCGGAATTGTCGGCTGCATCTCGCCGTGGAATCTTCCCATTTACTTATTCACGTGGAAGATTGCGCCGGCTCTCGCTGCCGGCAACTGCGTCGTTGCCAAGCCATCCGAGCTAACGCCAATGACCGCCTTCATGCTTGCCGAACTCTGCACCGAAGCAGGGCTTCCCGCCGGAGTCTTGAACATTATCCATGGCTACGGCCACACCGTCGGTCGTGCGATCACCTCGCATCCCGAAATCAAGGCCATCTCTTTCACCGGCGGTACGAAGACAGGCGCCGACATTGCAGCGACGGCGGCACCGATGTTTAAGAAACTCTCGCTCGAACTCGGCGGCAAGAATCCCACGATCGTCTTCGCCGATTGCGATTTCCATGAAACCGTGAAAAGCGTCGTCCGCTCATCTTTTTCGAATCAAGGCGAGATTTGCCTGTGCGGCTCTCGCATCCTCATCGAGCGGTCGATCTATGCAAAATTCCGGCAAGCATTCGTCTCACGCGTAAAGGCTCTGAAAGTAGGTGACCCACTTCAGGAGGACATTCAGCAGGGCGCACTCGTTTCGAAGGGACATCTCGAAAAGGTGCTGTCTTACATCCGTCTTGCGAAGGAAGAAGGAGGCGTCATCCTTTGCGGCGGCGAACGGGTCATCATCGATGGTCGGTGTAAAAAAGGTTGGTACGTCGCACCGACGGTGATCGAAGGACTTCCCTTCGATTGTCGTACGAATCAGGAAGAAATCTTCGGGCCGGTTGTTACGCTCATCCCGTTTGAGACGGAAGAAGAAGCGGTGCACATGGCAAACGGAACTCCTTACGGACTCGCGAGCAGCATTTGGACACAGAACCTTTCGCGGGCACACCGCATCGCACACCAGATCCAGGCTGGAATCGTGTGGATCAACTGCTGGATGCTGCGCGACCTGCGCACACCTTTCGGCGGGATGAAGAACTCCGGCGTCGGACGCGAAGGCGGATTCGAAGCACTGCGCTTTTTCACAGAGGCTAAAAATATCTGCGTGAAGATGTAGCCATGAGTGAGCATACCGATATCATCAACGCATCGAAGGCTCCCGAACCAGTCGGCTCGTATCCACATGGACGGCGAGTGGGGAATCTCCTGTTTCTCTCCGGCGTCGGACCACGTGAACAAGGAACGAGAGTCATTCCCGGTGTCGAACTCGATGCACAGGGAAACATCATCGCCTATGATATCGAAGCGCAATGTCATTCCGTCTTTCGAAACGTGCGCGCAATTCTCGAAGAAGCTGGTTCACGCTGGGAGAACCTCGTCGATGTCACAGTATTCCTCACGAACATGAAGGACGACTTCGAGACGTATAACCGTCTGTACGCGGAATACTTTCGTGACGCGCAGCCGTGCAGAACGACGATCGAAATCAACCGGCTCCCGACTCCCATTGCCATCGAACTGAAATGCATCGCAACAATCGACTAATCTTCTCTGAAAGGAAATCCCATGTACACGCTGAACGGAATCAACTTCAATCAATGGATCGATGAGAATCGACACCTGTTAAAACCACCCGTCGGTAATAAACTCGTCTTTGAAAATGCAGAGTTCATCGTCATGGTGGTCGGTGGCCCGAACGCGCGAAAGGACTACCACGTCAATCAGGGTGAAGAATTTTTCTACCAGATGGAAGGTGACATCACGCTCCGTGTCATCGAAAAGGGTGAAAGGCGGGACGTTATAATCCATGAAGGTGACATCTTCCTCCTTCCAGCGCGTATTCCGCACTCACCGCAAAGGCCGACGAACACTATCGGCCTCGTTATCGAGAGAAAACGGCTTGAAGGAGAAAAGGACGGCTTCGTGTGGTTCTGCGAGAATTGCGGAAACAAACTCTACGACGAGTACTTCGTTCTCGAAAACATCGTGACACAGCTTCCTCCGTTGATGGAGCGCTTCTTTTCTGACGTACTGAAGCGAACGTGTTCGAAGTGTGGTACCGTGATGGAACCACCGGAAAAGAAAAACTGACTTGATCACTAATCGCTTTCTTACCGTGCAGAGGAGACAGAGTCTCTGCCGTGTGTCTTGCAGTATCGAAGAAAAACGACGAGGGGTAAAAGGCTTTGAAGGTTGACATCCATACCCATATCCTGCCGAAGAATTGGCCGAACCTGAAGGAGCGCTATGGCTATGGAGGTTTCGTCCAGCTTGAAAATCACGGCCTTGGCTGTGCAGACATGATGATGGATGGAAAACTTTTTCGCTCCGTCCGAAGCAATACGTGGGATCCGCAAGAGCGCATACGAGAATGCGATGCGCACAAGGTTTCGGTGCAAGTTCTCTCGACCGTTCCGGTGATGTTCAGCTACTGGGCGAAAGCCGAGCACACCCATGACCTCTCGCGGATTCTCAACGATCATATCGCATCCGTCGTCGAAGAGCATCCCAAACGTTTCATCGGACTTGGAACGATTCCGATGCAAGCTCCCGAACTCGCTGTGAAGGAACTCGAACGGTGCGTAAAGGAATTGCATCTCCCCGGAGTACAAATCGGCTCGAACGTCAACGGGAAAAATCTCAGTGAGCCGGAGTTCCGTCCAATCTTCGAAGCGGCACAGGAATTTGGCGCCGCGATTTTCGTTCACCCCTGGGATATGATGGGTGAATCGGACATGAAAAAATACTGGCTGCCCTGGCTCGTCGGAATGCCGGCGGAAACTTCGCGGGCTATTTGTTCCATGATTTTCGGCGGCGTCTTCGAACGCTGCCCGCACTTGCGTGTCGCGTTTGCTCATGGCGGCGGTTCCTTCCCTTCGACGATTGGACGTATCGAGCACGGCTTTCACGTTCGCCCTGATCTCGTCGCGGTCGATAATCACATCAATCCACGACACTACCTCGGACAGTTTTACCTCGACTCGCTCGTGCACGACGAAGCGATGCTTCGCTACCTTGTCACGCTTATCGGTGAAGAACGCGTCGCACTCGGTTCTGACTATCCGTTCCCTCTCGGCGAGCTTCAGCCCGGTGCGATGATCGAATCCATGCCGGATTTTTCCGATGAAGTCAAGCAGAAGCTTCTCGCGAGTAACGCTTTTACATGGCTTGGATTAGATGAAAAGGACTACCGGTAGTGCATCTGAATCTGGAGCTTTATGGAAAGCGGTATCGCATAGCGACGGAGTCGCCGATGGATCTTTCCATCCCACTGCATTTCAACGGACCGCAGCCGAATACATACGATGTGCCTATCGCGACGGCAGCAGCGGTAGAAGCAGGACAATTCATCGGGGATACGCGACGCGGGGGTAGCTGCAATTTCGAAACATACACCATGATCCCGCACTGCAACGGCACACACACTGAGTGCATCGGTCATTTGAGCTTCGAACGAATTTCCATCCACAAGACGTTACGCGAGACCCTTTTCCCAGCGGTGCTTACCTCGGTTCAGCCGGTTCAAGCTCTCAACTCCAGTGAGACATACCATCTGCGAAAAGAAGAATCGGATTTCCTTATCACGGCGAACGCACTGCGCACCGCTCTTGTGAATGCAGACAACTCCTTTCTTCGCGCATTGATCATACGCACGTTGCCGAATGACAGTACTAAAATGTCACGGAGGTATGCTGAAGCGCCTGCTCCTTTCTTTTCCATCGAGGCTTTGGAGTTCATTCGCTCGTTGGATGTTGAGCATCTTCTGGTCGATGTGCCGTCGCTCGATCGTGCACGCGACGAAGGAAAACTTTCCGCACATCGAATCTTTTGGGACATGCCGCCGATGACGCACGACGTCTCGCTGACTGCTCATTCACTCCGTACCATCACGGAGATGATTTATGTCGATGATTCGATTTCCGACGGCAAGTATCTCCTCAATCTTCAGATCGCAAGTTTCGTTGCCGACGCTGCGCCGAGCAGGCCAATTCTCTATTCATTACAGGAAACTCATGACTGATCGCTTCGCCGCGTTTCACCCTTCGGAAGCCTTCGCGGTTGAGGCGGACGCGCTGGATCCTCTTCGGCACTATCGCTCAAGATTTTACATACCCCGGCATTCCGACGGCAATGATGCCATCTATCTCTGCGGTAATTCGCTTGGCCTTCAGCCGAAGACAACCGAGCGATACATTTTTGAAGAACTCGAGGACTGGCGTTCGCTTGGAGTAGAAGGGCACGTTCATGCGCGACATCCCTGGTTGCCGTACCACGAATTTCTAACCGAGCAAACGGCTCGCCTTGTCGGCGCATTACCGCTTGAAGTTGTCGTCATGAACAACCTTACGGTCAATTTGCACTTGCTCATGATCTCCTTCTATCGACCGACGAAGGAGCGCTACAAGATCGTAATCGAGCAGAATGCATTTCCGTCGGACCAATACGCGGTGAAATCACAAGCGCGTTTTCATTGCTACGATGAGAACGACGCGATCATAGAGTTGCGTCCTCGCGAAGGTGAGCATACGATCAGAACCGACGACGTGATCGAGTTGCTCGAGCGCGAAGGAGATTCAATCGCACTCATCCTTCTCGGCGGAGTGAATTACTACACCGGACAGGCCTTCGAGATGGATCGCATCACCGAGGCCGGACATCGGAAAGGAATCGTTGTCGCATTCGACCTTGCACATGCTGCCGGAAATCTTGTCCTCCGACTTCACGATTGGGACGTCGATTTCGCCGCATGGTGTTCGTACAAGTATCTCAATGCCGGGCCCGGAAGTACGGCTGGAGCGTTCGTCCATGAGCGTCATGCCTACCGAAAAGATATCCCACGTTTTGCCGGTTGGTGGGGACATGATAAAGCAAAACGCTTTCTCATGGGGCCGAACTTCGATCCCATTCACGGCGCCGAAGGTTGGCAGTTGAGCAATCCTTCGATCTTCCCTCTCGCTGCACTCCGTGCTTCAATGGATATCTTCGATGAAGCAGGAATGGATGCACTCCGTGCGAAGTCCGAGCGTCTCACCGCATACACGGAATTTCTTCTATCACGCATCGAAAACCCGTCCTTCGCGATTCTGACGCCGTCGGATCCATTGCAGCGCGGCGCGCAGATTTCGATTCAAGTCGGAAGCGACAGGCGCGACATCTTCGACCGACTTGCGAACGCCGGTATCATTTGCGATTGGCGCGAACCTGATGTGATTCGCATTGCACCGGTTCCCCTGTACAACACGTTTTCCGACGTGTACCATTTTGTCCAAACTTTTTACTCTTCGTTATGAAAATGTCATCGACCGATAAACCCATCATCCTCGTGGGCGCCGGACTTGCCGGTTCACTTCTCGCAATCTATCTCGCACGCAAGGGCTTTCACGTCGAGCTTTACGAACGGCGGCCGGACATGCGCAACACGAATATCAGCGCAGGCAAGTCCATCAATCTTGCGCTATCCGTGCGCGGGATTCATGCGCTCAAGGAAGTCGGCCTTTTCGATGAGATCTTCCCTCTTCTCATTCCCATGCGTGGAAGAATGATTCACTCGCTGAACGGTAAAACGACTTTTCAACGGTATGGACGGAAGGATGACGAGTACATCAACTCTGTTTCCCGAGGGGAATTGAATAAACGTCTGATGAATCTCGCGGAATCCTATTCGCAGGTGAAGATCTTTTTCAACCATCGGTGCATCGGAATGAATTTCGATAGCAGCGAGGTCTTCTTTCGAAATGAAATCACCGGAGAAATTCTTTCGCGAACAGGAGAGACCGTCATGGGTACGGACGGCTCAACGTCGGCAATCCGCTTGGAGATGATGAAGGTCGAGCAGTTCAATTTCTCACAGCAGTACGAACGTCACGGCTACAAGGAATTAACGATACCTCCAGGCACGGACGGCAGCTTCCGTATCGAGAAGAACGCTCTTCACATCTGGCCGCGCAAATCGTACATGCTCATCGCACTCCCAAATATCGACGGAACGTTTACCTGTACTCTGTTCCTTTCATACGAAAGCACTCCGGGATTCGATCGTCTCACGGACGAGCGAGCAGTGATGCGATTTTTCCGCGAGCAGTTCAGCGACGCGGTTCCAGTGATGCCGACGCTCATCGAAGATTTCTTCGGCAATCCGACCGGTACACTGATGACCATTGCGTGCGACCCGTGGTACGTTGAGGATAAGGTCGTCCTTCTCGGTGATGCATGCCATGCCATGGTACCGTTTTTCGGACAGGGAATGAACTGCGCATTCGAAGATTGCTCGACGTTGAACCGCATCATCGAGAAGCATGGGAGGAATTGGGCAACGGTGTATCGCGAATTTTTCTCCGCACGAAAGGTGAACGCCGATGCGATTTGCCAGATGGCACGCGACAACTTCATCGAAATGCGCGACAGTGTCGCAGATGCCCATTTCCTGTTCAAGAAGGAAGTGAGCCTTGCATTGGAAGAACGATTTCCGGATCGCTTCATTCCGAAGTACTCTATGGTTTCCTTCCATCGAATACCCTACTCCATCGCCTTGAAGCGCGGAATCGTTCAGGAACGAATACTCGATGCGCTCTGCAACGGCATTCACTCAATCGAAGATCTCGATTGGCGCACAGCCGAAAAACTCATCACCGAATCACTCACCACTATTCACGAACCGGAAGACTGACATGAGCACTCCCATGTACTACGCCGATTACCTTGGCCTCGATAGCATTCTGAACGCCCAGCACATGAAGAGCGTCGAATTGGGAACGCCCGCGCACGATGAGATGCTGTTCATCATCATCCATCAGACGTACGAGTTGTGGTTCAAACAAATCCTCCACGAACTGGACTCCGTGCTCGACATGTTCGAGCGTGATACCGTCGATGAAAAAAGCATCGGCATAGCCGTTGCGCGATTACGCCGCGTCACGGAAATCCAGAAGATTCTCATCGACCAGTTGCGCGTGCTCGAAACGATGACGCCGCTCGATTTTCTTGACTTCCGCGACGTGCTCGTACCGGCTTCGGGATTTCAGAGTTTTCAATTCCGCCTTGTCGAAAACAAACTCGGCTTGCGGCCCGAGCAGCGCTTGCTCTATAACAAATTCAGTTACCACACGCGATTGACGGATGAGCATCGTCGAATCATGGAAGAATCCGAGCGCGGTCCGAACCTCTTCAAGGCAATCGAGCGATGGCTCGAACGAACGCCCTTCCTCGAAGTGGAGGACTTTCGTTTCGATAATGCTTACCGCGATGCCGTCAAACGTATGCTCGATCGTGATGAAAAACTGATCGCCGATAATCCGACGTTGAACGAGGATGAGAAGCACATGCAGCTCGAAGGTTTGACGCTCACGCGCGAACACTTCGAAGCGCTATTCGATCCGGAAAAGTATGAGGAACTCGAGCGGAAAGGATTGCGTCGTTTGTCTTTCCGGGCAACGCAGGCAGCGATACTCATTGCGCTCTATCGCGATCAACCGATCCTTCAACTCCCATACAGGTTGATCGAGGCTCTTATCGATATGGACGAGCTTTTCACGACTTGGCGTTATCGTCACGCACTGATGGTCCTCCGTATGATCGGATCCAAAATCGGTACAGGCGGCTCATCCGGCCATCATTACCTCAAAGAGACCGCTGACACACACAAAGTCTTTTCCGACCTGACGAACCTTTCGACATTTCTGATCCCACGAAAAGAAATTCCGCCGCTTCCTTCGCACGTCGAACGAAGTCTGGGTTTCTTCTACACGTCATGACGCCGTTGCGCGCCGGGACGGTGTTTCGAAACACGGTCGAATTATTCCGGCTGATTTCGAAAACACAGCACCCTCCTTCTGCTCTCGCCTCGGAATACTTTCAGAGAAAAAAACATCTCACTTCTGAAGAAAGACGGAGCATCTCATCGTTCGCGTTTGCAGCCCTGCGAAATGCACTCTTGCTCTCATGGCTTGCGAAGGAATGTGGAATACGTGAATCAAAGAGCGTGGAAATTGCGCTCCTGCACATCGTCGCTGAAGAACTCGATCTGAAATTCGATGAGAGACTTCGTGAAACAAGCAGGCTGATTTTTTTTGAAGCATCCCAGGAAGAAAGGCTCAACGCACTCGACATCGAGAGACAGGCGAAGGAAAAACTTGAAGTTCTGCAGGGCGATGTCGCAGTGAGCATTGAGAGCGCGGAACCTCACGCGATGAAGTTGATCTCGACGCTGACATCCATGCCTCGGTGGATTCTTGAAGCAAGCGGAATCCCGGATCTCACTGATGCACTCATGTTCGGGAAGGCATTCCAAAGAGATGCGCCCGTGTGTTTGCGGGCGGAGTTGTCATTGGTGAACAGAGTGGAATTGCAAACGATGTTGCGCGATGAAGGGATCGCTACACGGAACGGTTCACTCTCTCCTGCGGCACTCGTGTTGGATGATCGCGCGAACCTGTCGGTAAGCGAGTGCTATCGGCGCGGTTTGTTTGAAATTCAGGATGAAGCGAGTCAGTTGGTCGCGTATGCCGTTTCCCCTCGACGCGATTGGCGCATACTCGATGCTTGCGCCGGCGCTGGCGGAAAAACTCTCCACCTTTGCGACCTCATGCATGACAGCGGCGAAATCATTGCGACCGACACTGAGTCGAAGCGTCTTTCCAGTTTGCAGCGGCGTGCCGGAAAGGTTGGATTCACTTCGATCCAAACGATTCCACAGCACGTTCTGCAACGCGACGCGGCACGACCCGATCGCTTCGATGCGGTGCTTGTCGATGCCCCATGTTCCGGCATCGGAACTGCGCGTCGCAATCCGAGAATGAAGTACCGACTTACCCCGAAGTTGCTTGAGCGGCTCACTCGCAAGCAAAGCGAGCTTATCGATCAGTTCTCAAACTTCGTGAAGCCGGGAGGCGTTCTCGTCTATTCGACCTGTTCTTTCCTTCCGCAAGAGAATGATGTGATTATCGCGCGCTTTCTCGAGGGACACCGGGAGTTCGTATCGGAAGACCTCGCCGATGTCTTCAGCACGCAAGGGATCACTCTCCCATTTCTAAAGGGCTTCTCTCATATCACGTTATTACCATCCATCCATCAGACGGATGGATTCTTCATCGCAAGGATGCGCAGATTGTGATAGTGCGAACTGCGCTGAACCGGAAAGATTTCTTTTCGCTGTACTCTCTTCTCATCGCGACGAGTCTTTTATGTGCTTGCGAACGATATGCTTCAGATGGTGAAAGGATCTATTTCACAGGGAGAAACGACGAGGGTGGTTTGATACAAGCCATCGTCGATCGCAGCGGTTTGAAAGATCGGGAAACGGAAATCACCTGTGCGTTGTGCCACGGAAACGACCGAAAAGGACGCAGGAATCCCATCCCGGAATTCGGTCCGTTTCTCGCTCCCTCGCTCACACGGGAAAGCCTTCTCAAAAACAGCAGAAAAAGGCCGGCTTATGATCGTGCTTCGCTCGCAAAGTCTATTCATCTTGGAAAATCATCATCAGGGAAAGCGCTGCATCACCCCATGCCGCGTTGGCAACTCAGCGACCGGGACATGGACGCACTTATCCGTTATCTCTTCGACGAGTAAGCAGTTTTCCGATTCGCAACAATGATGGGATCAGCATAGGCACTTCCTTCTGATAGTCTTCATACTGTTCACCTCTTTCATCGACAAGCTTCTTTTCTTCGATGAAGGTTCCGATGATGAGATAGATGATGAAGACCGCTCGGACGATCGTGTTAGCGACCGTGAAGTCGGCATAAGTCAGGAGAAAAACTATGCCGCCGATATAGTACGGGTGGCGCACAATTTCGTGGATTCCTCCTCTCGAGAAGCGCGGTTGCGATTGTGGTTTCCCTTGTAAAAAATCCTTCGCCTGCTGTATTCCAAAGAAGAATCGCTGATTGTATCGACGAGCCGCGAAGAAAAAGATAATGAGGGATAAGAGAAGAACAGACCATCGAACGACTGACCACATTCCGTCGAAGCGAAAGAGCGTTTCATTCGGCGCATTCTGCATCAGCCCCACGACGGGGATTAACGTAGCGATACTAAGAATCGAGTACAGCAACCGATGGAGAGCGCTCGCCTCTCCGAATTTCTTCGTCACGAAACCCATGAATGAGCGGGATATGAGAGCGCTATGGATGACACACCAGAGAGTGGCGACAACTCCGAGTGTGAGATACGCTGTCATTATCGTTTGAAATGGAAACGCACAGTACTACGAACGTTTCCTTGATCGTCCATGATCGTCGTGATGATGGAAAAAGTCTTGGGAGATTCCCATTCCAGAATACCCGATTCACGCGAACCATCCGATGCATCAAATTCATGTTGCCAGTGCTTCCCCTTGCCTTCGCGAACTCCCCACCAACTCACACCGCTGTTATCGAATCGATAGACAGAGAAACGCTCTACTCCGGCAATGCCGATAATCAATCGCTCCTGCAAGTGTGGATACGCTTCCCGCCCGCTTCGATACGCAAGGAGATCCCATTGCTGAAAACTCTCACTAAGGATCCAATAGCATTGCAGTTCCGCGTGTAAGGATTCGTCGTTGATTTCGGCTGTCCCTTTCCAATTGCCGGTAAAAGCGTCAAGCTCAGTTTTTCCCCGCTGTTGAGCATCGACCGCGCAATTGAGAGCAAGGAAAATGGTGACGAAGGATAAGCTCCTTCTCATCGAATCAACTGCATCCGTTTTGTCTCGACAAAGTGTCCGACTCTCATCGTGTAATGATAAACGCCTGCCGGTAATCCGTTCGCATCGAATCGCACGGTATGGCGTCCGGGCTGTTGAAACGAATTCACGAGTGTCAGTACCAGCTTCCCAACGGAATCGAAGACTTCGAGCTTCACTGTTGCCGCACTCCCGAGGATGTATCCGATTTCCGTCATCTCCTGAAATGGATTTGGACTGTTGTCGAACAACGCTATGGCTGTCGGTGCACTCAAATCGTCTGCTGAAGTGAGATTCCAGTTCTGGTCTCCGGGAAGGTTCAATACGGTGAGAACGTCTCCTTCGAGGGAGGTTGGATATGAGATCAACGGCCCGGGTGTTGGGCCGGCGAGGCGCTCACCTTTCGCATTGAACTCCGAACCATGACATGGGCAAACGAACTTGACGCCATTGTATTTCCCCACCTGACATTGGTTGTGAGGACATTCCTTCGCTAAGGCCGACACTGTCGTCGAATCGACGCGCACGAGGGCGAGCGGATAGAAACTCGGCATGAGTCCCTGAATTCCCGGGACAACTGCATTCGTTATTTCCACTGTGCCGTTGACTTGTTGTAGTGCAACGAATCGTGAATCCTGAAGACTGATACGCAGCGTTGAGAGCAACGGCGATGCTGCACCAGTCAGCGACTCGTCAAGCACGATCAGCGAAATGCCCGATGCAATGACAGTTTTTATTGCCTGCCTTCGATTCATATAACCTCCGATGACGATGGTGAAAGAACGGGGAGAACCCGCGAGCCGTTCTCAATGACAAATGTCCGCGGATGATCCGGTAACAGGGTAACGACGGAATCGACAGCTGATTGAAGGGAGTTTTCATGTCGCATTCCAATCGACTCTACGTCCGACGGATCGAGTTGTGAGACGAGGTGAATCCTGTGCCGCCTCGTTTTCCTGAATACGGACAATGCCGTATGTGCATTCATCGAGTAGCTCGACAACATGGCGTCAACCATTTCTTCTTCGGAGTGATAGGAAAACCATCGCATGAATTCCTTACTACCGATACCCTCCGGACATTGTGCGACGCAAATGATCACGCCGTTATCCTTCGTCGCGTAGTGCGCTTTATGAAGCGCTTTATGCGCTTGGATGAAGTTTATGTCTCTCGGAAATCCTCCGGCGCTCACTATCGTGCAATCAGCCAATCCATCGATATGCACGACGTTCGCTTCATGAACGATTTCGCAACCTCTCCTATGCGCCTGGATGATATCCCCACAAACAGCCTGGTTGATGCGATTCGCGTCATCGATGATCGTTCCTATATAAAACGTCGGCGGGAAGAATTGCACTGCATCCATGATATCCTCGGCGACGGGATTCCCATCCACATTGCCATCACGGCACCGGGTATGAAAGTGTCCATCGGATGTGATGGTTCTTCTGTGATTCTCCGCGGCGCTGGAATATGAAGTACTTCCCGGTAACAAGAGCTTCGGTCCGCCACCGAAACCTGCAAAGTAGTGATGCACGATCGCACCGACAGCGATAACCCGGTCCGCAGACGTGACATGTTCGTTGATCCAAACGTCGGTGCCGAGAGCCGTCCTTCCAAGCAGGAAGTAGCGATCGAAACGACGACACTCGTTTTCTGTGATTCGGTAGCGTTGCGCGATCTCCGCTCCGATAAGTCCGATGCGCTCTTCATCCGTTTGACCGGCATGCGTTCCGGTTGCAAAGAAAAGGGTTATTGCATCTGGGGGAATGCCGCAGCGTTCGATGCGTTCGAGTATAATCGGTAGGGCAACGCGTAAACCCGAAAGACGTGTTCTGTCAGGGATAACGACCGTTACCCTCTTCGCGGAAAAAAGAAATTCTTCGAGTGGTGGAGAGGCTATTGGATGATCAAGTGCATCCGAAATAACATCGGCTTCATCGTTGACGGTTAACTGACCGCTTGGATGAAGCCGATGAGAATGCCAGTGAGCCGGAAGTTCAACAGACTGCCGGGTAAAACCGTACGGCAGTTCGATCTTCACGACAAGGAACTCAGTCGATTCTCAGTGAAGGACGAATCGAGAGCACGCCTTTCTTGAATCCAAGAATGCGTTCGAAATCCCCGACGTAGATCATGCTTCCACGAACTCGAACTGCACGCGGGGAAATGAATCCCTTGATCGTGATGGGTTCGATACGCTCGAGGAATGTGCCTTTCTTGTCATAGCGGAACACTGCGACGACACCAGGATCGGCAACATAGATATCGCCATTGGCATCATCGACGCAAACGTCCCACGGACTGACGAGATGTTCCTTGATGCTCATTCGTTCGCTGAAGTCTTTCCCATCGAGTACAGCCACTCTTCCATTGCCGAAGTCCGCGACATAAATGTTTCCGCCGTGAACGAAAAGATTCTTTCCGTCTTTGAACTGGCCGGCTGCCTTTGTCCCCAACGCCGCACCGGAGGTATCGAAAACCTGTATGCCTGATTTGTCGAGAACGAAAACTTTCCCGCCGGCAACAGCGACGGAACGAGGGTCGTTCAAACCCGACGAGAATGAGCGTTCGATATTCGCATCGATGTCGAAAATCCTCAACGACTGCTGTGCCCCATCGACAACGTAAATGTGTTTTCCATCCACTGCGACGCCACGCGGTTCTGTTTTCCCGCCACGGAATTGCAATTCATAGACAAAACTCCCGACCGATGTAATGCGTTGGACAATGCCGACGACGGGATTGCTGATAAACAGCGATTCATCGATTAACGTCATGTAGGAGAGATGGTCAAGCTGCCGTTCCTGTGATTTGCGGTAATACGACGGGAGGTCTGGTTGTCCTTCTCCCCGAACTGCAACGGAATGAAATCGGACACCCGGCTTCTCAGCGAACAAACCCATGAAGCCGGAAATGAACCGTAGTTCCTCCAACAAGACATCGTTATCCTCGACGAAAAGCGAGTAGGTTTTTCGCGAGGGATTCACATGCACTCGAACAGCGACTTCGGTGGACGGCAGAACGTAATCCACAACACGTGTTTCAACGTACCTTCCCTGAAAGTCAAAGTATCCTGTGGATATCGTATTACCGGTAAAAAAGACTGCATGACCGTCCGCGAGGGAGGAAGCGTCCTCCATGCAAAAAACAAGTCCGCCCATTCCGCGGACCCGCCCTTCGACGACGTAGGGCTTCGTGCGCATAAGGTAGAGCGAATTCATGATGCAGAGTTGTTCACCCGCTCCGCCTGCAAGAAGGCTTCCGTCGCTCAACGACCAGTTGCCGGATACTTTGAGCCATGTTTCGCTAAGAGCCTCACCGGAAAAATCATCCGTCAACCATACGGATGGGAAATCGGAGTTCTGAGAACTCATGACAGGGGAGACGAAGAAGGTGAGAAAAAGAAGGGATAAGAAACGCATGCATACTCCTAAAGGATATAAATCGAACAAAGATAGAAAAGCGTGCTCATTGTCACCAAGCCTTCACGAAGATTTTACTTCCATGAGTTGCCGGTAAAGATCCATGATTTGCCGTATGTTTTTTTTCGCATCGAAGTTCCGCTGCGCGAAATCGAGGCCCGCCTTACCGACACGCTCCCGAAGCTCTTCGTCTCGCAGTAAACGCAACAGCGCTTGCGCTAACTTGTCCGGCGATCCAGGCGGAACGAGAAAACCTGTTTCATTATTCAGTACTAACTCGCGCGGTCCACCTATATCTGAAGCGACAACAGGTTTTGCCATCGCAGAAGCTTCGATGATCGGCCGTGCGAAGTGTGCGACCGTCGAGGGAAAACAAAGGACACTCGAGGCTGCGATCAATTCCGGTATGTCACTGCGGTTCCCTAACGCGATGATTCGGTTCGCGAAGTCTTGCGGGATAGCCTTCCGAACTCGTCGAACATAGCTCCATCGACCGTTCAGTCTGTTTCTCATTGTTGCATCGGGTATATCACCGGCGATGAGAAACAAAGCATCCGGCAGTTCCCGCAATATCTTTACTGCCGCCTTGACGAATACGAACGTTCCCTTGATCTTATTGAACCCGCCAAGCATGAGTACCACCGGAGTTGCTTCACCGACTGCAAGCTCGCTTCGCAAGGCCGTCGGAGATTTCTGATGGTCGAATTGATTGAAGTCGATGAAATTGTACACGACATGAATGCGATCACTGGGCAACAGTTGCGACGCATCGTAATGAGAAATCGGAATGACGGCATCGGCACAGCGGTGAATGATCCGCCGAATGAAGAATCTCCGAATTCCTAAATACCCGTGATGGAGCGGTTCGCGGATGTGCCAGACGACAGGAATACCGCATCGCTTCGCCGCAAGGCCGAACGATAGAAGCGTGGAGGTATTGAGGTGAACGAGTTCGAACTGATGCTTCCGGAAGAATTTCGCCAATCGCATTGCATCGAGGAAAACATGGAGCAGGCGAATGAAGGTTTTCGGAAATTGCCACCAAGGATACCAGAGCACATTCGTATGGCTGAAATCCTTGAACTCCGGTCGAACGATAACCTCGATGCCTTCTCGACGAAAGAGATCCGTTGCCTCACTTTCGTGGATACAAAAAACCGTCGGCTCATAGGCACTTCTTTCGATCTCACGAATGGTATAGAGCAGACTCAACGGTGCCCCACCGATTCCCTTCCCGTGATGAACGTAAAGAATGTGTTTCAATGTCGAAGTGGATGATCCATTATCTGCGACGTTCGCAGCACGGAGTCAATATGATGTGAGGGAGTAAAAGAAAAAAGACCGGCGAACCGATCTTTTCATTCCAGTCAAGCAGCTTCCTTCTTTCTCCTTTTCTTCTTCGCACCATCGTCGGAGTAGTAATAGTAGTTCTGATAGTAGTATCGGTAGTAGGAGTAGTAGATTTTATCAGCATTGAATCTGTTCACGACGACGCCGGCAACTTTGGCGTTGTTGGAATAAAGAAGTTCCTGTGCCTTTTGTAAACCCATGATCTTCGTCGAGTCGGCTGAAACGACGAGTACGACACCATCGGAGTATCGAGAGACGACGAGCGTGTCGGCCATTGCAATCACCGGCGGCGTATCGAGGAGAATCAAATCGTAATACTGGCGAGTCAGTTGGAGAAAGCGCTCCATCCTGTTGGACCCGAGTAATTCCGCCGGATGGCTGGGAATATGTCCGCACGTTGCGACATGCAAACCCGGCACTTTCGTTTTCTTGATCGCGGCGTTAACCTGAGCCTCTCCTGCAAGGCAGTTCGAAAGTCCGGGTTCACGCTCGAGTTCGAAGATCGAGTGCTGAACAGGACGTCTGAGATCCGCATCGATAAGGAGGACACGCCGGCCTGAGTTTGCGGCACTCACAGCGAGATTTGCAATGGCCGTCGATTTTCCTTCCTTCGGCGCCGGACTTGTAACGATGATGACGAGCGATTTCCCATTTACCGTCAGTGAATTTTCCAATGAAGTTCTCAACGTTCGATACGCTTCACTTGGCGGAGACTGCGGAGCGGACAACGTGATCAGCGTATCGGCACGGCTGTGATCCTCGTTCGAACCGAAAGTCGGAATGAAGCTCAGGACAGGAAGGCCAAGTTTCTCTACGTCCTCAGGGCTGCGAACCGTGTTATCGAGATACCGAAGTCCTATTGCAACACCGAGTCCCAACGCCAGCGCGACAAGGACACCGATAAGCATGTTCAGTGGACGATTCGGTCGTACCGGATTTTTCGAGATCGAAGCCTTGTCAACGACATCGACACTGCCGAGCGTCGTCTGTTCGTTGATCATGGCTTCCTGATACTTCTGATCGAGAAGCGCGGTGAGTTTGTCATAACTCTGTCTTCGTCGTTCGAGCCGGGCAAACTCGATCGTCTGACTTGGAATCGATTCGAATTTCCGTGAATTCTCCGTAATCACTTTATCCAAACCCGTGAGCGTCGCACGTTGCGATTCGATCTCGATTTCCTGTGAGATGATTTTCTGCCGAAGCTCCCGCGCGTAATCGAGAGGAGCGCCTGTTACGTCACCGGATGCCATGATGCGTTCCGTCGTCTGATCGATCTTGTTCAAGACGATATCGTAACGCTTCTTCATGTCGTTCAGGTCTTTCTCGCTGTATTGTTCCAAATCCGGTCTCTTCTTCAACACATTCTTCCTGTTGAACTCCGCACTCTGAATCTTCAAATCCAGGTCGATTTTTTCTTCAAGGAGTTGCCTGAGAATGGGATCAGCTCCTTCGGTCAATCGCTTTGCAAGAGTCGGTTCGATAGTCTTCAGTTGCTTTTGAATTTCGGATTGAACGCGCATTGCTGCTTCGAGCTGAATCTTTGCTTGTTCTCGTTGTGCTTCGAGTGAACTTATTTGCCCAATGATTCCCTGCGTTTCATGATCGAGACTGACGAAACCCTCGGACTGTTGGAATGCCCGCAAATCATTTTCAATTCTTGTCAAGGAATCTTTCTTGATTCCAAGTTGCTCTTCCAAATAGGTGCGTGCCGTCGTGACATTTTCACGCGCAGCATCGAGATTTCGTCTTCGATAAGCCTCGACCATCAGATTCGCTAAATGCGCAGCTTCACGAGGCGACGTGCTTTCCGCCGATATCTCTATGAAATCAAGACCGGATACCGGTGAAGCAGATACTTGACCCCGTACGCGTGATGCGATCGTACTCTGCGAAGCGATTTGTGTCGATGTATCCAATTGTGCCAGACCGACACTGATAAAGAAGTCCTCAAGCCCGAGTGAACGCGCAATCTTCCGAAGAGTGGAAGGCCGTGCCTGTGCTTTGAGGATTGGCAACGTGTCCACGCGTGCGCCAGATTCAGGGGCCATGAGAAGAAGTTTTTCGGCAACCTTATTGGCCACTTCATCGCTACGAACGACCCGGATTTCATTTGCGATAATTCTTTCGCCGCCCCATCCAAGATCCTGTGCGCCAAGACCTTGGAAGTTCTGATAGTTCATGGGATCGAGAGCGCGCTTGAGACGAATTGTTGAACTCGACCGATAGATGTCATCCTGCTGAACCGTGTAAAACCACGTTGCCGTTACCACGACTACAAAGATGGCGATGATAATCCACCGCCCTTCGTACACTATGCGAAGGTATTCTTGGAACTGTCTGTAAAAATCGTCTTTTGCGGTCATTGGTCCCGTATAAAACTGACGCGCCAATATACTGACAAAAACACTTTCTTCAACTTAGGTACAATGTTAACGCCAACACCAGACTATCACCGCATGACGGATGAGGGTATCATCGAGTCATTTCGTGATGTTGATGACAGCAACCGTCGCGGTTACGAGCGAGGTGATAGCAACGACTACCTGAGCGATTCGCAGGAAGTTATCCACCGTTGTTTCCTCACCCTCTATGATAATCAGGTCCCCCGGAAAGAGAAGCAACTCAGGAGGTGTGATGGATTCATCCGTGACTTTCAGATACTTCGTTAGATCGACGGTGAAAACTTCTTTTAACTCGTTTTCTTTATCGACGCCGCCTCGTCGGACGACTTTTACCTCAGACATGTCTGCACCCTGCCTCGGCCCGCCGCAAAACGAGAGGAGTTCCAGGAGATTCGTTTCGCATGGGACGTCATAACGACCCGGCGCATTGACAAAACCCCAAACGGCAACTTTCAAATCGCAGCCGGTACCGCTGGAGAAATTGTACCACGCACCACTGCTCGAGGAATAAGTCCCCGGACGTTGTTTACCCGGGTCAAAGATCTGTGCGTTCGAGCTATGAGCAACCGTCAGAACAGAAATCCCGACGAGAAGGACAATCCATGATTTGGGCAACTATTCGTCCTCGTGTTTGTGCTGTGATTCTTCGATGATCTTGTTCATGATCTCGGCCTGCACCTCTTCATAGTGCGAGAATGAACGTTTGTACAGACCACGACCCTGAGTGATGGAGCGAAGGCGAGTGGCGTATTGATACAGTTCTGCAAGCGGAATTTTCGCGCGAATGATTTGGAACGGTCCTTCTGAGTCCATTCCCATGATTTTCCCGCGATGGCTTGAGATATCCCCCATGACATCGCCCATGAATTCATCCGGCACTGTCACTTCGACAAGATAGATGGGTTCGAGGAGTACGGGATTCGCTTCTCTGAAGCCTTTTCGAAAAGCTTGTTGTGCGGCGATCTTGAAAGAGATTTCGTTCGAGTCCACCGTATGCTGACTGCCATCGAACAACTCAACCTGAATATCGACGACAGGATATCCCGCAAGAACACCTTTCGCCATTTGTTCGATGATCCCTTTGTCTACGGCCGGGATGTATTTATTGCTGATGACGCCACCGACAATAGCATCGACGAATTCATACCCTTCGCCGCGCTGTCTCGGAGCCATACGGATATACACTTCGCCGTACTGTCCTGCGCCGCCCGTCTGTTTTTTATGCTTATACGAAACTTCGACTTTCTTCCGGATCGTCTCGCGATAGGGAATTCGTGGCTGTCCCAATTCCACGTCAACGCCGAAGCGTTGCTTGAGTCTTCGGATCATCGTATCCAAATGAATTTCCCCCTGTCCTAAAACGATCGTTTCGTGTGTCTCCTGGTCAACGCGCACGATGAAGGATGGATCTTCTTCATGGAGCGTGTGCAAGCCCGTACTGATCTTATCTTCCTCGCCTTTGGATTTGTGACGAATCGCTCCGGTGATGAGTGGTTCAGGAAACACGACTTCGTTCATTCGCACGCTGTAGGACTTCGTGCTGAGTGTGTTGTTAGTGTGCGTGTCCTTCAGCTTCACGACCGCACCGATGTCACCTGCGACGAGTTTCGTGACTTCCTTTCTTTCCTTTCCGCGCATCACATAAATCTGATTGATGCGTTCCTGCTTCCCGGCATTTTGATTGATGAGATCAAGTCCGGAAGTAATCGCACCGCTATACACGCGGAAAAGTGAGAGCTCACCGACGTGCTGCTCGGAGAGCGTCTTGAAAACAAATGCGACAGGCTCGCCGCCGGGATGCGGATTGACGAGCACTTTGTTTTCCGTTCCGTTCGTCGCTTCAACCGGTCCGATGGTCGCTGGCGAAGGACAGTAGTTGATAAAGAATTCGAGCATACTCGTCACACCGATGTTCTTTTCTCCGGCGACGGCAAATGCAGGGAAAATCTGTCGTGCGGCAATTGCGCGAGTCAGTCCGGTCCGCAATTCTTCCTCGGTGAGAGTGCCATGCTCGAAGAATGAATTCATCAGTGTCTCGCTGGATTCTGCAACGGCTTCGATCAAGGCTTCATGAGCCGCATTCGCTTTGTCTTTTTGATCAGCCGGAATTTCGAGCGCATCGTACTTTCCCGACCCGTCTGTCTTGAACTGAAGAAGCTTCATTCGAAGGAGATCGATAATTGCGCTAAACGTTGCTCCGGAGTTCACCGGATATTGAACCGGAATCACATTGTGCCCGAATCGGTCCTTCGCATTTTCAATCACCTGATCGAAGTCCGCATGTTCATTATCCATCTTGTTCACCGCTATGACAGCGGGCTTGTTCTCCGCGCTTGCGGACTTCCAGAAAAGCTCGCTTCCAACTTCGACTCCCTCTACCGCTTTCAAAAGCAGGCACACGGTATCCGCCACACGAATGCATGAAAGCACGTCACCGATGAAATCCGTATAACCGGGTGTGTCGAAGAGATTGATTTTTTTGCCGCCATACTCCGCACTCAGCAGTGTACTGTTTATGGAAATCTGACGCTGAATTTCATCGACCCGGTAGTCTGACGTGGTTGAACCATCCTCGATTCTTCCGATGCGAGTGATCGCTCCTGCATTGAAAAGGATTGCATCAGAGAGAATGGTTTTGCCGGAACCGCCGTGACCGGCCAATGCGATATTCCTGATTTCTTCGGTTGTGTATTCTTTCAAGTGGCCTCCAAATACCTGCGGAAATGCTTGTTTCGAACCGCTCCATGCGGTCATCAAAGTTATGCCCGACCATAGTAACTTCCAAACCGTACGATACGCCGTTTCCGTCGATTTTTCAGGCTTCTGAAGCACTTTGGCGATGGCTCATCCAGTTGGTTTTGCACAAGGGCGTAGATATATTTCGCGGCCTTCATTGGCGCTGTATGAAAGCAGAAATCATCTCTATCGGCGACGAACTTCTTATCGGACAAACCATCAATACCAATGCAGCTTTTTTGGGAGAGCGCCTTTCTGCTCTTGGGTTTTCAATCGCAAAGGTTATCACCGTCGGTGATGAGCGGGAAGCTCTGCTGTCTGCCTTTACTGACTCATGGAACGAATCTGATGTAACGATTGCAACCGGTGGGCTTGGGCCGACGCACGACGATATTACTCGAAGCGTGGTTGTCGATTTTTTCAAATCCAGACTCATTCAATCGGATATCGTATTCTCCGACATCGAAGCTTTGCTTCAACGGCGGGGCCAGCACATGCTCGATCTCAATAGAGACCAGGCAATGGTGCCTGAAAAAGCTTCGATCATCAGGAATGCAACCGGCACAGCCCCGGGTTTTCATTTTTCAGAATCGGGCAAGCACTTTTTTGTAACGCCTGGCGTCCCGCACGAAATGCAAGGGATGTTCTCCTCTTACATCCATAACGTACTCATCTCGCTGTCCGAGCCAACCAGAAAGATGCGGACAATACTGACGACCGGTATTGCGGAATCGCTGTTGGCCGACCGATTGAGCGGCGTTGAGACATTCCATCCATCCGTTTCTATTGCCTACCTCCCAACACTCGGAGGTGTACGACTTCGAATCACAGCAGACGGTGACTCTACCGAACGATCTGAAGAGCTTCTTGCTCGGACATCGGAGTTCATCACATCGCGCATCGGTCAGTACATCTTTGGAGAAGGCGATTGTACGTTGGCAGAAGCAGTAGGAAACGAACTTCGGGGACGCAGCTTATCGATTGCAGTCGCTGAATCCTGCACCGGCGGCCTCGTGGCTGATCTTCTGACAGATACTCCAGGATCGTCGGATTACTTTGAGCGCGGAGTAATCACGTATAGCAACCGTAGCAAGGAGGAGCTGCTTGGCGTTCCCTCTTCAGTACTTCAACAGCATGGAGCGGTGAGCGGCGAGACGGCAATCGCGATGGCAAATGGAATCAGAGAACGCGCCGGTACTTCAATCGGGCTGAGTACTACGGGAATTGCAGGACCTTCCGGAGGTTCTTCAGAAAAGCCGGTTGGACTTGTTTGGATCGGCATTTCCACGGCAGAAAAAACTCTGGTCGTGAAAGGACACTTTGGAAATTCACGCCGCATGATAAAGGAGCGTGCTGCACACGCCGCGCTCGATACCGTCCGCAGAATCGTTACCGGTCTCCCCCTTCGAACGAGCACGATAACCGAGAAGTGAACGCAGTCCAGAATATCATCGATGCCGAGGGTTTCGAGCGTGTCATCGCCAGATTGGTTCATGAAATCCTCGAACGAAACTACGGGAGTAAAAACCTCGCCTTTATCGGACTTCGTACACGCGGAGAATACGTTGCCCGACGACTCGTTCAGAAAATCCGGGACATTGAAGGAATCGAGTACCCTCTTGGTGTTCTCGATGTGACATTGTACCGCGATGATGTTCGCAGGCATCTGAAGCAACCGGAAGTGCGCGCAACAGCGATTGATTTCGACATCAGCGATATGAACGTCATCCTTGTCGATGACGTTTTATTTACAGGGCGAACCATTCGCTCTGCTTTGGATGCTCTTATCGATATCGGTCGTCCCAAGACGATTCAGCTTGCAGTGATTGTCGATCGCGGACACCGTGAATTACCGATCCGCGCCGATTATACCGGGAAAACAATCGTCACGTCTCTCGGACAGGAAATCCGCGTCCGCCTTCGTGAGGTGGATAGTGACGAAGGAATCGATCTCATCTCATTGAATAAATGAATCGCATGTCTTCCCTCTCAATTCCCCATCTCCTCGGTCTCAACGGTGTTCCCTCAACGGATATTCAACTCATTCTCGACTCTACCGATACATTTTTAGAAATCCTCGAACGTCCGATCAAAAAGGTACCGACGTTGCAGGGATTGACGGTAGTGAATTTGTTTTTTGAAAACAGCACCCGAACGCGTGTTTCTTTCGAACTTGCCGAACGTCGTCTTTCAGCAGACGTGGTGAACTTTTCGGCGAGTACGAGCAGCGTCAGTAAAGGAGAGACCCTTCTCGATACGGCTCGCAACATCGAGGCTATGAAAGTGGACATGGTCGTCATGCGGCATTCAGCGGCCGGCGCCTGCCATTTCCTTTCCCGGAAATGTACTTCGCGCTTCATCAATGCCGGCGATGGGGCAAACGAACATCCGACACAGGCATTGCTCGATATGTTCACGATCAGACAGAAACTTGGAACCCTGGAAGGTGTGAACGTCTGCATCATCGGGGATATCAGCCATTCGCGTGTTGCGCGCTCCAACATCTTCGGCCTTGTTACGATGGGAGCGAACGTTGCAGTATGCGGACCGCCAACGTTGCTTCCTCGTTACATCGAACGACTCGGCGTCCGGGTCTTTACCGATGTTCGAAGTGCGCTTCAATTCAGCGATGTTATCAACGTTCTCCGTATCCAGCTCGAACGGAAAGCCGGCGCCGCATTTCCTTCGCTTCGTGAGTATCATCAGACTTTCGGAATCACTCGGGAATTGCTTGACGATACCGGTAAAAAGATTCTGATTCTTCATCCCGGGCCGATAAACAGAGGCGTTGAAATCGAGTCCGAGGTAGCGGATGGAGAATACTCCGTCATTCTCCCACAAGTCACAAACGGAGTCGCAGTACGCATGGCCATCCTGTATCTTCTCGGCACGAAATCGGAGTAACGCATGTCGTCTTACCTTTTTAAGAATGCGAACCTGATCGATCCCGTAACGGGAAGGGATACCGAAACGGATATTCTCATCATCGATGGTGTGATTGCGCAATTGAAGCCAAACATTTCGCGAAGTGACGCAGAGATATTCCATGTGAATGGGATGATCGCTTCACCGGGCTTCTTCGACATGCACGTACACTTGCGTGAACCAGGACAGGAACACAAGGAGACGATTGCATCCGGATGCCTTGCTGCAGCGGCCGGAGGGTTTACAGGCGTTGCATGTATGCCGAATACATCACCGGCTATCGATAGCGCCGACGTCGTCGCATTCATCAAGACGAAAGCGGAGCGACTTCCCGTGGATGTATTTCCGATCGGTGCCGTAACGAAGGGCCGCAAAGGCGAAGAGCTTGCGGCTATCGCGGAAATGGTTCGCGCCGGCGCCGTGGCTTTCTCAGATGATGGTTCGCCCGTACATAATGCCCGAATGATGCGGCTCGCGTTGGAATACCTGAGCATGTTCGATGCGCCGCTGATTCAACATGCAGAAGAACCTTCCTTGTTTGAAGGCGGGGCAGTCAACGAAGGATATGTCTCCACGCTCGTCGGACTGCCCGGAATACCGCGCCTGTCGGAGGATGTCATTGTCTCGCGTGATATCTCGATCGCGGAATACCTCGATTGCGCATATCATGTCGCTCACATCAGCACCATTGGCGCCACAGATGCAGTGCGTTTTGCAAAGCAGCGCGGGTTAAAAGTGACGTGCGAAGTGACTCCGCATCATTTTTCATTGACGGATGAAGCAGTAAGGTCTTTTGATACGAATACGAAAATGAACCCACCGCTCCGCACGATGGACGACGTGATTGCGCTGAAGGAAGCGCTTCGTGACGGTGTGATCGATGTTATCGCAACCGACCACGCACCTCATGCAGCGTATGAGAAAGACGTGGAGTACATCGATGCACCTTTTGGAATCGTAGGACTGGAGACTGCTTTGGGTTTAGCGATCACGGAACTCGTCGAGCATCGCTATCTCACGCATGCGGAGTTGATCGAGAAGTTTTCTACTAATCCGAGAAGGATTTTGCGCCTGCCCGAAATTCACGTAGAAGAAGGGCAACCCGCGAACCTGACGTTCTTCGATCCGAAGCTTCAATGGGAAGTCGATGTCACGCAGTTTCGCTCGAAATCGAAAAACTCACCCTTCCACGGATATGTCCTCACGGGCAAACCGATTGGAATCTTTAACAAGGAACAGTTAGTTTGGCTTGGGTAATAACCATCCACTCACACAGGTGACACGTATGAAACAGATTACAACCGCAGTTTTTCTCCTCCTCCTCCTTATCGGATGCACGACGAAACAGGACAAAGAGCAACAAGCCGGAACGGCAGCGAGGACAACATTCGCCGAAGTCATCGACAGCCAGCATGGATATATCATCGAATCGGCGAGTATCGTTGTAGGCAATTCGCCTGATGCATTTGCCATTTCACAAGCCGTTCGTCTTGCGCCCGGGAAATCCAGCGTACTGATCGTTCGAACTTCTCCGAATGACTCAAGCGATGAAACGCTTCTCGCGCTTCAGTTTCCTGCATTTGCTTCCGGGTCAGCAGTGGAATACACCGGCAAACCGGAGGCTGCGCAGTTCTGGATCATTGGGACGAAGGATGGAACCAAGACCGCCATTTCAACCGGACTCATTTCCGGAAGTCTCCGCTTTATCAAATCAGGGAAATCCGCAGCCAATCTCGGTTTGAATCGCGAACTCCTTGAAGGCACAGGTGAGATGGAAATCGTCGTTTCGAATATCAGCACCGGTGCATTGAAGGCCTTGCCTGAAAAGAAATATGCGGCGCAGTTTATCCTGCCGATCATCACACTCGAAGAACTCATGAAGATCAACCAGCCGGCGTAAACCAAGTACACGAGATAAAAGGGCAAGGGCTTGAAGCTCTTGCCCTTCTTTGTTCTTCCCGTTATGAATACCCCCCTCGTTTCAATTGTCATCGTGAGCTATAACGTTCGCGACTTATTGGAGAACTGCCTTCGCTCCGTGAATGCAGCTTCAGAAGGAATTGAATCGGAAGTCTTCGTGGTCGATAACAACAGCACCGATGACACAGTCACGATTGTACGAGAGCGATTTCCCTTGGTACGAACGATTGCGCTCGATGAAAATCTTGGTTTTGCCAAAGCGAACAACCTTGCGCTATCTCAAAGCTCAGGTCGGTATCTCCTCTTACTGAACCCGGATACTCTCGTTCAGGAAGATACGATTAAAACGATGCTGCAATTTTTTTCCGCGAACCCTGAAGCAGGCATGGCAGGCTGCAAGATCATTACGCCGGAAGGTCGTCTCGAGCCGGCTTGCCGAAGAAGCTTCCCGTCTCCCTGGGTTGCGTTCACAAAACTTGTTGGCCTTAGCACACTCTTTCCAAATTCGAGTTTCTTCTCGAAGTACAACCTCAGCTATTTGGACGAGAACCGAACCTATGAGGTCGATGCCATTTCCGGTTCATTCATGATGATCCGACGTTCCGTTTACGATCAGATCGGTGGACTGGATGAGGACTACTTCATGTATGGTGAAGATCTGGATTGGTGCTATCGCGTAAGGAAGCATAACTGGAAAGTGTTCTATGTCCATCAAACGAAGATCATTCATTACGGAGGCGAAAGCACGCGTCGCAGCGGTATCGACGCAAACGCGGAGTTCTATCGAGCGATGGAGTTGTTCAGCAGAAAGAATCTTCAACTCACGACATGGAAGCGTTGGATCATTTGGCTCGGAATAAAACTCCGTCAAAGCGTATCTCGATCGAAAGGCCTGGCAGCAACCATCGCGCCCGTTCTCATCGACAGCCTGATCACCACACTCACTCTCTTTCTCGTGGAGATCGTTCGATTCGGAGATGTGTTCAGTCTTCCCTCTTATGCATATCCATCCATCTATATCTCCTTCACAACCATCATGGTTCTCTCTCTCTCGTCAACGGGAGCTTATACGCAACGGAATTATGCGATTTCCCGAACAGCGGCGGGAGTCATGCTCGGTTTTTTAGTCCTCTCATCGCTGACGTTTTTCTTCAAGGATTTTGCATTCAGCAGAGTCATTGTTCTTGTCGCAAGTGCGCTGTGCTTCATCTTGCTTCCTCTGAGACGGATACTTCAAGAAGTCTTGCTTCCGCACCATCGTCATGATTCGATCATCGGGCGCCCAACACTGTTTGTCGGAGTCTCGGAGAGCGACTTAGCGGTCCTCGACCATATCCGGACGAACGCATCAAACAATTACCACGTCGCCGGACTTATCGATACAGAAGGGAAACATCTCGGTGAATCCAGAATGTCCATTCCCATAGTCGGAAGCAGAGAAAATATCACCAAGGTGATTGACCGAATGCGTTTCTCCCATGTGATATTCGCTCCGGATTCGCTCCCTTATACCGAGATACTTTCTATCATTAGCAACACGCCCAGTCACGCTGTTCGATACCATATCGCGCCAAAGCCAACCGATCAGTTGCTCACATCCTTCAACGTGGATCGGGCCTCAGCCATACCAATGATCGAAGTGGAGTACAATCTCAAGCGTTTCTCACATCGGTTTCTCAAGCGAATGTTGGACTTGCTGGTCTCCGGTATCGGTTTGTTGACGCTATACCCTTTCGTATATTTTTTGGCAGAACGCAATCGCACATCGTCCTGCTCATTTACCTCAATGATTTATCAGCTCCCAAATGTTTTTCTCGGTTCTATGAGTGTTGTCGGCTACCCCATCGACTGGTTGAAGAGACCGGACAATGTCTATCTGGGAAAACCCGGGATTTTCGGTTTGGTCCAATTACGACAGCATTTCATGAGCGACGAAGAAATTCTCACGATAGTCCAGAACTACGCCAGAAATCACTCACTGTATTTGGACATAGAGATTATCGTACGAGCAATCATCACGTGCATTCAGAGGAAGAATCCTTAACGAATCTGAAAGGAGTTTTTGTGGCCAAGACAATATTGGAGTTTGAAAAACCGATCGTAGAATTGGAAAAAAAAATCTCAGAAATGCGACAGGTCGTTCAGGATCTCGAGTTTTCTGATGAACTCGCTGCTCTTGAAACCCGTGTTGACCATCTGCGACGTTCTATCTATTCGAATCTCACACGCTGGCAAAAGGTACAGTTAGCCCGACATCCCGATAGACCCTACACTCTCGATTATATCGAGAAGATCACCACGGACTTTATCGAGCTTCACGGTGACAGGGCATATGGCGATGATAAGGCAATCGTTGCAGGGTTCGCCAAGATCAATGATTACACGGTTATGCTCATCGGACAGCAGAAGGGACGCGACACGAAGAGTAATCTCTATCGAAACTTTGGAATGGCAAATCCTGAAGGGTACAGGAAAGCTCTGCGATTGATGAAACTGGCTGCTCAATTCGGCAAGCCGATCATCACGTTCCTTGATACTCCAGGAGCATATCCTGGAATTGAGGCAGAAGAAAGAGGACAAGCAGAGGCGATTGCGAGAAACCTATTGGAAATGGCACAAATGCCTGTCCCCATCATTGTTGTGATAATTGGAGAAGGAGCATCCGGCGGAGCGCTTGGAATCGGTGTTGGTGACAGAATACTCATGCTCGAAAACACTTGGTATTCTGTTATCGCTCCAGAATCCTGCTCGAGCATCTTGTGGCGTAGCTGGGATTATAAGGAGCAGGCGGCAGAAGCGTTGAAGTTGACCGCTCCTGATCTACTGGAGCAAGGGATCATAGACCGAATAGTTCCAGAACCACTTGGTGGTGCGCATCGAAATCCAGCCGAAGCAGCCTTACTATTGAAGGCGATTCTACTGGAGGAACTAGGGAGTCTTATTAAAGTGAAACCAGAGCAACTCATCAAAAACCGTATCAAGAAATTCAGCAAAATGGGTCGTTTTGCGGAATAGAATTCTTTCTGACGCGTCGCCTAAGTGCAGCTTCTCGACTGAAATCCGAGTCCGATACGCTGAGACTGACATGATGAGGATCGTTAATAACGGTCGGTATTATGATTATTTCGAAGTTGGTAGAGCAGAATTGCTCCGTTCTCTGGGAATTTCGTATGCAGAGCTTGAAGTACTTGGGATACAGCTACCTCTGATAGAATCACACTGCAATTATTACAGCCCCGCTAAGTATGATGATCTCCTGATCGTAACAAGTACAATAGCATTGGAAGTCTCGGCGAAATTGCCGATTCATTACAGAATAGTGCGAAAGCAAAGTATAGAACTCCTTGTCGATGGATATACAATACATGCCTTTGTGGATTCGACTATGAGTAGAGTCATTCGTCCGCCGAAGATTTTCCAGCAAATAATTGAAAAAGCACGCCTTTCTGTATTGGAAGCATTGCAGTAATTGCACTACATGAAGTAGTCGTTCGAACTGTTTTTCTGCTGCATTGAGCCGGAAATAGCTCATACGGTAGTATTTCGTCCATTGTACTGGTTTTGTGCAATCTCTACATCTATGGCATTGCTGTTGAATTAAAGGAATTGGTTTTTTGACGAAAGGATGAACTACACTATGAATACGACCAATACCTCTCTGACATTCCAAGCCATGCTGATTACTGGCTTGGTCCTCATTTCCTCATGCTCCAGCCCTGTCTCGCCACCGGTACTCCCTGAGTGGGACGCTAAACTTCATGTTCCGGTTATGCTTCAAACCTATACCGTGGAAGACATTATCGGTGTTGATTCAAGCATTCGAACGACAACAGGAGAGCAAAACACTCTGGTGCTGACAAAAGAAATTCCAATAAACCGAATAGCCCTCGGTGACAATCTCCGGCTGGAGAATAAAGTGGTTTCGTTCGTGCATGAGATCGGAGCATTGAATTACGACATACCTAACGCGATCAATCAATCGATCCCCCTGAATTCGCTCTTTCCAAGTCTTAATGCAGGTCAATACGTGATCCCGGCAATCACGAACGAAAGAGCCATTGATGTACCAATTGATGCCGGTACACACTTTCGCGAAATGACATTCGACGACGGTCTCGTCACATTCAGGCTTGAAAATACACTTTCCGTCCCTTTGACTTTTCCTGCTGCTGCGCGAATACTCGACGAGCAACGAAGGCCACTTCTCCAGATTCCTGTAAACGATGTCATCCAGCCAGGGAAGTCGATCAATTTGCAACCGATTTCACTTTCCGGAATGACGTTATTCAGCAAGCTCATCTTTTCTTTCGTGACTGCTACACCCGGAAGCGATGGAAAACAGGTCGCCATAAGTCAGGACATGGGTTTGCGTATTGTCGGTTCGATCACTCAATCGAAGATTCGTTCGGCGGTTGCATTCTTACCAACACAGCACAGAACGTTTTCTGAAGTCATTTCAATCGTCGAGGCGAATTCGAAACTCCTCAGCGGAACAGTAAGGACTGGTAAGCTTCACCTTCAGATTGTAAGCAAGCTTCCGATTGCGTCTGAAATCGACATCACTCTCGATGGTGCTGAGATAAATGGTGTCCCAGTTCACCGCAAGATGTCCGTCACTGCTCGAGGTTCAACGACACTGAGTGTGCCATTGGATGGTGTTCTACTTTCTCCCGTGAATCAAACAGGATTAGAATCATCGATTGACATTCAAACTATAGATGCCGGATCTCTCATCTCTATTTCATCGAGGGATCGCATTGAAATCACGGCCTCCCTGGAAGACGTTGCTATGGAGCAGATGACCGGAACCATACAACCACTGGATATCTTCATTGACCAGAGCCAAAACATTGATTTTCAAATCAGCTCTAAACTCAAAGGCAACATCTCTTACAAGGATGTTAACATGCAGGTCCAACTTCAGAATCACTCAGCCTTGCCTGTTCATTTGAATCGGTTGGATATTATAGGAAGTGATGGGCCTTCATCATCGACGCTTCATATACCTCAATCGAACATCCCGTCGCGGTCAATGCAGACGGTAACTCTCGATCCTGCACAAGCGACGCAGTTCTTTAACGCCTTTCCCGGTGGATTTCCGTCCACAATCAGGGCAAATGGACTGATAACACTAAACCGCGAAGGTGCGTATGGAACGGCTCATGCGAGTGATTCGCTTTCGGGTGCTCTTACCGTGGAAATTCCAATGAAGGTGTCATTCCAGAATACAGAACTGAACGACGTAGCGGAGATGAATATCGATGCAAATACTCAGAAAAAAGCAACGAGCGTAAATGAAGGCCTCTTAACCTTTGATCTGGAAAACCACCTCCCTGCAGGAATAACGATAGAGCCAGAGATCCTGGATAATTCAAGTAAACTCCTCCTTTCCACAAAGGATGTCACTGGGCAGGTCATTCACATATCGGCTGGAAGTCTCGATGCCGGTGGGCGAGTTAAAGATGCCGCGCGGCAAAAGGTTCAAATGCGATTTGCCGGGGATGACTTCCGAAAACTGCTCGCCGGGAAATATATCCGGGCAACAGTGCGCATTGCGACACAGGATAATGCTCCTGTTGTATTTCGCACAACCGATTATATAAAAATCCGTGCATTCGCCACGATCAACGTCCACTCCGACATCGTTTCAAAGTAACAGGAATACCGAGGCTCCCGTGAACTCCTTCAAACCGACTCTATTGCTTGTAATCCTTGTCTGGATTCTCACATTTTTTACATTGAACTTAGCTGCTCAAGATCTGATTTCAAACGGACGTATGGCAGGAATGGGGTATTCGAGTGAAGCACTCATTCATGGGGTTGACGCTCTCGGTGTGAATCCGGCATTGATCGGGCTTCCCAAAGGCTCCGTCGTTTCCATCGCTATTTTGCCGCTAAGCTTTCAAGCTGGTACGGACTTCTTCGATTACGCGACATACGAGAAGTACTTCGTTGGACAATTCAATGAAGAGACCGGGAAACGCGAAGGATATCAGTTGACCGATGCAGACAAAGCAGTCATACTCAATGCATTTCAGGATAACGCCGGCGACTTCACACTCAATGCTTCGGTTAAACTCTTCGGTTTGACGGTTTCCACCTCGTTGTTCGACTTCGGTCTTCATATGGCGGACAAAGTCGGAACTCGCGGCGCAATTCCAAGAGACTTCATAGAATTTCTCTTATATGGAAATACACCGGGGAAAACCTTCGACCTTTCAGAAACATCTATGTACTCAACTTGGACTCGCGAGTACGGACTAACTGTGGCAAAGAAATTTGAGCTTTTCCGTAAAGGTGGACCAACGATGACCTTCGGCGCTGCTGTCAAAATGATCCATGGATTCGGCTATTTCGGAATAGAAGAATTCAACAGCCGTTTCACAACTGACCCCGAGCACTATGAAGTCACAGGACAATCCAATATGCGTGCGCTCTATACTGGTACGGATTGGATAATGAATAAAAACATTTTCGCAATACAGCTTTTTCCGGAACCCGTTGGTAATGGTATCGGTGTTGACCTTGGTGTTGTTGCATCATTCTCCGATCGGTTTCGTGTCGGATTCAGTCTGGTTGACCTCGGTGGGATGACTTGGGATAGAAATACATACGAGATCTCTGCAAATGAGATTTTCACTCTCGCTGACATTTCAGATGATGAGCAGGTTGAGGAAATCAAGAAAAAACTCGCGGGCTCAGAGCGATCGATTTCTTCATTCTCATCATCCCTGCCAACTGCCGCTACCCTATCAGCCTCATTTTCTGTCCTTGGATTTTTTGGTAGTTCCTCACCACTATATTTTGCTTCAGCTTTGCGTCAAGGATTCAATGATCTTCCCGGCAACTCTACAACACCGCGATTCTCGGTTGGTCTCGAATGGGAACTCATAGAATCTCTTCCTCTCCGCGGTGGACTGTCTGTCGGTGGTGACAAACCTTTCCAGGCCAGCGTTGGTCTCGGACTCATCATGGATAGCATGACTGTGGACGTCGCAACTAGCAATCTCGAAACGTTTTTCGGCGAAACCTTTTCATCCGCTTCCATTGCCATAACCACGAGACTCGACTTTTAGCGCGAGAGCTCCTGCCCAACGAAACGGCGTCTTTTTTACCAAGACGCCGTTTTTTCTTTCTCCAATGCGTCTTTAAGTTTCACCATGAACCGAGCGAACCGGTGGAACTGCATTTTCATTCTCATAGCCTTCCTGGAAATGCCAACTATCGTCTTCGCACAGGAGCTTCCGACATCGGATACAGCAAACCGCACGATCTCCATTCCAACCGAGTTGAAAGCTCCTCTCCCCTTCTCATTTGAACGTTTTCCCGTACTGAAAAAACCGCGAATCGGCTTGGTGCTTAGTGGAGGCGGAGCAAGAGGTCTTGCTCAAATCGGAGTACTTCGCGCATTAGAGGAAGCCGGGATCGAACCGGATCTGGTTGTTGGAACCAGTATCGGTGCGATTATCGGTGGATTATATTCATCGGGATACACTGTTGACCAACTCGAGCGTACCGTTAAAAGAATTGACTGGGACGATCTCTTGCGTCTTTCGAATCAGACAGGAAGACAGGATCTCCTTGTAGATCAAAAACCTATCGTTGATCGCGCACTGCTGACGCTTCGATTCGATGGCTTACGCATGGTTCTTCCAGAGGCTGTATCGAACGGGCAGCGCCTAACGAACCTGCTTAACGAACTCGTTCTTGAAGGAATATATCACACAACCTCCTTCGATAATTTGGAGATACCTTTTCGCGCAGTTACAACAGATTTATACACCGGAAATCGAGTAATCCTCGGTTCTGGGAATCTTGCAGAAGCAATGAGAGCTAGTTCAACCGTTCCCGTACTTTACTCCGCAGTCCCCATGGATAGCATGGCCTTGGTGGATGGAGGTTTGAAATCGAACATCCCTGTTGACGTTGCTCGTTCGATGAATTGCGATATCGTCATAGCTGTGAACACGACGAGCCCGCCACGTCCAAAAGAATTGATCTCGAATCCTCTTGAAACGCTCGATCAGGTTTTCAATCTATTGATGGAACAATCGAACGTAGAGCAATTGCGCGATGCCGATGTCGTTATCACTCCGGAAATATCCGAATATCTCTCAACAGATTTTTCAGAACCGGATAGTCTCATTGCTCTTGGTTACAAAAGCGCCTTCGAACATCTCCCATCCATACAGCGATCCATTGAGGAAATTCAAAAGAATTCCATTATGCGAACCATGGGCACGCATGACGGCCTTTTCGTTATCGATTCGTTTGCCTCTTCACGTATTGCGGAAATGCCTCACTCTATGTCTCCCCTCGCTGCTTATCTTCATGCACTGGATCTGATGGAATCCGATCTTTATGAATATGTCACACTACACATTTCCGAAAATCCCAGTCGTATCCGAGTTACGGGAACACCTCGGCCACTTGTACGATCCGTATTTCTTCACGGAACCGACAAAATTTCTGAAGCCATAGCCGATTCTGTTTCACACTTCCTCGTCGGTAGACCATACTCCTACAGCACGCTGCGGAGTGCTTGCGAATCGATATTGACTGCGATGCGACGTAATAGTTATGCATTAGCGCATATCGATACCGTGATTTACGATGCACAATCCGGCAGCGTTATCATATCTGTCGATGAGGGTCGTGTAGGTTCGATTCTAATCGAGGGAAATACGCGTACGAATTCTGTTGTCGTGCTACGGGAATTCCCAATTCAACCTGGCGATGTGTTTCGCTTAGACAATTTGAAACTTGGTATGAACAGCCTCGCAGCTACGAATCTCTTTCATCAGGTTCGTGTCGATATTGAACATGAATATCCAAATCCGATAATGGTTATTCGCGTGGAAGAACGACCATCACAACTTCTTCAACTCGGCATTCTCATTAACGACGAAAACAACGCTCAAGCTGCTATCGAGTTGAAAGATGCGAATATCTTCGGAACGGGTTCCGAGGTCGGCGTACAATTCTTCGGTGGATTCGAAAATCGCAGGTATTCGTTACTGTATCGCACGAATCGCATTTTCTATACGAATCTTTCATTTCAGGCCAACCTTTATTATGATCTTGAGGATTTTAACCAATACAACGAGAAGATTGGTCTTCCTATTCATGAGTTCGATCGTACAATATCTCAGAGCTATCGAAGCATAAAATATGGCGGGGTAGGAACAGCGGGATTTTATGTTCAAAAATTCGGACATGTCACAGGGCATCTCCGGGTGGAGGAACAGCAACTTCGTACCATCCAATCGCAACAGGAACTCTCCATACCGATTGCCGAGAATCATCGAATCGTGTCCATCGGATTCGGGACACTCCTTGATACACAAGATCGTTTTCCTTTTCCACGCACCGGTCAGTATTTACACGCGATGTACACGTCAGCTCAGTCTGCCTTCGGAAGCGAAGTTGCTTTCACAAAGGTGACCGCCCGGTATGAGTTATACATCAGCGATCATTCCAAATTATTTACCATGCATCCCCGAGTTCTTTTTGGATATGGTGACCGAACCATGCCCCGAACGGAGGAATTCAGAATCGGAGGCATGGATTCATTCTTCGGTATGCGAAAGAACGAGTTCAATGGGCGACAACTCTTCACTGGGAGCGTCGAGATCCGATATCAACTCCCAGTCTCGATTCTTTTCGATACGTATGCGGCATTCCGATACGACATTGGCCGGACATGGGAAATCCCCGAGCAGATCAAATTCTCACGGTTGCGTCATGGTATCGGTTGCACGATTTCGATCGATACGCCAATCGGTCCAGCATCATTTGCTGTAGGGAAAAGTTTTTACTTCGTTCAGAGTTCGTCAAGTGAATATATAAAGTGGGGCCCATTGACCCTTTATTTTTCCATTGGAGCACCGATATGATCAGGTGTTCGCGGCTCTAAAAAATTCTGTCAATAGTCGCACACTGACTCCGCTCGCGCCTTTTGTTGAAAGTTCCGTCGACTCTTCAAGCATCGCTGTACCAGCAATGTCGAGATGAACCCAGGGATAAGCCCCTACGAAGGCTTTGAGAAATGCTGCAGCCGTAATCGCACCACCCCATCGGCTTCCAACATTTTTTAGGTCGGAGACGCTCCCCTTTATCATTTTTTCATATTCCGGAAAGAGCGGTAATTCCCAAACGCGTTCCCGTGTCTTTTCGCCTGCAGCGATGAGACCGCTTTTCAGTGCCTCACCCGTTCCCATCATTCCTGTTGCATGTGAGGCCAGCGCTACGACACACGCGCCGGTCAAGGTTGCAATATCGATAATTCCATCCGGCTTATACCGTTGCGCATAGACTAAAGCATCAGCGAGAATCAGACGACCTTCTGCATCGGTGTTCAGTATTTCAACCGTCGTTCCATTCGACATAGTAATGATATCACCCGGACAAATAGCATTGCCGCCCGTCTTGTTATCAGTCGCTGGAATGATTCCCACGATTCGAACACCGAGTTTCAGCTTTGCCGCGACTAACATCGTTCCGAGCACGGCTGCGGCTCCCGCCATATCCATCTTCATTTCCTCCATCGAGCTTGCAGGTTTGATGGACAGACCTCCAGAGTCGAAAGTGACGCCTTTCCCGACTAATGCATACAAAGGTCCTTTCCGTTTCATCGTATTGTATTCCATCACAATGAATCGAGGCTCCATTTCACTTCCTCGATTCACTGCCAGCAGTCCTCCCATCTTATGGGCTTCGATCTCTTTCTTTCCGAGCACGATGATTTTCAGATTGAAGCGCTTTGCAATGGCTTTCGCTTCACGCGCCAATGCATCTGGGTGGATTTCATTCGACGGTGCGTTCGTAAGATCCCGCGCAAGTTCCACGCCTTCAAAGATTGAATACACAGTGTCGATTGCGGTTTTCAGCGTACCCTGAAATCCCTCATCGGATGTGACGATTTTAAGTTCTCTTATCTGCCCCTTCCGGTCATCACGATTACGGGTTATGTATTTATCGAATTTATACAACCCAAGCAATGCTCCTTCCGTCGCTGTCTCAACCATATCTTCAAAAGAAAGATGCTGTTTCTTCCCGACCTCCTGTAACGGGATGTGAATTGCGATGGACTGTGCGACAAACTTTTTCGCTTCCCTTGCTGCGCGCGCCGCTGCACTCCTCAACGAATGCCTGTTGAATTCATTTGTGTTTCCAAGTCCGGCAAGTATGAATCGATTTTCTCCGGCAATGAACTGAAGCACCTCCGTATCCTTGCCTACGAAGTCCCCTTTCGAGCGCAATCCCAGGACGACTGCCTTGTGTGACGGAATGATACGGTCGCAGATTTTCTTGAAGGCCGTCTCATCGTCAGGGAAGAAAACAATGTGTACATCCGCTTGGACCTTGTCAGGTGTTCCGTAGAGTCCGGTACATTTCATACAGTGTTCCTTTTCTCGAAGGTTATGATGGATTTTACGCTGCTTAAGAATATTGCACGGGCACACAGCGTAGAGAAGTCTAACGCAAAATCCCTTCCCGCGCAATAGTGCGGTTCATTTTGTGTGTGAACTATCGCCTTAAAAATGGGAAGTGCGGCTATCCACTATCATTGGTTCGAACAAGACCAGGGGCAGTAATATCGGCAGGAAGACGAATAGCACCCACCAGTTCGGTCATATCATTCACACCTTCCCGGCTGCAATACCGTTCGATACCATCGACGATTTTGCGTGCAGAATCAGGGTCACGAAAGTTTGCCGTCCCTACCTGAATAGCCGAAGCGCCAACGAGGAAAAATTCAATCGCATCTTCCCAATTCATAATCCCGCCTATTCCAATGACGGGAATGGATGCAACTCGGGCAGATTCAAACACCTTCGCAAGAGCGACCGGCTTTATCGCCGGGCCTGAGAGTCCCCCGGTTATCGTGGAGAGCTTTGGCGAGCGAGTATCAATATCCACTGCCATTCCGACGAGAGTGTTGATGAGGGATACAGCGTCCGCTCCTTCGACTTCGCATGCGATGACAAACTCTGAGATGTGCGTGACGTTCGGCGTGAGCTTGATGATGAGCGGACGTTTCGTTCTCCGACGGAGTTCGCGGGTAATCTCTGCAGTCTTTTCGCACTTCGTGCCGAAGTTCAGCCCACCGTCTTTTACATTCGGACACGATACGTTTATCTCGTACCCATCGATGCCTTCCTCGTCTTCCATGCGTTCGAGAACTTCGCAGTATTCCTCGACGGAACTTGCGGCGATGTTTGCGATGATCGAAGTGTCGAGTTGACGAAGGAACGGCATTTTTTCCTGAAGAAAGGTATCGATACCGACATTCGCCAATCCGATCGAGTTGAGCATACCGCACGCTGTCTCGGCGATGCGAACCGGCGGGTTGCCTTGGCGAGGTTTCATACTTACTGATTTCGTTACGATCCCACCAAGCCTGCTCAAATCAGTGAAACGACTGATCTCATGTCCATACCCGAATGTCCCTGAGGCGACAAGGACGCGGTTCTTCAGAGTCATCGAACCGATTTTAAGGGTTGAGTTCATACAGGAATCGTGGTGTGCATTCGGACATCGTTCGCGTCGAAGCACGGGCCATCCGTGCAAACGAGTGCGTACTTGCGATCACCAGCAGTCCGCTCGATCGGACATCCCTGACAGATGCCGATACCGCAAGCCATTTCCGATTCGAGTGAAAGTTCGCAAGGAATGCTCCGTTGCTGAGCGAAACGCTGTGCAGCATTCAGCATCGCATTCGGACCACAGGCAAAAATCATCGGGGTATCGTGATAGTGCGTATCGAGATGTTCAGTGAGACAGGCGATGACGGTTCCATGGTATCCATGTGAACCATCATCCGTGGCGATGTGAATGTTGGAAAGGCCTTGTGTAAAAAGTCGCGCCGCGCTTCTGACTCCAAGAAATGTCACAACCGGGATTTCACGTTGAATGAGTGTGCGCGTAAGAAATGGAAATGGCGCGACGCCGATTCCGCCGGCGACGATAATCGCTGTTGAAAAGTGTTTTTCGTAACCGAAGGTATTCCCAAGTGGACCGAGGATTTCGATGAATTCACCGGGTCGTTTTTTCGATAAGATCGTTGTGCCCTTTCCGACGACCGCATAGAGAATCTCGCATTCATCCTCGTGCACATTCGAAATACTGTATGGCCTCCGAAGGAGCGGGTCGTATAGCACACTTACACCGACGTTCACGAACTGTCCTGGAAGAACCGCTTCTGCCAGTTCACGGGAGCGAAATCGCAATGCGTAGGTTTCCTCGGCAACCTTGATGTTGCTCGTAACCTGCATTCGCTGATTGAGAATCATTTCTTCGGCGGCTCCGGTGGATTTCCCGGCAGGGAAATATCCTCTCCAGGATTTGGAGTCAGAGGTAAAGGATTGCTGCCGCCCGGAACGTTCGGCTGCTGCTTGCGAGGATCTTTCGGTCGATCGTTCTTTTGCCCGGGTAATCCAAGGGGAAAGTCATCATCGAGTGTAGGGTCGGTTTTTCCGCGTCGCTCTGCTTCCAATTCAAGATCGCGGAGAGTCGGCTTTTTCTGTTCTTTCTTCGGTTCAACTTTCGGCGTCGCTACAGGAGGAGGTTCATCCTGCGGCGGTCCTTTTTCAAGTGCATCGAGGACATCTTTCGCACGCTTCGTGTATTCTGAATTCGGCCATGCCGCAACCATATGCCTGTAGATCTCGAGTGCCTTTTCCTCTTCTCCGCGAATGGTTTCATATGTCAACGCCATTGCGAGATTCGCCCTTGCCGCCTGTGACGAATTGGGGTAGTTCGCCGCCATCGTTTGCATCGCATGAAGCCCCTCAGTCACGGATCGCGTTTCCAGTGTCGTTGCCGCACGATCGTATGCTTCGCGAGCGATTGTCAGCGTGTCTTTCGGAATCGGCAATCCACGGGATTGCATGATGCTATGCGCATACCGAGTCGTGGGAAGTTTACGGATGAGCAGATCCTCATAATCAGATGCGAGGCTTGAATCTCCACGCATGCGTGAAATCGCGGCCATCGTATAGTATGCGTTGGCGAGAAGCGAATCCGGAAGAATGCCGTCAATAGCTAACTGATAGTAGAACATCGCTGAGTCGTAATTTCCGACGCGGTCGAACATCACCCATCCCATTTCCATGCGCATCGCGGAGAGGACCGTGAGAATCGAATCCGATGATAGCTCTCTGAGATTGTGACGGCGATAAAGAGGGACAGTAGCGTTCGTAGCAACGGTAAGCGGTTTTCCCGAACCAACCTGGATGGGTGCAGCAACGGGCGTGGAAGAGGGCATGTTCACCCAGGGATTGATGCGACCGGTATTTCTTCCATGCGGCCTTCTCCTCGCAAAACGCTCTGCGAAGAGTTCCTCTTCCGTCATGTCCTTCTCAGGCTTTCCTTCAGCTATTTCCTTTTTTCTATCGAGACTGTCCACGATCGCTTGGAGTGAATCACGGCGCTCAAGTGAATCCGGCTTCAAGACAAAGAAGAGCAATGTGTCGAGATCGAACATCTTGTTTCTGATTTTCCGGTATTCACCAAGGGCTTCTGCTCGTTCGCCTCCAAGCTTTGCTGCTTTGATGCCCGGATAAGCCAGCTTCGCTGCAGAGTATTTGTCGAATGCACGATCATAATCTTTCGCCTGGACTTCATAAAGGCGGCCTAAGGCATAGTTCGCTTCTGCTGAAGCGGGTTGATTCCGAAATGTCGTATCGACGTATTGAAATTGTTCGACTGCGCCTGCGAATTCTTCCATCGCAACGTAGAGATGCCCTATTTCAAGTTGAATGTCTCCATCGTATTCGATGAACATCGGGTTGTCGAGCATATCGACAAGCGTATTGATCGCATTGTCGATATCATTGGTCTCTCGTGAGAGACGGGCATAATTCAATTGTGCCTGGAAGAGTAGCTCGCGAGAAGGATTCAGTTCGATGATTGCAGCATAAGCACGAGCAGCGGCTTTCTTGTCTCCGATTTTTTCCAGTTCGTCCGCCAGAGCAAGCTGTAATTGTATCCTGCGGTACTTTCCGCTTTTCGATTTCAGTCCATCCGTAAAACTGGTGACGGCATCAGAACTACGATTCTGCAGCAGATACAATTCTCCGAGCGCGTAATGGGCATCCGATACAATGTCCGGCTCTTCTTCTCTTTCTGCCCAGGCTATTGCCTCCCGAAGTGTTGACTCAGACAGATCGAAGCGCTCCATCATCATGAAGTTCTTTCCTCGCCAAAGCAAACCTTCGCCGAAGAGCGAGCCATCCGGAAATCCCTCCAAGAGTTCCTTGAACTTCCGCTCGGCACGACCATATTCGCGTTTGTAGTAATAGGAACGTCCGATCATGTACAGTGCATTGTCCACCCATTTGCTCTTTGGGTAATGCACGAGAAGTCTGGAGCACTTTTCAATCACCTTATCGAGCTTCTGTACAGCGGCTGATGAAACCCCGAACTCTTTACTCGCAAGTTTGAGCATCATTTGATCGTCTTCAGGAGGTAATCCGCCACCCGTCGTCATGATCTGCTTCCCCATACCCGCCTGCCCGCTAGTTTGTTGTTCTTCGATCTCTTCGATCGCTTCGTCGAACAGAGACTTCGCATTGTAGTAGGTGTTGAAATACCCGGTAGCGTTCTGGTAGCGAACTTCGACAAAGTCCCAAACCGCACAACCTTGAAAGAGTAAGAAGAGGAAAAGAAACGGAATGAAGTGGAAAGTGGGCTTCAACACGATGTCGCGGTCAGTTCGTTCATATTCTGCGCACCAAAGTTAGATTCACAAGTCACACGACGCAAGGCACAGATTCATACAACGCGGCAAATATGAAGCGAGGTGAATCTCTCACTCGCAATGAACCACGGATCGCTTCAGTCAGCGGTCGTCTTTGCCTGGGGCTTTGGAAACACGGCGAAGAACTCTGCGCCGTCAAGGTGTTCCCAAAGCGCTTCGTCCGCTTTGTCTATGACCACTTTCTTGATGTGGAATAGCTTCTTTATGAGTCTGAGGAAAAAAATCATTTGCCACCTTGAGTAATCATTCCGTAAGAAAACTTTTCCAGAATCGTGCCATCAGAAATGCAAAAGTTTGCCCTTTAGATATCCTTGAGTACTCCCTTGTTTTTCTAAACGTTACTCCTTCTGACTTTTCTTCCTTGCACATGCGTCAAAATCCCGCCACGTCAAATCTTTCATCGGTGCCAAACCAATGACGACATTTTTCAATCGGCCGCACTGGTTATGAGGCGAGGACTTTATCGTAGAATCGCTCGTATTGTGGAACTATGATGCTTGCATCGAAATGCTCTACAGCTCTACTTCTCGCTGCCTTTGAAAACTGTTCATACTTCGACGGTTGCGATAGCAGTTCAATTGCATATCGTGACATTCTGCCGATGTCGCCTAACTCCGCGATGTAGCCTGTCACAGAATGGATATTCACCTCGGGTAGCCCGCCGACACTTGATGAGATTACCGGTACGCCACAACTCATTGCTTCGAGAGCGGATAGACCGAAACTTTCCGATTGGCTTGGAAGGAGAAACAGATCAGAAGCGGCAAGGATTTCGTGAAGTGCATCCTGTTTCCCGAGGAAGTGAACGTCGTGGCAGATCTGCAATTCCCTGCAGAGGATTTCGCACTCCGAACGGTCAGGCCCGTCACCGACAAGAACCAACTTCGAAGGTATCGTGCTATGGACTTCCTTGAATATCCGTATAACGTCAGCGACTCGTTTGACGGGACGAAAATTTGAAATGTGTGCGAGAATCTTTTCGCCGTTGGGAGCAATCCTCTCCTTGAAATGCGAACCATTCCCCGGTTTGTAGATGTCCGTCTCGACGAAGTTTGGAATGACCTCAATCTCCTTTTCGATGTTGTAGGTCCGAAGCGTGGAGTCGCGAAGGAATTGTGAGACCGCGGTTACACCGTCACTGTGCATCGTTGAGAACCGCATGAGCGGAAGATACGATGGTTCCAAACCGACAAGCGTGCTATCCGTTCCATGCAGAGTCGTCACGAGCTTGATGTTCTTTTTCCCGATGATCTCCCTTGCAAGGTATCCGCTGATCGCATGTGGAATTGCGTAGTGCATGTGAAGGATGTCCAGGCTCTCATAGGTCGCAACCTCAACGAGCTTACTGGCAAGGGCTAAGGTGTAGAGATTGAATTCAAAAACCGGATACGTGCTCTGCTCAACGGCATGGAAATGCACATTGTCATAAACACGACTGAGACGGAAGGGAATAGCGTAACTCACGAAGTGGATTGTATGACCGCGTTCGGCCAACTGAATGCCTAATTCAGTTGCGACTACGCCGCTTCCTCCATACGTTGGGTAACAGGTGATCCCGATATTCAATGGTATTTCCTTTTAAATTTCAAAGACAACGCCTTCACAACATACACCGATGCAAGAAGATTTCATTTCACATGAGAAAGATTGGTTCAGCACCATCGATGGGCAGGCACAAGCAGAAATTAAAGTCCTCGCTTCACGATTCCTCAGTTTCCTGAGACCTGTAGAAAGCACGAGTAAATTTGAATCGTGGCTGGTTGAATTGAGACGGTCTCATTTCGATGCGTCGCATCATTGCTTTGCATATCGGTTGGGATTGCTTGGTGACATCTTCCGGTACTCCGATGACGGTGAACCAGCCGGGACCGCAGGCTCACGTATCTATCATGCCATCGCTTCGCGTGAGTTTACCAACGTGGCGCTTGTCGTTGTGCGATACTTCGGTGGGACGAAGTTAGGGGTCGGTGGGTTGTCGCGCGCATACAGCGATGCCGCAGAAGCGGTTCTCACTACAGCTTCGATCGTTGTCCAATACGTGACGGACGAAGTGCGTGTCACTTTCCCGCATGACTACACGAGCCAGGTTCATCACACCATTGAGCAAGCAAGCGCCGAAATCACCGGGCGTTTCTATCAGGATGATGTGAAATACACCGTTCGTGTACGACGGTCTGTTACGGAGAAGTTCTGCTCATTGATCAAGGAGCGAACCCTCGGTCATTCCACGGTCGAAGTCATGAACTCGTGATCGTTGAAATCCTCGTGCTCGCTTTGAAGAAAGCGTTGCACCTCGCCCGCGGCAGCGAATCCACTCCGAGCAGCGCTTTCGATTGTAGCCGGTAATTTCGTCGCAGTCCAATCGCCGGCGCTGAATACGCCCCGGATTGCAGACGAGGTTTTCGGGCGATATTGCTCCAAACCCGGTTGAGGAGTGAAAGTCGCAGCCCGTTCCTTTATCGCTTTCACACGCGTAATGTGTGAGGGAGTGGTACCTGGAAAATGAGCGCATATCTCTTCAACGACCATCTTCTCGATCTCGCTTCGGCTCATATCAGCAATTCCCTGCGCAGCGGAGATCGTGCACGAGTAGAGCCAGGTTTCGTCCTTCGATTTCCCTTTGAAGAAAATCCATTGCGTATTCGTGCCGAATAATCCGGTCATCGGCTCGTCCGTGATTTTCATTTTCGACCAGACATGGATGGATAGAATCGGTGATGGAATGAAACGAACGAACGAACGATTCATTCCATCGCCAAGGACCGAATCAATGTGCCACGGCGCCACAGCGGTTACCACAGACCGTGAAAAATAAATCCCTGCATCCGTTTCAATCAGAATGTGATCGCCTTCATGTCGCAATCCGGTGACATCGGTTCGCACATGAATGCTTCCCTGTAGGTTCTCGATATACTCGACAGCTTTTGTCACGAAGACTTCGGACAATCCTACGTTCGGCAGGAGAAGCGATGAATGTTCCTTCTGTCCTAAGAACACTTCCCTGAAGACAACCGCAAAGAGTTTTGCCGAAGCATCATGCACGTCAGTGTTCATCGTGGCGAGCACGAGAGGTTGCCAAAAAAACTCTGTCGCGTTCTCCGATTGCCGATGCGCTTTCAACCAATCGGCCACGGTGTATGAATCGAGGGCGTGCAGTGCTGCTGTGTCCAGCCTCTTCAAACTCCAGGCAGCGACGATGATATTCACCCGTTCACGCCATGAGAGGATTTCGTAATGGAGAAAGGCTTGCAGCAATCCAAACGGATGGGGCAACCGGCCGCGTTGCAGTGAGGCCGTTCTTCCATCCCGATGGCGAAACGGTATGCGAAGTCTATCGATTCGATCAACGCTTGTCTGTGCACCGATCATTTCGAGAAATCGCAGCGTCGCCGTGTAGCATCCCATGAGCAAATGCTGTCCGTTATCCAGCACGTCCCCGCTCAGTGGATCTTTGAAAGAAAATGCACGACCGCCTAAAAACGGTTTTCGTTCAATCAGAGAGACCGAATACCCGCATCTACAAAGCTCGGCGGCGGCAACCAATCCGGCTATGCCGCCTCCGATAACGACACAATCGGTCATGTGATGGAAGCGTATTGCAATGGCGAGCGTCCCCAGTATTCGCTTAACGCAAGGCGCAGCTTCGTCATCGAAGAGACGCGCACTTTGGATGAGAAAACATCATAGTTCCGTTCTTCGATTTTTTTAAGAAGCCGGAAATAAATACGATCCATGATCCGGGCCGCAAAGAAGGCCTTGTAATCCTCATGCGCAAGCTGATTCCTCGCCGTCGTGTAATAGGTCCTTGCGCGAACGGTTTCGAATCGCATCATCTCAACGAAGGACTCATTGTACACGTGCGCAAGGAGTTGCCCTTCATCATATCCGAATCGTTTGAAATCCTCCATCGGAATGTAGATGCGATTGCGCTTCGCATCGCTTCGAACGTCGCGAACGATATTCGTGAGTTGGAGAGCGATGCCGAGATTGATCGCATACTCTTTCGTGTGTTCGTTCTTGTATCCGAATATCTCACTGCACATCAATCCAACCGAGGAAGCGACTTTGAAACAGTACTCATAGAGTTCGTCGAACGTCTCGTACCGGTTCTTCTCCAGATCCATTCTCATCCCATGAATGAGGTCGAAGAAGTGATCGGTGGGAATATTGAAGCGCTTCGCTATCGCATTGAGTTTATTCAGAAGCGGATACGATGACTGGTTGCGAAAACCGCGTTCGACTTCTTCTGCCCAGAACGCGAGACGCTGATGTTTTATCTGGTGATCGTCGCCGCTATCGACGATATCATCGGTGCATCGGCAGAAAGCGTAAACCGTGTTGATTGCATCGCGCTTGGGTTCCGGAAGCAGCGCAAACGAAACGAGGAAGTTCGTCCGGCTTTGCTTCGCGACGTGGGCAAAGTCGTTGTTCGAGTGATATGATTGTTCAGCGGAGAGAAACAAGGCTTCGTATAAAGACACCGACCATTTCTTTTCGACTCAATGACGGTCGAATTGCGAGTGCATTATAGTCAGTCGCGGCAATTTTATCCAGTACTTTCATTCCTCCGTGCCAGATCGCACGAAGTTCGACGCGAAACCGCAAGGGCACATACGCAAACAACGCTTTCGCCGCAAAGAAGAACTCACGCGTTCGTTCAACCTGAAATCGCATCAGTTCTCTGAACTCCTCAGTGTCCTTTCCTACGAGAACATCCTCGATATGCACTCCGAACTTCAACATTTCGTCCTTCGGCAAATAGACTCTTGGTTTCAGGCGGTCGCGGGAAACGTCCTGCCAGAAGTTTGCGAGTTGAAGTGCGGTGCAAAGCGCGTCAGCCGATGGAATGGTGTATTCGTTCCGACATCGAAAAAGCGAAAGCATGATTCGTCCAACCGGATTCGCTGACTTCGCACAGTAAGAGATCACTTCGTCGAACGACTCATAATCCTTCTTGACGACATCTTGTTCAAAAGCATCCAGCAAGTGATGAAACGGTTCGGTTGTCATTTCGAAGCGCTTCAGAGTATCAGCGAGAGCGATGAAAACGGGTTCGTCATTCGTTACATCGTCGCTTCGCACCAGTTTTTTTCTCCACTCTTCGAGACATTGCAACCGAAAATCGGCCGATACATTTCCTTCATCAGCAAAGTCATCAGCCGCGCGCGCAAATGCATACACGGCAGCAACATGATTTCGGAGATTCGCAGGCAACATCCAGGAGGCAACGGGAAAATTTTCGTAGTGCTCTCGCGCTATCGTCCTGCAATGACGGTATGCTTCATCGAGGGTCATCGGCTTCAGAGTTTCGTGACCGTCGCTTCAAGACCGACACGAACGTCGTGAGCTCGATACTCAGCATCATGGATGCAAACGACGTCGTAGCGGTCAAGCTCGTCGAATGCGGCATTCTCATACGTCGTATCGCGACGGTTCTTCATGTAGAGCCTCCTTCCCTCCGTTCCGCAGAGATATGCGAGCGTTCTTCCCTTCTGCACGAGCAGTTCGCTTACGACGCGTTGATACCTGTCGCCTTCGCTCAACCGATCCCCGTATGTTTCTCCATGGAGATTGAGCGTGACATAACTGAACTTCAGTGACTCTTTTCTGTGACCGATCATCAGATCAATCGCTTCGATAAAAGCCGGCCGTTCCCATTCGATATCGTGATGGCACCAATCCCTCGGATGGTTCAGCGCCGGGCACGTCGCCTGTCGAAAACAAGGTGCATAGACAGTCCACCCATCCTCGATGCAATCATCCCGGAATGCGAGAAGACCGCGCGACACGGGAAGTAGCGCCGGTTCGATCAACACGACGAAACCTTTCAATGCAAGCTGTGACTTCATCCACATGCGCACGTGCTGTCTCCATTCCTTTTCGATTTCTCCCAGCACGTTCATTCCGAGAATCAGATCATACTTCGCATCGAGCGTGCGCGCTTGTGACAGGTCTAACCGCACTTCATCATACGAAGCGATGAACGGGTGCCATGCTTGCGTGACCGCATGATTAACCGACGACGTGAATATGAGGTTTTCATTCAACGCATCGCACGCGGTGTATTCGAACGCCGGAATCGCCTTGCCTTCCGCCTCACGCAACGCAGCCCACGCAGCGAGTCCGAGCAATCCCGTTCCCGTTCCGCAACCAGCATCGAGGATCCGTATCCGTTGCGGAAGTGTCGGACTGAGTATGAGTTCATTCAACGGATGAACGAGCTTCAGGAAATTCGCCGTCGTGTAGTATGCGAAATACGCTTGCTGTGTTTTTGAATTTGTGAGGTAACGAGGATGGTCAGCGACGTTCCCTGAATTGAACGATTCCGCCAACCTCTCTACTTCCGTCTTCAGATGCTGAAATGCGCGTTCGTCACCGGGAGAAAGACCAAGCACGGTTTCAACGACTTCCGGATACCACGGAGGAAGCTGATACACCATTCGATGGAGCGCGTATCGGTTTGAAGGCGATTAGTGATGATCGTGCCCGCAATCACACCCGTCGGCATGATCATGCGCGCCGGCGCCCATTTCCATTTCATCGTACGCTTCTATCACGATGGACGCAAGGTCGAGCACCATCCCGAGTTTTTCTTCCGGGACGAAAGTGGAAAACAGAAGCAAGCCGGCTTCCAGGCGCTGCTGAGGCTGTTCGATGTTATAAACCGTTTCGAGTAAAACACCGGCATCTTCATCGGTAACGTTGAGATATCCTTTTTCCAGAGCCGTTTCGAGTTTCATTGTTATTCCTTTTTGAATGTCATAAGCTAATGCAAAGTAACACATTCACAACAGAAAGAGCTTGCGTATTCGTTTTTCACCGATCTATCTATCGCTATATTTCAGCGTCATTGCAGTCGCATGACTCCGAGTACCTGCTCTTTCTCTTCATGTCCATCACCGAAACGATTCCTCATCTCTCCATCCGTAAAGCACGTCCTTCCGATGCGGAGGCTTTCCTCTCGCTTGTCGATGCGCTTGCGGAATTCGAAAAACTGCAACGACCGGATGAGGCAGCCAGAGAGAGACTGAAGCGCGACGTCTTTGGAGATGCACCTCGCATCGAAGTCTATCTCGCTGCTCTCGGTGAAGAAATCGTCGGCTATGGGATCATCCTTGAGACGTACTCGAGCTTCCTCGCTCTACCGACCCTATACCTCGAAGATATTTTCGTGCTTCCGCACTATCGCGGGCAAGGCATCGGCAAGCGGTTGTTTCTTGCACTGGCCTCGCTTGCAAAACAGCGCGGCTGCGGTCGCATGGAATGGACGGTGCTCGACTGGAACCGACATGCAATAGATTTCTACACGAATTTCGGCGCGAAGCATATGAGCGAATGGCAGTTGTTTCGCCTGACGAAGAAAGAATTGGAAGAACTCTCTCTCAACCAAACTGTTCACAGCTAACCATCCACAATCCCGGTATAACGATGTATCGCAAAAGTCTCTCTCTTTTCATTCTCGCGTTTATCGCCCTTGCACCACTAACAGCGCAAAAGAAACCTGTCACTCTTCAGGACGCTTTTTCGAACCGCGAACTTTCGGGAGGCAGACCAGCGTCGGTTCGCTGGCTGAAGGACGGAAAGAGTTATTCCATCCAAAAGCCTGACAAGGAAACCAAAGTCACGAACATCTGGAAGGTCGATGTAAAAACCGGCAAGGAAGAACTCCTCATCGATGTCTCCGGATTGAAATCGCCGGAGAGTGATAAGCCGTTCCAGTACGTCTCGTATCAATGGAGTGAAGATGAGAGCGCGATCATCTTCACACTTTCACAGAAAAACATCTGGCGGCATTCGACGACTGGCGACTATGCGGTCTATCTCGTGAAGAGCAAGAAGCTGATTCCATTGCCTGTCAAAACGAGCGGGATGCGAAACGTGAAGGTCTCCCCTGATGGACGTTGGGTCGGCTATGTTTTCGAAGACAACATCTGGATCTTCGCGCTTGAAACCGGAAAGGAAATGCAGTTGACACACGATACGGATGACTTCGTGTACAATGGCCGCTTCGGTTGGGTGTATGAGGAAGAGTTCAGCATCGTCGATGGATGGGCATGGTCGCCGGATAGCAAGCGCATTGCATTCTGGCGTGAAGATGAAAGGCAGGTTCCGGAGATCAAACTGACGAATTGGGATGAGTTGTATTACGAATTCACAGCGATCCGTTATCCCAAAGCCGGCGATAAAAATCCGATCGAACGAATAGGCGTCATCGAGATTGCGTCGTTGAAGACAACATGGATGGATATCGGAAAGGAAACGGACATCTACATCCCGCGCATGTTCTGGACGGAGGATCCGAATACGCTCTTCATCTATCGCCTGAACCGGAATCAAAATCACCTCGAGCTTCTTTCTGCCGACGTCACAACTGGAAAAACACGCGTCATCCTTGAAGAGAAATCCGCCACAGGATGGATCGAAGTGGAAGACAGCAGCATTCTCCATTTTCTCAAATCGCGGAAGCAGTTTCTCTGGATGTCCGAGCGTGACGGATGGAATCACCTTTACCTTTACGACTACAGCGGCAAACTCATTCATCGTGTCACGAAGGGCGAATGGGAAGTGATGCAGCTTGCAGGCGTTTCGAAAGATGAAAAGAGCGTGTACTACGTCAGCACTGAGGATACACCGCTCGAACGCCATCTCTATCGCATCAATATCGATGGCGCAAAGAAAGAGAAGCTGACGAAGGAAACAGGAGTCCACAGCATCAACATGAATTCAACCTGCGAGTTCTTTATCGATAGCTGGTCAAGTACGATCCAACCGCCAAGTGCTCACATCAAGGATGGGAAAGGCAAAGCGCTCCGTATGATGAGTGAAGCGAAGAAAGAAACGTTCGAGAATTATCACTGGTCGCAAAAGGAAGTCTTCAGCTTCACAACGTCCGATGGGATGCTCCTGTATTGCTCGATGATCAAGCCGCCGAACTTCGACTCCAATAAGAAATATCCGGTCTATTTCGATGTGTACGGCGGTCCCGGCAGGCAGAACGTTCGCAATCAATGGCCGGGTGCGCTTCATCAGTGGATCGCGAACGAAGGCTTCATCGTGTTTCAGATCGACAACCGCGGTGGTGGCGCTCGCGGGACGGCATTCAAACACGCAGTATATAAGCAGCTTGGGAAGTGGGAAGCGCACGATTACATCGAAGGTGCGAAATATCTCGCCACGATTCCATACGTCGATACAGAAAACATCGGCATTTGGGGATGGAGCTACGGAGGTTATATGGCGGCACTGACACTTCTGCTTGGCGGTGACTACTTCAAAGCGGCAGTTTCAATAGCGCCGGTTACAGACTGGAAGTTCTACGATACGATCTATACGGAACGATACATGCTTCGCCCACAGGACAATCCCGATGGATATAAAGTCGGCTCTTGTCTTGAACATGCTGACAGTTTGAAGGGGCGTTTGCTCATCATCCACGGCGGCGCCGATGATAACGTTCACATGCAGAACACCGTGCAGTTCATCGATAAACTCATCAACGACGGAAAGCAGTTCGATATGCGTCTGTATCCCAACGGCAACCACGGTATGGTGAACAGCATGAAGGCACGTTTTGGCTTGTTCGAGTACTTCATGGGTTTCATGAAACGGAATCTTCAGGGCACGTGATGTTTTTCATCGCAACTGCGACAGAGCCTTACGAGCTGACCTGACATGAACCTTCACTTGGAGAAGTGGAATAAGTATTCGGCACCGCAAGGTCCGCTGCTTCTCATCATCCTCGACGGGTACGGCATTGGTAAACCCTACGCGGGGAATGCAATCTTTCATGCCCGTAAACCCCATCTCGATCGGTATTTCTCCCAAGGCCTTTTCACACAATTGAAAGCACACGGTCCGGCAGTCGGTATGCCCGCTGAAGACGACATGGGCAACAGCGAAGTCGGACACAATGCGCTCGGCGCAGGACGCATCTTTGCTCAGGGAGCGAAACTCGTCAACATCGCAATCGAGAACAAAGCGATCTTCGACTCGCAACATTGGAAGCACATGATGGAAAAGCATCGGACTTCGGGGACTCTGCATTTCATCGGGCTGTTATCGGATGGCAACGTTCATTCACACATCAGGCATCTTTACGCGATGATCGATGAAGCCCTTCGCGCGGAGGTGAAGTCGGTGCGCGTTCACACCCTTCTCGATGGACGCGATGTCGGGCAGAAGACAGCGCTCGACTACATCACGCCATTGGAAGCGAAGCTCGCGGAAATCTCTTCGCGCGACGGATTCAGCTATCGCATTGCATCAGGCGGCGGGCGCATGCATGTGACGATGGATCGATATAACGCTGACTGGCGCATCGTTGAGCGCGGCTACAACGCGCACGTTCGCGGACTTGCGCGATCCTTTGCCTCTGCTTCAGACGCAGTCCGATCGATGTACGATGAGGACTCCGATATCACCGACCAGTACATGGATGCATTCGTCATCGTCGAGCAGGACAAGCCTGTCGGGCGGATTGTCGATGGGGATTCGGTTATCATGTTCAATTTCCGCGGTGACCGTGCAATCGAGATTTCTCGCGCGCTCACTGAGGAAGACTTTCGTGAGTTCGACCGCGGTCCGTTGCCTGATATTTTTTACACGGGCATGATGGAATACGACGGCGATTTACACATCCCGAAAAACTATCTCGTCAACCCTCCTGCTATCGACCGCACGATCAGTCAATACTTCTGCGCCGAAGGTATATCGGCATTCGCAATCTCCGAGACGCAGAAGTACGGGCATGTGACATACTTCTGGAACGGCAACAACTCCGGCTACATCGATGAATCGCTCGAAACGTTTGTCGAGATTCCCTCTGATCGTATTCCATTCGATCAGGCGCCTCGAATGAAGGCGTACGAAATCACAGCAAAGACGCTTGAGCTTTTAGAGTCCGGGAAATACCGATTCGGTCGTGTGAATTTCGCAAACGGCGACATGGTCGGACACACGGGTAACTTCGACGCTGCCGTTACCGCAATCGAAACAATTGATGATTGCACGGGCACGCTCGTCGAGAAGGTGATGGAATTGAACGGCATTGCCGTCATCCTTGCCGACCACGGAAACGCCGATGAAATGTTCATAGAACAAAAGGGCGAACGCATCCCAAAGACGAGCCACACTCTCGCACCGGTTCCATTTTGTATTCTCGATGCGCGCAAGACATTTTCCTATCGGCTTTCACCTGTTGAAAACCCGGGACTCGCAAACGTTGCAGCGACATTGTGCAACCTTCTCGGTTACGAAAAACCCTATGACTACGAACCATCCTTAGTGGTATTGAAGTGAACCGCTTCGATGAATTTCAGAGAAGAATCCTCGACGGGAGGTTCGACAAATCCATTCGATTCAATGATGCTTGTAATTACTTAAAGTCTTTAGGCTTCGATGAACGAAGGCATTCATCGTATCTTTACAAAGGATGAAGTGACAGAGATTATCAACATTCAACCGAAATCTGGAATGGCTAAGGCGTACCCAAAGTATGAGATCATTATTTTCTGGAGCGAGGATGACCAATCTTTCATCGCAGAAGTCCCGGAGCTTGCCGGCTGTATGGCGGTTGGACTATCCGATGCGGAAGCGCTCTCAAACGCTCAAGTCGTCATTCAAGAATGGATTGACACTGCACAGGAATTAGGAAGAGAAATCCCCACTTCAAGAGGAGAACTCCATTACGTATGAATACGAAAACATCCACTGCATCTCGTCGCGAGTTCCTCTCAAAAGTCGGTAAAGGTTTGGGACTCGCAGCGCTTACAACATCATCCATCGCTGCGATGCTCGAAGACCTCTACGCAGCATCGAAGCGTGTCGCGAACCTCTCCCCGCTTGAAGCGGCAATGGATGAGGACTTCTGGTTTGAAATTCAGCAGGCGTTCTCGATTACACGCAGCATCATCAATTTGAACAACGGCGGCGTCTCCCCTTCCCCGCGCATCGTCACGGAAGCATTCTGTCGTTACACCTGGCAACAGGAAGATGTCCCGGCCTACACGATGTGGCGCATCCTCGAACCGCAATCCGAAACGGTCCGCGCAGGACTTGCGGAGCTATTCGGCTGTGATAAAGAGGAAATCGCCATCACGCGCAATGCGTCCGAATCCCTGGAGAATCTTCTCTTCGGTTACCCGCTTAAATCCGGTGATGAGATCATCACGACGACTCAGGATTATCCTCGCATGCTCACGACACTCCGACAGCGCGGAGAACGTGAAGGAATACAGCTCACGCTCTTCAAGATTCCAACTCCGCCGGAGCGGCTCGATCAGATTGTGGAAGAGTTCGAGAAAGCGATCACGAAGAGAACGCGCCTGATTCTCGTTTCGCATATCAACTTCACTACGGGACAGGTGATGCCGGTGAAAGCCATCTGCGACCTTGCGCGCAGCAGAAACATCGAGGTCATCGTCGATGGGGCGCATTCGTTCGCGCACGTCGCTCATAAAATCACCGACCTCGGTTGCGACTATTACGGGACGAGCCTGCACAAATGGCTTCACGCACCGAAGGGCACGGGCATGCTGTACATCAAGCGCGAAAAGATCGAGAAGATCTATCCATTGATGGCAGCCGAAAAAACCTTAGCCACGGACATCCGCAAGTTCGAAGAGATAGGGACACACTCCGCAGCACCACGGCTTGGAATTGGCGAAGCATTGCTCTTTCATCACGGCGTCGGTTCCGAGCGCAAGGAAACCCGACTGCGCTATCTTTCACGCTACTGGATGAATCGTCTGAAAGATCTTCCCGGCGTTCGTTTCAATACTTCATTCGAAGAAGCTCAGTCCTGCGCCATTGCGAACGTCGATATCGGACAAGATCCCGTCGCCGTGAGCAGCTACCTGTTCGACAAGCATAAAATCTTCACGACGACGATCAATGTTGAAAACGAATTCAAGGGCCTTCGCATCACGCCGAACGTTTACACGACGCTGAAAGAACTCGACCGTTTTTGCGATCTGATGGAGCGGATTATCCGGAAGGGTTTGCCGAAGTGAGTATCCAACACAGGTATTCCGACGTTTTGGTCATTAGAGACCGTTTCGATGATGAACTCTTTATTGGTGCGGGATAATCCTTCGTCGATAGTCTATTGCCGCGGTAAGGCTTCTATATACGTTTACAATCGCACCGTGAATTCCGAGTATATCCTGTCTGCCGAGAGCGACGATTCCCAATAGCGCTCATAGTTGAATGAGACGAAGTTCGCAGTATTGATCCTGTAGGTGCAATCGATTGTCGTGGAAGTGCGATCGATTTTTCGTTCGCTTCCGGTAAAGACGTAACGATACTGCATCACACGTAGCGCGATATGAAAAGCATCGAAATCACGGTTCAGTTCGATGCCGGCATTGGAAGAGCGGCTGTAGATATTGTCCGAGATATTCGCCGAAAGGTGCGTGTTCACCTGAGAGCGAAGAACGTTGCTCCAGGAATACCTTCCCATAAGCGCCGATGCGGGACGCGTGTCTCCCTGCTTCCCTCGCAACGATCCGGATAGGGAAACAAACATCGCAAGTGGCAGACTCGCACCGACGCTCAGTTGCGCATTGCGATAAGGCGAAGTATCGAACAGGCTGTCAGGCATGCTCTCATAGCTTCGAAGGAAATAGACGTTTCTGCGAACAGCGTACGATGCGGTCGTAGTGAACCATCGAAGCGGACGATACGTCGCGGAGAGGAAGAAATCGCTGAGGTGTATGTTCGTCTTTGAACCGCCGTGAGGAACGTCGTACAAATCGACGTTCGCGTTTTGAAAAACACTCAATACACTCCCAAGCGAGAAGCTGTTCTGCAGATAGAAGAAGCCTCGATCGAGCGTATTCGATTTGTATATCTGTGAAAACGCAAGGCTCCCCTGATAGCGGAAACTCTGCCAATCACCAACGCGATATCCGATGTATGTCGCGAGTTTCGGATCGTCGAAGTTCAATCTCGAGTTCGTGTAGCCCGGTTGTGAGCCGGCTGCGATGCCCGCTTCCCAGCCTTCATTACGCGCGACGATCATCGCACCGTCGAATGACCCGATACCACCGACAACCGGTGCGATAAAGCGCCCGACTGTGGCATTGAGTGGACCATCAACACGACCGTATTGCAATGAGATTTGGTGAATACGATGTGACAACGGCTCGACGGATGAAGGCCGCTTCGTTTTGCTGCGTGCATCATAACGATGGTTGGAGTACAGCGTCATCTGTAATGGAAGCGAGAAAAGATTGTCCGCGGAGAGATTCAATGCAAGCGCAGGCTGACTGAAATCCATCCCGACGGTTTGGTTACTCATCAGTGCATAATACTGCATCGACACACGACCACGTACGCTGAACTGCTGCTCCATGATAATGGTGGTCGGTACCGACTTTGGTTCCTCTTTCACAACTGCTACCACTGTAGTCAGGGTGTCTTCATTCATCGGTACTGGTAGCGCTACTTTTTTTCTCGTCCTGCCTTCGACGTGATCTCCTTCAATGATCGTTGCGGTTTTAGACACGACCGTTGTGACCAATGAGTTCGAAGACAGGTTCGTCACGATCAGAGTTGCTATATGCTTCCCTGATTTCGAAACAGTCAGTGTATCTCCAACATCAAAACCCTGTCGCGTCCCGAGATTGACATATGCGCTCGTGCTTGTGACGTACGTGATCTTTCCCGTGTGAAGTGTTTGCGTGTTCGTGATATGAACTGCGCAACAAAGAAATACAAGAACGGCAAGCGACTTGGTGCTGAAGAAATCGACGACGGTGTGAACGTCAAACGACACCAATGATTAGGGTTCCTTCCCGTCCGGATGACATCCGGAGTTCGCACAGATCGTAGGATGGAATTGATATCCCGAAACGCTTTGATGCTCGTTCGCCAGACTTGTCTGATTGCTGTGGCACCCGATACAACTGAATGTCGCTGTGTTGTTACTCGTGTGACACTCCGAGCAGTTATTCCATTTATCCGGGTACTTATGCTTTGCGCTGCCATAAATCGGAAAGCCAACCGGTGCGTTGACGTTATGGCTTGTGCGGAAAGGCGTCGCGGGATTCCACACGGTTTGTGTATGACATACGGCGCAATCGTGGTTCAGACTCAATGCCGTGTGGTTCGCAGGAGTCGTCGCGGACGAGTATTTCGTCTGATGACACTGATAACACACTGAATATGTGAGGTTGTAATTACCGTTGATATGGCATGCTGTACAGGGCTTTCCAACGTGCGCACCCTGAAGTGGGAAATTCGTGTTGCTATGGTTGAACGTCGCGGGACTCCACGCAGTCAACGAGTGGCATTGCGTACAATCATGCGAGAACTGATTTGTACTGTGGCTGGGATTCGTCGTGCTGTTGAAATCAGCGCTGTGACACTGCCAGCAATCGGTATAGGTCAGATTGTAATTGCCGGACATGTGGCATTCGATGCAGGGCTGAGCAGCGTGCGCTCCCGTCAGAGGAAATTGAGTCGATGCATGATCGAACGTTGAAGGAGTCCATGCCGTCTGTGTGTGACACGTCAAACACGTATGCGGAAATTGATTCGATACATGATTCGGATTGACTGCCGAGTTGAATTGCGACTGATGACATTGAAAGCAGTCGTTATAACGAAGCTGGTAGTTTCCACTGATGTGACAGGCACTGCATGGTGGCGTGGTGTGAGCACCCTGCAATGGAAATGCGGTTCCGTCATGATTGAACGTCGCGGGACGCCACCCGTTCTCCGTGTGACAATCGAGGCAATTGTGGCTCATATTCCACTGCGCGTGGTTCGGATTCGTCGTTTGGTTGAACGTGGATTCATGACATTGCCAGCAGTCCTGATATTGGAGCGAATAGTTTCCATTTACATGACATTGCTCGCACACAAGTGGCGCATGTCCACCTGTCAGTGGAAAGCGCGTTGCTGCGTGCTGGAAGGTAGATGGCCTCCACGATGACTGCGTGTGGCAATCGAGGCAGAGCCGGCTGATTTGTGCAGAGACGTGATTTGGATTTTGCGCGCTCGTATATGCCTGCTCGTGACATTGCCAGCAGTCCGTGTAGCGTAACGTATAGTTTCCATTTACATGGCAATCCTGACACGGCAACGAACCGTGCGCGCCGACAAGTGGAAACGCGGTCGCGGTATGGCTGAACGTCGAAGGCTTCCAGGCCGATGTCGTATGGCACTGCTCACAATGGGAATCGAATTTCCCTGCAGCGTGATCCGGTGTTTTCGCGAGGTTGAAATCCGCTTCGTGGCATTGCTTGCAGTCGGAATACGTGATCGAATAATTGCCGCCGATGTGACATTGCTCGCACGGTAAAATTGCATGCCTCCCCGTCAACGGGAAGTTCGTTTTGTTGTGGTCGAGCTGTGACGGCTTCCACGCATTCGACGTGTGACAGACCGAGCAATTGCGTGAGAAATTTCCCGTGACATGATTGGGATTCTGAACTCCGGTGTACTCTGTCTGATGGCATTGATAGCAGTCGGTGAACTTCAAGCTATAATTCCCATTCACATGGCAGCGCTCGCAAGACGGTGTTGTATGCGCGCCTTCAAGCGGAAAATTTGTCGCTGCATGATCGAAGGTCGAAGGCTTCCACGTCAAGACGGTGTGACAAGTCGTGCAGTCGTGTGTAAAACTTCCTTTGACATGATCTGGTGCAATGGCACGCGTGAAGTCCTGCTGATGGCACTGATAGCAATCCGAATATGTCAGGTTGTAATTCCCGGCGATGTGACAGCTCTGGCACGGCTGATTCGCATGTGCTCCTTGCAAGGGGAACTTCGTCGCAGCATGATCGAAGGTTGAAGGTTTCCATGCCGAGACCGTGTGGCAGGTCGTACAGTCATGAATGAAGTTCCCGAGAACATGATCGGGAGCTGATGCGGTGACGAAATCCTGTTGATGGCATTGGTAACAGTCGGTGTACTTCAAATTGTAATTCCCGGAAACGTGACATGCCTGACAGGGCTGAACCGCGTGTGCGCCCTGCAGTGGGAACTTCGTCGCAGCATGATCGAAGGTCGAAGGTTTCCATGCCGTGGTCGTATGGCAGTCGAGGCAGTTCGGGTTGAACTGACTCGCATTATGATCGGGATTAGTCGTCCTGTCGAAATCTGTCTGATGGCATTGCAGGCAGTTCGTGTATTTCAACTGGTAATTCCCATTCAAGTGACAGTAACCGCACGCAACGGTGAGATGCGCACCGGATAAGGGAAACGCAGTCGCTGTGTGGTCGAACGTTGCCGGTTTCCATCCCGCGGTCGTGTGACATCTCGTACAGTCGTGAGGGAGTTGCGCGGTGAGATGGTCGGGATTCGTTACACGATTGAAATCCGTTTGATGGCAGTCGTAGCAATTTGTCGGAAGCGTGACACCATACTGTCCGTTGATGTGGCACTGCTCGCACGCCACGTTCTGATGCAGTCCCGTGAGTGGGAATCGTGTTTTGCTATGATCGAGATTCGTCGGTTTCCACGCAGCATCGTTGTGACAGATGGTACAATCCTGATTGAACTTTCCAGCCACGTGATCCGGCGTTGCGACGTTGCGATACTTCGCTTCGTGACAACTCCAGCAATCCGTTGGCATGGATGAATACTTCCCTCCAACGTGACATTGCTGACAGTCGAGCGAACGATGAGCACCGTGCAATGGAAAACGCGTCGCATCATGACTGAACGACGATGGATTCCAACCATCCGCCGAATGACACGTGCGGCAATCGTTTGGGAATTGTCCCAGAGTATGGCTCGGCGACGTTACTTGCTCGTAGTCCTGCCTGTGACAGTCCCAGCAGTCCGTTTGCATGTTCGTGTACTTTCCATTGATATGGCATTCCTCACATCGCACCACGGTATGTTTTCCCAGCAGCGGAAATCGCGTCAAGGCATGGTCGAACGTTGCAGGCTTCCAGGCGTTGGGTGAATGGCACGTCGTACAATCATGTGAGAACCCGCCTGATGCATGGTCCGGAAGTTTCGCACCATCGAAATCCTTTTGATGACAGGAAAAGCAATCCATCGGAAGATTCACATATCGACCGTTAGTGTGACAGTCACCGCATGGAACGGCGTTATGAGCACCTTGTAACGGGAACCGCGTCTTCGCGTGATCGAGCGTTGCAGGAATCCATGAATCGACGGAATGACAGGAAGAACAATCCTGAGGAAATTGTCCGGAGACGTGGTTGGGGTTGAGCGTCCGGTTGAAGTCCGGCTCATGGCACGAAAAGCAACCCGTGTATTGGAGTTGGTAATTCCCCGCAACGTGACACGCTTCGCATGTCGCGGTAGTGTGTTTGCCGGAAAGGGGAAACGCGGTCGCGGAATGATCGAACGATGCAGGCTTCCATCCTTCCATCGAATGACACGCGAGACAATCCTGCGAAAAGATTCCGCTCACGTGGTCAGGATTCATCGCCGCACGATAGTTCTTCTCGTGGCAATCGAAGCAACGCGACGAGGTGCCGCCAAAGACTTTGTTGACGTGGCAATCCTCACACGGTGTTTGAAGATGTTTCCCCAATAATGGAAAGCGCGTCTTATCGTGATCGATACTCGATGGAATGCGTTCGACCGGCTGCCATGCGTTCGTGTTATGGCAGTCTTCGCAGAATTTCGTGAATCCGACCAACTGATGGTTTGGCCGTGTCGTCTGCTGGTAGTTTGCGTTATGACATCCCTGACAGTCGAGCGACAAACCCGTGTACCTGCCGCCGACGTGACACATCTGGCACTCCGTCCGAAGATGCGCACCGGTCAATCGGAAATTCGTCTGGTCGTGGTTGAATGCTGCCGGCTTCCATGCATCGAGCGTGTGACATCCATCACAGCGATGATCGAATTGCCCTTGAACGTGATTCGGAAACGTCGTGGCGGTATAGTCCTTTTGATGACAACTCCAGCAATCCGTTGGAAGAGATGAGTATCGCCCGCTCGCATGACATTCGCTGCACGGCGTTGTTGCATGCTTACCGCGAAGGGGAAAGCTCGTCAGTTCATGATTGAAAGCAGCGGGCTTCCATTTCACAGGATCGTGACAGACCGTACAGTTGTGGTCGAACTGCCCCGTGACGTGATTCGGTGCTATCACTGCAGCGAAGTCATCCATGTGACATCCATAACAATCGGTGGGCGTCGCTTTGTAGCCGCTTCCATGACACTGGCCGCACTCAAGAGAAACATGTGCAGCTGATTGCATGAACGGAATACTCGGATGCACGAAACTTCCCTTCCACGAAAGTGTCGCCATGGTGTGACAGTTCTGGCACGTGTGATCGAAGTTCGCCAATGCGTGGTTAGGTTCAGTCGTGCGTTCGAAATCATCACGGTGACAGGCGTAGCAATCCGTCGGTGTGTTGATGAATTCCTTTTCCTGTTGATTGACGTGGCAGGATGAGCAATCCAACAGCTCATGAGCGCCAAGCAACGGGAAGCGTGTTAATTGATGTTTCGCCACTTGTTCAGATGGCGTTCTCCACCCAGCGGGGGTGTGACATTCCTGACACCGATCGCCGAATTGTCCCTTATGCTGATCCTCATGGCAAGCGGCACATGCTGATGTTAACTCCTTGAAGGAAACGCCTGCGTGACACGATGCACACGAGACTGAACTGTGCAAACCAACCAGAGCATATCCGGTGAGCTTATGATCGAATGAAATACTCTCCCGCAGCTTCGTCCACGATTCAGTCGTGTGGCACGATGCGCATTCCAATCCGAAAGTTCTGTGCGTCTTCGATGGCATCGGGCGTTCCTGAGCGGTGAGCGGCTCGCTGAGAATCGAAGCGAGTACGACGAGTAAGAAAAGTCGGAGGAGTGTCGAAGTCATGAGTGATTGAATGGCCAAGCCGACAGATGAGATGCTCATGATTGGATAACGATTCAAACCACCTGAAAAATACTTCATCGCTCGTATGCTGAAAGCCATTTCTTTTTCTCTCCTGTTAACTTTTTCACCAGTATCTAACTCTTGAGCTTGCACAGGCTTTAGTTTCGTTCTCCTTTAGCATGACAGCTTTCACATGAGATTTGCAATGGCTTGTAACGAATTACCGCCGGTTGTCCCTGTTCGATCACTTCCCTTTTGTGGCAACCTGCACATTGCACGAAAAGGTGCTTGCCGGTCAATGGGAATCGGGAAGTCCCATGATCGAATCGTACGGACTTCCATTCACCCGGGTCGTGACAGCGTGAGCAATCCGCCTTCTCGTTCACACCATCGAATTGCCCTTGATGCACGTCGCTGTGGCATTCTCTGCAACCGAATTTTTCGAACCTGAATACGATTGTCTGAACACCGAACACATCACCGCTCTTGTGGCAGGATGAACATTCTGTTTTCTCATGTTTGCCGATGAGAGGAAATCGCGTGGCGTTATGATCGAAACGAACCGACTTCCAATGCTCCACACTGTGGCAGGATTGGCAACCATCCTTCTCAACGTGGTTTGCAAACTGCCCGGCGTGCGGATCCTGATGGCAGGCCGTACACGAAAAATCTTCCCAATGAAATTTCACGACTGCCTTGCTCCCGATAGTCGCGTGGACGTGACAGCGATTACACGGAATCGCAGTGTGCGCTCCTTCCAGTGGAAATCGTGATTTCGAATGGCGCTGAAGTTCGAACTGCGCCGGATGAAATCCATGAACAGTATGACACGATGAGCAATCCCCCTTCCCTTCGAGATGAACGAACTGTCCTTCATGTACATCATCGTGGCAAGTCGTACAGCGTTCGAGATTCTTTCCTGCGAAACGTTTGAAGTCGCCGCCAACATGGCAACGAACACACGAAACAGCCGCGTGTTTTCCGTGAAGCGGGTAATGGGTTTTCGCGTGATCAAAATTCGTCATCGTGGTAGCGCCGATTTTCACCGACTTCCAATCGACGGGCGAATGACAGTTCGCGCATTCGTTTGCGAAAGCGCCTTTGTGGTGCTTATCCTCGTGACAATCGAGACAATGTTTGAACGCGATACCCTTGAATTTGATGTACTCGTTCTTTCCTGCAATCGTCTTCGGGTCCCGAAGCGCTGGATGACATCCCGAACACTCGACGTGCTGATGCTTGCCCACAAGTTGAAAGCGAGCCATCGAGTGGGCGAAGGCATTCTTTTTCCAATCGCTCGTGTTGTGACACGCGTTGCACGAGCGCTGGAATTGTCCTCGGTGCTCGTCATCGTGACAGTTTCCGCACTCAGGTTCCAATCCTAAATATGTGCGTGCTTTAACATCCGCAGGCTTTTTCAAGATCTCCTTCTGAACGATGTTCTTCGCATTGTGACATTGTCTGCATTCCCTGCCAGCATGTTTTCCATCAAGCTCGAAACCCGACTGACGATGGTCGAATTTCGACGGGTCCCATCGAATCAACTTGAAATCCCGGCCATGATGTTCTTTATGACACGATGCGCACTCGAGCTTTTTCGTAAAGGTGTGATAACCCAATCCCTTCTCGATTCGGGACCTGATCTCGACATGGCACTTCAGGCAATTATTCCGGAATGACTTTTCGCCAAAGTTGTGACAGGACGTGCATTCATCAACGCCTTCGAGGTCGGCATGTGCTTTTGAAAGTTTTCCCGGTGCAACGAGTTGCGCTTCCACAGAGAACGAAGTCCAGAGGAGTACGAAGAAGAGTGTATGGACAGCCCTGAGGTATCGTGACGTCCATCCCATCATTAAAAAATCCACGTGTAGCCTAGCGACACAGTGACGGCAACGTGAATCGCGAGAATGAGAAACATGATGATCGTAAAAGGCAGGTGGATGACATGCCAATAATGAAAAATCCCTCGTGCTGTGTCAAGGAATGCCATTCGTCGAAGCAGCAACGATTTCTCTTTCGCGATGTGCATGATCGAAGCGACGTGGTCGAGCGGAATTCCTTCGCGAAGCAGATGCGTGCGAACGGATTTCATGCGTGACCGTCGAGTGAGATCGTCACGAAGAAGCGAAAGAACTGATTTGAATATCGAAGCATGCGCTCCGGTCGATTCAACCCGGCTGATGTGATTGATGCGTTCGATCGTTGCGGCATCAACTGCGAAACGTTCCTGCAAGTCGCTTGCAAGTTGCTGGTTCTGCTCCTCGAGTTCATCGAGCGAAAGGTCCGCACCGTCTGCGGTGTGCGGTATCTGCGTGTAGATGTATCGCCCAAAGATTCCGCTCAGCGCAACGAAGATCATACTCCATGCGCTTACGGATACGATTCCACCGAACTTGAACGTCATGTGGTAGAGAACGAGAGTTGGACCGAGAAGGCAAAGAAAGATATGGAACTCCAACCAGTGCTTGATCTTCCCGACGTAGCGCAAGCGTTTGATTCTCTTGCGTGAAGAATACGTGGATACACCGATGATCATCAGCGCTGAACCGACAATTCCCAGGCCGTGTCCATAGAATCCGGTTGGCTTCCATTCGTCCCAGTACCGTACCTGTTCCCGCAACCGAAGCTTCTCAGCGAGCAACTCTTCTTCCGTTTTCTCCATGGTTCCGAGATCGACCTTCATCATTTCCAATTCGACGTCGATATCTGAGATTTTCGCGTCGAGGTCGGCTTTCGTGTTGTTGATTTGATCCTGGCTTGTCGTGTAGTACTTCCAACCGTTGATACCGGCGACGACTGCAGTGCCGATTCCAAGCGCGAAAAGGAGCATAACGTACAGTCGGTGAACGTGCTTACTCATGCGGGAGATGTCCGGGTATTTCCATGAAAAAAAATACGCAAACACATTCGTTTGATTTCATGCCAACAGGCATTTGATTTCAAAAGGCAACAGCCGCGATTGGAAAGGAATGGAAGACCGTTGTTGGATTTCCAGTAATGCGTATTGCAGAATGATCTCACTTCCATCAACACGGTCAACTCTCACTTGCGTTGTCTCTGTTCGAATTGCTTCCCTTTCTCCTTCACGCCATATTCGATTGCACTGAGGGAACCATCGTAACGTCACAAAAACATCAGCATGGAAAGCTTCATCATATTTCTCGTATTCGTCGCACTCGTCTTCGCGACGATTATCCCCTACATGAAACACGTCAGGAAAAAAGAAGCGCGCGCGAAATCGGCCGCAGAACGCGGTAAGCTGCACTCAGAAGGACCGAAAGCACAACATCCGCACGTTGACGTTTCGCGATGCATCGGATGCGGCTCGTGTGCTGATGCATGCCCTGAAGGTGACGTGCTCGGAGTTATCGCGGGGAAAGCGGCCATCATCAACGGACATAAATGTATCGGTCATGGTCTCTGCGCGGAAGCCTGTCCCGTAGGAGCAATAGAGATCGTCATGGCAAAGCCGAGCATCGGTGCAGATATGCCTGTACTTTCGGATGAGTACGAAACGAGCGTCCCAAACATGTTCATCATCGGCGAGCTTGGCGGACTTGCGCTCATCAAGAATGCCGTCAACCAGGGACGTGACTGCATCGACACCATTGCCCGTCGCATCGCTTCGAACACAGAGCGAAAACTCCCGGCAGATGTTTTTGATGTTTGTATCGTCGGAGCAGGACCGGGTGGCATCAGTGCATCGCTGCGTTCTATCGAGCGTAAGCTGCGCTACGTGACTTTAGAGCAGGATGAAATCGGCGGAACGGTCGCCAAATACCCGAGACAAAAACTCGTGATGACAAGCCCGGTGGAATTTCCCATGCACGGCAAATTCAAGAAACTCGAACTTTCGAAAGAGGAGCTTCTCGATTTTTGGAATTCCGTCTTTCAAAAAGCCGCTTTGAATGTGCGAACGAAAGAACGCGTGGAAGAAATCACTCGCGACGATATCGGAATGTTCACGATAACAACTCCGCAGGGGAGATACCAGTCACAGTACGTGCTTCTTGCATTAGGCCGGCGGGGAACTCCACGGAAACTTGGCATCAAAGGCGAAGAGCATCCGAAAGTGATGTACAGTCTTATTGAGGCGGATGCCTATACGAATGCAAACATTCTCGTTGTCGGTGGCGGCGACAGCGCTGTTGAAGCGGCGATGGGCCTTGCCCATCAGAAAGGCAACAAGGTAACTTTGACCTACCGTCAGTCAGGTTTCAGCCGAATCAAGGAGCGCAATGCACAACGCATACAGGACTGCATCGATCGTGGAATCGTAACCGTCCACTTCAACTCAAATCCTGTGGAGGTGCGTGATAAGAGCGTCGTACTCGATGTGAGCGGTGAAATGCAAGAATTTTCCAACGATTTCATGTGGGTCTTTGCCGGTGGCATCCCGCCAAATGCTTTTCTGGAAAAAGTTGGGATCCAGCTTGGACAAAAAGATCTCACAAAGGATGCTCTTGAAGAGGCCAAGCGAATGAAGCATTAGAGCCTGACGTCCAGTTTTGTCAAGCCCGAATTAATAGCATTCCAATTTGTCCCGTCGTTCGTGGAAAGAAAAACACCGCCGCCTCGAGTTCCGGCGAAGATATTCGAGTTTGCTACGGCGAGAGATACAACATCCAAATTTGTGAGACCAGAATTTACGCTAACCCATCTGGCGCCGCTGTTTGTGGAAAAGAAGATGCCGCCGCCCCGTGTCCCGACAAAAATGTTCATACCTCCTGCATTGTTGGGGCTAACGGCAAAGCATTGAATGAAGCCGCCGAACGGACCGTTGGTTTGCACCCATTGCGCAGGTAACTGCTTTGTCGCTGTAACGGTTACAACGAGAAGAATCGAAATGCGCACAATGATTTTCATGGTGCTACTGCCTTTCTGAAAATGTGAAAAGGAAAATTGCTGAGAGCGATTATAATTTCATCAATCGTCACTTCCATATTTCCGCCCCGTCACCATATAAAACGCCATGCGCCGGGCTTCCCTGTCCGCATTGAAATTGGGAAGAAATGATCGGCAGATGATTTCGTATTCCACGTTTTTCGACTTAACAAGACGCGTGACGAGGTAGTGTATCGAAGTGGAGTCACTGACGCTGCTTGTTTTGATCAGATTATCGTTTGCAATTTCAATCGGTACATCTGTATGACTGCGGATATAGTCCCGGGCTCGATCCCATGCGTCAAAATCCTCCCGGAAGGCAACGCTGAACGGATTCCCGAGCCGCCGGAAGAGTTGATCATCGGGAGTGAGAACATCCTGTCGGTCGATATAAACTTCGTTACTATCGGTCATGATGAGGAAGTATGTGGCGAATCGTACACCACCCGAGAATAACCCTAATGTCGTGATCGTATCTCCAGCGCGTTCACGAAGTGTCCCTATTTTCATGCCCGGCGTTTCATCAGCATTCATGGCATAATAAACCGGATAATCCTTGTCGAGAACGACCTGCTGCGTGTACCTGCTGAGCTTCCCCGAAGGTAGAAGGTTGATAATGAAACAGCCTTGCAGTAAGAGCATGAGAAGAAAAACATTGCATACACTTAAACAAATATTTCGAAGAGAGCTTCTTGAGTTCATAATCGAGAAGCGTCTGGATAATGACAGAGTTCTATGGTTATCGCTACATCCATGCACTAAACCGAGTTCTTTACAAGCTGAGCCCTCAACCGCTTAGCTCACAGATTCATCGACAGAGACCCAAGCACAAGAAATTCCCTGTACGTCTCTGTCTGTAATAGAAATTCGTTATAGTTCGTCTTTTCCAAGCGGAGATCGAAGACAAGCCAATCGGTAAAATTCACGGTTGAGTTTGCATAGAAACCTATTCGCTCGTTTCTGTCGCGCTCAAATGCCGACGTGATACCGACACCGACTGTAACGAAGTCACCAAGTGGAGCGCTTCCGTTGAGATCGATAGTTTGAATCATTCCGTAGCCAACGGAAGACCTGGATTCGATCATTCCGACATTCACACCGATCGTGAGCGGGAGTTGGAAGCTCAGCATCTCGCCGAGCATGTATGAATTGCTCTTGAAATCACTCGCGGAATTATTCGATTCCGTCTGTTGCCCTATGAAAGCAAACGAAGTTGCAGAGTTGATGGAGCCAAGCGAGTACGCATAACCCGATGTTACCGAGATCATGTTCATGTTCGTTTCAAACTTCGAGAGCGGATCGCTTGCGTTGTTCTTCTGGGAGATCGGTGAGTAGGAGATGCGTAGAAAAGGCAGGCGCGGGAAGTTGAATCCGAGGTTGATTCCATACGCCGTCATCGTTGTGGTCGATGATTTCCAGTCGATGAGGTTGTCGTTGAACGTGCGGAAGAACGAACCGATCGTCACACGCCGGTCGAAGAGTTGCTGATCGAGCTTCGCTTCGTAACCGAACTGATCCGTGCGCAGGTTCGGCACTCCGAGCGAAGTATAACCCGGACCGATCATCTTCGCGCCGGCGGAAATCTTCGTCGCGGATTCAGCGTTGGTGTACACGAGCCGCCCTGAGTACATGTAATCGACGGAAGAACTCAAGCGCGGGTTCGTAAGATTTTTGACGAAGGATGGGATAGCACTACTTGCGAACTCCGGATCGCGTGTATCGCGCGTGTAGAGAGACATCGCTCCTTCACCTTCGAGTGCGAGATGTTCATCGAAGAGGTTGAGCTTCCCTTCCATCCCGAAGACATAGTTCTCTCTCGGCGTTAAAGTATTGTGCATCGAATCAGGTCGCATGGAAGATGCATCGTCCGTGACATACAAGCCGGTGAAGAAGAGATGCGTCGTTTCTTTCTTGCCGATGCCGAGCCGTCCAGCGTAGAGATCGCGCTGATATGCTTCATTGTCCACCGGTCGTTGATTTTTCGATGCGGTGAATGCGGTATAGAGTATTCCCGGATTGAATTCGAGATTTATGCCTGTCACAGGCACGCCGTTCAGAACATAATCCGAATAGGATGGATAGTTCGTTCCAATGCCAAGCGACCGAATATTCAAGAAAAATTTCTCCGCGCCGCTGACTGCATTGTATTGATCGAGATTCTCCGCGATCCTGGATGGATTGGCAATCCCGGTCAGTTGTTCCGCGTCTAAAGAGGGTAACTTGCCTGAACTTGCGATCACATCCTGAAGGCGCGACTGGAGTCCCTGCGTCATTGAGGCGAAATCGAAATTGATCCCGAATGAATTCAAGCTTTGTTTGTTCGCATCCTGAAGCGTGGAGAAAAGAATGCTTCCGGTGAAAGGCAATCCATACAACATGACTCCCGGCTGGAGATTTGCCGTGACGTAATTTTTCGGTATCTCCGAGAACGATCCCTGGCGGCTCGCGAAGCGGGTTTCGACACGCGCGCTTCCGATAAGCTTGAACGCAGAAGTCCCGCCATCGCCCTCGGGCGCCGCCTCAGGATTGCCTTGAAGGAATTCCGGATTGGTAAACAAAGATGCGAATAGTCGGTTGTGTATCTCATTCGTTCCGTCTTCCAAGTTCCCACTCCAGGGAGGAGGCTGTTTCTGCCTAGGGGGTGTTATAATGATCTCCTCTGGCGCCGCTTGTGGATTGTCTATTGAGAACCCTCGCACTTCGCTCTGTTGCACGAATACTCCGTTGAGGTAAACATCGACTTTCCATGCGTACCTGGCGCCAAAACGTAATCTCCGCGCCGCGAGCGGAATCTGCACGATGTTCGTCGAAATCTTCTTGAGCGCAATCGAAGCGGGATTGGAATACACAGCGTCGTAGGGTGATTGGCGTCCAAGGATTTCTGCGATACGAAGCGTGTATGTCACTCGCGCACCGGGTGGAACCGGTATGGGAGGCAGCCAACTGAATATCATCACGCCGCCGGGAAGAGATTGCGTGCTCGATTGGGATAACCGGTCGGCTCCACTTGTGTTGGAACCAAACCGAGCCTGATCGGACTCAGACATAAACTCATTCCTACGATTTCTACTCCGGTCGGATATAAGCCCGGGGTTCCATGCAGATCCAACATTTCTCAAAGAATCCTGTTGACCTTGTCTGTATTGATCTTGACCTTCATCTCCTCTGACGGTAATCCCAGTATCGCTCGAAGAATCCTGTTGACGTTGTCTGAATTGATCTTGACCCTCATCGCAGCCATGACAAAGTGCGTCTAGCAAGATCCATGGATCATCAGCCCGTTTCAGTGCGCTGAGAAAAGATTCGGGATTCTGCAAACTCCCGATAGCAATACCAGGTGCATCGGCGGCGTATAGATTCAAAAATTGTACTCCTACCGTTGTATCGGAGATGTCAGTGAAGGCGTTTGGGCTATCTGTTTTGAGCAAAGTCGAAGATTCCTTTTGCCGTTGTCTGAATTGTATTGTATCGCCGGGGAGGCAGGGCCAACAGGAGTCGCAGTACCTACAGGTAGACGCAGCTTTGAGCAAGGCATACAGGGCGTATCTCGCGTCAATCTCTTTTGGTAACTCCTGAAGCACTAACTTCAGAGGCTTGCCTGATCTTTTATCAGGTATGTGTACACGCGCAGAGAACCGGGTCCCGTCCTCCGGTTGCAATAGCTCAACCTGCGTGAGGTTCGTTACCTGCGACTGCATGCACTTCTCCCCAAGCAAGGCGTTATCGACTGAGTTATAAACAGAAACGCAGATATCGTAGTCACCCGACGGCACGCCGCCGATGTTCTTCACGACGTCAGAATATTTTGTGTTCGATTCTTTCACGTCGAGCGGCGCCAGTTCCCTTGCGCCGACAACTTTCAAGCCCGGCGGTAGTGAGAAGGTTGTCGTTGTCGCTTCCACGATTCGACCATCCTTTTTCTCTGTCGCCCGACCAACCAGGTACACCCGATACGTCGTTGGCGACGGATTCATCAACGACACCTTCCAGAGATGTTCGATCTTGAATTGGTAGGGAGGGGGTTGGGTGAGGTTGACGATTATTTGAGCATCAGCGCTTCCAATGAATAACTGAAGGAATACTGTAAATGCTACTGATTTGAAGATTGTATTCATTTTTGCATTCTCATTTATTTTAACTCTATAGGTGGTGGTATATCTGGGGGTAAAGGTCCATAACAATAACATACGCTACCATTCGTTACACACCCCCCGTTTGTGCATGTCTTGATGCACTCCACGCAATCCGTACCAGTTGGTAAATCGTTGGATCCTGCAAGAAACAAAGACATAAAAGTGGGTGGAAATGACCATCTTGTTCCAACGGATTTCTTCACAAACCAGACATAAAAAGATCCCTTATTTAATTGTTCTAATTTATCGGGATATTCCAGATATGGTTCACTAATTCCGGTAAATTCAATTAATGGTGCTTGTTCAAGAATTAAGTTAAGTGAATTTAAGTCTGACACTGTATCTATTTTATAGAGTCTGAAATCATAAGTAGTATTATCTCCGAGACCCAAATCATGTTTCCATTTAAATATGGGCTTTAAACTTGAATCCGGTCTGAATGGGCTTGGTCTAAGTATATCATTAATTTCTATTACTGTTTTACTATGGGTAAGATTTATACTGACTTGATTCTGTGCTGAGACACTCAGTCCCCATGTGGCACTAACGGTTTCACCTGTTTATATCTGCCATGCATATTTCTTTCCTTTCTCAAACTTCCTTCCTGATAAAGGAATCTGTAACGTTGTCGTTCGTATATCTCCTTTCTCAAACCACACTGGATTCATCTTCATTGCTTCCTCCGGTGTTTGCCCGCCGATGAACTCGACTATCTTTATCGTGTATTTCGTATCTCTGGTCGGCGGAGACGGAGGGAGCCAGGTGAATGTCGGTGATTGTCCTTCGGGGATTGTATCTCCATCTGCGGGGCATACAAGCGTTGGTGGTGACATCATTGAAATGGTATGTTGTATGCAATCCTGCGCCAACTCCTCTCCCGTTTCGCTTTTTGTATAAATACAAATCGTGTAACTTCCGGATGGAGCGTTGCCGGTACGGAGAATTGCCTCCTTGTATCTGTTATTGGACCAGACGTATGTGCCGCCTCCCGGTATATTATCAACGGTCAGTTTCCTCACTTCGTTTGGTTTCAGAATAAATGAACCCGTGCTGCCTTCTACGATTCTTCCATCTGTGACTTCGTCTACTATTCCATTCAGTGTGATTTTCAATTCTCCCCTCGTCGCGTTTGTGACCGTTACATTCCACAGGTCCTTTACACTAAGCATGTTAGGCGGTGGCTGAGTGAGTTTCACACGCACTTTAATTTGCGCATGGACTGTTAGCGCGCAGAAGAGTGTAAGAAGGATGAGAAGCCGGGTTTTCATGGTGTTATGCTCCTAAGGGATGATTTATATTGCCTCGAACGCAGTGACACATATATCAGAATCTCCCATCGGCTCGCCGCCGATGTTCTTCACGACGTCAGAATATTTCGTGTTCGATTCATTCACGTCGAGCGGCGCCAGTTTCCTTGCGCCGACAACTTTCAAGCCCGGCGGTAGTGAGAAGGTTGTCGTTGTCGCTTCCACGATTCGACCATCCTTTTTCTCTGTCGCCCGACCAACCAGGTACACCCGATACGTCGTTGGCGACGGATTCATCAACGACACCTTCCAGAGATGTTCGATCTTGAATTGGTAGGGAGGGGGTTG
>CAYUWG010000010.1:0-87231 GCA_964448285.1 uncultured Chromatiales bacterium
TGAAGGCGACGACTTGATCGAAGATGCTCTCGGCATCGCGCATGGAGCCGTCGCCTTTCTTCGCGATGATGAACAGCGCGGTCTCTTCAGCGGAGATTCCTTCCTTCTCACAAATCTCCCGAAGCTGCCCGACGATATTCTCCGTGCTGATGCGTTTGAAGTCGTGGCGCTGGCAGCGTGAAATAACCGTCGCGGGCATCTTATGCGGCTCGGTGGTCGCGAACACGAACAGCGCATGGGCGGTCGGCTCTTCGTGCGTCTTTAAAAGCGCATTGAACGCGCTCTGCGTCAGCATGTGCACTTCGTCGATGATGTACATCTTGTACTTCTCTCGCGCGGGCATGTAGCGCACAGAATCGCGTATCGTCCGCACCTGCTCGACGCCGTTGTTCGATGCGCCGTCGATTTCGATAATGTCGATACAACGCCCCTCGGATATCTCGATGCACGTGTCGCAGGTGTTGCAGGGTTCGCCGTTCACGGCATTCGGGCAATTCAGAGCTTTGGCGAAAATGCGCGCCGTGGTCGTCTTGCCGACTCCACGCGGACCGCAGAACAGGTATGCGTGAGCGATACGGTTCATGCGTATGCTGTTCAGCAACGTCTGCACGACGTGGTCCTGTGCGACGACCTGGCTGAAGGTTGAGGGGCGATACTTGCGAGCGGTTACAAGGAATGACATTGAGAAGAAGTCATCTACAAATCCATGTTCAAAATAGGGTTGGCCAAGGCAGAATCAAAGAGGACGACGCATGTCGCTGTCTCTCTGCTCGGAGCGTATGTGTTCATGAGGAGTGTATCGTTCATCGGTGTATGGGGCATGAACGAACGGAATCGTCATTGAGAAAGCTGACGGAAGTCAGTGGAAGGTTAAAGCGTTTTTACCATTTTGCCGTTGGAATTTTTGGAGAAAGGAATCACATACATGAACATGAAAACTGGATATCTGATCATCGGCGCGGTCATCGTCATCGGTATTGGGATCGTGCTTTGGCTGACGCCGGGAGAAGAAACCCAACAGCCTGTTTCCGGCATGCCGCCGGGCCATCCGGACATCAACGCGATGCAAGGCGGTGAAGGTTCGGATCAACCCAGCAAGTCCAATGTCCGCACCGAGTTTGTCGAACGCTTGAATGAACTGCGGAAGAAAATCGCCGCCGCACCCGCGAAGGACACGACGGACGTATTCGTTCTCGCTCGGATGCTGACGGATGCACACCAGGTTGCTGAAGCGATGCCGCTTTGGGAACGCTATTCTGCCGCGGCTCCGAAGAACATTCCCGTTCTGATGGAGCTTGCAAACGTCTATTACGAACTTTCCGCCTTCGAAAAAGCGCTCGATGCGACGCGGAGGATTCTGAAGATCGAGCCGGCGAATACAATGGCGATGTACAACCTTGGAGCCATTTACGCGACGATGGAAAAGAAAGCTGAAGCGCGAAAAGCCTGGGATGAACTGATGAAGAAATACCCCGACTCCGATGATGCAAAGCGCGCGAAGGAAATGATGTCGCAACTGTAAACTCGATCGCATCCTTATTTAGGAAGGCTGGTTGAAGCAACCGGCCTTTTCTTTTTGAGCATTTCCTTTTCGAAGTTCGAAAGGCACATCACGTGAAATGCGTAGATTGATCCATGATTCAAAGCGGTAGTCGGAGGTTTTGTGTGTTCCGGACGGACAGAATCGGGGACGTGGTGCTAACCCTTCCAGTTGCCGATGTCATCAAGCGCAACGAACCGGATGCGCACGTTACGTTCGTCACTCAGGAACTCACGAAGGACCTTCCGCTCTTGTCCCCATTCGTGGATGAAGTTTTATCGATCCCATCAAGAGACGTGCGCGGAGTCGTTGCGTTCGCAAAACTTCTTCGCGAGAAACGCTTCGACGTCGCCGTGTTCGCATATCCGAGACCGAAACTTGTGCTCGCTGTTCGGCTCGCAGGCATACCGCTGCGCATCGGAACGGCGTACCGCTACTACTCGCCGCTGATGAATCGCCGCGTCGCTGAGCACCGCAAAACGGCGCTTCTCCATGAACGGGATTACAACGTGCGCCTGCTCGCGGCGTTAGGCTTCGAACTTGTGCCGTTTCCCAATCCCGTCCTTACGCCAACTGAGCAATCGGTAGAAAGCGCTAAGGAAGTTCTTCGTTCGTTCAGTCTTACGGAGGGGAATCCTTTCATCATCCTTCATCCCGGCAGCGGCGGCTCGGCAAAGGACTGGCCTGTGAAGAATTTTGGGCTTTTCGGAAAGAAGATTCTTCTCCATTTTCCCGATATGCAAGCCCTGATAACAGGAACGAACGCAGAGCACGAAGCGATGACCGAGCTTCGAACGGCAATCGGTGAAAGGGCGCACATCCTTCCATCGGTTTCGCTGACGCAACTCACCGCAGTGATTTCATTTGCAGAACTCTTCGTTTCGAATTCAACCGGCCCGCTCCATATCGCGACTGCCTGTGGCACACCCGTCTTAGGATTGTATCCGTTTGAAACCGTCATGAACCCAAGAAGATGGGGACCTCTCGGACAACGAACGTCCGTGCTGACGCCGCCAAAAGCCGACGGCTGCCCATCGTGCGATGCCGGTTCCTGCGTTCTGCACGATGACATGAACCGCATCACCATCGATGTGGCGCTCGAGAGTGCCATCCCCTTAGTGCGAGGAACGAGCTTAGCACGGATGCCGTAAGGCAAATGAACAAAAGGAGAACCTGAATGAAGAACATCCTCATCGCAGCTTTCACCATCCCCGCTCTCGCTCTCGCTCTCGCGCTCGATATGCTCATGTTCGGACAACAGCAAGGAACGGACGGAGCCTCGCCCAACCTGAGAAAGATCGAACACAAAGCGTTTACGATGGGCGAAGAACTCACCTACGACGTGAACTACGGATTCATCACGGCGGGTGAAGCGAAGATGATGATCCCGCGCTACGCAACGATGAACAACAGGCAATGCTTCCATGTCGAGTTCACCGTTCGCTCGACGGGATTCTTCGACAACTTCTACAAGGTACGCGACAAGTACGAGTCATTCCTCGACACGGAAGCCCTCGTACCCTGGCGATTCATCCAGACGATACGCGAAGGCAGTTACAAACGCGACTTCGAAGCGACGTTCGACCATTACAAACTCACAGCGAAAACGAAAGACGGCGAGTACCCGATCGAGCCGCTTACACAGGACGTGCTTTCCGCCTTTTACTTCATGCGCACACAGAGCTACGACGGTTTTCGTCCCGGGCAAAAGGTCTATCTGAAAAACTTCTATAAGGACAGCGTCTATGTCCTCACCGTCAAGTATCTCGGGAAGCAGGAAATAAAGGTCGAGGCGGGAACGTTCAAAACGATCCTGCTCGAACCGATCATGAAAGAAGGCGGCCTGTTCAAAGCATCGGGGCGTATCATCGTCTGGGTAACCGACGATGAGAAGAAAATCCCCGTGCAGGTCGATGCGAAAATTCCTATCGGGTCCATTACATCGGAGCTAACCTCGATCAAAGGCGTGCAGTGGCCAATTCGCGCTAAAGTGAAATAGTGAAATTCGTTATAAACAAATGAGGTGAACCCATGCACAAATTGTTTCTTCTTTCTGTCGCTCTATTCTTCACACCCATCGTTTCCACCGCACAGCAAGACGCGCCGCCCGATTCGACGGTGAGGGATTTGTTCGACCGACATCCTCAGATAGTTGGCGGTCTGGATGCGCTACGGAAGGCGTTAGTCTATCCCGATGAAGCTATACAAGCGCGCATCGAAGGCGAAGTCTATGTTAGAGCAATCATCGACCGCAGAGGAAATGTTATCGATACAGAAGTGATCAGGAAGCTTGGATACGGATGCGATGAAGCTGCTGTAACGGCGGTGAAGACGCTCCGGTTCACCAATGTTCATCCCGGTGATAAGGATATATCCATGGTCGTTCCGGTGAGGTTCAAACTCTTACCTCGTGAAACGGAAAATAAGCAATAACGGCATCGAGGTGCGCGATGATATTTCAACGATATATTTTTCCTGTAGTGATGTGTGTACTCGCACTTTCCGCAAATGCTCAGAAGGATACATCGAAGATTACGACAGACGGTTTATCGCCCTATATATTCATTCCACCTGCCGAACGAGAGAAGTACGAAATCGATACGACACGTATTCATCTTCTCGACCAGTTTCCCGATATACGCTATATGCCACCGTATCCGGATCTTTTGACGCAGGATTTCATCAATCCCAATTATCGAACGAAAGCGGAGGTGCCGCCTACGATCATCGGTGGAATGGAAGAACTCCAACGGATCGTGCGTTACCCGCAGCTCGCACGCAAGGCAGGCGTGGAGGGAGTCGTCACCGTGCGCGTCTATCTCGACTCAACGGCGAAAGTCCGACATGCACGAGTCGAACGCGGCATCGGCGGTGGGTGCGATGAGGAGGCAGTTGAGGTTGTAAAGAATGTGAGGTTCACGCCCGCGATGGATAAGGGGAAACCGGTTCACGTGCGGATATTCATTCCTGTTGAGTTCCGGCTTTCGAAAGACAAGAAGGTAAAGAAGAGAACGGAAGAGTTATAGAGCGATTCTGTCTCTCAGAAGACAAGCATCGTTCGGGTTAACCGGTGACTCGCAATGCGAAGTTGATAAAAATAAACGCCGCGGCTCAAGCTCTTCGTTCGATAAGTAACTGAATGTTTCCCTGCTGTATAAGTCCCGCGAGCGAGCGACATAATCTCACGGCCAAGTAAGTCGAGAAGAACAAGTTCGATAGTCGTTGAAGCAGCGAGACTGAAAGGAAATGCGGTTTCACTTCCCCAACTCACGGGGTTCGGATAATTCTGCATCAAGGCCATTTCAACAGCGATGGCAGGTGGCGTTGTCGATAGAAGCTCTCCTGATTCCTTCCGGTCGATTTTACACCCGCTGAGCTTATGCTCCGTTTGATAACTCCCGGGTGGTTCACCTTCGTAATGCATAAAAACAGGCCCGATGTTTTCAGCAAAGCGGACATGGACAGGACCGACGATATCGTTCATATGCCGAAACTGAACAGTACGTAAGGCTTGTCCAAAAACAGTATCGATGCTGATTGATTCCAAATCAACACGCGTGATCGGTTGAACGACGTCCCAATGATCACCGACATTTGCATTCCACTTGTAAAGAAGAAATTCGGTATCACTCTCCGGGTAATATCCATACGTAACGGACGAATCATTTCGTAGATACCTCACGCCGTAGTACCGAGTCAGGTCTGTGTAGCTCTTTTGATTCGGCATGATGGTGTCTCGGCTCGCGCGCATAATCTCTACACCTGAATCGAATCGGAATGGCGGTGTCCAGTCGTATCCATTCCATCGATAATGCCACTCGTTCCCTACCTGAAGCGGAAAGTAGTTCTGGCCTTTAGCCGTAGTAGCTAAACTTCCCATAACCGATATGAGAAAAAGCACAAGGAGAGTCTTGTGACACGATTGCGTATTGTGTTCATGTGTATCGATCTGTTTCATGCTATAACTGCTCTCGATATGTCGTTCACTCATGTCTCCAATCAACGATGCGAATGTATTGAAAAGGAAAGTCGATATCAAGTTATGCCCACGAGGACGGTATCAGACTATTCAGAAATCCAACGCGACCGCCAATCCGATTCCTAAAAACCATTTCAATTTCGTTTTATCGTCGAAAGGATAGACACGTACCGTGAAGAGCATCCCTGCGTGATCGAGAATGAAAAGCCATTTCAGGTTCATCAATGCGAGCACGGTTGTATGCGAATCCGAACCCTTCGTTCTGAAACTCGCACCGATGCCTGCGTCCGCTCGAACGGAGCCTGTGATGTGTGTTGCCCGCGCCAGGATGTTGTACTCCCTGAAGCTCACGTTCTTCCCTCCCGGGTCACTGTAACCAATCCATTCCCTTTCCAATCGAAGTCCGATAAGCGCCACGCTCGATTTCTCGCGTTCATCCCAAACATCGAAGTCGAAAGACAAACTCCCGGAGCCTCCAAAGAAAAATATCGCTCCATCGGCTTGGAAGCCGAACCATCGGTACCGGCTTTCCGCGCTCATGCGTGCAAGCGAATCGTTTTGTATCGCATCGCTTCGTGAGGCGATGAGGATGAGACCGATGATGATTGCGTAGTAGTGCCGCCGGCATCTAATCGGGGAATCAGTTCGGTCTCGTGCGAGCTTCATCAGTTGATTGAACCTACGACAGAGGTTCTTCATCGACAATGATGTACCTCAATCGGATGTCTCGGCACTGGTCCCGATTCAGACCGTCGTTTTCACGCTCGGCGCTTCAGTAACGGTTCTATTCCGATCGAGCCAATAACCCCACGCGACGATAAGCCATTGCGCATGTCCTGCAACGGCGATCATTTCCACGCTCGGCGGTGGCGATCCGAGGATGTTGGTCAGATAAATCACGACGAGGAAAGCGACCAATGCCCAGAGTGCGATGCTTCCGGTTCTCTTCTTCGCCACCGTCAATCTGAGATAGAACCATAGACCGGCGGTGAGAAAGAGGAACTCCAACAGATACGTCACGACAGGAGTATCCCAGAGGCCGAAGCCCGCCATGATTTCGCTCGCTGGCAACAGCGGGAGATCGGGACGATGCACGATGAGGTCGAGCACCCAATGACTGACGACGGCTACTGCGATGATGACTGCGGGTCGCTTCTTCTTCTTCACGAGCCAATACAAACCGCCGACAACCACACCCCAGACAACCGCCATGAGGAGACTGTGCGAGATGGGGTACGAAACGAAGTTCAACGGAGTGACGACGGTGTTCCCGGGTTCGATGTGCACGGATTCCCAGCCGACCAGCAAGAGCGACGGCCAGAGCAGATCGACGAATTGTGCGGCGAGAAAAAGCGTACCGAGAGAAACTGCCGGGGCAGCGCGCTTGAGTCCGAAACCGATACCGAAATGTCCGAGGAACATAGATCAGGATTGAAGTGAGAGGAAGTGCGAGGCGACGAAGTTCATAAACGATTTCACGGTGAATCACTTGTCGCTGCGAAATGCTTTTTCAATTTCCACTCAAGGAACGATCCGAACTCCGCGAGGGAAATGAAAATGATGACGGTGAGAAAATACGTTTCGTTCATGTTCCATCATCTGTCCAAAGTTTCTTCCTCATCTTCTTCAACTTCGTATAAAAGAAGCGGAGCGTCAAGAATCCGGATTTCACGATTCGTACTCGCGTTCTAACGACTGAAGGAATGATACGATTTGCTCCCGAATTTCATTACGGACGCGACGGAAGACCGCCATGATCTCTTCTTCACTTCCCGTCGCTTCATACGGATCGTCGAAAGGAATGTGAACTTTCCGTTCTTTCCCGATCCACACCGGACAGTTCCTGTCAGCGGACCCGCACACGGTGATCACGAGATCGAGCGCCCGGCCATCGAATTCATCCACATGTTTGCTGCGATGATGCGAAATATCGATACCGATCTCCGCCATGGCTTCAATGGCGCGAGGATTCACGGTTGAGGGTTTTGTCCCTGCGGAATATGCTTGCCACGAATCACCCAAGAAGTGATTGATGATCCCCTCCGCCATCTGTGAGCGGCAGGAGTTTCCCGTGCAAAGGATAAGAACGGCGCGCTTCACTCGGGCTTCACTCCGGTCACCGTCACGCTTAGGACTCGTGCGCCATTGAGTGAGCGTTGATCTTCCGGAAGCTCAGCCGTGAGCGATTCGAAAAGACTGTCCGGGATGACGATCTCGCGCTCTTTCAGAATGCGCGTCGAAATGAAGCCGCTTCGATCGATGGTTGAAAGGTACTCGTGTTTTTGTAACGCACCGGAAACGCAACCGGCGTACAGCTCCGCTACTGTTCTCAGCGCCGGCGAAAGGTCGCCGTCGAGCACGATATCCGAAACGGTAAAGTGACCACCGGGCTTAAGCACACGATAGATCTCGTCGAAGGCTTTGCGTTTATCCGGAACAAGATTCAGCACGCAGTTCGAAATCACGACGTCGATGGTGGAGGTTTCAACAGGCAGCGCTTCGATTTCGCCAAGGCGAAACTCGACGTTTTCCATTCGGACTTTTTTCTTGTTCGCGTTCGCTCTTTCGATCATCGCTTCCGTCATGTCAACACCGATCACGGTTCCGGTCGGACCTGTTTCGCTCGCAGCGATGAACACATCGTTCCCTGCCCCGCTACCGAGATCGAGTACGGTCATGCCGGGTTCTATCGCTGCGTATTCAGTCGGGACTCCGCAGCCGAGTCCGAGGTCGGCTTCTTCGACGTAGCCTTCCTGCTTCGAGTAATCGTCGGTCATGATGTTGAAGACCACGTCGTCACCGCACGTCGAGCCGACGCCGCAGCACGACGCTTTGTTCACCTCGACGCTCTGATCCGCGATGGCTGCGTACTTTTCTTTTACGATGAGTTTTATTTCTTCCGGGCTTTGCATGGGATACCTCTTTGGGATGAGTGAAAAGAACTATTGATGTTGAACGACCGGCTGCGCGTGGAATGAAGTCTGCCAACGCAAGGCAATCTTGACAAGAGTGATGAGCACGGGTACTTCGACGAGAGGCCCTATGACAGCCGCGAACGCGACACCGGAATCGATCCCGAATACCGCGACAGCCACGGCAATTGCAAGCTCGAAGTTGTTGCTTGCTGCAGTGAAAGCGAGCGTCGTGGTTTTCGAATAATCCGCACCGAGTCGCTTGCTGATGAAAAACGAAATCAGAAACATGACGACGAAGTAGATCACGAGCGGGATGGCGATGCGAAGAACGTCCATCGGAAGCTGAACGATGGTCTCCCCTTTGAGCGAGAACATCACGAGAATGGTAAAGAGAAGCGCAACGAGTGTGACGGGAGAAATTCGTGGGATGAAAACACGCTCATACCATTGCTTCCCTTTCAGCTTTACGAGCGTGAACCGCGTGATCATTCCTCCGATAAATGGAATTCCGAGGTAGACGAACACGCTCTCGGCGATCTGTCCCATCGAAACGTCAACAGTGCTGCCTGCAAGTCCGAACCATCCTGGAAGCACCGTGATGAACACCCAGGCATAGAGCGAATAGAACAGCACCTGAAAGATGGAATTGAACGCAACGAGACCGGCTGCATACTCCGTGTCGCCTTTGGCGAGTTCGTTCCATACGATGACCATGGCGATACAGCGCGCAAGGCCGATCATGATGAGGCCGACCATGTATTCGGGTAAGTCGTTCAGCATGACGATGGCAAGGACGAACATCAGCACAGGCCCGATTACCCAATTCTGCACGAGCGAAAGCGCGAGAATTTTCGTGTCACGGAAAACATCGGGAAGTTCTTCGTACCGGACCTTTGCAAGCGGAGGATACATCATCAGGATAAGCCCGACTGCGATTGGGATGTTCGTCGTTCCCACCTGGAATGAATCCCAAAAGGCTGCAACACCGGGCGAAAGATGTCCCCACAGAACCCCGACTCCCATGGCGAGGAAAATCCAGAGCGTGAGGTAACGGTCGATGAAACGGAGTGCGGAGTTCTTCTTCATCGGAATACGACTTGGCACACAAGGCAGTCCGCCGTGTGCAGTGAGCGGATATCTCTTTTCAGGCGTGGGATCGTTGCGAAGACGTCTTTCAATTCCTTGTAGAGTGAGTCGTGGAATTCGGAATCACGCACGAGACGATAGTGCATCCATTGACCATTGCGTCGAGCGGACACGATGCCTGCTTGTTTGAGGTAGTTGAGGTGGCGAGAAACGCGAGGCTGCGGGATGTCCAACACCCGCTCGATATCGCAAACGCAAAGCTCTTCCGTGTCCAGGAGGAGATTGATGATACGCATCCGGTTTTCCTCACCGATGGCTTGAAAGAGTTTTGTGAGTCGGTCAATCATGGTCGCATATTCGCCTAAGCGAATATATTGTTTCACACGGAAACTCCAAGCGCAAAAGTATTTTCTCAAAAATGGTAAGTTGTCTGCGACCCGAAGCGAATGACTTTGCCTGAGGGTTTCACCCAACAGTTCACCAATGATTCCTCGAAGGAGACATAGCATGAAACGTGCGCTTGCGTTCAATCTCATCCTTGGTTTTTTCGCCTTTGGCTGCGGTTCACAACAGAGCACGACCGACAAAGCATCGACAACTTCTGGTTCGGGCAGCGCCGCAGAAAGGGAAATCGTCACGACGTCATCGGGATTGAAATACATCGACTACGTTGTGGGAAACGGCCCTTCACCGACGAAAGGCTCGACCGTGAAAGTGCATTACACCGGCACATTGGAAGATGGAAAGAAATTCGATTCATCCGTCGATCGGGGACAGCCTTTCGAGTTCACCATAGGCGTCGGACGAGTGATCAAGGGTTGGGATGAAGGCGTCATGACGATGAAGACCGGAGGGAAGCGAAAGCTCATCATCCCTCCCGATCTCGGGTATGGCGCGAGCGGTGAGGGTGGAGTGATCCCGCCGAACGCGACACTGATCTTCGAAGTCGAACTGTTGTCGGTGAACTGACCGGCAAGCGCAGAAACCGGGTCGCTTGAGCCTGCTCGGTTTCATGATTGAGATTTATGACTGCGAGAAAAACGAAATCCGGATTAGCAATAAAGGTGTACATCTTTCTCGCAAGCGCGTTCATCGTGCTATTCCTGCTCGATGCGTTCGTCCTTCCTTGGTTCATCCATTCACGAACGGAGATTGCCATCCCAAACGTGATCGGGAAAAAGGTTTCCGATGCTCAGAATATCCTTGTCAGCCGCGGCCTGAATCCTATCGTTGCCGGGAAAGCTCCGAGCAGCAAGTATCCGCCCGGACACGTGGTGTTCATCGATCCCGTTGCACTCAGCGTCGTGCGTGAGGGCCGAAACGTTTATCTCACCGTCAGCGGTGGAGAAGAACAGGTACAGGTGCCGAACCTTCGCGGTCGCTCATTTCGCGATGCAAAGATCACGATAGAGCAGCTTGACCTTCGACTCGGACTTGTAACGTATGAACCATCGGATTTACCCGTCGAGACCGTCATTGCGCAAGGCGCTACGCCGGGAAAACGCGTCGCAAAGTCCAGCGCTATCGAGATCGTGCTCAGCAGCGGCCCGGAGATGATTCAGATCGATGTACCCTATCTGATTGGAATGAGTTTGAGTGAAGCGCAAAGGACGCTCGTCGAGCAAGGCTTGCGGCTTGGCAATATCACATACCGGCAAAGCAGCAATCTCTTACCGAACACTGTGATATCACAATCGCCGAACGCCGGCGAAAAGGCCGATATCAATTCCGCGGTCGATATCACGATCGTGCACTGAAATGACCGTTCACGAAATGCTTCAGCAGGTTGCGCTCTTATCCCAGGCGGATTATTCGAGAAGCGAGGAAGTCAGCTCGATCGAGTTTCAACTCGGTAATAACCGCCACCAAAGAATCTATGGGAAAACCGATACGATAGCCGGTGAGAAAGTCGGTTTGCTCTACACGAAAGTCGGATCGTTGAATGAGACTATCGATCCAACAGAACTGCTCGCGATGAATACCACACTGCGCTATGCGCGAGTCGCACTGTATGAGGACGACATCGTTCTGCTGGCGCTATTCGATCTCATGAATACTTCAGTGAAAGAATGCGCGCCGATGCTGGCAGAGCTTGCCGCGACAGCGGATGAGCTCGAACAGCGATTTTTTACTTCGGATATGCACTGACTAGTAAGTCGGCTGAACCCCCGAACGGTTGGAGCGGCTCGAATCCTTCCGCGTACTCGACGCCGATGAGGAATCCTAATCGCTTCATTCGTGCGACATGTGCTTCCATGAACGAAGAAGTGCTGATGTATGTCTCCGGTTCATCGCTTGCCTTTGCCTTGTGAAACTGCGAATCATAGCAATGGATCGCTTTCATTTTTTCCATAAACGACGAACTGATATCCACGAGGATTGACGGCGATGCATCGAACGACAGCATGTACTTGAAAAGCCTCTTCGGCCTGAAGCATTCCTGCCGCTTTCCTTCATACGTGCTTTCGATTTTGGATAGACCGCTGTAGAAGCATGCTTCACGAACAAGCACCGATGCATGAGGATGATCGGGATGGCGATCACGATCGTCGGGGAGAAGAACCGTCTCCGGTTGCAGAGCGCGGAGGACTTGAATGATGCTCATGCGATGCTCTTCCGTGTTCGAGATGTCGCCATCGGGAATGCGAAGATTCGTTCGAAACGCGAGGCCGAGCACGGTGCTTGCCGCTTCGGTTTCCTGCTTACGCATCTCGAGTGTACCGCGTGTGCTCAATTCACCCAGAGTTAAATCCACGACGCCGATCGAGAGGCCTTTTTTCCGCAGTTCGATAAGGGTTCCGCTGCAATACAGCTCGACATCATCGGGATGCGGAGCGAAAGCCAGAACGTCGATGTGCATGGTCATCGTCCTTTCTTTGGAAGTTTCATGAGCCGCTCCTCGACTTCATTTCGCTGGGGGTGATTCGGCATAGCTGTTTTAAGGAATCCCTCGAACGCTTCCCGCGCAAGTTCGAGACGTCCCTTCTCCGCATAGAACAAACCCTTGAGGTAATACGCGCGGGCGGGATATGAAGCCCTCGTCGTGGCATGGTCGAGGATGCGTACTGCTTCCCAAGCTCGCCCAACCTGATATTGGACGGAAGCCATGTTGCAATAGAAATCCTCGTTTGTCGGGTCGAGTGTGATTGCGTTTTCATAGAGAAGCAAGGCATCATCGATTGCGCCCTGCTGTGCTCGTATCGTTGCCTGATTATCACGCATTCCCGCATGTCGCGGATTGATCTTTCGAATTCCATCGATACAAAGCCCCGCTGTTTCCTTGTCCCCTTCCTGTAAGCTTGCGATCATCAACAGTCGAAGGACGAAGGTGTTGATCGGCACGATGCGCAGAACTTCACCCAGGATCGTAATCGCCGGTTGATATGCCCCATCGTTGATGTATCGTGCTGCACGAGCAACGAGCAAATCAGCGAGAGCCTTTCGCACTTCCATATTCCACGGCCGAATACGATTCACAGCGAACAGCATCGCAACGGCGACACTGTCCTGTCCGCGCGCATTTGCCAGACTTGCGTGGAGCACTGTCTGCCGATCCTTGAACCCATCGCTGATTCTCACAGCGATGCTGTCCTGAATGCCAGCGAGGAGTGTTGTCGGAGGCGTGCGCATCTGCATGAATTTCGCAGCACGTTCTTCAAGATTCGTACTAATCTCGTCCCGCACGAACCGCGAAAACCACGGTGAGAAAACATCCCCCTCTGCGAACGCGCGAAGCGCAGCATCGTCCATTGCGAACTCATCCGCGATGTCGGTAAATGCATTGATACCGATAGTACCGAGGTGGAACGCCGTCGTATCACCGGCAAACGAAGCGAACCGCTGCTCCATGATCTGCCCGGAAGGGAACGGCGATGGCGAAGCGAGAACGCCGATCATCATCGTTTCAGGATTTGCATCGCTGAGCCACATCTCCACATGTGGAAAAGCCTCGGTTATTCCTTTGATGCTTCTCCGGATCGTGGCATCGTCCGTTCGTGCGAGTGTGAGCCACTGCGCGAAAAGGCCATCGGACTTCAACCGGGATTTTATTTCGGAGTAAAATTCCGGTGTGAAGGAGTAGTGATCCATTGTCGGAGTTGTAAACGGTTCCGGATAGATCACGAGGTCATACGACGTCTCGTCGCGCTTGAGAAACGGAATAAGCCTTTCACTGAAAAGCCGAATCCCTCGCGTCGTGTATGCCGTCCGTGATTTGCGCGCCGCAGCATTGGATGCAGTGATCAAATCTTGGAACGGTTCGACGCAGGTGACGGAAACGCCGGAATGCATTCGTGCCGCATCAAGGGCAGTTCCCGATCCCATACCAATGAGAAGGAGATCCTTTGGATCACGATGACGCAACAGTGGGATATGAATGGTTCGAAAGAGCGATGGATGAGCCGCTCGTGAATTCTGAGTAAGCGCTTCAGTCTGATTCCACATGTATGCGAAGAAGGGATCATCGTAATCTCGGGATTGAAGAACGGTGAGTCGTCCGCCTGGAAGTACTTCATCGGCCACGAGAGAAAAACGTACGGGATCGAAGTAAGAGATTTTTGTTTCCGGAAGGTCTATTAGTGCGATTGCTGCGAGTGGTAACACCACGATCGAGCGGTTGCGCCACTTCGCCTTCTTTTTAGAAACCGATAGCGGCAGGAGCAACAGCATCGACGCAACCACGGCACCCGACGCAATAATCAGGATAGGTAAATCCGGGACGAAGAAGAATAGACATGAACCAGCGAAAGCCGAGAAAGCAATAATGCTCGATGTCCTCACCGCTGCCGGTGCGAGCACGCGAAGGGTCGTTATGATCAAATAGGAAGCGAACGCTATCGGAGGAATGAGGAAGAAAAGTGCAACGAAAATCTTATCAAAAAGCGCCAGCGAGGATGAGTACAGAGAGGTGTAGGCGGTTGGGTAGATGATATTTCCATACAGGAAAGGTGCAAGGAACATTGTAGCAGGCAAGAGCAAGGTACTTGTCACCACGGCTGTTCTGTTGTTGATCATTCGAGCTAAGGCCATCCCTCCTGCAAGCGCAAACAATGTCGGAATCATCGCAAGCAGTGTTGATTCGTAAGTCGATGATTGCATCTCGGCGAGGATCTGCCATGAGGCGAGAAACCAATACATCCCGATAAACACGCACAGTCCGATTGCAGCGACACTGAAAGTGACAAGGAAATCCGACTTCCCTTTCGATGAGGGTTTCTCTACAGCTTGCTTCGATTTCCATGCAACCAGATTCGACCCCACTGATAACAGGATACCCGCACCGAGCATTGCTGCGGGGGATAGGGTCTCACCGGCTACCAATGTCAACGCACCGGCGAGACTCAAACCGAGAACAGACCATCCGTCGATGTGCCACTGCTGAGAGTCTCTAAGGAGAAGTCCGACGGGTATCCCGGTGATAAGCATGTATGAAATGACAATGAGGATTGACGAGAATACGGACTGATCGACAGGAACGACAGCTCCGTGTGTGCTTGCCTGCATAGCGAATCCAATGACGAAGACGACATGTGGGATGATCGAACCGGACCATATCGAGCGAAGCTTGGAGAAATCCAGTATGGAAACGAGAAGAAGGCCAAGACAGAGACCCGGAAAGATTGCCGAGTGCAACAAGCCTTGAATGGGATAGAGATTCTCAGAAATGAATAGAGATAATCCCAGAATAAGTCCGGCAGAAACGCCTTTGTACAATCCGATCGACACGAATCCTCAAACTTGATTGATGGTTTACCGGTGGTTTGAACCTACCGAATTCCTTCTTGAAATAAACGATTTTTTCACTGCTGACCGAAATAAGAGACAGTCCAAAGGATACCGACGTTTGACTCGCGTGACATCCTTTCGTAGATTGGCCTCCTGTTTTAGCGTAAGTCATTGTATTTACGTGTATCTAAAGGAAAAACCCGATGGCAAAACAACAGTCATTCGCCGATAAAGCGAAAGCAAAGTCCAAATCCGACACTCAGACGATTAAATGCGTCGTGTCTGTCTTCGATCAGAAGAGCGGCTCGTGGAAATTTCGCGAGCGTTTCATGCAGGTCAAGGACCAAAAAGAGATCGAAAACCTGAAGTTTTGAAAGGTATCGCAATGAAAGAGAATCTCCACCCCCGATATTACCGCTGTGAAGTGGTATGTAGTTGTGGCGCGACCTTCGTGACGCGTTCGACCCGACCGAACCTGAAGCTGGAAATCTGTTCCGAATGTCATCCCTTCTTCACCGGCAAGCAGAAGATCGTTGACTCTGCCGGTCGCGTAGAGAAGTTCAACAAGCGCTATGCAACCTTTCAAGCCGGAAAGAAGGAGAAAGAATCCGCATGAGACCAATGAGAAAAGCAATCCAACGTCGTCGCTCAAACACGCCATTGAAGCGCCGTCCTGATCCATTTCATGGAAAGGACATCGTGTATTTGGATTACAAGGATCACAAGTTCTTGGAGCGTTTTACAAACGATCAGGGAAAGATCCTTCCACGCCGGTTGACCGGCTTGACAGCCAAAAACCAGCGCCGCGTTGTCGAGGCGATAAAACGTGCGCGGTATATGGCATTCCTTCCATACGTCGGCGAAGGCCTCCGTTAATACGATTCTCAGGAGTTACTACCATGTCTCGAGTTTGTCAGGTAAATGGAAAAAAACCTTTGGTCGGAAACAATGTGTCGCATGCGCACAACCGAACGAAGCGGAGACAATTACCGAACCTTCAGAAAAAGCGAATCTTCATTCCGGAAGAAAACAGGTTCGTCACGGTTCGTCTCTCTGCACGTGCACTGAAGACCATCAATAAAAAAGGCGCGAAAGCAGTCCTGCAAGAAGCTGGATTACTCTAACGGCTTCGGACCACGTATCATGAAAGCATCCATAAGGAGAGGTGGGTGAGTGGCTGAAACCAACGGTTTGCTAAACCGTCGTAGTGCGAAAGTGCTACCGAGGGTTCGAATCCCTCCCTCTCCGCAAACGGAAGCTCGCGCTTCCGTTTTTCATTCGCGTCATTGTGACGGTTTTCGATTTCCATCAGTACCCGACTTCATGCGAAAGGTGCCAGCAGCATTGCTCGTCGTGTTCGTGCTCAGCGCGACTTCGAAAAATGCATTTGGACAACAACCGCCCGAGTGGGCACGCGGTTTGGTCTGGTACCAGATCCTCCCTGATCGCTTCATGAATGCTGACGCAGCTAATAACCCCACCGGGATCGAGATCTTCGATGATCCATACGTGAAATGGGAAGTCTCACCATGGGAAGCGAACTGGTATAACCTTACCCTCCCGGAGTTGTTGTACAGTTCATCGTTTTACGATAACGCTTTCCGGCGCCAATACGGAGGCGACATTGCCGGAATCATATCCAAACTTGATTATCTCAAAGAGCTTGGTGTGGAGGGCATCCTGCTTAATCCGGTTTTTGAGTCCCACTCGTCGCACAAATTCGATATCGACTCCTATCATCATATCGATCGGCATTTAGGACCGCAAGTGACCGCAGACTCCGTGTTCCTGGAACGCGAGAAGCCAAATGATCCACAGTCATGGTACTTGACTGCGGCAGACCGGGCTTTTGTCGAGATGATCCATGAGATTCATAAACGAGGAATGAAGGTCATCGTCGATATACACTTCGCCCATGTGAGCGTCAATTTCTGGGCATTCAAGGATGTTTTAAAGAACCAGGAAAAATCAGCGTATGCATCATGGTTCGAAGTCATCGAATGGGATAGACCGGAGACTCCATTCATTTCGGAATTCAAGTACAAAGCCATGTGGAACGTCGAAGCGTTTCCGCAATTCCGGCAGGACACGTTGGGATTCGTTGTTGGTCCGAAAGAATATCTCTATGCCAGCACGAAACGTTGGATGGATCCGAACAATGACGGTGACGCGTCGGACGGTGTCGATGGTTGGCGGGTATCGCTATCGCAGAGCGTACCCAGTCAATTCTGGAACGAATGGATTCGGTTCGTGAAAGCGATCAATCCATCAGCACTTGTCATTGCCACGGGGACTTCCGATCCAAAGACGCAATTCGACTTTCGGGATAGCGACACCTTTGGAAGATTTACGACAGGAGCATTCATCAATGGCTTCATTGAACCGTCAACACTCGACAGGAATCTCATTCATACCCGCGCTGTCGATGATCGAACGCAGGATATGATACTCAATCGAATAAGCGATCATGAGACTGCACGAATGGCCTCGATGTGCGTCAATAACACTCTCGGATTCGATGACGAACACTCTCCGAGAACGAACCCCGCTTATCATACCCGTCCACCGACACAAACCGAACGGAGATTACAGCAGACGATACTCCTTTTTCAGTTCACGTATCCGGGTTCGCCGGTCATTTATTACGGAGACGAAGCAGGTATGTGGGGCGGCGACGATCCTGATTCACGCAAACCGATGGTGTGGCCCGAGTTCTCTTATGAATCAGAGCACAGTAGCTCTGTGAACGGAGACGAAACGAAATACGTCGTGCATTTCGATAGCACTGTTTTCCAGTATTACCGTCAGCTCATAGCGCTGCGAAAGGAGCTGATCGCATTGCGCGTCGGTGAAATGAAGACTCTGCTCCTCGACGATTCGATGGGTCTTTTTGGCTTTCTCCGGCAGTCCGGTGCACAGAAGGTGGTCGTTGTATTCAACACGAGTCGTTGGACGAGGGAATGCACGATATCCATCCCCGACATTCCTGACGGTTGCCGGATTGAAGAGCCCATTCAAAAGACGTATTTCTATCATTCAAAGAATCGCATCACGTTTCAGATCCCTCCAAAGACGGGAGTCATTCTGCTCCCGCAATACTGATTTTTCCCCAAACGAATGCGCGAATCGTTTTCGGAAAAATGCGCGAATCGTTTTCGGAAAAAAGAATCTTTTCGCGAGATGAGGCTGGCCTTCAGTGGGATAAAGACAGGTCTTCAGAGGGATTGCAGGATGCTCAGCGCAATTGGATATTTAGGCCTGTGGGTCTATTTTTGAACTTGCTTTATGATAAAACATACCAAACAGAGAGAGCATGAATAAAGGAACAGTACTTCAAGTAATCGGGCCTGTCGTTGACGTGGATTTTTCCGGAGCCGAAATGCCTTCGATTTATAATGCACTTCACATCAACAGAACGGACTCTTCCGGCCAAAACGATACACTTGTCCTTGAAGTTCAGCAGCATTTAGGCGAGGATCGCGTTCGCACCGTTGCCATGGACAGCACCGATGGATTGATTCGCGGGATGGAGGTCGTCGATACCGGGGAACAGATTATCGTTCCTGTCGGGCCAAAGACATTAGGTCGGCTTATTAACGTGACAGGGAAAGCGATCGATGGCTTAGGTGAGATTGAAACAGAGACATACTTCCCGATCCATCGCCATGCCCCAACGTTCGATAGTCTGACGACAAAGCGGGAAATGTTCGAGACCGGAATCAAGGTCATCGATCTTCTCGAACCGTACACGAAAGGTGGAAAAACCGGACTCTTTGGAGGCGCCGGCGTCGGCAAGACCGTGATCATCCAGGAACTCATCAACAACATCGCGACTCATCACGGCGGATACTCTGTCTTTGGCGGAGTCGGAGAGCGCACACGTGAAGGAAACGACCTTTGGCTTGAAATGAAAGAGTCGGGTGTCATCAATAAAACGACGCTCGTTTTCGGACAAATGAACGAACCTCCCGGTGCGCGTCAGCGTGTTGGATTGACCGCTCTTACGATGGCGGAATACTTCCGTGATATGGAGGGGAAAGACGTCCTCCTCTTCATCGACAATATCTTCCGCTTTACACAGGCAGGTTCTGAGGTCTCGGCATTGCTCGGACGAATGCCCTCAGCAGTGGGTTATCAACCGACGTTGTCAACGGAAATGGGTGAGTTGCAGGAGCGCATCACTTCCACAAGTAAAGGTTCTATCACCTCGGTACAGGCGGTGTACGTCCCGGCTGATGACTTGACCGACCCTGCACCCGCCACAACGTTCTCCCACCTTGATGCAACGACCGTTCTCAGCCGACAAATTGCCGAGCTTGGTATCTATCCGGCAGTCGATCCTCTCGATTCGACATCCCGTATCCTCGATCCGAACGTCGTCGGTGAACGGCACTACCGGACGGCACAAAACGTCAAGAAGATCCTTCAGACCTACAAGGATTTGCAGGACCTTATCAACATCCTCGGAATCGACGAGTTGTCGGATGAAGATAAGCTCACCGTTCATCGCGCAAGAAGGATTCAGCGTTTTCTATCACAGCCGTTTTTTGTCGCTGAGCAGTTCACAGGTTTCCCTGGAAAGTATGTGAAGATCGAAGACACGATCAGAGGCTTCGAAATGATAATCAATGGGGATTGCGATCAACTTCCAGAGAATGCGTTTCTCTACGTGGGCACGATCGAAGAAGCGTTCGAAAAAGCGGAGAAGATGAAAAACTGATGAGCGCACTGTTCGATCTCGAAATCATTACCCCGGAGACGATGGTCTTTACGGGTTCTGTTTCGTCGCTGACGTGTCCTGGTATGTCCGGTCGCTTTCAGATTTTAATGAATCATGCTCCGTTTATCACTTCGCTCATGGTCGGAGAAATGCATTATGTCACCGAGGATGGAAAGACCGTTTCTTATTCCGTCAGCGGCGGTGTGACACACGTACTGAAGAATAAAGTCATGGTGCTCGCTGATACTGCTGAACGCGCTGAAGAGATCAATATCGAGAGGGCGCAGGAGGCGAAACTTCGAGCGGAGGAACGGCTGACGAATCCTACTCCGAACACCGATGTAGAGCGCGCGCGTGTATCGTTGCTTCGCGCGATTAATCGTCTGAAAGTGGCCGGCGGTTCATAACATATCGACCACGAATTCGACCCACTTCCGTGAGGGGGTGGGTTTTTCTTTCATAGACAGCAACGAGAACGAATCAAGACAACGAATCAATGGACGTTTATGCACTGATCATCGCCGGCGGAGTCGGTGCCCGGTTCTGGCCTCGAAGCAAGAAGCGGACTCCGAAACAACTTCTTGAAATCATCGGCCACGGAACGATGATTCAGAACACGGTTTACCGGCTCGACCCATTGATTCCGAAGGAGCGAATCCTCGTCATAACGAACAGCGATCAGGTGGATGAATTGCGGAGACAACTGCCGACTATTCCGGAGCGGAATATTCTTATCGAGCCCGCGGGCAGAAACACCGCACCTGCAATCGCACTCGGCGCCGAAGTGCTTCGGAAACGAAGTGGAACGGACTCCGTCATGGTCGTTCTACCCGCTGATCACATCGTACATGACATCCATGAATTTCAGCGCGTTCTTCAATCCGCGATCACAGTGGCGGAAAGCTCCAGTAATCTTGTCACGCTAGGAATCACTCCCACCCGACCCGAAACCGGGTACGGCTATATTCAATTCGACGACTCCGCTTCTCCAAATTCATTTACACACCTTCATGCATACCCGGTCGTCACGTTTGCCGAGAAACCGAATTTAGCCACCGCGCAACGGTTCCTCGATAGCGGAGATTTTCTCTGGAACAGTGGGATGTTCATTTGGAAGACCTCAACGGTTCTCAATAGCATCGCAGAATTCCTTCCCGATTTAAGTGAAGAGATGAGCCGCCTCCGACCTGCAATAGACACGGACGAATTCGTTGCAAGCCTTGAAGTTGCATACCGTGAGATGGATTCTATTTCTGTCGATTATGGTGTGATGGAAAAAGCGAAGAATCGCTACGTCATCCCTTCGGATTTCGGATGGAACGACCTCGGAAGTTGGGATGAAGTGTTTCGGATTTATCCAAAGGATGAATTCAACAATGTCGTACAGGGAGATGTCGTTCTGAGAGACGTGAGAAACAGCCACATCTCGACTCATGATGCACGTGTCATTGCCGTGATCGGCTGCGAAGATATGATCGTCATCGATGCGGAGGATGCATTGCTGATCTGTAAACGCGGTCGTTCGCAGGAAGTCAAGGAAGTCGTCGATAGTATCAAAAAGCGTAACCTATCCCATGTCTTATAAATCAAGAGGTGACAAGAATGCCACACACTTGGAGATCAAGACTAACTCAATGGATGTCCATCATCCTCATCGGATTCTTTTTCGGATGCTCATCAGCGAAGGAGTCCAGCGATGTCGTCGCTTTGGATGATTACCCCCGCTTCGTTGTTTTGGAGTCATCCGAAGGAACGGCTTCATTTTACCACAACAAGTTTCATGGCCGAAAAACCGCATCCGGTGAGCGTTATGATAAAACCGCACTCACGGCAGCGCATCGTTCTTATCCTTTCGGGACGATCCTACGCGTGACATCGATGAAAAACAGCAGCTCGGTCATCGTACGCATCAATGATAGAGGCCCGGCAATTCGCTCCCGAATCATCGACTTGAGCCGTGAAGCAGCGGAGAGTCTGGAAATGATTCGTGATGGACTTGTTTCCGTCCGCCTGGAAGTCCTCTCGTGGGGCGAGTCCTAAATCCGTGAAGAAGCGCACTGTCATAACTGAAGCGGATGTTCGCAACGCTGTCCGTCAAGGCATAACGGAACTTGTGATCGAGGAGGATTCACTTATCACACCGCTTGCGTCCGATACGGCGAGGCAAAAGGGTGTGAGCTTTCGCTTCAAGGGAAAATCGCCTACTGCTGCTTCTTCTCAACTTGGGAAAAGAATCGCTATCGGTTCTGACCACAGAGGATTTCTCATGAAAGGGCGAATCAAAGAGAACTTGATCAGTAAGGCGAACACCATTATCGACGTTGGGTGCGACTCGGAGACACCGTGCGACTATCCATCGTTTGCATTCGCTGTTGCTGCTCTCGTCAAATCGGGAAAGGCGGATTGCGGCATCGTGATAGACGGAGCAGGTATCGGTTCAGCAATCGTCGCGAACAAGGTTGCCGGAATCCGAGCAGCGAACTGCCACGATATTCTCATGGCACGCAACGCCCGCGAACATAACAATGCGAACGTCCTGACACTGGGGAGTGCGATGATCGGCGAACAATTGGCGCAGAGCATTATCGATACTTTCCTCGAAACCGCATACGCCGGCGAAAGACACAATCGTCGTCTCGATATGATTGCAGATATCGAACGAGGTTGGCGAGAATCAGGATAGGATGTCCTCAGGCTTCCTCGACTTTCATTATAGGTGACATGCACGCCGACCGCCTTTTCCAGTCGATTCCATTTCATATCGATTGTATTCCGGAATTTCAGATCCCAGCGAAGTACGCGATTACCATGCTGGGTTTGATCGGAGGATTCCTTCCGTCGTTTACTCCGAACAAAGATGAAGATGGCATGATCACTTACGGTTATGGTGATCAGAACACAAGCCCAACAATCCTCGCATCACGAGTTGCACATCAGTTTCTGCTTAGGAAAGGCGAATACTATCCTGCCAGCGCTCACTTCGCGAAGACAGAGGGATCTGAGTTTCTGTCACTCTTCCCTACCGAAGCTTCTGGAGTAGTGAATGAGGACTTCATCGCGGCAACTTTCTTCTTTCTATCGCAGCACGAAGAATGGAGCATAAGCAAGCGTGACGAGTTCGATCGCTTTCCAGCAAAAGAAAGCCTGCTCGGGAAACTCAACGCGCTTGACAGGCCCGTTGTAGCGGAATATGCAGCCGTATTGAAGCACATCGCTCGGAAGCTCGGTTACCAGATTACTGATTCACCGCGATACCGTGAATGCTATGCCGCTATGGCGATGACGCATGACATTGACTACATGAGGAAGTTCACGCCTGGATTGCTTTATAGAGAATCTGTTAAACATCTGCTCCTGAACCAGGTTAACCTGACTCTACCGAAACGAATCAAGCGGTTCGTCGAGTTCGTGAGCTATGCCGATCCTAAACGCGATCCATACAAACATTCTTTACGGGAGATAATACGGGCTGAAAAGCGGATGAACGTTCGGGCAACCTTTTTCTTCAAATCTGGTGGCACGGATAAACGAGATACACGGTATAGCTTAGCACAACCGTTTGTACGTTCATCACTCACTGAGCTTCAAAGCGAAGGACATTGCCTCGGACTGCATCCATCGTTTCGCAGTTATGACAACCCTACCATGATGGATCGGGAAAAGGAGCGATTGAACCAGGCCGTCGGCTCACCGATTACCGGTGTAAGACAGCATTATTTGCGTCATAAGTATCCGGTCACGCATCGACTCCATTCGGCATGTGGATTCATGTTCGACTCAACGCTCGGTTTCGCGGAGAAGGAGGGCTTTCGCACCGGGACCTGCCATCCGTACCTTCCTTTCGATCTTGGGACAATGGAGGTTATTCCGGTTTGGCAGTTCCCATTGACAGTGATGGATGGAACGCTTGCCTTTTACCAGCATCTTTCAAGCGCGACCTCGTTCGAGCGAATCCTTGTATTGATGGAAACAGTCAGACGCCATTGCGGAGTCTTCGTACCCCTCTTTCACAACACCATTTCCGATTCACATGACTTTCCTGGATGGCAAAAGACGTTTGAAGACACTCTGCACGCGAGTATTACCGGAAAGCTCTATTGCGGAACCCTTCCCGAAGTCCATTCAGCGTGGCTTGGTCTCAAGGGTAAATCAGCAGAGTCATTTACATGGCAGATGGTGCATTCTATTTCAGAAACCCATGATTCATGAAACATCTGCTGGAAAAAATGCGTTCTGGGCAGCGGGTGGTCATAAGAACGTAACCAAATCCCAATTTCGAGTGTCAATATTCTGATTCATGATCAAACAAGGAGTACATATCGTCATCGTTGTTAGTGCTTCAATCCACAATTGTCCCACATCACAAACATACTGGAGGCACTATGCAGACTAACCAGAATCAACTCGACAACCCGTTGAAGGACATCATTGATGATGCCACCTTCGATGAGTTGAACAAGCTGAAACTCTTCAGCGACAAAGCGATTCGCGATTACCAGATTCGCCGCATGTTCAAGGATATGCGAATGGAAATGAGCGCCGGCGACGCGATCGATAGAATCCGTGAGATGTATCCGTACTTACAGTTTGACACGGTGCGGAAGATCGTCTATCAGATCAGCAAGTAATTCTCACCGCAGTTCGTGTAAAAGCTAACTTCCATACGGGAGTTAGCTTTTTCATTTTGTCGAGGTACACAATTGAAAGAGGCTGGCCGCAACGACCAGCCTCTTAGGTTCGCCTTGGACGGAGCTTACTTTAGCAACGTCATGCGTTTCGTAAGGGTCGTTCCGCCAAATTCCAACTTGTAAACATACGTTCCTGACGGCAACCGCGACGCATTGAACGAGACGGTATGTTCTCCGGCGTCCAACCTTTCGTTCACTACAGTCCCGACATGTTTCCCAACCAGATCGAACACTTTGATCGAAACATGCCCCGAAGACGGAATCCCAAACGATATCGTGGTCGATGGATTGAAGGGATTCGGGTAGTTCTGTCCAAGTGTCAATCGAGAAGGGATAGCTGTTGACTTCACACTCGTCGGGAAATTAATAATGGTCAACCGGTGGCCAGGACGATTGTTTGCGTCCATGTTCGGTGGTGAACTGAGCGTTTTGTACAAACCGTCGGTTGCCTCAACATACCACACGAAACCAGACTGAAGCACGTCCGGTTGTCCTGTTATTTGCTTCATAATGCTCTGAATCTGTCCTTCAGTCAATGTGAGTTTTTCGAGACTGCCTTGATTATCCGATGCGATATTGACCGCCCGTGTCAGGCTGATGCTGTCGAGAATTGTCCAAGTGTACGTAACCACATCAGAGACGGGATTCGGATTCCCAAAACGAGAAACGATGATGTTCGTATAGGGATCTGGTGGTGTTGGTCGCTCCCAGGAAAACATCTGGAGTTGCGATGACGCAGATAAAATCAGGATGTATTGATCCACTGGACTGATGAGATTGAACGGAACCGGGGCATGCGTCAGGATTTCGTATTCATTCGTGCGACCACGGACATTCTGATCGGTCACGGCAAAGCACATGACCCACTGGAGTTGATCGTTCTGGGCAATCTCTCTGCTGATGCGGGAAGCGATCAAGTAGTTTGTCACGCCCGTAATGAAAACCTCACCGCTGAAAATATCGGCAAGCCCCGGCTGGTTAGAGTCAAACTCACCCGGGAACCGTGCCGAAAATCTTGAACGGATCGTTTCATCGGTAACATTCAGGTAACGGTCACGAGGAGATATGACAATCTCGTATGGACGCATGTGAAAAACCTGATTCCCGGCAGAGGTTTGCGAAGTCAGCTCGACAAGGAAATTGGTGGTGGTGCTCGCGCTGAAATTGATCTTCGGTGTTTCCTGTGTCAGCCCGACAAGTGTCGGTGTCACTCCGATTGTCACTCCACGTTCGGCTTTCGTGTGAATAAGACATATACGAGCTTGGCCATTATCGTCGAAGGCCGAAGCAGGTATCGACCATTCATTTGCCGATATCGTGACGAGTTCCACACCGTTATGCATGATTCGTGCAAACGAAAATCCTTCGGGATCGTCGTTCCAGCTTTGGGTACTCGAATCCGTATTCGCAGTCGAACCCTTCAGCGTAAGAGTCGTCGCTTGCCCTTTCCTGTTCCAATCTCGGATAACGTTTCCATTCTTATCCTTTGCAGTCAGGGTAAAGCAAACCTCTTCTCCTACGACTTTATCGATGTCGGTCAAACCCGGATTTACTCCCTGATTGTCGCTGAGCTTGATCAGGACCTGGCTTTGGTCGATCGTTCGCTGATCGACGGTTTGTGCAGAGAGCATCGTAACGAATGACAGCAGTATTGTCAGAGGTACAAGCAAATGGTGGAGTTTCATCTTGGTCTCCTTCGAAATTATGGTAGCGGTTTGGTTCATTCTTCTTCTTTATGTGGGTTCAAGCGGGCGAAAGATTCTGCAATGATTGATGGCCGATAGCGGCGAAGAGTTACAGGCGCGAACAATATAACCATCGGATGAACCTGTGGCAAGGCTTAAAATGGGATTCTGCATCGCTTTTCGATCCGCGAAGAGATGTGACAATGTCTTTCAGACAGATTGTTTGCTTTCCCTTCTTCATCGGATATATTTCGCTTGTAATGAGAAACCATTTCCGCTCCCTGTTCACGCAACTGTCCGCTTTGATTCTCTTCGCGGCGCTGGTTGGAATACCCGCATCGAAAGCTCAGCAGGCTGACCAGAAAGGTATGGGAAATGCGGTGTTCGATTCGATGCGATTTGCCCGGGCGCAGAACTCTGCCATATCAGTGATCGTCGAAAAATCCCGTGGTCAGTTCTGGATTGAAACAACAAAGGGCGAACGACTGCTTTTTGCCGGGAAGAGCTACTTGACATCGTTTACGAATCTTCGCTTTGACGGAACGACCTTCACGAACAACAACCTTCAAAATCCCCAGACCCCGCGTGGAACTGAGCGAATGGCGTTCGGTGATGCCATGGCTTTAGCCGACAGAGTGCGGTTTCAGACGACTGTCGTTCATTTCGGCCGAACCGTGGTATTGACACAGGATTTTATCCCGTCGTTAGAGAGTGACTATGCTTTCATTCGAATCGAAACTTCGATTGAAAACCTGACATCGGTGAATGTGACGACAGGAGTGCAGTTGATGTTCGACGTCTATCTCGGTCAATCGGATTTGATCGATGTGAAGGTTGATGGAAGCGCGATCCACAGGGAATCCCAATGGCGTGATTCGAAGGTACCGGACATGTGGAGCGGATCGAGTTTGACATGCCCGATTGAACTACGTGGTCGGTTGCGTGGAAGCACAATTACCCCACCCGATCAGTTCGTGATTGGTCGGTGGCAGTACAATGGTTACTTAGGAGCCGCTGCGTGGAACTATCAACCGTCCGGGCTGACCTTTACCGATAACGCGGTGCTACTGCAATGGAACGAAGCGACCCTTCGCCCTCGGGAGAAACGTACCGTGAGCACGGACTACGGATATATCGGCTCCCTCGAAACAGAACTTTTCTGTTCGGCTGATGACGTTCAACTCTCAGCGGATGGGAAGTCCTATGTTCCGCATCCTTTCACCGTCTCAGCGACAGTACGAAATACTGGAACTGTTCAACTCCCGCCTATGGATGTCGCTATCCAACTTCCACTTAGGACCTCTCTGGCGCCAGGCGAATCGCTCGTCAAGTCGATCGGCCCAATCCCGATCGGTGGAGATTCGATCCTTCAGTGGCAGGTCTATTCTGAACTCCGCGATACAACCTCGCTCCTCTCCTTCCCGATACAAATCGTCCGACCTTTTGCCTTGCAGGCGACATGTACAGACTCAGTCACGCTACCGGCGGTTCATCGCTATGCCGTTTCGTTGACCTGTCCTGACACAATCCACCTGACGCTCAGCCCTGATGGATACAGTTACGATCCAGATACTTTGAACGTCACCGCAAACATTCAGAATTCAGGCAATGTCCCGCTCACCGTGTTGGTCGCATCGATAGTTCTTCCCGATGAACTGCTTCTTGATGGAACGCCGCCTTTTCAAAACGTCTCTCCGTTACCTCTCACGCCCGGTCTCCACGGCACAGCAGTGTGGAAGCTCTGGGCAAAATCCCAGCGAAAAGAAACCTTCGTGGCCTATACCATCAAAATTATCGGGGAGAATGGAGTGAACGATTCCTGCAAAGGGATTATCCACCTTCCGGCAATTCACGAACAGCCCCCATGTGTGGATAACGGCACCACAACGAAGGGCAAGGAATTCTGGACGGCATTCCCACTGAACGATAGAGGAGAATCACCCGAGCAATTGTGTCTTTTCATTTCTGCGACACGGGAAAGTCGTGTTCGCATCAGCAGACCCATATTAGGTTTAGCCGATGATTTGATCGTCCCTTCCGGCACGACTGCAACGTTCATCGTCGAACCGACGATGGATGATCAGATTGAGGATACTGTCACGCAGCTCGGAATTCACATTGCAAGCGATGAGCTTATTGCTGTGTATTCTGCGAACCTTCGTCAACTTCACAGCGATGGAAGTATCGTACTCCCGGTTCATGCATTGGGAAAGAAGTACGTCACTGTTGGGTACAACAACGAAATGCCGGAGGAGTATTTTCTCATCGCCGCAACGGAGAACGGTACGACTGTTGAAATCAACCCCTTCTCACAGTCATCCACATTGCGACCCGGTCGTGTGCCATATACGATCCTTATGAATCAAGGTGAAACGTACATGCTGAAGGCGAGGCTCCTCGGCTTGTTCGGTGGACTCTCAGGCAGTTTCATCGACGCCGATAAACCCGTCGCAGTAATCTCCGGTGCACACACTGGATGGATTCCTACGAATACTTTCAGTGTGTATGGTTTTCTGAATCCTCATTATGAACAGGTGATCCCTATCGAGCATCTTGGTTCCGAGTATATCACTGTCCCTTTTGCCTCACGAAAAAGAGGTGATACTTTCGAAGCTATCGCCGCATACGATTCTACGACAGTTACAGTCGATGGTCGGACGCCTGTATTGCTTGTGCAAAAAGGAGATGCGCAAGAGTTTCTTCTTGAATCCGCTGCATCCGTAAAAGGAGACAGGCCATTCCTTCTCGCGCAATTCGCGAACTCCGCCGCTTGGGATGACAGCCTGAATCAACATGGTGATGGATCGATGGTGATCCACAGTCCATTGGACCGATCCACAAACTGCCACTCTTTCCCCGTCGGGACTGGAAATCGATTCGATACTTCTTTTGTTAATATCGTCGTCCCAACGGATGCAAATTCATCAGTGACCTTCAACGGTCGTGTTTTAAGCGATACCGCATTTCGTGCAGTCGGTTCAACCGGATACAGCGTTGCACAACTTCCGCTGCGCAGAGGAATGTACCGTGTTGAGACGAAAGATCAACGGGGTATCAGTGCTATCGTCTATGGTTTTGAGTATCACGACGCTGTCACTTTCAATAGCGGTTATCTTGTAACCCGGACTTCGCCTCTCACCGAGGTTGAACATTTGGATCGGTCAGGATTCGAACTGCTTCTTCCCACGCCGAATCCTGCGTCAGAATCTTTTCTCGTAAAGTATCGCCTGTCTGAACCTTCCAATGTGCAATTGAATCTATACGACATGCTTGGACGACGCATGAAATCTATGGTCAACGGGGCTCTCCCCTCCGGAGAACACCATCTCGCTGTACACGTTCGTGAATTACCGAACGGTCTGTATATCTTGAGGATGGCTTATGAGCGTGGTACCTTGATACAAAAAGTCATCATCAAGCGATAAGGGCGCATGGTTCGATTTCAATTCCTATATAACATATTATGGAAAACGGCAGGCCTTCTCCTCTTCGTCGCTTATGCGAGTCTCGGTCAGTTTCGCGCGGCTCCGGTAAATCCATATGAAAGCGATGTCATCTCCGCCAGACCCATCAGATACTTCATCGGGCTTGCCCTTGGAGGCTACGCATACCAACACCTCGGTGAATTCTCTCCCAATTGCGACTGCGTCTTTTCCGATCAGGAAAAGATTCGTCCCCTGTTTGGATTGGAATTCTCAATCAATTATCCAAAACTTGGTTTTGCCGTTCGTATGCTTGCGACATTTCGCGATTATTCAGGGCAGTTCCAACGCACGGAATTCCGCTCTGCGACTATCGTAGGGAATAATTCCGATGAGCAAATCGAGTTTAGGAATTCTTCGAACGTTCATCTCCAGCAAATAAATTTTCTTCCTTCAATTGCATGGTATTTTCCATCGACGGAGGCTTTTTGGTTCACCGGTTTTGAGATCGGAATTCCTTTGAAATGGAGATATGATCACATTGAAGATATCCTGACGGAAGGATTCGAGTATTTCGACGGTGGAACAACGACGACATTACTCTCCGAGCGGGATATCCCGGGCGATGGCCGATTGCAGTTTGGACTCTCGACGGGATTCGGTGTCGATGTGCGACTCTCTGACCGATTCTACCTCACACCTTCCATCGGAATAACCTATCCGCTCGTATCCGTTTCAACCGAGGATGAATCGTGGAAAGTCCTTTCGGAATACGCCTATCTTGTATTGAAATATCGATTGAACTGACATGCGTTTACGGCATCATTTCCTCATTCTGTTGTCTGCACTATTCGTATCGTGTGCCCCCGACGTCGCACTGATGGATCATGGCAACAGGGATTTGAAAGTGATTCATCTCCCTTCTCAAATCAACTCCATTGAGGATGACTATGCCCCGGTTCTTATCGGTGAGACAATGTACTTCACGTCGAGAAGAATGGCTTCCGAAGGAGGCGACGATTACGATAAACTGTATTCGAGCCGCTTATTGAATGGTACTTGGGAAAATCCAGTCCGAGCGCTGCCCCATGAGCCTATTGATTTGAATGAAGGCTCTTTCACGTTCGACCTTTCACGCTCGGTCGTGCTTTTCACTCAATGCTATCGGAAAGATGGCGTCGGGGATTGCGATATCTATCAAGCCGAGCTTCGTGATGGGAAGCTTTTAAAACTTCAGAATCCCGGTGAACCTTTGAACAATGTTGAGTGGGATTCACACCCAAGCCTCACGCAGGATGGAAGCGTGCTGTATTTTTCCTCAGAACGCCATGGTGGATTTGGAGGAAGCGACATTTGGACTTCGAAAAGACTCGCGAATGGGCAATGGTCGATACCGGAAAATATCGGGCAAACGATCAACACTTCAGGTGATGAAAAGACGCCATACATTTCTCCTGACGGGAATACATTATATTTCTCATCTGACTCACATGGCGGATTCGGTGACTTCGATTTATTCCAGTCGAAGAAAGTGAATGGGAATTGGACCCAACCCTTGAATCTCGGTAAACCATATAACTCGCGACATGATGAACTTTTTTATTCTGCCACACCAACGGGTGATACGGCAGTATTTTCTTCCAATCGGACCGGGAGTATCGGCGGGTTAGATATTTATATGGTTGTCCGATCGCCAAAGCCTGAACCGCCGCCACCACCCGTTGTGAGAGAACCTTTGTCCATCAGGTACACGACACGAAATGCATTTACTCTTTCACCGGTAGAAACATTTATCACGTTTACGGATGATGGTGGGACGGAAGAACGTATAAGAACTGACGAAGATGGAAAGACGGAGATAAGACGTATCGATGCAGGCCGAAGATACTTTCTTACAGCGGAACGCATAGGATTTCTAAGTGCTGTCGATACGATTTTCTACTCACCCGATGCATATGGGCATCATGAGCGGGAACTTCTTCTTGTCCCTGTCCGAGAGAAGGAAAGGATTATCTATTCATTCGTTGTTGAGTTTGATTTCGACTACTTCAACATCCGGCCTGAAGAGAAAAGGCATTTGGACAGCGCCGTAATCGTGTTGGCAAAATTTCCGCATTCCGTCGTCGTCGTTACCGGGCATACCGACTCGCTCGGAACAGAGTCGTATAATCTCCGGCTTGGATGGAACCGCGCGAAGGAAGTCAGCACATACGTCGGAAAGTATATGAAAGAGAAGGGCGCCAAGCTTGAAAAACCATTGGAAGTGCGGACATACGGCGAGGAGTTACCTATAGCAAGCAACGCAACGGAAGAAGGAAGACAGCGCAACCGTCGGGTGGAAATTGCAATAGTCCGGTATGACTGAAAGAACTACGGGGAGATTCGACTCGGCTTATCTCCAACGAGTAATGCATAGTGCAGGAGTTGAGATCACTCCAACTCAATTGCAACGGTTGGAGGAATATGTCTATGCGTTGATAGACGCAAACAAGAAGCTGAACCTGATTTCACGGAAAGATGAAACTGACATCTGGCGAAATCATATTCTCCATAGTTTAAGTCTTCTTGCGGTCGCATTACTAGAACCACATTGGGAGTTTCTCGATTTTGGCACTGGCGGCGGATTACCCGGTGTCCCGCTCGCAATCCTCCTCCCTGAAGCGCGTTTTATTCTCTGCGATTCCATCAGGAAAAAAGTACTTGTTGTTGAAGAAATCGTTTCAAAAATGGAATTGGAAAACGTTCAGTGCATCACTGCTCGAGTGGAAGAATTGAGTGACCGATATCGAAACCGCGTCAACGGTGTTCTTGCGCGAGCGGTAACGAAATTAGATGCTCTTGTTCATCAGAGTCGTCATATGATTGAACCAGGTGGAGTTCTTTTCGCATGGAAAGGCGGCGATATTAGTTCGGAAATCCAGCAAGCACGGCGCATATCGTCAGTCCTTTCAGTTGAAACCATACCGATACGATTCGATAAGGAACCTTACTTTGAACGAGAGGAGAAAAAGATCGTTCGGGTGATTCTCAAATGACCAACTTGGTTTCGCTCGGTTTTATTTCATTCATTTTCATTCTGTCCGGCTGTTCCGTTCTTCGAACGATTACAGGTAGTGATATCGATCCCGATCGCTTCGATAAGGCACGTCAGGCACGAATGCTGGAAGTCCGACAACAAGCAGCTTTGCATTTAGCTGAGCGACTTATCTCGGGAGATCCTGTGGATAACGGTGATGTAACACTTTACATCAATCAGGAAGGAGTTGGGAAGTTCGTTCAGCAATATATCGGTACCAACGGCTGGATTGATTCTCACACGCGCTATATTATACGCAACGCAACAGTACAACTCTTTAATGGTTCTGCGATAATGTCGCTCGACTTGTTTGTTCATAGCGATAAATATAGCACCGATGTTGAGCTTGTTATGGATTGCATCCTTTCTTTTCGTATTGTCAATGATGAATTGGAAGCGCTTGTAGAACCGTTCAATATTTCTCCGAAGGTCACGGCAGAAGGCGTACTTTTACCCTTTGAGGATATTCTCGCCGATATCATCAAAGTCCGACTGGCAAGGTTGAGCAAGGATATTCCTCCCATCCGTTTCCCGATTGACTATTCCAGTACAATTCCCATGGAATCAGTGAATACCTCAATCCGTACAAAGGTCAACATGTCCATACAAAGTCCGAGACGGCTCATAAACAGCAGGCTTATACTGAAGGAAGTTCTCGTCTTTAATCGTTGCATTGTCATATCCATGGATATCAATAAGCTTTCCGTAAAATGAAAGGATACTTCATTGTTTTGCTGTTTGTCTCGTTTGTACTTCCATCGTGCTCGACCCTCGATATACCGACGACGGAAGAATCCCTTCAGACAATACACCGCATAAGCCCTCAATTAGCGTTTACCGATAAAGCGATAGATGTAATCAGCATGATGCTTCCATCAGCCGTTCATATTACTGTGAACTTGAAGCAAGCTGCATTGAATCGCTTCATTAAAGGTATTACAGAGAACAGAACCGACGATTTACATGTTCTGCTGCATAAGACAAGCCCGCTCGTTTCCGAGACAAAAACGATCCTGGGATTACCATACTCAAATTATATCGATCTCGATTCCGGTTTCATGACAATCAACGTAAAGGAAATGCGTTTCACGCGTTTTTCCGGAACTCGAGTTGATGCCGTTTTCGCGTTGGAGGGAAAGGGCAGGATTCGCGCATCGGGCAGGTACATGGGAATTCCAGGGAGAACATCACCGGAATTGGAATTATCGCTTAATGATGTCGTTTCGTTCGATCTCGGTCTTGTCGAAGGTAATCTCCAACTACGACCCGTTCAGAAGACGGTAGTCCTTAAGACAAGGATGCTGGTAACGCTTTTAGAGTGGAAGATCCCATGGAGTGAGGAAATCGACCTCCAGGTTGCGGACATTGTCCCTGCTTTCACTTTGCCGTCAACACTTCGTGGTTCTATACAGTTACCTGTACCAGCCTCCACTCCTGGCGAGAAGAGTGTGGAGTATCATGAGCGTCGGATCGAATTATTTCAAACAACCGTGATATTCGATGATGATGCTCTCTCACTGCGGACGAACTTCGACATCAGGAACGAGAATGGACAAAGAAAGTAGTACTCTTCAATGTTCCTTCACGAAGGATGAGACTGGATTCCGATACATACGTTTGCATGAATAATCGCGACTGATATCATCAACGGATGAGGAGAATACGTGCTTCGGCATTGTCGCGAGACAGCACCGTTATGAAATACATACCGGGGTTCAACTCAGCAATTGGAATATTCAGCGTCGTCATCCCTTGAGAAATCTCACGGACGAAGCGCGGGATGACTTCGATACCAATGGTGTTTGAAATGATGACCGCGATCGATGCCGTTGTGGATGATTCAATATCCAGCGATACGTGTTTCCTACCTTGCAAGGGGTTCGGATAAACGTCTGAGAGTTTCAAGCTCGAAGGAAATATGAATGCTTTTACCGAGGTCGGCGTCTGTAGCGTAAATGCAAACTCCGTACCCTTAGGTGAACGACCCGTTATGGTTCGGGCATCGATCCACCATCGGTAATTTCCATCTGGAAGCGATAGAGGAAGCGTGCGTCCTTTGATATTCTTTATTATTTGGACCGGTGTACCATTTCGTACATACGAAAGATCGTACACTGTGTTGATATCTGAAGAAAGATTATCTGGTAGGCTCCATTCAAACCGTGTAAAATAGGAGAGAGTTGAAGCATCGTTCGGTGAAAGAAGACGCACGACATCCGGTGTGATGAGTACCGGTGAATAATGTGCCCGAGTAAAGAAAACATCACCAGCATCTCGTCGTGCATCCTGCCAGACGATATAACATACTCCATCATCGCCGACAATCAAGTGCCCTTCTTCCTGCCGCGAATTGGGGGATTCATCCGTAAGTTTGTTCCCCGTCGAAAATGTGTTTCCTCCATCGACAGAGGTCGTGTAATACACATCCATTGCATCAGTCCGGTTATCCTGGTACACGATAAGGATTGCGCCGGACGGCAGGACGCCAACGGTTGCATAATTGGTTTGTCGCGGCGAGTCAGAGATCTTAAGATCAGGTCCACAGACATCAGCATTTGAAAGAAGGACAGCGTAGAAGATATTATCCTTTCCACCTTGTGCCTGTCGTGCATCACGCCAAACGACGTGGAGGTTATCGTACTGATCTAAAGTTACAGAAGGCCCGGTCATTGGACATGCATCGATCATCCATGACTGCGACGCCGCGGGAATCGCCGGGTCGAATGTATCGCCGCCGGTCTTGGATCGTGATATAAAGATATCTCTACGATTATTGATATTACTGCGATATGCGAGATAAACGACTTTCTGCGCGGTGACGGCAATATCAATGGCGCAGCATTCACAGCTTCCTCCAAAGCCTTCCGGCATCCAGCTCACGCGTTTCGGCTTGGTAAACGACATTCCACCATCAGTGGATTTCGTGAAATAGATCTGATGATTCGCGTCAAGTCCTTGCTGTTGGTCGCGTGCATCGACAAACGCGACATAGATGTGGTTTTCCGCATCGACGGCGATAGCGGGAAAGTCCTGTGCCCACTTCGATGCATCATCGCTTAGTGAGACGGGTACGGAAAAACTCAAACCGGCATCTTCCGAACGTGTATAAAACACATCCGGTTGGTTATTGATCTTCTGTTCAACCCAGACGACATGAATTCGTCCGAGACCATCGATAGCGAAATTCGGTCGTCGTTGGTTGCCGCCCGGAACTTTCCCACCCCGGTAAACCGGCCTGTTCGGCGAAAAGGTGTTTCCGCCATCGGTTGAAGTCGCCATATAGATATCACCGTTGGAATTCGTCCGCGTATCGACCCAGAGAACGTAGAGACCGCCATTACGGTCTATGCGAATTGTTGGGACCTTTTGTGCGCGGTTCCCTGCATCATCGTTTATTCGGATGTTCGGTGAGAAGGTCTGACTGAATAGCGTAGAACAAAACAGCAGGAGTACACAAACATGTCTCATAGTATGGGCTTTCGTTTTGAGGGTGAGTGAAAACTGTTCGATCACGAATTGTCTCTTACCTAGAAATGTTGAACGAGCCGTAGAGCGAAGTCGATGTGAGTCTAATTTGATAGTAATAGATCCCGCTCGGCAGCGCTGATGTCTGGAGCTCCACCTGATGTTTCGATCTATCAATAGTTCGATCGAACGCCACGCGGCCTGTCACATCCGTCACTCTGACTTGAGCGCTTTCGTGCAACGGATCGGAGAATGAGAGGATAACGACATCTGTGGCGGGATTCGGATATGTCGTCACGTAAAGAGAGTGAGGTACTGCAGGCTGGTTGATCCTCGTTGTGGAGACACGTTTTCGAAGGACACCATCTCCTGCGGTACCGATTAAGAGCCATGATTCCTCGGGTAACGCTGTTGGAATATCGACAACACAGAGAAAACCTTTCCAACTCTCTGTCTCTGGTGTTTCTCTCCACGTCTTGCCGGCATCGGCGCTCTCAAACAATACAAATGACGGAGAACCGACCGTTGCCAATCCAACCGCGTAGAGTTTCCCTCCCGGAAGCGACTCCAATCCATAGATATAAAAGCGGGTGTTGTTCAAACTTGTGAGATTCCAGGAACGACCGCCGTCAGTCGATTTCATCACCGCTCCTTCCATCCCGGCATAGACGATACTTGTATCGCTCTCGTCTGCAACGATTGAGTTGCATGCATTATCCCCTCCAAGAAAAGGATGCACCTGGTGCCACGTCGAGCCGAGATCTTCCGAGAGATAGATGTAGGGAGCGAATATCCCCGTCTCGCCACCGACCCAGACACGGCGGGTTCGTGAATCCGTTCGGACGACATTCGTTGCGCCGATCCCGATATCCAGGACTTTCTCATAAGGCCCCGTAAGTGGTCTGCGAAAGAGCTTCCCTTCCGAGCCGGCAAACGTTTCACCGCAGATCATCGGCGAGGGGAAGCCATCGAGTGTCCATATCGAACGCACGGAACCTTTCGATATTCCATCATCGGAGGCAAACCACGATGTGTCGGAGTTTTCCGTGCAGTAGATCACCGAAACACTGGTGTCACCGGGCAGTCTCTCTATTCCCACTGTGACGGCATATCCGAGCGGACCAAAACTATGGGGATAGATGGAACGAACGCGTTGGCCGTGCAATCCGATCGCTTCCCAACCGCGATCCGTGCCACCGAGGTTTCGAACATAGGCTCCATCGCTCGTTGCGGCATAGACCTTTCCACCATAGACACGAAGGTCGAAGATTGATTTTCCTTCCAAGCCAAATCTTTCGAACTGTGCCTGGATGTTCCCTGAGTGAGAGAGTAATAGTGCGAAGAGAGTAATAAGAAGGAGTTTGTATGGATTCATGGTTTCACCTTAAAAAGGTCGTCATCAAAATGACAGCATAACCAGAAAGATGTTACTCATTCGTGTTAAAAAAGGAAAACGTCCGGGAGGGGTGACCGCTGATCGTCACAACTTCAAAAAGTCACTGCCTTAAACTTCGTCTTATTAAAAAGAAATGCGCCCTGACACAGGGCGCACTTTGAGGAGGATATGTGGGGGGATTATTTCATGAGGGTCATTGAGCGGACTTGTGAAAAATCACCTGCGGTCAACCGGTAGAAGTATGTCCCGCTTTCGAGGTTCGCAGCATCGAATGTGACGTGGTACTCGCCGGGTAACTGCGTGCCTTTAAGGACGTGCACGCGTTGTCCTGCGGTCGTGAAGATTTCCAGCGTCACATCGCTCGTACGTTCCAATGTGTAGGTGATGGTCGTTGTCGGGTTGAACGGATTCGGATAGTTCTGCTGAAGAGAAAAATCCGCTACTCTCTCGAATCGTTCGATGCGCGTGATGATGCCTGCAAGTACTCCGCCTCCCGGAATGAATCCGTTTGCAAGGCGAATACCGTCCGTCTCGTTGGATGTGGTTGCGGTTTGTCCGATTGATGCATGGAGCGTGAAGCCATTCGTTTGGGATATCCCGCCGCCTGCGTCAACCACGTTCCAGTGCATGTCGAGTGTTTGGGCTGCCATACTCGCGCTGATTGCGACCGTGAGGATGAGCATTCGATAGATGGTCTTTTTCATGGTAGATGTTTCCTTGTCTTTCAGGTGTATTGAAATCACTGGTTACCTGGTGGAGTAGATACCGCGACTCTCATTGAGACCCCAATCAGCGGGACTGAGGTATTTGCCGCGTTCATTGGCCGGCTTTTCGACTTCGACTTGGATGCGATGCTTTCTCGCGTACATGTCATTACGAATGCCGGTGACTTGCCACGAGACTTTCATTCCGGATTTTCCGCCGGAGATCCTGAACTGGCGTCCCGTCATTTCCTTAGAGATGTACACCGGCGCAAATCCACCGACGCACGTAAGTTGGTAACGGAAATCCTGATTCAAAGCATCGAACCAATCCGGCATCTCGACGAGCGCATCGCCATTCTGATCGAGCGTGACAACTCCATCGTAGATGTTCTTCATGTCCGGTGATTCGACGAAGGAGTGGTAGAGGTATTTGTTTTCAGGATCAAGGGGATGGTCGATGCGAAAACTTCCGCACTGTTTGCTGAGCTGACCGTTGACCATCAGGTTGCCAGGGACAACCCATCCGCCATTGCCATCGGAGATGAGGCCGGCGCCTGTGTCACCCTTGTCACCTTTATCGCCTTTATCGCCCTTATCGCCTTTGTCTCCCTTCTCACCTTGTTCGCCTTGCTCGCCTTGTTCGCCCTGCTCGCCTTGTTCGCCCTGCTCGCCTTGTTCGCCTTGCTCGCCTTGCTCGCCTTTGTCGCCCTTATCGCCTTTGTCACCCTTATCGCCTTTGTCGCCCTTATCGCCTTTGTCACCTTTTGGCCCCATCGGTCCGGCGGGTCCTCTTGGTCCAACCAGTCCTTGTGGTCCCATTGGCCCCATCGGTCCGCCGGGTCCTTGTGGTCCCATTGGCCCCATCGGTCCGGCCGGTCCTTGTGGCCCCTGGAAGGCTGAAGCTGAAGCTTTCTTTACAATACCGTCACCGGATTTATCGTGAACGAGAACGTACAGAGGAGATGTAGTGGGGACGTCACTCACTCTCAATTGGCCTTCAACATCGAGGCGCGCTTTGGGAGATGATGTACCGACACCGACGTTTCCAAGTGCATAGTAAATCGTGTTACCATTGATCACCCATGGGGCGAGTGATGATGGCGAACTTGTCAGGGAAGTTCGGGGGCTGAACGTAACGCTCGACGAAATGCTCGGGCCGGAAATCGCCGTGACTTCCAAATACGTTTGCTGATTGAAAATTCCGGGAAGCGGTTTCAGCGATCCAAGGACGACAGCGAATGTCCCTTGATCGACCGAAACGGAACTGTGACGCTCAGTCCACAACGCAGAACCGCCGGTTGCGGATGAGTAAATCGAGAACTGAAGGTCGTGCGATCCCTGAAGCGGCGTCCCTGAAGAGTTACGCAGTAAACCCTGGAAGGACATGGTCGATGGCGCTTGCGCGGTGACTGTGCTATGGATAGTCAGCACCAGCAGTGCGACGAGAGAGAAGATGTGTTTCATGATATTGAACTCCGTTTGAGTTAGTGGAAGAAATATTTACGACTCAGAGAGTTGCAGTGCTCATGCCAGTAGGAAAAACCGTAAAACCAAGGCAAAACGAACGGAACGCGACAGAGCACGTCCGCTGTGCCGATATGGCAATCTCTACGGCGTCCGGAGTCCCGGACGGTGGCTGTTACTGGATTTCGAGTTCGGTGAGGAGTTCGTACAAGTGGCTTCGACTTAGGCCAAGAATTCGTGCTGCTTCCGTTTTATTGTTCTTCGCGCTTTCCAATGCATTGATGATGAGTTGGCGTTTGAATGCCGTCATCGCCTGATTCAAATTTCCGGATTCCATGTTCACGGATAGCTCATTCCCCGAACCGACGATTTCTTCCGGAAGATCGGCAAGTGTCAGGCGATCCGATTTGCTGAGAATGACGGCGCGCTCCATCGTATTCGAAAGTTGCCTGATATTGCCGGGCCAGTCATACATGCTGAGGATCGCCATTGCTGAGTTATCGATTTCGGCAAGGGCTTTCTTCTCTCGCGCTGCATAAGCCTGAAGGAAATGCCGAGCAAGGTGTGGGATGTCTTCTTTCCGTTCACGCAGAGCCGGTAATGAAATCATGACCACATAAAGCCGATAGTACAGATCCTCTCGAAACTGTCCGTCCTTGACAAGCTGGGAGAGATTGCGGTTGGTCGCAGCGACGATGCGAACGTTTACGGAAATCGGCTTGCTTCCGCCGACGCGCTCGATCACGCGTTCCTGAATTGCGCGGAGAAGCTTTGCCTGAAGGCCAAGAGCCATGTCGCCAATCTCATCGAGAAACAACGTCCCGCCGTCGGCTTGTTCGAACTTCCCTAAGCGTTGCGTTGTCGCTCCGGTGAACGCACCTTTCTCGTGACCGAAAAACTCACTTTCAAGAAGCGCTTCCGGGACGGCGCTTGCATTGACAACCACGAAGGGTTTGTTACGCCGTGCGCTGTTGTCGTGCAGCGCCCGCGCGATAAGTTCTTTACCGGTTCCGCTTTCCCCCTGGATAAGGACGTTCGCCGTCGTATCGGCGACGTGCACGACCGTTTCAAGAACGGATTGCAGCTTCTTACTTGCTCCGATGATGTTTGGGAATCGATATCGCTCCTTGAATGTCTCTTCCACATCACCGGTATCACGAGAATCAACTCCAACGCTTCCCTTTGCCACAGTATGGACGATGCGCGCCATCATGGATGTGAACGATGGCAGGAACTGCGTGCGCTCTCGCGAAAAAATTCCACCGCTATCTCTATTATCGAGATAAATCACACCAATGACTTTCCCTTCATCTTCGAGAGGCAGACAGAGAACCGAGCGAAGCTGAAACGAACGCACACTTCGAAATTGCCCGAAGGTGTCATCGGAGGCCGCGTCTTCAATGAGCACCGGTTCATGCGATTCCATGACCCGATGAACGATAGTTCGGGAAATCTCAAACGCCGGTTCCTCGTTTGCACCTTCGAAGTTCTTCGACGCGAGTGTGGTGATGTCACCTGCTTCGTTCACGAGGGCGAGATAACCTCGTTTCGCACCGGTTAACGTCAGCGCTTTTTCCAATCCGATTTCAAGGACACGTGGCAGGGATGTTTCGCCGATGACGTTCATTCCGAATTCAATCAACTGGTGGAAGACGGCATTCTGCCGCTCAGCCTCACGCAAAGCCCGGTCCGTCTGACTGATGAACCGCGAGATGGTCACACGTGTCTGTTGTTGCTTATCCAGCAATTCTTTTAGCGCTTCGCGTGTGTTCCGGATGCTGTTTGGAGGATCAGGAGAAACGCTGCCCGCTTCTTTCATTAACGAAGTCAAAGCGCTGACATTTCCTTCCAACAATTCGTTGAAAACATATTGCAACCGCGCAAGCGGATTCGGTCCATCGGAAACGGATTGTTGTTCGCTCATTGTGATTCCTGTTTGCTGGATGCCTGTTTCAATGGAAAGGTGCGGATTGCAATTACTCGCACACCGATCTAACTTAACGAATGAAGAAGAAAGAGAATCAGATACCGACGCGAAAGGCCACATCACACACCTCCCATCCTTCATTGTAGCAGTATTCAATCGGCATTTGCATGAACCTCTCCGTTGATACTTTGGTCGCGCAGTATCGCATCCTTGAAAAAGTCGGCGAAGGCGGCTGGGGAGCCATTTATAAAGCGCTCGATACACAGCTCGACAGAGTCGTCGCGCTGAAGTTCCTCACTCGGTTCTGGGAAGATGCAACGGCATACCAACGTTTCGTGCAGGAGGCGCGCGTTACGGCAAAGTTCGAACATCCGAATGCGTGTGTCGTTCACGCCCTCGACGTCTGGGAAGACCAACCCTATATCGTCATGGAGTACATCGAAGGGGAAACGCTTTCGGCGCTCATTCAGAAGGAAAGCCGCGAGGATTGCAAGGGTCTCGGGCTGGATCGTGCCTATAGATTCGCGCTCGAGTTGGCCGAGGTTCTGCAGGAAGCGCACGCAAGCGGGATCACGCATCGCGATATCAAAGCGAACAACATCATGATAAGCCGGCGCGGTCATGTGAAGGTGCTCGATTTCGGCTTGGCAAAGCTGAAGGATTCGACGAACGCAAACCGTACCGTCGGTTTACTTGGAACTCCGGCCTACATGTCACCCGAACAAGCGCGCGGTGAAGAAGTCGATCATCGCACGGATATCTATTCCTTCGGCGTTGTGTTTTACGAAATGCTGACCGGTGTTCTACCGTTCAAAGCCGCTTCTGATGTTGCCATGCTTCGAAAGATTCTGGATGAAGAGCCTGTGGACATCCGAAAGGTCAATCCGGAGGTCGATGAGTTCACTGCGTACGTCGTCATGCGGTGCTTGGAAAAGAATCCTGAACTGCGTTATGGATCGATGGAGGAGCTTCGTCAGGATCTGCAACGCATGTTTCCCGCGGTAAGCCGACAGTCATTGACGGGCATTCCGCCGGCACCACCGAGACGACGAACACGGTCGCGCACACTCTTTCTTTCGCTCGGAATGCTTGCGGTCGTCGGTATCGTTGCCGCGTACGTATTCCTCAATCCCGAACCGACGCAACGAGTCTCGCTTGCGGTGGTGGATTTCAACAATGAAACTGCAGAAAGCGATTTGGATGGACTGTCGGGAATGCTCATCACGGCTCTCGAACAGTCGCAGCAGTTCGAGGTGCTCACGCGCGCAGGAATGTTCGACGTGCTCAACCAGCTTGGGAAAACACATGTCGAGCGCATCGATGAAACACTCGGTCGTGAGATTTGCCGCAAAGCGAACGTCGCTCTTCTCGCGATAGCATCTATCCGAAAGTTTGGCAATCTCTACCACATCGACCTGAAAGTTCTCGATCCGAATCGCGACGAATATCTCTTCACCTCAAGCGAAAAAGGAACGGACAAGCAATCGATCCCGGCAATGATCGATCGCCTTTCAGTGAAGACTCATGAGGCGTTGAAAACATCAGTCACGGAGGTTCGCCCCGGCGGAAAAAGCGTAGGCGATATCACGAGCGTGAACCTCGAAGCGTACCAGCATTATTTCACCGGTGAGCAATACATCAGCAAACTGAACTTCGAAGATGCCGAAAGGGAACTGAAACGCGCGATCGCTCTCGACTCGACCTTTGCGCTTGCACACTATCGCCTCGCATACGTCTATTCGTGGCATATCGACCCAAGAAGGGAAGAGTCATCGCGGATGGCAATGCGTTACTTGAATAAAGCTCCCGAGAAGGAGCGAATACTCATTCGCGCACTCGATGCCTATATCAACGGCAACATCGAACAATCACTCACACTCTATCGGAGCGTGCTCGAACAATACCCGCAGGAAAAAGAGGCGCACTGGCAAATCGGCGACATCTCATTTCACAACGCGGACTTCGACGTGGCGATACCGCACTTCCGTACCGTCCTTGAAATCGATCCACGATTCGGGCTTGCGCTCAATCACATTCTCATTGCGTTATCACGCAAAGAACGGCTCGACGACATGCTCACATATGCACGCCAGTACGTCGAGGTCGAACCGACGGAACAGGCGTACAACTTCCTGGCAGGCACACACATGATGCGCGGCGAATACGAGCAGGCACGCGCGACGTATCATGCTGCATCGAACCTCTTTCCCAAAAGCCTTATGCCGACCATCAGCCTGGCGGATATTCACACCTTCCGTGGAGAGTATGCTGAAGCCGAAAAGATTCTTGTCCCCTTGCTTGAGGATTCGAACGAGAGAAGCACGCGCCGTCACGCGATGCGCAAGCTCGCTGCGCTGAAGATGTATCAGGGAAAAGTCGTCGAAGCGATTCGGGCACTCGACCGGATCATTCAACTCGATCAGGCAAGCGGCAACATCCAGAATCTCTCCTTCACACTTGCGGAGAAAGCCTTCTGGGAATCCGCAGCGGGAAGGCCGGCCGAAGTGATCGAACCGACAATCAAAAAAACAATCGCACTTCTCGACACGGCTGATTTCCGGACGTTCTATTATCTCGCGAAAACATACCGGCATTTGAATCAACGAGAACGCATGGAGAACATCATCTCGACGCACGTTGTGACGCGAATGGGCTTGCCGCTCGAACGGTACGGATCATCCCTGATTCAGGCTTATCGTTTTGCGGAAAGCGGTGATTATGTGAACGCAGCCGAACAACTCGGCGAGTTCTATCGGAAGTGGGGCATGTCCGATCCGCTGTTCAATCCGAACGACCTTGCCCGGTGGTATATCAAAGCCAACCGGACGGATAACGCGATCGCTTTGCTCATCAAGTTTCAGAAATTTCACTTCGATGGATGGTGGCCCAACTATATTTCATCGCGCGCCGCCTACTATCCCGAAAGCTTCCTCGTTCTTGCAATGGCACACGAACAGAAGCGAGAACGCGTGAAAGCGATCACTGCCCTGAGAGCCTTACTACAAAATCTCAAACACTGCGACGAAGGCTTGCCGCTTGCACGAAAAGCGCGCGAGCAACTTGCGCGTCTGTCGATGAATCCTTAAAACGTCTCGCTGACAATCGTCTGTTGTGCGTTCGGTAAGAGATTATTTACAAACCTGCGCAGTCGTTTGCTCGCGAAGTGCGCGAAGCCGGAGGTCGGTACTGTGTTCCTTCCATACGTCGGTGATCGCTTTCGAGCCGCCGTGCCCTTCAAGGAAAGCAACGGCGAGCACCTGCTGATAAGGGTTTGAACTCTCGCGAAGTATGCTCCGCTGTGTCTGCCAGAGCGCATCTGCATGAACGGCGTGCATGCGTTCCTCCGGCCAGGCTCGCGCTTCCTGTATCGCGGTCACGAGAAGTTCATAGGAGGGATTCAAATTCGAATACCGACCGGTTTCGTGTTCAACGCCGAAGAACTGTTTCCAAGTGCCGTTCTCATCACGCTTGAGGAACACGAGCGACCGGACGGATTTGTTTTCATGCGCTTGCCACCAACACGGCGACGTAATCGCAAACACGAACGGCCTGCTCGGAAGCGTGATCTTGTCCGGCGAAACAGTCGCGAAGATTACACGCGAAACGACCGCGTTCGACAACGCATCGTTTGCGAGCTGATCCGGGAAGGCCCAGCCTGTCGGATTGTACGTTTTGTTCTTCCAATTCCTCGGAATGGGTTTCCGGAATGAAAGCTCGATTTCTACGATCGCATCCGCGGTGAACACCTTCTCTCCCAGCGAAATCTCTTCACCAGCATTGATGGATTGGACATTGAGAGAAGAGATGACGAGCGCGGAGATGAACGTTCGGAATTTCATACACGGAACGTACGACCTGAGCGTGAGGAATTCCAGTGATGCATCGTATTCCCTTGGGACACTATGGTTCTCTCTCATTCCAATAGGTTCTATATTGGCAACGGCTTTGAACGAACGAGTCGAATAAGTAATGCAAATCATCATCGTAGGTGCGGGCTTGGTCGGAACCAGTCTCGCGGAGTATCTCCACAAGCTTGGGCATGATGTCACGATTATCGAGCGCGATTCAGACCGCATCGAGCAGGTGGGCGAAAAGTTCGACGTGCGCATCGTGCGAGGTTCCGGCAGCCATCCGAGAGCTTTACTCGAAGCGGGAATCGAAAACGCAGACATGATCATCGCTGCCACACCGCTGGACGAAGTGAACATCATCGCGTGCATGATTGCCAGACATTACAGCGTCGAACATCGCATCGCGCGTATTCGCACGTGGGATTTTCACCGCGATTCGGCGGACATTCTTCCGATCGAGTTCGGCATCACCAAAGTGATATACCCGGAGGAAAGCACGATCGGCGCAGTGATGAATTTCATCGAGACGCCTTTCGCAATCGATGCCCAGGATTTTTTGGATCGCTCGGTTCTCATGCGGAGCTACCAGATTACGGAGTCGATGCCCATTGCGAACAAACCGCTTGCGGACTTGCGCAGCCAGGAAGAGGGAAAAGTGTTGCTGGTTGTGGCGATCATCCGTGGCGAAGAAGTTTTCATCCCTCGCGGAGATGCGCGTGTCTTAGCCGGCGATAAACTCCTCGTGCTCTTCCCGAAGGAATCACTCGATTACTTCCTCACTCTTGTCGGTCTGGATTCCAAACCCGCGAAGAAGGCAGTGGTGTACGGCAATTCCCTGACGGCGATCAACATCGCGCGCGCACTGAAAGAAGAACTGGAATCCGTCGTCTTCATCGACCCGGATTATCAGCATGCACAGGAGGCCTCACTCAAGCTGCAGAAGATGGACGTCCTTCATGGCGACGGCGCGGACGTGGACGTCCTTCGCGAAGCGAACATCCGCTTTGCCGACTTCTTCATCGCGGCGAGCAAACAGAACGATGAGAATATCCTTTCCTGTCTTCTCGCAAAATCGGAAGGCGCCCGTGAGGTTATCGCTGTCGTGAATGATGACCAGCACATCGACCTGTTCCATTCCATTGGGATCAATCACGTCATCAATCCCCGGCAATTGACCGCTGCCGGAATCCTGAATGCGATTTACAACGGATTCGTCGCTCCTTCTGCACACATCCAGAAAACGGATATCGACGTGCTTCGCTTTGCCGTTTCTCGCGAAAGCCCCATTGCACACAAAGCGCTGAAAGATGGATGGAAGAAAGTTCTCGGCTATGCGATCGTCGGCGTCGTCATTCGGGAGGAACGGATGATCATCCCCGATGGAAACACCGTCCTGATGCCGGGAGATATCGTCATCGTGTTCAGTCGTGGGTCAGGGATCAGATCAGTGACAAAGCTTTTCGGAGAATCGCCTTAGGCTGAAATGTTCAAGCGAACCGTTCTTTACGGCGTAGCCCGTCTCACACAAATCCTCGCACTCTCGATGATAGTCCCTGCGACGATTGCGTGGTTCGATTTGAACGAGATGTCGAACGCGGAAAAATTCTTCCATCCCGGCTTCATGGGATTCTGGATCGCATTCGTTTCCTCGTTGACGATTGGATCGCTGACTGCAATTCTCCTTCGCAGGTCACACGAGAACCAAACCGTTCGCGAAGGATTTGCCGTCGTAACGATCGGCTGGGTCGTTCTTACCTTCTTCGGATGCATTCCGTTATTCGTCTATTTCGTCTCCCAGACACCGATGGCGTCAATCCATGATTTCGCGCGCGCGTTCACCGATGCATTCTTCGAGATCATGAGCGGATTTACGACGACCGGAGCTTCGATCCTGACTGACGTCGAGTCACTCCCGCGCGGACTTCTCTTCTGGCGAAGTCTCACGCACTGGTTAGGAGGCATGGGCATCGTCACACTCGCACTGGCGATCTTTCCTGCGCTGGGCGTCTCAGGGTACCACATGTTCAAGGGTGAAGTCCCCGGCCCGACAGCGGAGCGCTTGCAACCGCGTCTGCGAGAAACGGCAGGAATTCTTTGGGGAGTCTATGCGGGCTTATCGGGATTGCAGACGATTCTCCTCCTCATCGGCGGCATGGACTGGTTCGATGCGCTCTGCCATACTTTCGGTACGATGGCAACAGGAGGATTCGGTACGAAAAACCTTTCCATCGGGTATTACTCAAATGATTTCATCCACTGGGTCATTATCGTATTCATGTTCCTTGCGGGTACGAACTTTCTCCTTCACTTCAATGCACTGAAAGGCAATGCGCGCGTCTTTGCAATCGACAGGGAGTTCCGCATGTACGCTGCGATCGTCGTAATTGGAATCGCGCTCGTAACAATCTCATTGAATGTTGAAGGTCTCCCGCATGCATCGTATTCCGCGTCTCATTTCCGCTCGACGCCCTGGGAGGAAGAGGTGTTCATGAATCACGTCGCTGCGATGCATGAGAAAGTCGCCGACCTATATGACAGCATTCGTGAAGCCTCTTTTCAATTTCTTTCCATCGTGACCACTACGGGATTCGTGACTTCGGATTACGACGTCTGGCCGACGGCATCTCGACTCTTGCTGCTCTCGATGATGTTCGTCGGAGGCTGTGCCGGTTCGACCGGAGGAGGGATGAAAGTGATTCGGGTGCTGGTCGTGACAAAGAACGTTCTTCGTGAAGTAGTCAAGATGGCAAGGCCGAGATTGTTGAAGCCAGTGATGATTGGAAATAATCCTTTGGAAGAACAACGTGTCGCGAACATCATTGCGTTCGTTCTTCTCTTTATCGGATTGTTCGTGCTTTCTTCGCTCCTGATGACGCTCTTTATCCCGGATTTGGTGACGGCCTCGTCAGCTGTGATCGCATGTATCGGCAACGTCGGACCTGGGCTTGCAGGCGTCGGGCCTTTCGAGAACTACAGTTGGATTCCCCTTCCGGGAAAATGGCTGCTGATTGCAAACATGCTTCTCGGACGTTTGGAGATCTTCACCGTCCTGATTCTGCTTCGCCCTTCCGTATGGAGATGATTGGGCGACAGATTCTTTCGACGGGGCTGAGATTGTATCCACGAAGACCGGCGTTCTTCGAGAGCTTTGGATTCGCAATAACGAGAAGTATTATCGCATCAGCATGAGGACGACGGAATGAAGAACAAAACACGCATCGGTGTGCTCTTCGGAGGAAGGTCGGGCGAACATGAAGTATCACTCGTCTCCGCCGAGTCCGTGATGCACGCGCTCGACAAAGAGAAGTACGACATTCTCCCAATCGGCATCCGTAAAGACGGCCGGTGGATTTGCGGACGCGACGCGATGTCGGAACTCAAAGGCACTCCCCATCATCGACAGTGGGATGAGTGTATTCTCGCAGCCGAGGCAGGGACAGGACGACTGCTCGCATTCACGTATGATGGCGTCATTCGCGAAGAGTACATCGACGTCTTTTTCCCCGTCCTTCACGGGACGTACGGCGAGGATGGAACCATTCAAGGCTTGTTCGAGCTTGCCGGGATTCCTTATGTCGGAGCCGGTGTTCTCGCATCCTCGATCGGTATGGACAAAGTCCTGCAAAAAGAAATTCATCGCGCCGTGGGTTTACCGGTAGTGAAGTTTCTCTCGTGTTGGAGAAGCACGCTTTCGCTTGAGATGGATTCCATCATTTCGAGAAGCGAGTCGCTCTTAGGCTATCCTGTCTTCGTGAAACCTGCGAATCTCGGTTCGAGTGTCGGCATCAGCAAAGCAACGGAACGCGATGCACTCAGAGCGTCGCTTGAACTTGCCGCGCGATTCGACAGAAAGATCATCGTGGAGGAAGCCGTTCCCGCTGCGCGGGAATTCGAAGTCGCAGTGTTGGGAAACGCGAACCCTCGCGTCTCGCTTCCGGGTGAAGTGATTCCTTCGAACGAGTTTTATGACTACGACGCAAAGTATGTCGATAACGCTTCGCGGACGGTGATCCCTGCCGATATTCCCGATGAGCTTTCACAGCGGATTCGGACGCTCGCTCTCAAAGCATTCCTCGCCATCGATTGCGAAGGATTGGCGCGCGTGGATTTCCTCTACGCCCGTGACTCCGGAGAACTGTTTCTCAACGAGATCAACACCATGCCGGGCTTCACCTCCATCAGCATGTATCCGAAAATGTGGGAAGCCTCGGGACTGGCATATCCGGTATTGCTCGATGAACTCCTCGCGCTTGCCTTCGAGCGGCACGATGAAAAGCGCTCGCTCGAGCATTCCTTCACACCGAAAAAAGACTGGTATCGCTCCTCTTCCAATGCATAACCCGAACGACTCGCAATTCTGGGATGCGGCGTATCGCGAAGCGAACGACCATTGGGATATGGGGACGCCGACTCCGGTATTCGTCAATCTCTTTTCATCGCATAGTGACGAACGCAGGAAGTATCTCGATGGTCTGTTCGCGATCGAAAAACCGTCGGTCATCGTTCCCGGATGCGGACGCGGTTACGACGCAATGCTTCTCGCTGAACACGGCTTCGACGTAACTGCAGTCGATTTCTCCATCGAAGCGACGGAATACCTTCAACATGAATCTCGCGCGCGCGGACTGAATCTCACGGTCATCCGCGACGACGTCCTTGCAATCGATGAAAGACACGATGCGAAATACGATGCGCTGCTCGAATATACATGCTTCTGCGCCCTCGATCCGGTGCGCCGGGTCGAGTACTATCGCTTCGTCGAGCGTGTTCTTCGTAAAGGAGGCTTCTTCATCGGACTGATGTTCCCAATCGATGGAAGGCCGGGCGGGCCTCCGTTCAACGTTCAACTCGATGAATTTCGCGGAGCAATGAGTGAGGCGTTCGAACTTTTGCATGAAGAGCAGCCTGACGATTCCGTTTCACCGAGACGTGGAAAAGAAACTCTGATGATTTGGCGACGGAAGGTGAATGCCGATTCGTAAGTTGCTGCATCAGGAACTGGTTCGTCCATCAATAGAGGTCTTGAAGAAGGAGCCGAGGCATCCCATCACACTTGTCGCGGACAACGTGCGCAGTCTCTACAACGTCGGTTCGATCTTTCGCACCTGCGACGCGGCGCGCGTTGAAAAACTCTGGCTGTGCGGATTCACACCGCACCCACCGCGCAAGGAAATCGAAAAGACCGCGCTCGGCTCGACGAACAGCGTTCCGTGGCAATACGCATGGGATATCACTGAAGTCCTCGAGCACCTGAAAGCACAGGGTGTAGCCATTGCAGCAGTGGAACAGACAAACCGAAGCGTCTCCTGTTTCGATGTGAAGGCGGAGCAGTTTCCACTCGCAGTTATCGTGGGAAATGAAATCACGGGCATCGCGCAAAAAGCATTGCCATACTGTGACTTCGCGCTTGAGATCCCCATGTTTGGAATCAAACACTCCCTGAACGTCGCGGTCGCAACGGGGATCATTCTCTACGAATGCTTGCGCGTTCTTCGCACGTCCACCGAGTGACGAATTTTTGCACCGGTGAATTGTTGAATCATTGGACACGATTCCGTAATGTGGCACGGCAATTTCGAAGCATGAGATAAAACAGATGAATCACTTCCATTTCCCTCTCCTCATCGTTGCGACACTCGTCCTAACCTCGCAGTGCTTCGCACAAGGACTCTCCGATCAGGATGGCCAGCGCGGAGGCAGTTGCATCGTCATGAACTCCAAAGCCGTCGAAACATACCGGCATCCAACGCTACCGGGAGAAGAAGATCCGGTTTTCAAGCGCGACCGCTTCGCAGTCCTCACTTCTGCGATGGTATCCGCACTCGGTCCCGGTGGAAAAGCAGTGCTCAGCATGCCCGAATCCGATGGTCTTCTCACACAGTTCAGTACGGGATACATCATGGTTCCAGGTCAGCAGTACACGAACCTTACAGGGGGAACCGTGCTCGGTGCAGTGATTCCAGTTTTTTACGGATGGCGATACAACCTGCTCGACACTGAGACTTCGCAGTTTCAATGGAAGCAATACGCCGTAGCCGGCGGTGGTCCTGTTCTCGGGCTGGAGTACTCGAACACATTCGGCTTCTTCAGAAATCTCATGAATACCGGATTCCGTTGGGGCGCCGGAGCGTATGCCGGCATTGGCTCAGAGCTGCGGTTCGGTCGAAGCTTCGGTGCGTTCATGCAGCTTGAATTGGACGCGATGCACTTCCTCTCCCCACACCTCGGACGTACGAATTACATAGGGCCGTCGTTTTCCTTTGGATTTCACTTCGGCCTCCGATAGATTAGCACCGGTTACCTAAGCGCTTTCGTCAACTCTTCACATAACACAAGGATTCTTTCAATGAAAAAACTACTCGCCCTGATCATCGCCTTCACCGTTTCGGTGGCAGCGACTTTCGCTGTAGCTCAGGAACAACCCAAAGCCGAAAAAGCGAAGTCCTCCTGCTGCGCACCCAAGGTTTCGACAATCAAAGCCTCGAACAACGCTGGTGATGTCAACGTTACCACGGCGTCTGTAACCGGTGAGGTGAAAGCATCGACCAAATCCCACTGCGACGTTGACGTTAAGACGATGAAGGCATCGAACAAGGCCGGTAAAAGTGATTGCTGCGCAACCGGTGCGAAAGCCATGAAAGCGTCCAATAAGAAATCCGATTGCTGTGACATGAAGGATTGCGACATGGACATGGCGAATTGCGACATGAGCAAGTGCGATGACGACTGCAAGATGGCCCACACGAAAACAGACGCGAAGAGCACGAATAAGAACTGACGAAATCGCAAGACTGAAATTTCGAGAGGCTGTTCCGGATGGGACAGCCTCTTTTGTTTTGAAGGATTGAAATGGTTTACAAGCCGTAATTCATCGGAGTCAAATGGAATACGGTGCGCGTTGAATGGCTATCAAAACACCCACTTCACCGCGACGAAGCCGATCACCAGAAGCAGCACGAACGCGATCGAGAGCCTGTCGAAATACTTGTCGATGAACGTCTTGATCGATGGGCCGAACTTCCAGATCAAGCCTGCGACGAGAAAGAAACGCGCGGCACGACCGACGGCGGACGCGATGAGAAACGGAACGAACGGCATCAGCGTCGCACCCGCTGCGATCGTGGCGACTTTGTACGGAATGGGAGTGAATGCCGCAGCAAGAAGAAACCACACGCCGACCGGTCCGCGATATGCCTCTTCGACGGCGAGCCAGTACGTATCCGCGTTGTAGAATTCGATGATCGGCCTTCCGACGGATTCCATCAATTGGTGGCCGATGAAGTAACCGAACATGCCGCCGAGCACGGAGCCTATCGTGCAGATCGCTGCAAAGCGCATCGCCTTCCGAGGGAAAGCAACCGCGAGCGCAATGAGCAAAACGTCCGGCGGAACGGGGAAGAAAGACGATTCGGTGAATGAAATGATGAAGAGTGCCCAGAGCGCGTGTGGCTTTTCGGCGAAGCTTTCCACCCAGTTGTAGAGCTTTCGAATGAATGCAAAGAGAGGCTTCATGTGATCGTGTTCGTCATAAACAGCGGGCAAGCTAACACGATTGCAATCAACGCCCAATCGCATTCATCGAATCGACGAGAGTCGTGCGGGGAATTCGTGGAAGCATCGGCGAACTTCACCCGATGCGCTTCCTTCGCACTTCATACATCGCAAGCGCAGCAGCGACGGAAGCGTTGAGCGATTCGATGCGACCCCAGAGCGGGATTCGCACGAGCATGTCGCATGATTTCCGGATGAGCGGACGCATGCCTTTCCCTTCGCTGCCGATCACGAGGCAAAGCGGCATCGTCCCGTCGAGCTGAAAGAGGTCGGTGTCACCGTCCTCATCGAGGCCAGCGATCCAGATGTTATGGGACTTCATTTCTTCGAGCGCATGATGGAGATTCCCCACCTTCGCGATCCGCTGATGAGAGACCGCACCCGCCGACGCCTTGATGACGGTCTCGGTCAGCGGTGATGATTCTCGAACCGGAAGAATGACTCCATGCACGCCTGCGCATTCGGCAGTGCGTATGATCGCGCCGACGTTGTGCGGGTCCGTGATGGAATCCAGCGCAATGAAGAACGCGGCGTCTTGCTCTTTGTGAAACGTGAGAAGGTCGGATAACTCGAGCGTCTCCACGTCTTCGACGAGCGCGACGATGCCTTGCGCGTTTTCGGTATCGCCAAGTCTGTCGAATTTCTGCTTCGGCAACTCAACCATCGGAATGCGATGCTTGCGAGCGAGCACGCGAATTTCACGGAGCGACTCGCCGTGAACGCCGTATCGAAAGAAAATCTTCGCGATGTTTTTCCCTGCGCGAATCGCTTCGAGTATCGGTATGCGTCCGTGGATATACATGCCGACGGCAATCTACATCTGCCCGGATGAAAAACGTGATTCGACAAGCAGGAGCGAGTGATCGACTCTCGTGCTGGAAATTTGGAGGAGAGGAAAGATTCCATTTTTCTCAGTGGAAAAATCCCTTAGCTTGCGCGCGATGTTTTTCACACGTTATCACGAGATCATGCTTCGTTCGCCCCTATCGAATTGCCAAGCGCTCATCGGGTTTTGCATTCTTTCTCTTTCATTCATCGCTTCTGCATCGGATTCCGGGAAAAGAGAAGCGCTCCATGGATTCGTCGAGAACGTCGGACAAGTCCGTGATGACCATGGGACAATCCGCGCCGACGTACTTGCGACGATGCAATTGGGGAACGTCCGCTTGTTCGTTCGTCGGACGGGTCTCAGCTACGTGTTTTCGGAAGACGTCCACGAACATCGCGTGGATGAGGAGAGCCATCGGGATTGCGAGAGAAGACTGCAAGCTCCCAACCGACGTTCGTACAGAATGGACGTGGAGTTCATCGATAGCTTCTCGCGCATGGAGTTCATCGGTAAGGACGAAGCTGTGCACGTCGTGCGTTTTGCCACGCCATCGGGCCTGAGACAAGCGCAGGTTTGGGAGTCGATCCTTCTCAGGAACATCTATCCCAACATCGATATGGTCATGCGCGTGACAGACTCCGGTTTGAAATACGACATTGTCGTTCATCCCGGCGGCGACGTTCGTGCAGTTCGACTGAACTACCTCGGCGCATCATCCATCATAAGAAGCGATGGAAGCATGTCGGTTCAAACACCTCTTGGAGCGATCACGGAACGACGACCGGTGACCTATGCAGTGGATTCAGACGGCAAGCGAACTTCTATCTCGAGTGCATACAACATAGACGGTTCGCTCCTCACCTTCGCAGTCGGTGATCACTCCAACGAACGCGCACTTGTTATCGATCCGTTTGTCGAATGGGCGACCTACCTCGGAGGCACCGGTGATGAATACGGAAATGGCGTCTCGTTCGATGGAACGGGGAACGTCATCGTTGCGGGATGGACGCGCAGCATGGATTTCCCATCGAGTCCCGGCGTCATTCAGGAGAATTATGGCGGGTTGACGGACGTGTTCGTTTCAAAGTTTTCACCGACAGGCCAACGCCTCTGGACTACGTATCTCGGTGGTCCGGCGAACGATGCGGCACTCGCCGTTGCCGCAAATGACCAGGACATGATAGCAGTGACCGGCTTTACGGAAAGCGATTTCTTTTTCGTTACACCGGGTGCGATGCAGGAAAAGAGAAATGGCAGTTCCGACGGTTTCGTAACGGTCCTTCATCCCGATGGCACGGTGAACTGGTCAACGTACTTCGGCGGTTCGCTTGTCGATGAAGGTCATGGAGTAACATTCGACGCATCCGGCAGCGTCGTTCTTACGGGAAGAACGACGAGCGTGGATTTCCCGATATCGTTCGGCGCGTTTCAGCAAATCAAAAGCGGTGGTCTCGATGCGTTCGTGATGAAGTTCCGTTCCGACGGTGTGCGGCTCTGGGGAACGTTCTTCGGAGGCGTCGATGAAGATTGGGGACATGCCGTCGCGGTCGATCCCTCCGGGAACGTTGTGATTTCGGGTCACACGCTCAGCGGAAATTTTCCCGTGACGTCCGATGCGTGGCAGCCGGTCTATCGTGGGCTTCGCGATGGCTTCGTTGCAAAGTTCTCCCCAACGGGTGTTCGCGTGTATGCGACGTTCATCGGCGGTGGAACGTGGGACGATGCATACGGCGTGACCGTCGATGACGAAGGAAACATGATTGCGACGGGTGGAACGGAAAGCTTCGACTATCCCGCTTCGCCGGGTGCATTTCAGACGGAGCGCTTCGGGAACGTTGCCGCGTTCGTGTTCAAGATGGATGCGAGCGGACAGCGACTGTGGTCAACGTATTACGGCGGTGCGCGCAAAGATATCGGGAACAGCATCGACGCTTATCCGAGCGGCAATGTGATGATCACGGGACATTCGAACTCAACCGATCTCGTCATGACTCCCGATGCAGCGCAGACTGCGAGTGCTGGATTGACGGATGCCTTCGCGGTGAAATTCCGAGCAGACGGCTCACTGAAATATGCGACATACATCGGCGGCTCGGATGAGGATAGCCCCGAAAGCAATTTAGGATTGACTTCCATCGCAACGCATCCGCTTGGATGGGCGGCAATATCCGGTTGGACGAAAAGCACGGACTTCCCGACCACGCCCGGTTCGTTTCAACCGGGCAAAAGTGGAAACTGGGATGCATACTTGTTGAAATTCGGATGCACACTCGACCCGCTGCCGGTGGTCACTGCACAGGGACCGACGACGTTTTGCGATGGCGATAGCGTTCGATTGCTCTCGCCGGCCGGATACGCATGGTATCGCTGGTCCACGGATGAACGCACGCAATCTATTGTCGTCAGACAATCCGGTTCGTATCGCGTCATGGTTGCCGATACGAACGACTGCGGCGGGCTTTCACAACCGATCGGTGTGACGGTGAATCCTCTCCCCCAGCCTGTAATATCCGCAAGCGGTCCGACGACGCTTTGCGACGGCGATAGTGTCGTGCTCGATGCAGGTGCCTCGTACGCAACGTACTCTTGGTCGAATGGTGCGAATAGCCGGACGATCACCGTGAAGACGAGCGGCAGTTATTTCGTTTCGGTTCGGGATACGAACGGCTGTTCCAATTCATCGCCGGCTGTCGATGTCGTCGTGAACCCGCGTCCAACGGTGACGATCACGGCGAAAGGCCCGACGCGTTTTTGCATGCTCGATTCCGTCGTCCTCGATGCAGGGATGGGATTCTCATCGTACCGTTGGTCAACGGGCGAGACGTCGCAAAACATCACCGTGCGTGCGAGCGGGAGCTTCACCGTTTCGGTCACGAATGCATTCGGCTGTGTTGCAACGTCCGCACCGATCGAAGTGACCGTGCACCCACTCCCGAATCCGACGATTACGGCAAGCGGACCTCTGACTTTTTGTGATGGCGACAGCGTGGTGTTAGACGGAGGCGCAGGGTTTGTTTCATGGCAATGGTCGAACGGTGCCACGAGTCGATTCGTCACGATCAGGACAACGCAGCTTCTTTCGGTCACGGTTATCGATTCGAACACCTGCACCGCAACGTCTCCATCTGTTCAGGTCACAGTGAACCCGAGACCGGTGGCAGCGATCACAGTGCGCGGCGCGACATCGTTCTGCGCGGGTGATAGCGTCATCCTCGATGCCGGACCCGGTTTTGCGAGTTACAATTGGTCGAACGGCGCGACAACGCAGACGGTCGTCGTTCGTTCGTCCATCACTCTGAACGTAACGGTCGCATTCGCAACAGGTTGTGCTTCCACGTCACCGGATGTCACGATCACAGTCCATCCCGATCTCACACCGACGATCACTCCTGCCGGTCCTGTAGCTTTTTGCGATGGCGATAGCGTCATCCTTCGGGCGCCGTCCGGATTCATTTCGTACCTCTGGTCGAACGGCGCGCAAACGCAGAACATCACCGTCAAATCAGGCGGCGATTACTCCGTAGCCGTTCGCGACTCGAACGGGTGTACGTGGTCGTCCGCGATTTCACGCGTAACTGTACATCCGCTGCCCGCAATTCCCACGATTACTCAAGTGCGCGACACGCTTCTTTCGTCGCCGGAATTCGGGTATCAATGGTTGCTCAACGGCGTGCCTCTTCCGAACGAAACGAATCGTCAACTCCTGATACCCCGCTCCGGAATTTATACCGTGACCGTTACGACTGCCGACGGGTGTTCCGCAACGTCACCGCCTCTTTCCGTTTTCATCGCGCAAACGGTTGTGTCCATTCCCGTTCTCGAAGCAGCGCCCGGAGAGGTCGTCCGGATCCCGCTTCGTATCGAGTCTTCCGAAAATCTCATCGTCAGCGGAGCGAAGGACTTCCGTGCGGTGATTCGTATCAACCGGGACATTCTTCAGCCGCTCGGCAACGTCGGTGTGTGGAGCGATAATGGAACGGACCGGACGATCACGCTTCAGGGACAATGGAGCGACACGTTGGGAACGCTGACACAGTTCGAATGTCAGGCAATGCTCGGCGCCATCGACAGGACTCCCCTCACTATCGACTTCTTCGAATGGACGACGGGCGCAGTGCGTGTCACGCGCGTCCACGGGGAGTTTCGTTTGAAGATCTGTCGCGACGGCGGTGACCGCCTTTTCGACTGGACTCGGTTCGTTGCATTGAAGCAGAACAGGCCGAACCCGTTTAACGCGCAAACCATCATCGAGTACGACGTGATCGAGGAAGGCCCGACGCGGTTGGAAGTGTTCGATGCTTTGGGGAGAAGAGTCGCTGTCTTGCTGGACGGCTCTATAATTCCCGGCTCCTACACTGCTTCGTTCGACGGCTCGGCGCTTCCCAGCGGCATGTATATCATCATACTGACGACGCCGACACAAAGCTTCTCGCGCACGATGCAGGTGTTGAAGTGAGGCTGAAGGAGCTTATCCGTTCTTCCTCTAACTCTTAATCGTTATATTCAGAACAGGAATGAGGAGAATCAATTGAAGACTTCAGCCGAGAGAAAAAGTGCATCCCCCATACACCATCCTATAGATATCTTTCCAAGCGAAAGACAAAAGCTTTACGAAAGATTTGAAGATAGGATTGAAACGGCATTTCATCTCAATCGCCAAACGGTAAGTTTTCAAGCTAATAAAGATGAACCCATCCATCGGTGGTTTAAGTACAAAGAAGGTTTTTCCTCTGGTTTGGTTAAGTATTTTCTCAACAAATATTCGACAAAGCCTGGGAGGCTGCTTGATCCTTTCGCTGGCGTTGGTACGACGTTGTTCGCTGGCCAGGCAATTGGTTGGGAAGGGATTGGTATCGAGGTTTTACCAGTCGGAATATTCGTCATGCAAGCGAGGGATCTCTTACCAAAGATCGATCTCACTCTGCTGAGAGATTCTATCCAACATTTCTGGTCAACATTCGATAAGATTGATTCCTATCGTTCACATTACAATCATATCGCAATTACAAGAGATGCCTTTCCAGACGATACGGAATCTGCTCTTAATAAATTCCTAACATACTGCGAGAGCATCAATCGGAGTGAAATACAAACCGCCCTGAGATTTGCAGCACTTACTATCCTTGAAGAAATCAGCTACACGAGAAAGGATGGCCAATATCTTAGGTGGGATTATCGTTCCAAAAGAGACTTAAGCGGCAAGCCCTTCAACAAGGGAAAGATTCATTCATTTGAACAAGCCTTGAGGCAGAAATTAAATCAGATAGTTAGCGATCTTGCTCCCCATAGCTATTCCCTCTTTGATACGCCTATGAACAATGGCTCCCTTAGTAGCCCAATCAACGTCATCGAAGGGTCGTGCTTGGAGAATCTCCCACGACTTGAGAATGACTCATTCGATTTCATCATAACATCCCCCCCATATTGCAATAGGTATGATTACACGAGAACATATGCACTTGAACTCGTCTTTCTCGGATGTGACTCTATGAGAGTCCGGAATCTACGCCAAGAGCTTCTCTCCTGCACTGTTGAAAATAAGGCGAAAGTTGAACAACTTAGCAACATCTACGATAATTATGGTAAAAGGGACTCGTTCGATTTTGTCCTTCACGTTTACGATTCCTCCGCTGCTATGAAGGAAATCAATGTGGTACTCAACCAGCTCGACAAGCTCGATGAACTCAATAACAGTAATGTACCAAGAATGGTCCGCAATTATTTTTTAGAGATGTGTTTTGTGATTTACGAAATGGCAAGAGTGATGAAAGCTGGCGGTCATTGTGTCATGGTTAACGATAACGTTCGTTACGGTGGCGAAGAAGTACCGGTTGATCTCATACTGTCTGAGTTTGCAGAAGCTTTTGGTTTCAAAGCGAAAAAGATCTTCGTTCTACCGAGAGGGAAAGGAAATAGTAGTCAACAGATGGGACATTTTGGTCGTACCGAAATTCGCAAGTGCGTCTATCTTTGGCAAAAACTATGAGAAGCGCTTTCGTAGTAAAGTCTGCTGATGGTCTGGTGACTCCCCGTGAAATGACAAGAGCAGGATTTATTTCACTCGCGTTGGAAAAGAACTATTTAGCTGTACCTTATGTCGAAGAAGCAAAGGCTTTGAAATCTCTGTCGAGCAAAGTTCCAAATCCAATTGACTTATTGCAAGTACAGGACCTCAGACTGGGTTTACTAACCGCTTCGGGACTCTCAGATAAAGCTCAAAACTATCTCACGGAAGACGATAAAACCGTTGCGATTAAGGAATTCATTGAAAAGTTTCTGGAACCGGCAGGAAAGGGTTTCGTTGACGAACTTGTTTACCGATATCTCCTTACCAAAGGAGATGCACTGGGTGGTAGGGCAAGAAATTTAGCTGGAACACTCGGCGAGAGAAAATTCCTACGCTCATTGTTATCAGTTCTTAATCTTTCTGGGATAGACTATCAGTGGAGAGATCGCATCACTGGTGTTTGGTTTCCTAAGTCCGTGGATGACACTGACATTGAAAAGAGAATCAGCTGCATCACTTGGTCAAGGTCCGATGTACATCGGCTCCTGATTTTGAACACTACCATTCCAATCGTAAAGAAAAACGTTGACCTCTCTATCTTAAATGGATCCGCAAGCCAGTTACATGCGGCAAAGGGGTCTATTCTTCATCAGATAGATGCATATGTTGCTCTTGGCGAATTGAAAGGTGGTATCGATCCTGCAGGCGCTGATGAACATTGGAAGACCGCCAATTCTGCTTTAGAGCGTATCAGAAAGAGCTTCAACAAATTGAAAAGGAAACCTCAAACATTCTTTATTGGCGCAGCTATTGAAAGCAATATGGCTGTTGAAATATTTAAGCAATTGCGTTCAGGGATTCTTAGTAATGCAGCAAACCTAACTGATGATGACCAACTTACTTCCATTTGCGAATGGATTATGAATTTGTAACTATCATTTCTATCCAGCACATCAAACCCTTTCAGTGCTTTATATGCATAGCTTCAGTTCATCATTTCCGTAAATAAGATTTCTTCTCTCCTTCCTGTTACTCGAAAATCTCTGCTAATCCCGCAACACCTGACGCTTTCAAGATCACCTGCGCGGCGCGTAGCCCGGAGATTACCGTGCCTTCCACGTGGCCGACGTTGAGGCCGAAGTTCGTCCAGTCGCCCGCGAGCACGAGATTGTCGTAGCCTGATTCGTCGGCTCTCATGCGGTATTTGTTCGTGCCCGGCCATGCGATCACGTAGCGATTCGTCGGGTCGATGTTCACGATGAAGAACTGCGAAAGAAACTTCTCGCGTGCGTCCGCATCGTCTTTCGTGGGATGCATGAACAGATCGAAGTTTACGCCCTGCGGGTATTCGATGGTCGTTCCGTTCGGCCAGAACCACCCCATGTAATCACGGAACCACTGCTCGGTCAACGCGACGAGCCGCTCGCGTTCCTGTGCCGGATAATCGTGCTGGGTGAACGGCGGAACCGGGTCTTCGGGGTATGTGCCGCAGTAGTAGCTCAGATGCCCCGGTACGTGACCGGCAGGCCACGCCTCCTGCTGAATGTTGCGTGACATGTCCGTCCAGGAGTAGAGCGGATTGGAATACAGCACAGAGTTCGGTTCGATGCCGTCCGGGAAACCCCACGCTTTGAGATCCATCCCGAGTTCCTTCAACGTCGGTTTGAGCCACACTTGCACGCCGACGGTTTGTATCGTGCGGACGTTCTCCGTCATGTCTTTCCAGCGCTTATCGTGCTGAACGATGTCTGCACACACGGTCTTCAATCCGTCGATTGAGATGCCGAGTACGAGCAGATCGTAGTCGGTGTCTTTCTTAAGAGTGAAACTCCGCACGTCTTTCCACGGTGACCATGCGGATTCGAGATCGATGTTCTCTTCGATGAGCCGTTTAGCCTGCTCGGGATCGAGCTGTTCGTATCGTGGAGCGTTCGGCCAGACCAAATACGGACCGCCCGGCTGTAACGGATCGTACTCCGGCACTCGGAGCGTCACTTGCTCTTCCATGTTTACGGCTTCGATCGAACCGTTCTCCGAGTGTCGTACGCCGACAACTTTCTGGAAGAATTTGAACTTCACTCCCCTGCTTTTCAGCACTTGATAAACCGGCGCGATAACGGTTTCGCCCGTGCCGAGCTTCAGCTTCCAGACAAGCGTACCCTTGTAGCTGACGGAAATGAGAACCATTTGCACAGCGATGTCCGCGGCAATTTTTCCCGGCTGGTAGCCGTCGAGGTTCATGAAGCTGCCGGTGTAAATGAAGCGGACGGGTGCGGATTCGAGAAGGAGCGGACTCGCACTGTGCTTGGCCAGCCACTCGCGGTAATCGAGATCGTTGATACGACCATAGTCGAAGCTGTTCGTTTGTGGGTCGTACAGATCCTTGAACATTCCGCGAATCGTCACGACCGCCCACTCGATGATCGTGATGAGACGTCGGAGGTGATCGCTCTTTTCCAACTCGTGAAGCACGCCGCTGGAAATCCAATGGAAGAATTTCTCCAACAGCTCTACCATGACTTCGAGTGGATGCGGCTCATCGTCCGGATGCTTCGCGGGATCGAAATCACTGAGCGAAGCGCAAACGTCGAGCGCCTTGTGAAGCAGCTTCGCCTCTAAAGGCGCCGCAACGTGTGCGAACTCGTCTTCGACGGCGCCGATCACGCGATCCCACCAATGTTTTTTCGGTGCGGTCGCTTCAGGCGGCGTCCATGGTTTGAGCAGAAGTTCCTCGAGCCATGCAACCGGTCGAATCGTTCCACTCTGCTCAGGCGTTCCAAATGTGAACTCAAGGATGTACGACAAGCCGAGTTTGAGAATATCCCAAACGGGTGGGTTGCCGCCGCTTCCGGGAACGAGATCATTTGTCGCGAAGATGACCGGCCAATTGAGCCACGTCCCCTTGTTCTTCGAGAACTCCGTGAAGATGGTCGTATAGTCGGGAATGAAAACGTCGGTCCATTCCTGATACGGGCTTTGTGGTTCGAGTCCTTTTTCGCGACGCTCCTTGTACGTTTGCTGCATCATGCGAAAGGCGTTGTTGTACCATCCCTGAAAGATGTGGATGCCCCGCTCTTCGATGCGGTTGTTGACGCCGCGTCCCGTTGCCATTTTTCCTCCCAGTCGCCACCCCATCTGATAGACGGTGATGTCGTATTTCTCCTCCCAGCCCGGATAGCTGGTCAGTTCGAACACAGTGCTGAGGCTGCCCATGCCGCCACCGAGCACGGCGATCTTCACGGGTTTCCCCTCGGGTATTCGTATCATGGATTCTTCCTTTCGTGATGCTGTGGATTGTGTGCGCAGGTCGGGATAGATCGGCTTCCCTCCGCGAAGAAACTCAAGCAACTCCGGTTCGCCGTCTTCATGGGATGCGAAAGAATAAAGTTGCTCCATGTGATGTCCGATCAACTCTTTGTCAAGAACGTCCACCATCAATTCTTCGAGTGATACGCTGCGATGCAGAACGTCCTGTTCTTCTTCTTCAGTCATGGGATAGTGCGATGGATAAAAGTCGTGCATGTGTGTAATGACATCCACGGCGGGCAAGGCGGGGTTCGCGAAAAACTTCCCGAGGCAACCGAAACCGTAGCTCACTCCCTGCGCCATCGCCTCGGCATAGAGGACGCGGTACAGGACTTCATTGAGAAAGACGCACTCCACTTTGGATTCCAACCGCGCGAGTTCGCGATACAAAACGTACCCACGAATGATCGTGGCATTGTGCGCTCGATACCATGCACCGGCTGAGGGTTTCCGAAAGTACTCCAACCATTGCGCGACTTCATTGGAAGGCTTCTCGTCCGAACCTCGTTCGTGAATCAACGAGGCAAGCTCCGCGACGTAGAGGAAACAGAGATTGACATTCCGCCACCACAAGCTTCCGGGCTTTTCGCCACGCAACGAATCGAGTACGCCGCGTTCGATTTCCCATCGCATGAACGCCAACTCGGAATCTCCAAAGCCGAACTTTCCGACGCGTGCGAATGCATACTTGCGATAGAACTCCTCACGGAGTCGATAGCGCGCCCATGGATCATTCTCGACTGCAAGAACGCGGTCACGCGCGATGCGCTCCAGTTCCGAAAGGGGTTCGCCCCAAGGCGTGGGTGATGCGATGTTCTGATTCATAACGTGGGCGCAATGATAGGGAAAAATGTCGAGTGGTCATAGTGAGATTCCTTCTGTCGGAAAGTTCTTCGGTCGTACTTGTTGTCGCCTCATTATTCGTTACCTTTCATACAGTCAGATCAGAGTGAACCGTGAAAAGAGATGATGCTGAACATGTCCTCCGGAGAGCGTTGAACGATCCCAACGCCCGGTTCCATACGCATCAATGGGAAGCAATCGATCACATCGTAAACAGGCAGGGGCGGCTGCTTCTCGTTCAACGAACGGGTTGGGGAAAGAGCATCGTGTATTTCATCGGAACACGTGCTTTGAGAGACAAAGGGAAAGGTCCGACTATCATCATCTCTCCGCTCCTTTCGTTGATGCGAAATCAGATCATCACTGCGAAGCGGTTAGGCATACGTGCGCAGACGATCAACTCTGCAAATGTCGAAGATTGGCACGCGATCGAACAGCGACTTCTCAACGACGAGGTCGATGCACTCCTCATCTCGCCTGAACGGTTCGGCAACGAAGATTTCATCGAGCGGATGTTCCTGCCGATTGCCGGGCGTATAGGTATGCTGGTCATCGATGAGGCGCATTGCATTTCCGATTGGGGACATGATTTCCGACCCGACTACCGGAGGCTCGTGCATATCCTGAAAAGATTACCTGACAACGTTCCTGTGTTAGCAACGACAGCAACCGCAAATGACCGTGTCGTTCGTGATATCGAACACCAGATGGGAAACATCGATATCATGCGCGGCTCACTGCTTCGGGAGAGCCTCATCCTTCAAACCATTCGACTCCCGGACCAATCATCCCGACTGGCGTGGTTAGCTGAACGGGTCCCGCGGTTATCGGGAACGGGGATCATCTACACGCTCACCAGACATGATGCTGACTGCGTTTCGAAGTGGCTCAGGACTCAGCACATTCAAGCATGGCATTACTATTCCGATGCCTATCATGAGAAGTATCCTGACTCGGACGAATACCGGAACGCATTGGAGAAAGCCGTTCTGCAAAACAAAGTGAAAGCCGTGGTCGCAACGTCCGCGCTGGGAATGGGCTTCGATAAACCCGACGTAGGATTCGTCATTCACTATCAGGCTCCGGGGTCGGTTGTCAGTTACTATCAACAAGTCGGACGTGCAGGTAGAGCTTTACCTCAGGCGTATGGCGTTCTTCTTTCCGGTGAGGAGGATACCGAGATTCATGAATATTTCCTGCGCACTGCATTTCCCGATGAGGATCACATCGTTCAGGTTCTTGCTGTGCTTGGCCGAAACGATGGATTGACAGTTGATGCCTTGCAGCGATCCGTGAATCTCAGTCTTCCGCAAGTGGAAAAAGTCCTGAAGCTGCTGCAGGTGGAAAATCCGGCGCCGTTGATCCACACGGAAGGCAAATGGTATCGGACACACGCCGACCTCCATCTCGATCAGGAACGCATTGCATTTCTGCACTCACAGCGACAACGTGAATGGGAGCAAATGCAACGGTACATCGATCACTCGGGATGCTTCATGCAATTCCTCGCGAAAGCTCTCGATGACGATCTCACCGAACCGTGTGGCAAATGTGTCAATTGCCGGAAAGGCAATGCGCTACCGACGACATACAAGCAACCAATCCAAATAGCGGCGACGGCTTTCCTTCAGCACAGCCATATCGTGCTTCCACCCAAAGTGTTCGTCGCGAAGAACCTTTTCCCAAAATCGGGTCTCGGCGGAAACCTCGCAATGCAAGGATTGAACGCGGACACCGGGAAAGTGCTCTGTCGGTGGGGCGATGCCGGTTGGGGCCGCCTAGTAATCGACGGAAAACACGAGAACCACTTTAGCGACGAATTGGTGGATGCAGTCGTCACGATGATTCGCCAGTGGAATCCCCAGCCATCACCGAAATGGATGACGTGTGTTTCATCATTGAAACACCCAAACTTGGTGCCGGACTTCGCTCGTCGTGTTGCTGCACAGTTAAATATTCCGTTTGTTGAGACCGTGGAAAAGGTACGAGCGAACGAACCACAGAAAATGATGCAGAATCGATTTCATCAATGCAGAAATCTCGACGGCGCATTCAACGTGAAGGGGAAAGTATCTCCTGATCCCCTCTTTCTTTTCGACGATCTCGTCGATTCAGGTTGGACATTGACGGTCGTTTCAGCACTGTTGCGAAAAGCGGGAGCCGGAATGGTTTTTCCCGTTGCGCTGGGAATGACACGAAGCGGATAAAAGAATATGATCCCTGAAGACGCCCAGGCAATACTCCTGCTCGCATCGTATCTCGGGCCATTGCGCAAGGATGACTTCCAACCGCTCACACTGACGGAGTGGAACCGCTTTTCGGTTTGGTTGAAAGAGAAGAAGCTTCGACCGGGCGACCTTCTTCACAGCAGCGGACAACGAAACCTGCAAAGTTGGTATGACCCGAAAATCCCTGTACAGCGCATCGAAGCATTGTTGGATCGCGGTGCAATGCTCGCCGTCGGTTTGGAGAAGTGGCAACGAACAGGGATATGGGTGCTCATTCGCTCCGACGAAGACTACCCATCGAGACTGAGGAATCGACTTGGACACAAAGCGCCGGTATTCCTTTTTGGCGCAGGGAATAAACGCTTGCTGGAATCCGGCGGCATCGCTGTCGTCGGATCGCGAAACATCACCGCAACGGACGCAGCGTTTGCGGATGCATTCTGTAAACGGATAGCAATGGCGGGAATGACGATCGTATCGGGCGGCGCGCGTGGTGTCGATGAGACTTCGATGCTCGGTGCACTCGCGGCGGAGGGAACGGTTATCGGTGTTCTCGCCGACAGTCTTTTCCGGACAGCACTCGCCGCGAAGTATCGGGAAGGATTTCAGCAGAAAGGTCTCGTGCTCATTTCACCGAACTATCCCGAAGCAGGATTCAGCGCAGGCAATGCGATGGCACGAAATAAATACGTGTACTGCCTTTCCGATGCAGCGGTGATCATTCATTCCGGATTGGCCGGAGGAACATGGAATGGCGCACTCGAAAACCTCAAGCACCGATGGGTTCCTACGTGGATACGGGTAACGGAGGACCCGAACGCAGGGAATACCGAACTTATTCACGCTGGGGGTACACCCTTGCCTGAGCACGCACTCTCCATGGATTTATCTTCCCTGTTCGCGCGCGATGAGATGCAACCCGTTTTCAACCAGGATGGAACGGACGAACCGTTGCGTTCCATCGTCAAGGATCCGGCGACGGCAACCATCATGGATTCATCGGGAGATGATCGAAGCGATTCGAGTGAATCAGATTTCGATACCTTCATCCTCAGAATGAGGGATATCCTTCACGACGGTCCGAAAAGTAAAAAGCAGATCGAAGCAACTCTCGCAGTTCCGCCTTCGCAATTGAAAACCTGGCTCGCACGCGCTTGCAATGAAGGCATCGTCACGAAGCGCCGGAAGCCCGTTCTCTACGAACTCCGCACTGATTCGTCGCTCGACCAAATGACGATGTTCGATTGAACTGAAACGCATTTCAAACGACTTCGCTTCATCCGGTTATTCCAACGAAAGGTTGATAGTTCTCGCGATTGATTATCTCCACCGTCGATTCCGGATACGTGTCGAGAAATTCCTGTGGGATGCGTGCCTTGCCGCGCGTGTATTTGAACTCATATCCGAAGAGCCGTCCCTCACGCTCTTCCACCCAGTCGATCTCTTTCTTATCCCATGTCCGCCAGAAAAAATTGTTGGCTCGGAGCTCGGAGTACTGCTGCATCTTCAGCCGCTCACTCACGAGGAAGTTCTCCCAGAGCTGTCCGTCATCGTTGCGAAGATTCATTGGATTGAAATTCGAGATTACCGCATTGCGGACTCCGTTATCGAAGAAGAAGTACTTGCTTTTCTTCACGACTTCCTTTCGAAGATTGCGTGAGAAACCACGAAGGTTGTACAGAACGAACGCCTTCTCCAACAGGTCGATATAGCGAGCGACCGTCTTGCCATCGATGCCTAACTTCGTGGCTAATTCCGCATGGGAAACCTCACTCCCGGTTTGAAATGCGAGGAGACGAAGGAGATCGAGCAAAACCTTCGAGCTTCTCACTCGCTCCAGTTCGAGAATATCCTTGAGGAGATACGAGTGTGTCAACTCTTCCAGAATGGAGATCTTTTCTTTGCGGTCTTCTGAAGTAAGCACCGCGGGATACGAACCGAAGACGAGCACGTCTTTGAGCTGTTCCTTCATCTCGAACGCTGACATTGTCGAGCGTAATTCCATCTGCGCAACGGGATTCATCGTCAGTGTGCGTTTCCTGCCGGTCAGCGGCTCGCCCATCTGTCCGGTAAGTGCGAACGACGAAGACCCGGTCGCAATGCCGTGTATCGTTTTCACATGATCGACAATGATTTTCAAACCTATTCCCACGTTGGGAATTCGCTGTGCCTCATCGATAGCAAGTAAGTCATATCCCGCTACGTATTCCTGGAGTAACGTGCTATTCTGCGAGCCAAGTATTTGCTGGACACGGATATCATCGCCGGAAACAAGCTTGCTGCGATAGTGTGTCGCTGATAGAAATGACTCGAGTGTCGTGGTTTTTCCCACTTGCCGGGGACCGAGAATCATCAACACCTTTCCGGGTTTCAAATACGAATCGAGATCGCTGTACTTACGGGGTATCATGTCATCAAAGTAGTCGATTTCCGTGTAATCGTACAATTTCAAGGAGTTGGACTCCGCGAAATCGAAAGAGTTCGAGGAGTCTAACCCGCTCGATCCATCCTTCTTGCACGGACTTCTCTGATAAGCTATCCTCTCATCCGAAAGGGCTGTTCATCAAAACAGGTTACGAATGCACTTCCCTTGTCTTTCTCACGACAAATGCAGACTTTCGCCGTACAGAATCTGAGGTTCGTTCACCCACGCAGTTTCTACCGCAGATCATGTCCTTGAGTCCAACGAACGATGCCGCAATCCCTTCCCGAATCCATCATTCATGAAAGCCAAACCCTCCGGCTGGTTTGCACGAGCGATGAGACGGGCAAACCCATCCTCGAGAAGCGGCTTCAAGACGAGTTTCCGGATCCGCGCGAGATCCTCCAGTTACAAAACGAACTCGAAATCACACAGGCGCTGAACGTCCCCGGTATTCGTCGCGCCTACGAACTGACGCAACGAAATAACCGCTACGTCCTGCGGATGGAGTATTTCGACGGAGTCAGTCTCAACGGGGCTTTCGTAAAGGAGCGAAAGCCGTTGGAACAGATTCTCCTTGTCGCGACACGTATCGCGGAAGTACTCGGCCGCATTCACCAGCAGAACATCATCCACAAGGACATCAACAAGAACAACATCCTCGTACATCCGCATTCGCTCGAGGTGTGTATCATCGACTTCGGTATCTCATCGCAACTCGACGTCAAGACGCAGCACCTTGGCAATCCGGAGAAGCTTGAAGGAACGCTTACGAGCATCTCTCCGGAACAGACCGGACGCATGAACCGCGTTGTGGATTATCGAACGGATATCTATTCACTCGGCATCGTGTTGTACGAAATGCTCGTCGGCCGGCCTCCGTTCGTTTTCAGCGACCCGCTCGAACTCGTGCACCACCATATCGCCAAGACGCCCGTCGCACCGCACATCCTCCAGCCCGGCATTCCTGAAGCGGTGTCCGACATCACGATGAAGTTGCTCGCGAAGAATGCTGAGGACCGCTATCAATCCGCGTTCGGTCTCAAGGCCGATCTGGATCTCTGCCTCCAGCAAGTGCGACAAACGGGAAGAATCCAATCTTTCCCGCTTGCTGCTTCCGATGCATCGGGTCGTTTCCATCTTCCGCAGAAGCTCTACGGGCGCGAAGCGGATATCCGGCTGCTGCTGGATGCATTCGAACGCGTGAATCGCGGAACGCGCGAAGCGATCCTCGTCAGCGGTTACTCCGGCGTCGGGAAGTCCGTCCTCGTCGCGGAGATACACAAACCCGTCACGGGTTATCGCGGCTATTTTCTTTCGGGAAAGTTCGACCAGTTTCGCCAGAACCTCCCCTACTCCGCATTTCAGGATGCACTGAAGGAATTCGTCGGACTGTTGCTTACGGAAGCTCCCGATACGTTCGCGCAATGGAAAGAGCGTATCGCACGAGCGGTCGGAGATTTAGGGAAAGTGTTGACGACGCTCGTCCCTTCACTCGAACTCGTCCTCGGTCCACAACCCGACGTGCCGGAACTTGAAGGCGCTGAAGCACAGAACCGCTTCCTGTATGTCTTTCGCCTGTTCCTCAACACCATCTGCCGCAAAGAACATCCGATCGTGCTGTTCATCGACGACTTGCAGTGGGCTGATTCCGCTTCGCTCGAACTCCTGAAGACTCTGTTGACGGATCGCTCGCAAGGCTACTTCCTCTTCATCGGCTCATATCGAAACAACGAGGTACACTCGGCGCATCCGTTGACCTTTGCATTGGAAGAGATTCGCGCTATCCAGGGAAGCATTCAAACGATTGAGTTGGACAATCTCGCGTTCGAACACGTGGAAGAATTGATTTCCGATGCGTTGCGCACTCCACGCGAACAAGCGCATTCACTCGCGCAACTGACGTACGAAAAGACGAAGGGCAATCCGTTCTTTGTCGGACGATTCCTTCGCACGCTGTATGAAGAACACGTGCTGCGATTCTCGTTTGAGCACATGGCGTGGGAGTGGGACGTCGAACAAATCCGGCGCATGAACATCTCCGACAACGTCGTCGATCTGCTCACGGGACGCATAAGGCAATTACCGGAGCGCGTCCAACACTTTCTTCAACACGCGTCGTGTTTCGGAAACCGCTTCGATCTCAGTCTTGTCAATACTCTCCTTGCGCTTCAACCGAGCGACTTGAAGAGCGCGCTCTTTACAGCAGTCGCCGAGGGTTTTCTCATGCCGCTCTCCGGCGCCATCGAGACGAAGCGGAGCGGGTCGCCGCAAAGTTTTCAGTTCGTGCACGATCGCATTCGTCAGGCGGTGCACACGATGATCGATGAGAACGAAGTCCGTCGCATTCATTGGCGCATCGGGAAGATGCTGTTGAAGACATACCCCATCGAAGAGCAAATGGAGCACCTGATCGATATTGTGCATCAACTCAACATGGGGCGCAGCCTCGTGGACGACCACGAAGAAAAACGGTCACTTGCAGAACTGAACCTTCACGCGGGGAATCGTGCCGAGCTTTCCGCTGCATACGAACCGGCGCTTTCGCACTTCACCACGGGCATCGAATTGCTTCCCGAAGATGCATGGGAGGCGCACTACGATTCGATGCTCGCTCTTTCCAATGGCGTTGCACGGACTGCGTTTCTCACGGGAAAGTTCGAGCGGATGGAAGCGGCATTCGCGGATATCGTATCACACGCGCGAAACGAACTCGACATGGTGACGGCATACTCCGTTCGTATCGATGCACTCACTGCTCAAAACCGCTTGCCCGAAGGATTGCAAACGGGCGTGGAGATTTTGGAGAAGCTCGGTGAAAAGTTTCCGAAGAAGCCGAAGATGGCGCATATCTTCGCCGGTTTGTTCGGCGTGAAGGGGAAGCTCATCGGCAAACGCATCGAACAGTTGGAGTTTCTTCCGGAAATGTCGGAGCCGAGAAAAATCGCCGCGATGTACATCCTCAAGCGCAGCGTCCCGGCGGCGTACATGTCCGGCAATCCGCTCTTCCCGCTCATCGTCTTTCGTATGGTGACGCTCTCGGTGAAGTACGGCAACATGGTCGTATCGCCGTTCGGCTATGCATCCTTCGGGATCACGCTCAGCGGCGTGTTGGATGATTTCAACGGCGGTTATCGTTTCTCGCAAATGAGCTTGCGCCTGATCGACAGGTACAACAGCGAGTTGTTCAAGGTCCAGGTGCTGTTCGTCGATGACTGTTTCATCCGTCATTTCAAAGAGCATCTCTCGGTCACGACCGCACCGCTATTGGAAGCGTATCAGATGGGACTGCGTACCGGTAACCTTGTCGGCGGAACGTGGTCGGCATATTACCGGCTCCTGTGGTTTTTCAATCTCGGAAAGGAATTGCCTCCTCTCGAAAAAGAAGCAGAGCAGTTCAGTGAATCATTCAGGCATCTGAAGCAGGACGCCGCACAGAAACGCACGGAATTGTTGCGGCGCGTGATGCAAAATCTCATGGGACAAACGCAGTTGCCTGCGATGCTCGGCGATTCGGATCAAGAAGAGAGTGAACGCATCACGTATCTGCAAAACATCAACGACAAAACTTCGGTGTTCTTTTTCCACTTCAACAAGATGTGGCTTGCTTACCTGTTCGGCGATACGGAATCTGCATTGAAGCACTCCGACTTCGCGAAGCCATATCAGGAAGCGGTGACCGGCCTCCCCGACCTTGTGCTGTATTATTTCTACGATTCGCTCATCCGGCTCGACTGGCTCTTTCGGCAACCCGGCGATTCGCAACGCAAAGCTTTCCTCAAGCGCATTCGAAAGCAGCAGCGCCGTTTACGGAAGTGGAGTAACAGCGCCCCGATGAACTATGCCCACAAATATCATCTCGTCACGGCAGAACTGTTACGACTGAAGGGTCGTGCGAACGAAGCGCACAGTCACTACGATCTCGCCATCACGCAGGCAAAGGAGAACGGCTACATTCACGAGGAAGCCATCGCTGCATGGAGAGCGGGAGAGTTCACGCTCGCGGAAGGAAAAAGGGTGATCGCACAATTCTATCTCCGGGAAGCATACGCCGGAATGAAGCGCTGGAAAGCCCGAGCGGTCGTCCAGTATTTGCTTCGCACATATCCGGAGTTCCTCAGTACCTCGATCGGCGAACTGCACATTCCTTACGTTGACAAGACGGAGATCGCATCGCATTCAACGGAAACGACGGCACTCGACGTGCACTCGGTACTGAAAGCTTCTAGTACGCTTTCCGAGGAAATCGTGCTCGATAAGCTGCTCGGCTCACTGCTGCAAATCGTAACGGAAAACGCGGGAGCGCAAAGCGGCGTACTCATTCTTGCGAGGAACGGATCGTGGTTCGTCGAGGGCAGATGGACGTTGGACGGAGGCATCTCCTCCCTGTTGGAATCGATCCCGCTCGCAACGTGTGATTGCGTATCCGACGCCGTTGTGAATACCGTTCGACGCCGCCAGGAAACGCTCGTGCTCGAAGACGCATCGAACGACCTTACGTTCGAAGCCGATCCGTACATTCGCAAGCACAATGTCCGCTCCGTTCTCTGTCAACCTCTGATAAGCCGCGGGAAGTTGACCGGCATCCTGTATTTGGAGAACAACCTCGTGGTTGGATGCTTCACACCCGACCGGATTGAAGTGCTGAATATTCTCTTGTCGCATGCCGCCGTCTCCATCGAGAACGCAAGTCTCTATGCGAACCTCTCCATCGCAAAGGAGGAATTGGAACGCTACAGTCACACGCTCGAACGAAAAGTGAGTGAACGCACGGCGGAGTTGAGCGAGAAAAATGCAGCCCTTGAACAAGCGATGAAAGTCTTGAAGGAGACACAGCAGCAGTTGATCACGCAGGAAAAACTCGCATCGCTCGGCTCGTTGACTGCGGGCATTGCTCATGAAATTCGCAACCCTCTCAACTTCATCAACAACTTCGCAAGCCTCACCAACGAGCTATTGCAGGAGATCGAAGATTCCCGAACGAACGATGAAGAGCTGTCCGCAATCCTTCAAGATGCGAAGAACGCCGTGCAACGAATCGAAGAACACGGCCAGCGTGCTGATGGAATCGTGCGCAGTATGATGCTCCATGCGCGAAGCAGCGGCGGAGAAAAAGAGGAAGTGGACGTTCATTCCTTGCTGGATGAATCGGTGAACCTGACCTATCACGCGATGCGGTCAGAAGACGCGGGTTTCAATCTGAGCATTCAGAAACAATACGCTGACGACGTGCCTCCTGTCTTTGCGATTCCTCAGGATCTCAGCCGGGTCTTTCTGAACCTCATGAACAATGCATGTTACGCAATGGCGGAAAAGAGGAAGAAAGCGCCTGCCGACTACCTTCCATCGATCACGATCAACACGACGAGGAACGATAACCGCATACTCATCTCGATCGCAGACAACGGAACGGGCATACCGGCAGAAGTGCGGGAGAAGATCTTCAATCCGTTCTTCACGACGAAGCCTACGGGCAAAGGGACGGGACTTGGTCTTTCGATCAGCTACGATATCATTACGCAAGGGCACGGTGGAGAAATGTCCGTCGTCTCCAAGGATGGGAGCGGTGCGGAATTCCGCATTGCACTTCCCATCTCGTAGCCGAATGAACGACACGCTCCTTCGGCGGATCCATTGCGCAACAAAAGCGTATTGAAGGAAGTGTTACAAGCACGCGTTCTCTGACCGCATGGAAATAGAAAAGGGCAATCAGAAAGTGATTGCCCTTTAACATAGGAAGCTCGAATCAGGTCGCTATCGCACGACGGCTAACTTCCGCACTTCCGACCGCGTCGATGAACGCAGCATGTAGAAGTATGTCCCGGAGGGAAGCGACGCGGGGGAAAACGAAACCTGATGCGACCCGGAGTGCAGTTCTTCATCAACCAACACTGCGACTTCCTTTCCGGCAGCGTCCACAACGTTCAAACGAACGTGTCCTTGTGCTGGAAGCGTGAACTGAATCGAAGCGCTGCCGTCGCTCGCGACCGGATTCGGGTAGCTCTGTGAAAGCGTGAAGCCCGCTGGTCGCTGCGCATGCTCAGCCGAAACGAGCGTCGAACGATTGTACGACACCGTCACGATGTCGAAACCCGTCGAAGCCGTCGGACTCGTTCCGGTAACGATGATGTTGTCGTTGTCAACGGCAATTCCCGAAGGGATGCTCGGACCAGCGGCATTACCGAGACTACGCACCGAGCCTTGCAAGCGCCCGGTTGGATCGTAGGCTACAGTCAGGTACTCCATCTGGCCGGATGCGTTCATGCTCGTGCCCGTGACATAGACGTACCCGTCGGACGCGACGGCGACCGCAACGGGGACATCGACGCCTTGCGCGAACGCCATTGCACATCCGATCAGAATGAGCGCTGTTGTGTGAATGAGTGTCTTCATGTGACGATTCCTTGTTGAGTGATGAGTTCGTTTGATTGTCGTTTTCATGGTATTCATCCTCGTGCTTATGGATCGATCCATCGGACACAAATCCAGGGATCGACTTCAACGTCCCAGGTTGTGAAGAATCCGAAGAAGTCGAACCGATCCGGCAGGCTTCCTCCCGGTGCATTGACCTCAAGTTGTTCGGTCGAACCTGTTCCACCGGTATTCTGATTGAAGACCTCGCTGATGACATCGCCGCCAAAGAATCCACGCAGACCAAAGCATTGAGCGAACGTTGAAAGATTCTTGAGATCGAGAAGGACACGCGTCGGGTACCAACCAGGCCAGCCGTTTGGCGGTATCGGATCGCCACCCGTAAACGTCTTCGGATCGAAATGGATGAATGAATTCGGTCGCATCTGAACGCCACCCGTGGGTGTCTGAATCAATTGACCGCTGAACTCGATTGAGATTTCACCGATCTTTTCCGTCGGATTCGTGCTCTTGGATTTCTGTACCGGCAGAGTTCTCGTCCCTGTCGGTATAGTCCCGGGAGTTGGTAATCCGATGAAGATGTACCACTCACGTATTATGAAACAAGGATTACCCGGAGCCCCATTTGCGCCAACTGTGGCATTGCCGTTTACACTGCCGGTTGCATTGCCACCGCCACCGCCGCCGCCGGGACCTTTCCCGTCACCGCCGTTTCCACCTGGTCCGCCCGTTGCAGTGTATTGACCACCGTTTGCACCAGCATTTGCAGTCGCCGCACCACCGGCGCCGCCGTTTCCACCGGATGCGGCAGGAGGATTACAGCAATTTCCTCCTTTGCCTCCTTCGCCACCTGTCGCGTTGGCGTCACCGTCAGTGCCTGGGTTTTCATTCGTTGCGCCTCCCCCCACGGAACGTGCTTTCGTTTCACCGCGACTTCCTCCGTTGGATGTTGCGACACCGCCCGGACCGCCTGCGCAATTGCATCCGGTACCGTTGCCACCCTTTCCACCCGTGGAGAATGCATCGCCGCCATCAGAGCCGTTTGCGGTTGCCGCACCGGGAAGGTTCTGTACACCTCGACCATTGAGATCGCCTCTTCTCCCGTTCTCCGCATAAGCCCGACCACCTTTCCCTCCTCGAGCAGTTGCATCGCCGCCTTTTTGACCTGGGCAACCATCAGCGCCGGGGTCTGGAATCGGCTTCGCTACAGCATTGCCACCGTCTCCGGCATTCGCCGTCGCGTCCCCGCCTTTTCCGGGTTTGAATGGTGCGGCCAGTGCTACTGCAACCCCACTGTATCCGCTCTCACCACCTTTGCCGCCGGTTGCACTGGCATAGCCGCCTTTGCCGCCGGTAGCCGTCGTTTCGCATTGCAATGCATGGCCTCCACGACCTCCAGTTGCGGTTGCGTTTCCACCGTCACCGCCTTGACCACCCGTAACTGTGATAAAACCAATGCCGATAACACATCCTTGCACTGCACCTCGCTTTGATGCCTTTCCTCCGGGACCGCCTTTCGCACGGGCGTTCGCTGCGTCCTGGCCAACGGTGCATTTATCGGCACCCGCGCCGCCAGTTGCAATAGCGTCTCCACCCTTTCCGCCATTTCCAGTATGGATAGTGACGGGACCTGTAAACTCGACGCACCGACTTGCATTGAATGAGATGCGCTTCCCGGCGTTACCACCGGTTTTACCGTTTGCAACAGCGGTTCCTGATGCGGGAGTGAATTTGACGGTCGGTGCAGCATTTCCTCCATCCCCGGCAGCGAATACTCCTCCCGAGATGACGATATTTTTCCCAGAGACATTGAGCGAACCACCGTTTGCGCCAGCTCCGCCGTTCGCTCCGTTACCGCCGTTACCGCCACCCCAAATACCGCCTGCAATATTGATGTTACCACGCGCCCATACTTTTATCCCAACACCCGGTTGACCGTTATTTCCTGCCGGCCCGCCGCCGTTGTTACCATTCGCACCGTTCACCCACATCATCGGACCGAAGTTGATATTCGGTGCGCCCGGGAATATGACACGCCAGCCTTTCGGTAACCAGAAGAAACCCCAATTGATGTTTTGAACATGCTGAGTTGCCGCTATGCTGTTTCCGTTTTTGGGGCCAAGAACTGCTGACGAGTCATGGTTATAGACATAGATGAAACACTCGGAAGTGGCTGTATGGGATGAGTCATCCGTGATCGTCAGCGAGATCTTGTATCGACCCGGTGCGCTGTAAACGTGCAAAGGAGTAGCATTCGTGGATACGTTTCCATCTCCGAAATTCCACGCGTAACTCGAAACGCTTGCGTCCTCACCGAGTCCATCGTCTGCTGAAAAATATGCGGTATCACCGGTGGCGGTAGTCAATCGGGTAGGATCGATGGCAACTCCGAGTCCGCCGGAACCATCCGTAAGACTGTCACCGAGGAACAGTGTGAGCTTCGATTGTGATGACTTCCCATCATCATCCTTCACCGTAAGCGTAACCGTGTACGTCCCCGCTTTGCTGTACGACTTATACACCATCGCTTCCGATTCATCCTGCGGGGGAATGTTGTTTCGTACTTCACCGTCGCCGAAGTCGATATCGAACTTGATCGGTCCGCCATCCGGATCGACACCGTTCGCTGAGAAACGCACCTCCAAAGGTTCGCTCGCATCGATATATCCATGAAGTGGATCCGCATTGATATAACCGACGGGATCAGTGGGTGTCGTTGCTCGCGCGAACGGAGGAATCGCGAATTCCCAATCGGCAAATGTCGTGTCGTCAGTGATGTTTACTTTGCCGTGCGTGTACAATCCGTTCTTCGACGTTCGTCCATTCAGATCGACCTGTCCATCTGCGCTGTAGAACAATACGTCGCCACCGTTGCTCGAATCAGCCAAGCACCTGTTATTCACGTCGCCTGTAATGCGAAGAAGCTTGTAGTCCAGGAGAGCTAACGAGTGGCAATTCGCTCGAACGACGCCGTGAATGGTGATGGTATCGGCACAGAGTTGTGCATTGCCGTTGAGCGTGAGCGTCGCTCCTTCGAGCACGAGAATAGACGGGTAGCAATGCCTGCCTCCGGGTAACGTCGTGTCACGCGCAACGATGAGCGGCGGTTCACCGGTGACCGTAATCGACAAGCCTTTGGATACGGTGTCGCTCGCAGCATCCGTCAGAAGCACGCGAAACGGATATGTCCCCGGACTTGTCGGCATGCCGCCTATCGTCCCAGACGACTGGAGCTGAATACCATCCGGCATCTGCCCCGATGAAAGCGACCATGAGTATGGCGGCTGTCCACCGGTTCCGGCAAGTGCGGTCGTGTACGCTTTGTTCACCTGACCATCAGGAAGGCTCGACGTTGAAATGACAAGCGGTGGAGCGGCGAGTGTTACCGTGACCTCACGCGTATTCTGTTCGCCATTGCCTGCACGGTCTTTCGCTCGTACCACGATATGATAGGTCGTATTCGCTATGAGTCCCGTCAGTCGCGCAACGGGGCGTCCGCGAACTGTCTGTGTCGGCGAGTTGAAATTCTGCCCGCCGCTTGTCGTCGCAATGAAAACTCCATAGTCTATTTCATCCCCTTCCGACAGATCATCGTGTGCGAAAGGCCATGTAACGATGGCTGACGTAGAGCTTGATGCGATCGCCGCCGTTGCGCCGGCAAATCGTGGAGCGGCATTATCCGTCGCCGTTCCGGGACCCGTAAAGGATTGTGACCAGCCGATCGAGCCATCGGCATTCAGCTTTGCAGTAAGATAATCTGCATCGGTCCCTCCCGTAAAGACACGTCCCGTAATGACGGGAAGCCCGCCGGCATCAAGCTCGATTGCAAGTGCGCGGTGAAAACCATCACCGGTTATCGGCGCTTCTTTGTTCCATTCCTCGCTCGCGTCGGATTTGTACTTCACGACGACGACGCCGGAGCGGCTCTGGCTCGAACTCTTCCAACCGACGGCATAGGCGTTACCGGTATTATCGACGCGAAGGTCGCTGAAGCTTTCATTCGAACCGGTGCTGCCAAAGAGACTCGCCCCGACCCGAGTTCCATTGAGATTGAGAATGAGAGCGAACGCGTCCCGCTCCGTCCCGGTGAACGTCATTCCGACAACCGCAATGCGCGTTCCCCCTGCATCGATTGCAACCGGCGTTGCGCCGTCGCCATGTGTGTATCCTTCGCTCCAGATCTGATTCCCGGATGGATCGATACCCACAACCATCGCCCCGTAAGATCCGTCATCCGCGATGACTTGTACCGCAACGGCAAGATTGCCGTTCGATAGGGCAACGGCATCCACCGGGATGTCGTGCGATGAGCCGGTCGCATTGAAAGACTTCGACCAAAGCTCGTTGCCGTCAGTATCGAAGCGCGCGACCGAGACGTGCCACCGGTTATCGTTCCCCCACACCTGACCGACTACTGAGAGTGCGCTTGTACTGTGGACCGCGAGTGCAACGGCTTTTTCGTCGCCCTGTCTGTTGCTCTGTTTAACCCAAACTGTCGTTCCATTCCCGTCAATTTTTTTGAGGACGATATCCCATCCGTTCGTCGCCGAAAAGGACGAACCGATGACGTAGGAATTGCCCCCTACGATTTCGATCTGAGTAGCTTCGTCGAGCGCATTCCCCTGTGCATTATAGCGTGAGAGCCACTGCTCTTGAGCGAACAGACTCGATGTAAACAGGAACAAGGCAAAAAAACGTAGAAACATTCTCATACAAACCTCCGGATGATTGACACTGTCCACCGAGATTCTGGCAAGAACTCTTACCACCTCTCGGATGACGTATGATAATGATCAAGAGTAATGAAGTTTTGCTAAAAAACAAAGAATCGGCTGAGGCTGGCTTGTAGCCTATGGTTTATGGCTTATGGCTGGTGGCCTTTAGCTTATAGCCCATAGGACAGAGGTCTGATTCTGACTTCTGACCTCCGCCATTTGACCTCTGACTTCTGACCTCCGACCTCTATCGCACAACTGCCATCCGCCTCATCAACACCTTCCCTGCTGCTTCGAGACGATAAACGTACACGCCACCCGGCAAACCCTCGGCATCGAACAAGACCTGATAACTCCCAGCATCACGCCGGTCGTTGACAAGAACACGTACTTCCCTTCCGTGCAGGTCATAGATTGCAAGACGAACAGTTGAACTCATCGGCAGCGTGAAGTCTATTCGTGTGACGGGCTTGAACGGATTCGGGTAGTTTTGGCTTAACGAGAAAACGTTGGGAATACCTCTTTCCACGTTCACCATCAGGGATGACTCGATGTGGACATTCCGATTGCAGTCGGTTACTGGTTGCTTCATTTCGTCCGAGCGGTATTGAATTGAGAACGGGACGGATTGCGTTATCGCTGTCGTATTCGAATTTGCGATCTTCAGACCCCAAAGGAAGGTATGCGCCTGTCCCGTGGGAAGCGAGGAAATCTGTTTGGGATTCGTGTTGTCGGGGAAAGCGGGATCGAATTCAACGAGGACGGGCGTAACCGGACTGCTAAAAAGCAATTCAGCACTCACATTATTCATATCGATCCTCCCCGTGTTCGTTAACCGTCCGCTGATGATCCAGGTCGATGGCGTATAGACTCCCGCATTCCGATCGTACCGAATCAGTGTATCCGTCGATGACAAAGTACATTGCGTCGCAGGCAACACCGCGGAGATAACCAGTGATTTGTCACAATGATCGATCACCGCTTCATCATCGTACCAGATGCTGATGATGGAAAAATACTTCGCTGCAAGTCCGGGTTCAGCGTGAAGAAGCCATGAAACGACGATCGTATCGCCCGGATTGATCGTCGTGTTCAGATACGTCGTATCGGGTGTCGTTGGGTCGAACCGAACGTCGCCCGTTTGCGGAAGCAGTACCGCTTTCGTCACGCGTTTCGAAACCGGACCAAGATTCGTCAGCATCGCACGCCAGAGGAAGGGATTCGGTTCAACGTCCGTTCCTGTCATTGTGCGACGCAATGTATCCGGATTACCGAGATTCGCTCCACGCAAGCATTGCATGCGAGCGCGGACTCCATCCTGTTGTGTCGTACACGTATCGTTGCGCACGAACTTTTTCCCAACGACCGTATCGAATCCTTCCATCCGAAGGATGAACAAAACATCCTTTGTTTGGCTGACGAAACCGACAATCTTCACGCGCCATCTGAATCCACGCACCGGATCCCCGGACTTGTACGGTTCCAGCGAACCAGGAAGATGCCGCACAAGTGAATCACCCGGAACAGCGAGAGAAAACCCCGAAGGAAGCACGAGCCAACCGACGATGTCTTGGATTCGGCGTGTGCCCATATTGCGAACTTCGAAGGAGACGTCGAACTCATCGGGGTCATAACGGACGAGCGAAGAGTCGAAGCGAATGCGCGAAGGCACGCTGCAGATGCTCGTGAGCAACGGTGCATCGGCGGCGGGAATGACAATCTCCGTTGCACAAGACGCAGGCGGCGCATTCGGTGTGTTCAAACGAACGGTAATGGTATAACGCTTCTCCGCCGGGACCAAGTCGTGATGGAGGAACCAGCCTGTCGCGCCTTGTCCGTTGGGTTGAAGACGTGGAGACATAAGGATCTTCGTCGGCTTTCCAACGTCAGGACCACCGAGAGAAAGACCGGCAGGCAGGTCGATCGTCGCGGTAATGGTATCGCTGAGAAGACCGCCGATATTCGTGACATCCACCGACATGGGAAACGGCATCGGACTGTATTCACCGGTGTTCATGTTATACGTGACCGTTGCGCTGTTCACAGCACACGTCAAGCGTGGACCCGTCGGTGAAAGAATAACGTCTCGTGTACAAAAGACCGAGCCATGATTGTCGAATTCCGCGAGCACCTGGACAGGTACCGTATCGACGGTCGTAAACCGTGGGAGAGCGCGGAGAGTCCATTGAACCGCCGTACTCTTGCCCGGTTCGACAGTCGAAGGCGTTCCCGATTGAACGGTATCCGTGGGAGCGACGACATTGAACTTGGACCGGTCGATAAGAAGATGAAAACGCACACCGCTCAGATCGGTATTCCCCGTGTTGGTCATGCTGAAAGTGACATCGAATGGATTCGGCGAATAATCATCGAGTTGTTTTTCCCATTGCAATGCGATCGGCTGTTCGACTGAACAAACAGTCTGGTTTTGCTGCCGCGGTACTATCAACACGAACGGTAATTCCTGTTCCGCCATGACGGGAGAACCGAGAATACAACCGTTCGACTGGCTCCAAAAAGCGACGCGAATGTTCACCCGGATTGTATCGGCAAAGTCCGGCGCTTTGAAACGAAGGAAGAACAACACTCCGGGTCCGCCGATTTTTCTGAGATCATTCATGCTAATAATCGGCGTCCCAAATGTCGAAACCATGAGTTTGGCGGATTCGAGAAGAGTCCCCGGCGATTGCGCAATACCCTTGAACTCCAAACCGTTCATCACGGAATACCCGATTACCATAGTGAACGGTGCGAACAGCGCTTCCGGATTGATCGGTGTTTCGAGCACGAATGGAAGAAGGAATTCTTCCTGTGCTCGCACGGTATCCGACCCGATTCGCAGAACGGCTGTTATCGCTTCGTTCGCATCCTTCGGAAGCGTGATCGAACTTTCACGAGTGATCGAAGGACCGCTGCTGCTGCATACATCGTCCAGTGTGATTCTGAGCTTGCGTGTCGAGCCATCCTTGCATTCCGTCTGATAACGGAGTGTACAATCGACGAATCCAAGTCTCATCAGCGCCTCGATGTCCTTGAAGATTTGCGACAATCCTTCGGGCTTGATCGTTGAGTAGTACCGGCCTCCCGTCTGAGATGCTACGGCCTGCAATGATAGAGAATCCGTAGCGGAACCGAGTGCGACCGTGAAAATCCGAACATTATTCCGGCTCGCCAAGGCAATGACTTCGGTCGGAGTACGAGAACCGGCGTTCGCTGCACCATCAGACACGACGATCACAGCGCGGCAGGGATTACTCCCAGTTGCGATCACTTCGATTGTCCCGGTATGAATCCCATCCCAGAGGGCGGTCGATCCGCCGGTAGATAGTCCGTTTATTGCGTTGTAAAGCAATGGCTTGATATGCGTCATTCCCTGTACAACCCATGCGTTCGAATTGAATGCGACGATTGCCGCTTGATCAGCGACGCCGTCCATTCGATCGACGAACACAGTCCCAGCAGCTTTCGCGCCCGCAATTCCTCCGCCGGTCATACTGCCGCTGACGTCGAACACAAGCGAAGCAGAAATCAGGCAAGGGATAGGAACATCAGGGCAGGACACCGTGAAGTCGGTTATTTCCCGCTCTGCCTCAAACACATGGAACTTGCTTTTTTCCCGTACAGGCATAAACTGCCCGCCGCATTGCACGTCAAGCGTCGCTTCAACATTCGGGTAATTGAGCGATACCTTCCGTATCTCAAACTTCATCGGTTGGGCAACCGCTTCAGTACTCCGCATGAACACTGCGAGCGAAAGCAAGCAAACAAGCGAAGAAAACAATGCAAACAATTTCATAACCGTGACTCCTTCAAATATTGACTACCTTTTGACCTCTGACCTCCGACCTCTGCCATCACTTCACCACCGCCATCTGCCTCATCAACACCTTCCCTCCTGCCTCAAGTCGATAGAGATACACACCGCCCGGCAGACCATCCGCGTCGAAGGGAATACGATGTAGCCCTGTGTCGCGTCGTTCGTTCACCAACTCACGCACCTCGCGACCGAGCACATCGAAAACGGCTAATCGAACATGTGTGGCAACCGGCAGTTCGAATTCAATCACCGTCGAGGGATTGAATGGGTTCGGATAGTTTTGATGGAGGATTGCGTTCTGTGGAGTCATACTCGTTATCCCAGTTTGAAGCGATGACTCGATGACAAGCTCATCCGTACAAAGAACCATCGTATCGATGAGACCGGGAACGCGGTAGCGAATCGCGAAGCTAATGCGCTGATCTCTGCCGGTCGTGTTGGAATTCCTGACGCGAACGTTCCAAGAGACATTGTTGAATTGTTGGAGATTGACGTTTTGCAAAAGCACCGGATTCTGATGACCGGGTTCGATCTCGAGCAAATCCAAACCGGTCGTGTCGGTCCAGACTAACGAGACGAATACGCTATCGAGATTGAGATTCCCGCTGTTGGTAAGCTGTCCCTCCACAACGAAACGGGATGGTTCATATCGGCCCGCCGTCGTGTTGAATCTTATGAGTGTATCGGAGAGAACGGCACAGCCGGTAAGCTTGGGATTCACCGCAGCGATCGGGATGGAATGCCCGCAAATGACAGGGTTCCATTCTCCATCCCATACGATAGCTTGGACGTATGGCCGGCGCGCTTGTAGGGACAGGTTCACATGAATACGCCATACAAACGTGATAGTATCCCCATGGTTGAGTGGTTTATCAGGCCGATAAGTCTCTGGCGTTGAGGGGTCCACCCATAGACCATCACCCTGTGGAAAGTCGATACTAGCCTTCGCGATCTTGAATGGTAGCCAACTCTGATTCCAAAAGGACCATGAGATTGTTATAGGATTCGGTTCGAGCCCCGTCCCGTCCGGTTTCATTATGACGGAGTCAGGATGGTTTGTGCAATAGGGAAATGACCAAATAGGTATCACGCTCGACACTCGTATTCGGCATGATACGACAGGCGCATTCAGTGTATCCCCGAAACCATCATCACCCATCGTTTTAAACTTGAATTCCAGCCATGTTTCTTTGCGACTGATTTTGTTATAACGCAACCGCCACTCCACTCGAGGAATCGGTCCTCCCTTGTATCCAGGCATCGTCGATGGGTTGTAATATTTCAAGGCTGTCTCTGTGGAATCCGCAAACTCTACGTCCGGCGGGAGAATGATTTCCGAACGGACGCTTTGAGCAGGTAATCCGCCGATGTTGGCCGCCTCAACCGCAACAACAAATGGATCGGGAGTGTACCTGCCGGTGATCTCATTGAACGAAAGACTGTCCGGGCAAAGACACTGAGCGCGAAGAATCGGAGAATCCAATGGCGGAATCACGATACGCGTTTCACTCATGACACTGTCGGTATTTGAGGAGCGGACCCACACACGTATCGTGTAGTCCCTCGCTACGGTTGCGATCGTATGATTCAGTTCCCATGATATCGTGCCTTCCCCCCCTGCATCAAGTTTGAATGGAGTAAGCACTTTTGTATTTCTGTTCGGTGCATCAGCACCGGATAGCCTTAGATCTCGCTCGAATTGTATTCGAGCATAAATCGTGTCCGTGGTAATTGTCCCGATATTTTTCACCTTCACCGTTACGTCGAAGGGCATGGGATGGTATCGCAGGTTTGGTCTGTCAGCTGTGATTGTCGGTGCAGTAGCCGTGGAAACGAGGAGTGGTTTATCCAGGATCCGTATCTTCCCATCGGTCAACACGGGAGAAAGTGTCCCTGCGTCGAACAACCAGGAGCCCCAATACAACGGGCAGATGCGTATTCCACCTTTCGGCGCTTCCGTGGTGAAGAACATAAGCTCCGTAAGCACACCCGAACCGTTCACGATCATGGTGTCGAGCAGTTCGACCGTCACTCTGCCGGGATTGAGGGTGGTCTTGAACCGCGCGCCGGACAGCAATGCGTTCGTGGGTGTTGCCGTGCTAAGGAACTGGACGCAATTATCGTCAAACTGCACGGTGAACTTCGCGGGATAGAAGGTCGCATCGGTAAGCGTGTCTACGAGCAGTACAGGAACACGGACAACCGTATAGCTTTTTGTGGCGACGGAATCGAGGCGCAAACGCACTTGAGATGTAGCCTGTCCCGGTATCTGCACCGTCGCTTCACACCTCGTTGAATCGGCGTTCGACGTACGGATCCAGAAAACCACTCTGTAAGTTTTGGCTCCCGTGGTGACCGGGTGTGACAACTCCCAGTCCACCCCGCCCTGTTGACCTGGGTTCATGATTGAGGGAAGAATTTTTTTTGTATGACGATTCGGTGCGTCAGATCCTGCCAGCTTCAAATCACCCGGCGGTAACTCGATCCGTACAAACACTGTGTCAGTCCTCTGACCACCCAGATTACCCACGCACACACTCACGCCAAACAGCATCGGATCTTGGTTTCTTGAGATTCCCGCACTTACGCTGCAGCACGACAGCACCGGCCCTGACACTGGGACCCAGAATCGCGCACTGTCAGTGATTGTTAGATGGTTTGAAAACACACCAGTGAGCAAAACAGATAGCGTATCACTCACTACCCGATGTCGCACGGTAAGACGCCATGTGACGATAACGGAATCCCCAGGATGGATATCAGGAATATGTTTCTTGTTCGAATCCAACAGATCAAGCGCTTGCGCGTTGAACGTAAGGGAAAGTTCGCCGCCTTGTGCGGCAAGAGTTCCGACATTTCGCAATATCATAGTGATTGTCACAGGATTGGGGACATAGTCCCTTAAGAAACGATCCCACGTGAGTCCTTTCGGTGAAGTCACCTCGTAATTGAGATTCGCTGAAGCAGAGTTTGAAGAAAGATTCCCAATCATCGGCGATGGCTCGCCGGCAGGTTCAATACCCAAATCTGTAATATTGTATAGCCGCTGTGCTTCTGATTGACAAGCGAGAAGCAGGAACAGTGCGAGGAGATACGGAAAAGATTTTATCATAGAGACCTCAGGTTGCGGACACAGTAAAAGATTTTTATATCACCACCATCATCCATTTCATCAACACCTTTCCTCCTGCCTCAAGTCGATAGATGTAAACACCGCCCGGCACACCATCCGCATTGAAGGAAATACGATGTAATCCTGCGTCGCGTCGCTCGTTCACCAACTCACGCACCTCACGACCGAGCACATCGAAAACGGCTAATCGAACATGTGTGGCGACCGGCAGTTCGAATTCAATCACCGTGGTGGGATTGAATGGGTTCGGATAGTTTTGATGGAGGATGGCTGTTTGCGGTGTGGTAAATGAACCGATCGAAAGTGTCCCTTTCGGGTATATCGTTATGCTGCTTTCCTGCGGTCGTGGAGTATAGCATCCGTGTA
>CAYUWG010000011.1:0-85034 GCA_964448285.1 uncultured Chromatiales bacterium
TGATAGCCGGCTGCGCTTCGAACGTTCGATTCAACTCGGGAGATTTCATTTACCGGCAGGGTGAAGAAGCGAATCGCTTCTATCTGATTCGTCAGGGAAGGGTGTCGTTAGAGTTGTTCATTCCGGGGCGCGGCTCATTCGCTGTGCAGTCCATCGGGCCGGGTGATTTACTCGGATGGTCGTGGCTCTTCCCGCCGTATCGCTGGAAATTCGACGCACGAGCAACCGATGTAACGCGCGCGATCGCATTCGATGGAGAATGCCTTCGAAAGAAGTGCGAGCTTTCGCCCATTCTCGGATATGAGATGATGAAACGATTGGCGATCATCGTATCGCAGCGTTTGCAGGCAACGCATTTGCAGCTTATCAGCATGTACGATAAACAGCAGGCCGGACTTTAGGTCAGAAGTCAGAAGCCAGTGGTTGGAGGTCAGAAGGCGAGGGGCGTTCCTCACTCAAGTCTTGTGTTGCAGGAAAAGTGAAGTTGTATTCAGAGTACGTATGCTGATTTTGCTTGAGATTTTTCTTTTTTGATTTGCAACCTCATGAAGTGATCAGCGAAAGTAGTCCCCGATCTTTTTCAAACATAAATGGAGACACCCGATGACCGACAACATCATCAATTTCTTTCATCTGCTTGCGACTGCGATCTGGATAGGCGGTGCAGTTTATGCGCACGTCATTCTCATTCCTGCGTTAAAACACATCGATCCACAACAGAGCGGGAAGCTGCAATCCATCGTCGCGAAGCGCTTCTCCATTACGGCATGGTCGTGCATACTCGTCCTCCTCGTCACAGGCTTCTTGAAGACACCCTCTCATCTGTTGTTCGATACATCGACATCACTCGGCTCTGTCCTGTTCACCAAGCACATCGTGATTACCTGCGTGATCATCATCGGGTTGGTTATCGCTTTCGTCGTCGTTCCGAAGATGATGAGGAATGCACCGAAACCCGGGGACCGTCCGACGCCTGCTTTCATCACTGCGCAAGGTCGGTTGAAACTCCTTGCGACCGTCAATACGATTCTTGGCGTCGGCATTCTCTTGCTTGCGTCGTTCTTGTGGTAATGTACCTTCACTTTTTCAAACACCGGAGATGAATACGATATGACTCAACGATCGATGTGGAAACGCACACGAAAGACAAGCACGCAAACATGGAATGCTCCTCCACAGGTCACCTTCCCGCTTCTCTGTCCTGTGCGCGAAGCGGAGTGGTTGAGCGAATGGAAATACTCACTGCAGTACAGCGTGAGCGGTTTGATCGAGGAAGGTTGCGTGTTCACGACGCACGTTGCCGATGGACCGGACACCGTGTGGTATGTGACAAAGCACGACCCGGTGAACTACGCGATTGAATTCGTGCGCGTTACACCGGGAATGCAAGTCGCGCGCATCGGGATTCATCTTCACGCATCGGACGATGAAAAGACCTCGGCGGAGATCGATTATGAATTCACCATGCCGGGCGATGCATCAGATGAGCAGTTCGATCAGGAGTTGACGACGACCTTCATTGCCTATATGACATACTGGGAACGAGCCTTGAACTACTTCCTCGAAACGGGACGCTGCTTGATGAAATGAGTATCACTCCCAATCCGGCTTCTGTTTATTGAGAAACGATTCGATGCCCTTTCTGAAATCGTCCGTCGTACGGGCAATGGCGTTGAACGATGCTGCATGACGCATGGCTTCTTCGATCGCGAGCGGCTCGATGTCGGCGAGAAGTCGCTTGGTCAGTCGTACGGCTTGCGGTGATGTTTTCGTCACGATCTCTCGCGCAAGTTGTGCCACCATCGAATCGAGTTCATCGACGCCGACAACGTAGTTGATCATTCCGATATCCTGCGCGACGTCCGCATCGATGATGTGCCCGCGCAGGAGAAGCTCACGCGCATTCCCGCTCCCAATGCGGTCGGTGAGGAGCTTCGTCACGATTGCCGGGACGAAGCCGATGCGCACTTCGGAAAAACCGAGCTTCGCTTCATCGTCAGCGACAATGATGTCGCACGTGAGCATAAGACCGCATCCGCCGGCTATGGCGGGGCCATGCACCATCGCGATCGTCGGTTTCGGAAAGGACTTCAAAGCAAGAAGCATCTCCATGAGAGCCTGCGAGTCAGCAGCGTTTTCCAAGGGTGAATTGGTGCTGATTTCCAGCAGGTACTCGAGATCGGCTCCGGCGCAAAACGCATCTCCCGCGCCCGTGAGGACAAGCACTCGAACGTTTGCATCCTCCGCAGAAGCGTGGAGTGCACGATGAAGTTCTTCCACGAGTGCACCGTTCAGTGCATTCCGCCTATCCGGGCGGTTGAGCGTGATTGTGCAGACATGATCGGAGGTTTGGTAAAGCAGATTCGAGAAGCTCATGATGTTCCTATGATGAAGTGGTATTCATTTACTTGAGGTTCGATGTTTTGCAGCGGAGATTGACGAAGCAAGGGAGACATTCCATACCAAAAGGTAAGCATACATTTCTTGCGGACATTGATGGATATTCGCTCAAGCCGGATGAAGTGTATGAAACCGGAATCACACTGTGCTTTCTGGAATTCGAAGCTGCGTTTGTTTAATGCAAGCTGAATGGAAGGCTTGTTGTCATTTCCATGATCATTGTATTACCTTTGTCCTAACAAGTGTTAGTTAGGATGAACGACACACACACGAAAGATATCATTTACACCAAAGCCCGACGCATGTTCAGCGAACGGGGATACTTTGCCACGACGGTTCGAGATATCGCCGATGAGGTCGGTATCAAAGGTGCGAGCATCTATGCGCACGTTACCGGTAAGGAAGAACTCCTCTGGGAGTTGGTGCTCAACGCAGCACAAACCTTTCGGGATCGCGTGTTCCCCATTCTGAACTCTGATGCCTCACCGGAGAGAAAACTGCGGGATGCCATCATCGAGCATGTGACCGTCATTGCGGAGAACATCGAATCGGCGACGATTTACTTTCACGAGTGGAAATTCCTCAGCCCGCAGCGAAGGCGTGCCGTGCGTGACCGGCGTGATGCATACGAGAGGGCATTTCGCGATGTGCTGCAGGAAGGCATCGATCGTGGTGTGTTCACCGGACTGCCTGCACACCACGCATCGTTGCTGCTGCTTTCGTCGCTCAACGGGATCTACACTTGGTACCGGCCATCGGGAAAGCTGAAACCACGTGAGCTTGGGGAGAAGTACGCAGACTTATTCATCCATGGATTGCAATGAGAACACAACCGACTGATCGATTCCTTCGAAGAAATCACCATCACTCCTTATCCTCTCCTCATAAGAGAGGAGGGGAAACATCGCTCCTCACAGAGATGAGGGAAACGAGAATGAAAGGATGACGCAATGACTGAAGAGCAATTACTGGAACAGTTCGAAGCGCGAATCAATCGCGGGGAGAAGATCGAGCCGAGCGATTGGATGCCCGAGCGTTATCGCAAGGGACTCATTCGTATGATGTCGCAACACGCGCATAGTGAAGTGATTGGCGCGCTTCCGGAAGGGACGTGGATTCCATACGCGCCAAACTTCAAGCGTAAGATGGCGCTCATCGCGAAAGTGCAGGATGAGATCGGACATGGACAGATGATCTACCGTGCCGCTGAAACGCTTGGCATTTCTCGCGAAGAAATGATCAACCAACTTCTCACGGGACAGGCGACCTACTCGAACGTCTTCAACTATCCTGCTGAGACATGGGCGGACATCGGCATCATCGGCTGGCTCATCGACGGGGCAGCAATCGTCAACCAAACCAAACTCGCAATGTGCTCCTATGGGCCGTATGCACGCGCGATGACGCGCATCTGCTGGGAAGAAGGCTTTCATCTCAAGCAGGGGTACGATAACGTGTGCGAGATGATGGCGGGAACGAAGTATCAACGAGACATAGTGCAGGATGCTCTCAATCGCTGGTGGCAGCCGATCATGATGTTCTTCGGGCCGCGCGATAAAGATTCCGTGCACAGCGCGGAATTGATGCGCTGGAAAGTGAAACTGAAATCGAACGACGAATTACGTGAGGAATTTCTCACGAACTTTGTCCCGAAGATTCGCGCGTTCGGCCTTGTCATTCCCGATCCCGAGCTTCGATATGATGAGGAGCAGAGCAAGTGGCTTTTCACCGAACCCGACTGGGACGAATTCTTCCGAGTCATTCGCGGTAACGGCCCGATGAATGCAGAACGCATCGGTGTGCGTCGCCTTGCACATGAACAGGGACTGTGGGTTCGCCAGGCACTCAAAGCATTCGTCAACGAAGGAAAGGCAGCATAACCATGCGACGCTACACGTTCAAACCTTACCATCAACCGATCGACGAAGGTCTCGCACTCAAGGATAAACCGTTGCCGGAGAACGACACCGAGTGGCCGGAATGGGAGGTGTTCATTCAGGAAAAACGCGGGGACAATCACATCAATGTCGGTGCGGTGCATGCGCCGGATGCAGAGATGGCTTTGGTTTTAGCGAAGGAGAATTTCGCGCGGCGGCAACCGTGCGTCAACATCTGGATTGTCCATACGGAACACGTTCACGCGACCGAATACGGCGACGAGAAGTTATTCGAGTTCACGTTCAGCCGTGATTACAGAAACACCACCGGATACAAGCTCCGCAAGCCGGCGGATGCGAAGGAGCGCGAATGACCGAGACACGAACGGCCACTTTCAAGAATTATCTCTTCTGCCTTGCAGACGATGAATTTATCATCGGGCATCGGAACTCGGAATGGACGGGGCTTGGCCCGATCATGGAAGAAGACATCGCTTTTTCGAGTATGGCACAGGACGAACTCGGACATGCGCTTGGCATTTATGAATTCCTGCATGCACTTGGCGATGCTGACCCTGACGCGCTCGCATTCAAACGAGCGCCGAGTGATTTCCGCAACAGCATACTGACGGAATTGTCTCGCGGTGATTACGCGTTCAGTCTCATTCGGCAATTGCTGTATGATGCTGCAGAAGCCGAGCGCTTTTCCGCGCTTGCGAGTCATCCCAGCGAGGAACTCAGAAATCTCGCATCGAAGATTCTCCAGGAGGAGCGATACCATTGGATGCACGACACAAGCATGGTAAAGCGTCTTGCATGTGCAACCGAAGAGAGCCGCATTCGGATGCAGGCTGCGTTGAACGAAGCGTTCCCATATGCACTCGGAATGTTCGAACTCTTTGAAGGACACGACGAACTTGTGGCCGCCGGTCTTGCACCGTCAGAAGAAACGATTCGCCAAAACTGGATGAACCGCATTTGTCCGTTGCTTGTGAGCTATGGATTGGACGTACCGGCACATGTCAACGAAGACCAGTGGGTTTTCGATGGCGAGCCTGTTTTCGGGGGACGAAGGGGTAAACACACCGAACATCTTTTGAACATCATCGATGCAATCCAACTCCTGACGAAAGCGGATCCGGAAGCAGTGTGGTGAGCATGTACGATGCGATTCTCACGATACTCGACGAGGTGAAGGATCCGGAGATTCCCACAATCTCCGTCGTTGAAATGGGACTGATAGATTCCGTCGAAGTCGAAGGAAAGAGTGTGCGCATTGGAATGATCCCGACATTCAGCGGTTGTCCCGCGCTCGATGTGATGAAGCGGGATATTCATGAATCACTGGCGCGGTGCGGCTATCAACCGGAGGTAAACGTTCTTCGAAAGCCCTGGAGCACGGACAGGATGAGTGATTCAGCACGAGAGAAAATGAAATCCATAGGGCTTGCGCCTCCACACATTCATGGAGGGAACGTTGAGTGGGAGATGTTCGCGCCTGTTGCATGTCCGTACTGCAAGAGCTCGGACACTACGGTAGAAAACAGCTTCGGCCCGACGCTCTGCCGTGCGATTTACTATTGTAACTCCTGTCAACAGCCGTTCGAGAAATTCAAGCCGCTGTAAGCAAGGTGCGACGCGCTTCACCGACGATGCAGCCAGTCACACGCAAGGACTTCCGTAAGGAGAGATTCCAATCTATGAAGCGGAAGCTGGCTTGCCGCGTCGCTTCGTGCAGACTGAGGATCAGGGTGCGTTTCGATGAACAAGGCATCGATACCGACTGCGGCAGCAGCACGAGCGAGCGGTGCGATATAATCCGCCTCTCCGCCTGATTGACCGCCGGCACTTGGGATCTGCACGGCATGGGTTGCGTCCATCACGACGGGATATCCGAGTGCGCGCATGATCGTCAAGCCGCGCATATCGACGACAAGATTGTGATAGCCGAACGATGTCCCGCGCTCGCAGAGTAGCACATTCTCATTTCCGGTCGATGTTACTTTCTCTGCCGCATACTTCATGTCTTCAGGTGCGAGAAACTGGCCCTTCTTGATATTCACGGCACGACCGGTTTCACCGGCGGCGATGAGTAAATCCGTTTGACGGCAGAGGAACGCGGGGATTTGCAAGACGTCCGCTACTTCGGCGACAGTGCTTGCATCGCTCTGTTTATGAATGTCCGTGAGGACAGGGAAATCGAATTCACGCTTGACATCCGCGAGAATCGTCAACGCTTCATCCATGCCAATACCGCTGAAAGATTGCCGTTGCGTTCGGTTGGCCTTTTCGAATGATGATTTGAAGATGACGGGTACACCGAGTTTTTCACACGTCGAGCGAATGTGATTCGCAGTTTGAAATACGATTTCACGAGACTCGACGACACAGGGTCCAGCGATGAGGACGAGTGGAGAGCCATCGCCGACGGCAACCGTATCGGTAATTCGTACCGTTCTCATGCAGTATTCCTTCCTTCAATCCCTTGCTCAAGCCGTGACGTAACATCGGCGATCTTGAGCTTCTCTATCAACTCGTGGAGCGAGCCGTCGATGACTTCGTGGAGATTGTACATAGTCAAACCAATGCGATGATCGGTGACGCGGTTCTGCGGGAAGTTGTACGTGCGAATTTTATCAGAACGATCACCGCTTCCAACCATGGATTTGCGTGCTGCGGAGATCTCCGCGTTTTGTTCACGCATCTTCGCATCGTAAAGGCGTGCGCGAAGGACTTTCATCGCTTTTTGTCTGTTCTTCAACTGCGACCGCTCTTCCTGGCACGTGACGACGATTCCTGTTGGAATGTGCGTCATGCGGACGGCGGTCTCAACCTTGTTGACGTTCTGGCCGCCTTTTCCACCGGAGCGATAGATGTCGATACGCAAATCGTTCTCGCTGATCTCCACTTCAACGTCTTCGACTTCGGGAAGCACCGCAACGGTTGCTGCCGATGTATGGATGCGCCCGCTCGCTTCCGTCGCTGGAACGCGTTGAACGCGATGCACCCCGCTTTCAAACTTCATGACACCATAAACATCGGCACCGGAAAGTGAATACGTGATCTCCTTCACACCTCCCGCTTCGGCTTCACTGATCGAGATGATCTCCAACTTCCACCTCTTCGTTTCAGCATAACGGGAATACATGCGAAAGAGATCACCAGCGAACAGCGCAGCTTCCTCGCCGCCGGTTCCCGCGCGGATTTCCATGATCACATCCTTGCTGTCGTTCGGGTCCTTTGGAATGAGCAGGATCTTCAATCGCTCTTCCGAAGCATCACGATCCAATTCCAGTTGCTCGAGCTCAGTTCGCGCGAGTTCGAGAAGCTCAGGGTCGTTTTCTTCCGAGAGAATTTCCTGATGCCCTGCAAGGTCTTTCGTGATCCGCTTATAGCGTAGGTACTCCTCGACGATTCCCTCAAGGCTGCTCCGTTCCTGAGCGTATCTCCTGTACGTGCTCTGGTCCGTAACCACTTCCGGTTTGCTCATCTCGATGGCAAGCTCTTCGTATCTCTTCACAACCGCGTCTAATTTGTCGAACATGTGTCTCAGCTTCTCAATTCATGGAAATCCATAGCTCAAATATAGATACACGAACTCGATTGCGGAGGAGTCGGAATTTTCCATGCGACATTTGCGTTTTTTTTCATGAGTGCAAAAAAGAGTTTGCATTTATCAAGAGTTTTTGAATTATTGCCACTAAGAAATGAAAGGAGTCTTATGAAACGTACTTTTACTATCGTCCTTAGCGCTGTGATGTTCTTCGCATTGGTGACTTCATCACGTACGCAAACCTTTGACGTGCTTCCCACGAAACTTGCTGAAGTCGGGCAACCGGGTCAGTTTCTAGAAACATCCGCGGAAGTGAAGAACCTCACGCTATCGGATCTCATGATTCGGGTTCAGAAGAAACGGATGGATCTCCCTCAAGGGTGGTCAACGTCCATTTGTTTAATCAACTGCTTCTCACCTGAAGCACACGATGTGACGGATCTTTTACCTGCAGGCGAAACCGCTTACTTGAAGCTCACTTTCGAAACGAGCCAGACTCCCGCGAACGGGGAAGTGGAACTCTACCTCAATCTCCTGTCGGATCCAACGGAAAACTATACCGTTGTCATGAAGGCTTCAACATTATCGACTTCTTCGACGAACGACCGGGTAGCGCTTCCGCGCTTGCTAACCATTACGCAGAGTTATCCCAATCCATTTTCAGCGGGTGAAAACAACATCGTTTCCATAGGCTACACAACGCCACGAACGGGTGTAATTTCGCTGACGGTGTACAACCTTCTCGGAAAGGAAGTCCGCACACTCGTCAATGAAGTGAAAGGCGCCGGAGCCTACACGGTGCTCTGGGATGGCAGGGACAACAATAACGCTCCGTTACCAACCGGAATCTACGTGTATAAGATCAGCAACGGCTCAACGACACTCACGAAGCGTTTGTTGTTGACCCGGTAGTTGTATGACAGCAGAGAGTGAAGGCAGTCATAACCGACTGCCTTTTTTCTTTTCCGTCATGTATCTTGGTGTGACTTTGAAATGATAATGACGCATCACGTGAACCTGAATTTCTTCCTCCCTGTTGCTTTTAGCTTTCTGCTATTCATGATATCCGGTTGTGGGATGACCACGTCGTTCAATGCCGGTGTTTCATCGAATGAATACTCGTTGGCTTTACAAACCACCGATCAATCGCATTTCCTCTTTCATCGAGGGAAATGGACGCTCGACTTAAAGGGAGTCTCCGGAACGGCTGATCGCGTGGACGATAACGGGACGATGACGCGGACTGATACCACTGTGAGCTACACGAATATTGCCTCAGCGACATCTCCCGCAGGGGGAAGCCGCGGCAACACGATGGAACAATTTCTTCTCACGATTCTCGGTGTCATTCTCGTCATCGGACTCGCGGGGCTGATGCTTTATGCCGCATTCCGCGCCACGGAGCGTTAGTAGACGAGCCTCAACCGCGCTTCCCTTTCTCGCGCTTTTCCTTTCGACCTGCGCGACCACGAGCATTTACGTCCCCGTTACCTTCCCTGCGGATTTCCATCTTGAAAGCACCGACGTGTTGACCGTATCAGAGCCTTCATGGAAATCCGATTCTTCGGAGTTCGAACGCTTTCTCCAAAGTGAATTCACTTCGCGATTACACCACGCACTAAAAGAAGCTTTCCCGGAAAAATCTATCGGTGAAACACAACGATCATCCGGAGGAGGAGAGTTGATTCTTCATTCAACTATCCTTCAAGCCACCTACAACGAGTGGATTGCATCCGCTGAACTGTACGACCCTGATCAAACTCCCGCACTGAGACGCGAGCAAAAAGGCCTCGCACAACTCGCCGTACAGTTCTCGCTCTTCGATGCGAACCACAACCTCGTTCACAGCGATGTCTTCTTGCATCACGCTTCCGTGACCAATCGCATCCAAGAAACCTCATCCATTCCTCTCAACAAGGATTCTCTCCTCGAAGTCGTAACGGATGAAGTGCTGCACCAATTCATCAGTGCAACGAAAGAAAGAAAGGAAACGGCTGTCGTAAGCTTCTTCACGGATTCGCGCTATCCCGAGATTGCCAATGGCATTCGTGCAGCGAAGCAGGGAAAATGGAGCGATGCCATTGCGATTTTTCGTTCGACTGCGGAACGAAGCGCTGAGCAGGATGGAGCGGACAGGCACTGGTTCAATCTCGGCATTGCCTACCAATACGCGCTCCAGTTTCGAGATGCACTCGTATGCTTCGAACGTGCGCGAGAGCTGCAAGCGAGTAAACGCTATGACCACGCTATCGAAGCGCTTCTGGATATGGAACGTCGAACCATGGAGTTGTATGACCACCGGCGAAATTGAACCGGCGAATCGTTCAACAGGAAGTCGTACAGATGCAAGAAGGTAATAATCTCGTCACTCGCTTTTCCCGGTATGTTCTCGGTCCACCGTCTGAACACAGATGGCTCGATAACTATCCGGGAGCAATGCGTGCCGCTTTTGTCATTGCTGCAACAACGATGGTGGTGTACAGCATCATCTATCTGCTTCTTTACGCGAGTGTGGTAACGGACGACAATCTCTATGTCTCGGCAAATGGTGGTGCTCGCGTCATCGAAGTTTTTCCAAATGGAGCGTCGGACAGGGCGGGGCTTCAGGTTGATGATCTCATCATTGCGGTTAACGGCCAACCAGTCAAGGATTCGTTCGAAGCGATGAAGTACATCGTTGAAGGTGTTGAAGGCAAAATCCTCGTGTACACGGTACGTCGCGGCAAACAGACTGTAGATATCGAAATCGTTTTAGCGGAACTCGGTATCCCGCTGATCACCATCATCCTCTTTACAACGGGCGTGCTCTCTATCGTGTTAGGTGTGTTCGTCGGAATAAAGCGACCGGCGCTCGGTGATGGGAGACTCTTTGCGACGGCGTTAGTGCTTGGCGGATTCTCACTCACGCTTTTTTACGGGCGGTCCCCAGTCTATTTCATCGGGACACATGCAGCGTGGAGAAACTTTCTTTTACCCCTTTTCTGGTTTTTAGGCATGGGTGCGGTGTACCATCTCGTGCTGCGCTATCCCGCACCGCGATTTAACACATCACTTCCACGGTGGTTTTATGCAGCCATCTATACTTTACCGGTCATTGCATTCTTTCTTCTCACGCTCTTCCTGCGATTAAATGAAGCGATCAGACCTGCGCTCTTAGTCGTGGTGTTCATTGCAATCCTGGAGGTTACACTTCGTTTCATTCTTCATGCTGAGGCGAATCCACGAAGGAAGCAGATTATCCGGTACCCAAACATTGCAGGATTCATTTTAATCGGCGCGCTGGTCGCTGGTGCATTCATCGGCGAGAAGTCGAATCTCCAGGCACTCTTTGCTCCGATGATCATAGCTCCCGGATTGTTTTTTTACCCCATCATCCGCTATCGATTGTTTGACCTGTACTTCGTTGTCAGAAAGAATTCCATCTACAATCTCGGCGTCATTCTCACGGACGCTTTAGCGGTCATCGCAATTCTCGGATGCATCAATGCCATTGCGAACATCACATGGGACTTTCTTGTGGTGCAGATAAGCAGGAGTTCGTTAGAGCTGGTCCGCATAGGGACGCTCGATCCTGAGCATCGAGTCGTTACCGAGCGCAGCGTTCTGATCGTGCTATCGATAGCATGTGTCGCACTCGTATGGAAGGGAAGAAACCGGATCCGCAAATTGCTCGATCGCAGCTTCTATCGCGGTTCGTATGACTATAGGAAAGCGCTCGAGCAATTCACTTCGCTTTCGACGCGTATCGAGAGCGTGGATGTCCTTTCACATTCCATTGTCACAGAGGTTAAGGATATTCTCCGAGTAAAGTCCGTGGCTTTTGCCCTGAGAGAAAACGGGTGCTTTGTCGTTCACGATTTCGATGGCTTGCAAGTCGCGGATAATCACCTTCCTGTCAACGCTCCGTGGTGCACCGCTCTTGAGGACAAAAGAACTTCCGAGGCCGTTCACAACCTGCGGGACGCCGAGCGTCTCCAGGAGGCTGGAGTGGAGTTTATCACTCCGGTCTTCCGCAATCACGAGATGGTTGCCCTCGTTCTGTTGGGAGAGAAGCGCTCGGAAACCAACTACACGCGTGACGACGTCGAACTGCTCAACAATCTCGCGGTCAACATTGCAGACGCGCTCATCTCGATGAAATATTTCGAGGATGCGAAGGAGCAAGTGCGATTGAAGCGCGAACTGGAAATCGCGCGCAAAATCCAACTGGCATCGTTACCCGCCGATATTCCGCAGTTCCCCGGAATCGACGTCGCAGCGATTTCTCTTCCCGCTTATGAAGTCGGAGGTGACTTCTATGATTTTCTTGCGCGGCATCATTCCGTTACAGTCGTGGCAGGCGACATCTCAGGAAAGGGAACGTCGGCCGCGCTCTACCTCGCGCGTGTTCAAGGGATCATTCGCGCGATCGATCTCTATGAACCTTCGCTTTGGGAGCTGTTCGTCCGGTTGAACACACAACTCTTCGAATTCGCGGAGCGCAATATCTACCTTACGCTCGCCGCACTGCGCATCGATCTGATGAATCGCCATGCGACCTTCCTCCGGGCCGGACATCTTCCGATGCTTCACTACGGCGCTGCGAGTCGTTCGGTCATCGTTCACAAACCGGCGGGGATCGGTATTGGGCTGGACAACAATCTGTTTGGCGAGCGATTGAAGGTCGAAGAGATCGCCCCGTCGATCGGCGATGTGTTTCTTCTCTTCTCAGACGGCATCAGCGAGGCGGTCAATCCCGACGGTGCGGAATTCGGATTACAAGCGATGCAGGATCATCTGCAGCACTCTGCCGAACTATCTGCGGAAGAAATCAAATCATCATTGCTCGATAAAATTCAACTGCACACGGGAGATGTCGAACAGCACGACGACATGACGCTTGTCGTCGTCAAGTTTTAGGTTAGCGCGAGACGGTTTTCCAGACATAGGTGATTTTCGCAGACGGAATTCCGCTCGATCGCGCTTCGGGGTAAAGCATGATGGACGGTTTTTCCCAGGTTCTCGTCAACCGGTTCAACAGTTCTTCCAACCGGGTCTTCCGGTCGCGGGCTTGCAGCATGGACTCGCCATATACGGCAATGTCGATACTGAAGAGCATGTCCTTCGGAGCGCTGCGAATCAAGTGCAAGAGGATGATGAATGCTTTGGACGATTCATCCACATGCTCTTCACGTTTGAACAGGTCGTTCAATCCCCAGGAAACGTTCTTCGTTGGATTGAGCGGTGTTCGGTCAAGCGGAGTCGGGTCTGATCCATCGGGAATTCCGTCGCCGTCGGTATCAGGATTTCTGGGGTCGGACATCAACCCGAAATACTCCGTGTAATCGCTCGCTCCGTCATTATCGGTGTCCGTCTTTTTCGGATCGGTACCGATGCGTACTTCCACTCCATCGGAAAGTCCATCCCCGTCAAAATCTTCGTCGAAAGCGCGAAGTCCGTGCATCCCCTCTTCGGCGTCTGAAATCCCATCACCGTCAGTGTCCTTCATGAGTGGACTTGTGACGAATTCCAAACCGTCCGGAAGCCCGTCGCCGTCAGTGTCTCGGTTGAGTGGATCGGTTCCGCGTGCAAGTTCCAACTTGTCGTTCAGGCCGTCACCGTCGGTATCGGCGTGGAGAGGCGACGTTCCGAGGACTGTTTCCTCTAAGTCGCTCAGGCCATCGCCATCGGTATCCTTCACGAGTGGATTCGTGCCCCATCGATATACTCCTTCTCCATCTCTCAATCCGTCTCCGTCGGTGTCCGGATTCATCGGCGAAGTCCCTTTCTCAATCTCCTGTTTGTCATCGAGTCCGTCGCCATCGGTGTCGCGATCGTAGGGATTCGTTCCGAAATCACGCTCCTGCCTGTCGGTCAATCCATCGAAGTCGCTATCTCGATCAGGCGGTGGAAAGGAGTAACAGAAACCCAATCCTGCGGTGAGATACTGATCAGTCCCCGTTTTGCCCTTGAAGCCATCAAGATAATCGGTGAAGGTGTAGTGGAATGTAGAATGAAAATTCAGCGCGAAGTATTCCGAGAGCATGTAGTCGAACTCCACGCTGAAAGGAATAGCCGGCGTCCATTTCGAGTATCGCTCTTGCGGTTGTGGAAGCGATGCTCCATTTGGGTCTTGGGGTGTGAAGTAGGCCATCTCTACACCCGTTCCGAGGAACAACTCAGCACTCGGCCCGATGCGTTGCCGCCATTCAAAACCAATCCGGATCGGCATCACGAAAGACCTGTTCTTATCTCCGACACGCAAAACGGTCGTATCGAATACGGTGAAGAACTTTCTTGTCGCGACGTACTGAAGGTCATATATACCGACATTCACCACACCATACAGCGCCCCGTCCCTGCCTACCTGACGCAGCGCGCGTTTCAGGCTGATCGCTCCGCCGCTGGAAAACTTGTTGTCGGTGAAATCGCCGTAGTATTTGGTTGCATCTGCGTGAAGGCCGAGAATCCATTCGCGCGGCGGTGCCTGTTGTGTCAAGGCGATTGTGGGGAGGAGAACGAGGGAGAGAAGAACGTATTTCATTTGGTGGCGTGCAGTTCGTGTGGAATGAATCGTTCGCGGAGAGACGAGATGAATTCCGGTGTCGTGCCGCAACAGCCACCGACCAAGCGAGCACCTGATGCGATCCATAGCTTGGCATAATCTCCGTATTCATCGAGCGTTACTTCTCGATGCATATGCGTTCCATCGCGCTCCGGCGTTCCGACGTTCGCATAGCTTCCCACTGGAGTCGTGGTTCTGGCAAGTGCGATCTTCAGTGGATTCAATATTGATTTTGCTGAAACACAGTTGACCATAATCGCTGCCGGTTCGCACGGCAACACGGCGTCGATCGCGTGATCGAGGGATTCTCCTGAAAGCAGAGAACCCTCCGCATCGGTCACGAAGCTGACTGCGAACTCCGCTCCCGTTTCCCTGCACGCTTCCGCTGCGATCACTGCTTCCCGAATCGTGTTCATCGTTTCGAGCAAAAGGAAATCCACTGCGAGTGATGCCATCAAGCGAACCTGTTCCCTGTGCTCTTCCCTCAACTCATCGTTCGGTGGAACGAGATGGGGTGAGTAGCAATCCTCCACAGTCGCAATGCTTCCTGCGACCAGCGACCTCTTGCCCGATGAACTGCACGCTTCATGCGCCAGTTGCACGGCAAGCGTGTTCAGATCAATCCACCTTCGATCGAGGTTCTCCCGTTTCAATGTGCGGATGTTCGTGCGAAACGTGTTTGTCGTAATGACGTCGGCTCCGGCTTGAAGGTATTCCCGATGGATTTGTAGAACGGTTTCCGGCTCGCGAATCAATGCGTTGGCTGACCAGAGGGGAAGACCGACATCGACACCGCGACTGTAAAGTTCCGTTCCCATGGCGCCATCGAGCAGCACCATCGGTTGCGTGCGTAAGACTTCCGCCAGAGTCATTCCGTCCGAAGACTTGGTTCGGTGAGGAACATCGATTGCGCGACGGCGCCGCTGCGGTAAGCGCGTTTGCTGACGTCGTGAAATCCAAGCTTCATCAAAGGCGATGAACATTCAGCAAGATCGATGAGCGGAAGCAATGCAGCGTCGATTTCGATCATCGCGATATCACCGGGTAAATGCCGGACGCGGAAGTTCGCGCGCGGATCGATGGTCGCGATAGCCCGTACGATGCTCTCCGCCTGCTCAATGCGCTTGAGATTGGTTTGTGTCGCTTCGATTCCGAATGATAATCGCGAGCGCAAACACGGCGACGCAGCGAGGTCCCAGTTCGGCAAGCCGACAAAGCGGGCAAGCTCCCGAATCTCCTCTTTCCCAAAAGGCGATAAGGGACTGACGACTCGGTGTTCTTGCGCTGCAATCAAACCCACGCGCGTCCGATCCAGAAGGTCATCGGCATTCGTTCCGTTGAAGAGCACGGTGTTCGGCGACCTTGCTTGAAGCGCATTCGATAATTTCTCCATTCCGGAGTAGAGCGCGGTTTTACAGAAGTAGCAGCTCAGTCCGATGTTCTCCACGTATTGAGGATTCCCACCCTCATCCGTCTCGATCTCTTCGAAAGGAATCCCGATGTGCTTTGCGATGGCGATGGCCGTTTCATGCTGCTGCGCGGACACTGAAGCCGACATTGCGAGTACCGCGCGGGACGTCGTTGGGAATTGATCGAACACGACGGTTGCAACCAGGCTGCTATCGACACCACCGGAAAACGCGACGGCATTGAGCCTGTCTTCGGAGCCGGAAGTACGAACCGCTTCGCGCAGAGATCGATATCGTTCATGCACGTTCATTGCGGCCTCCCTTCACTGCAAGCATGTTAATCCTGTGAGCGGCGGCAGCGGCTGAGACGCCGTTGTCGATGTTCACTGTGAGCACGCCCGGCGTACAACTTCCAAGAACGGACAACAATGCATTGAAGCCACCCGCGTTCACACCATAGCCGACGCTGGAAGGAACGGCGATTATCGGCACGGAGAGAAGCCCGCTCAATACGGACGGTAAGGCCGCTTCCATACCTGCGACGCAGATGACCACGTTCATCGATGCGAGTGTTGGTATCGCGTCGAGAGTCCGGTCGAGGCAGGCAACGCCGATATCGGCAATGCGAGTCGTGCGGCTGCCCAACGCGTGGCAGAGGATTTCGGATTCTTCCGCAACGGGGAGGTCCGACGTGCCTCCCGTGACGATGCCGATGTTTCCGAGCAGTTCTTTTTTCGCTTCCGGTTGAAAGACGATGACGCGCGAATGCGGATAATACTTCGCGGTACCGATATGCACGGCGATGCTCTCGTATTGCTCTGCACTCGCTCGCGTCGCAATGACCGTTTCGTTGCCTGACTCGATCATGCGTCGGGCTATCGCGACGATTTGATCGGGTGTTTTTCCCGTGGCAAGAATGACTTCAGGGACTCCCGTGCGTTCGCGACGCTCTAAATCGATCCGGGCGAAATCGCCAACCTCTGAATACGAATGATGGTCGGTAATCAGCGCAGTGAGGAATGCTTCCCGCGTCAGCGCTCCCGATGTGAATTGCTCCAGCAGGCTGATGATATGCGTACGCTTGTCGTCCATGCGCGAATAATATACTTGCTTTCTTCGCAAGCTCCAGAGAAAAGGCTTTGACCTTGAAGCGGGAGGACTGTCTATCACACTGCCGGAGCGAATCGGCTCAAGACGCGTCGAAAGGCACTTTGGTTTTCGTGTGTCTGATGTCGTCTCCTTCACTCATTCGATCCAACCTGCTGAGGCCTCGAAGGCGCTTTCGGTTTCCTTGGGAAGAGCGAGTCCATGGATGCGGCATTGAAAGCGAATAACGCCATAACGACAGAAGATTGCTTCACGTCTTCTTCCTGAATACGATCGAACACGTCCATGTTCGAATGGTGAGTGCGTGTGCTGTATTCCACCGGATCTTGAATAAATTGAAAACCCGGTAACCCTGCACCATCGAACGGCAAGTGATCTGTTCCTCCGGTATTCTGCAAGGTCAACGTTTGTGCTGTCGGGTCGGAAAGCTCGGAAAGCCACTGACGAAAAACCGGACGTGCGGCTTCGTTGCCTTGCATATAGACGCCACGAATTCGACCGGTCCCATTGTCGTAGTTGAAGTAAACGGAAAACCGGTCGTAGGCCGGCGTCGTCTTCAAGTCCGACTCCGCAGAATCTCGGGAAGCGAGATGCTTCGCGACATAAGCGCGTGAACCGAACAACCCTTGTTCTTCACCGCCCCAGAGCGCAATGCGGATCGTCCTTCTGGGCTTCAGGTTATGGTCCGTTATCAGCTTCCTGATGATCCGCATCGCTTCCATACACACGGCGGAACCGGCAGCATTGTCCGTCGCACCTGTCCCTGCCTGCCATGAATCGAAGTGTGCGCCGATCATTACAATCTCGTCTTTCAAATCCGTGCCGGGGATTTCACCGATGATGCTGAATCCCGAGTCCGGATTCGATTCCTGAACGTTGATTCCCATCTCCAATTTCACCGTTTGTCCATGCTGAATCATGCGCACCATGCGGTTGTAGTGCTCGGCTGCAAGCGCGACTTGCGGAATGAAATTCTTCGCCTTCGGATCAAAGATGGAAACGCGTTCCTCTCCTGCCTTCTGCGGAAAAGTCGCCTGCTGGACGAAGATCGTCCCACCGTCACCTCTTCCAACGGTGAGTGCAGCGAGAGCGCCTTCCTGCTGTGTAAATAAGAGTTTCTGCGGCCCGACCACTTGTTCGCGAATGAACCGCACGATGCGTGCGCTGTCCGCGTCAGGCATGAATGTTCGAACGAATGCACGTACCGAATCCATATTGTCCAATGCCATTCGGGGCGTCTGCCCACCACGACGCCGTTGTCTCTGTGATTCGATTGCTGCAGCATTCGCCATCCTGAGCAAAACCGAATCCGCATGTCGCCGACCTTCCGGTTCGAAATGAGCCTTAACGTCTGCCGGTTCGTTGATAAGGACGAACTTCCCTTTCAGTTTTCCTTTGAAGCGTTCGAAATCATCGAGTGATTGCACATCGAGATAGACCACGTCAGCGACAGCTTTCTTGAGCGATGGCGACCACGCTTTCGGATAGGCAATGAGCGGAGTAGTGAGCGGTTCAACGATGCGAAGTGTGAAATCCCTCAACGTCCACCCTTTCCCCACTGGGCCGAAACGATCGTAACGGACGTTTTCCAAACCCCATTCGCGAAGCTGAGAGCCGGCCCAATCGGCAGCCCGTTTATATTCAGGCGACCATGTAAGTCTCGAACCGCAGACATCCGTGAGATAGCTTAGGATGTTCATGACTCGTGAGTTGTTATATCCCTCGTCCTTGATTTTCTCTACGGCTTTCGTGCCTGACCGCTGCGCAATCGCCGGCGAGTTGATGCTTGTTCCGAAGAAGAGTACCAGGATGAGAACAGACGTGAACGATTTCATTGACGAAGCTCCTTTATTTATTCCGACGCACAATATGAATGATCGAATGAACAAATCCCTCATGACAACTGAAGACTCTTCCGGTACACTTCGAGAACACGATTCGTCATGTGCTCAAGAGTGAATGAACTTTCGACGGTTGATTTCAAAGTATCTCCGAGGGATTGTCTAAGCGATGGATTCGAAGCAAGCCTTTCGATGCTTGCTGCGAGTTCTTCTACGCGACCCGGTTCGACGAGCAGTCCCGTTCGTTCATGTTCAATGACTTCCGGAATGCCGTCAACGTTCGAAGCGATTACTGCACATCCGGCAAGACCAGCTTCGAGAAGAATCATCGGCAAGCCTTCGAGTTTCAGTGAGGGAACGAGCAGGATATCAGCGAATCCGAAAAGAGAATGGACATCCGCGACGGGACCGAGATAGCATGTCTCAATTCGTGCCTGCTTCAGTGCTTCAATGAACGTATCCCGCAAAGGTCCATCTCCCGCGACAATGAACTGGAAATCGAGTCGTTCCTTTAAGAGTTTGAGCGCTTCAAAGAGAATCCAAATTCCTTTTTCTCCCACCAGCCTCCCGCAATACAACAGACTGAGAGAACTGGCTTTCGACTTTTGCAGCATATGAACATGCGGATCATTCGTCACTGATCGGACACGCCTGATACCATTCGGTATGACGGTGATGCGTGGCGATTTTCGTGCGTCGCATTTCACCACTGATTCTCTCACAGCTTTGCTGACGACGATAATTTCATCACCAGGGTATTGCGGTAGCCGCGCACTGCACGGCATTACCTGATGGACGGTGAGAATAAGAGGGACATGCTTTCCAAGCCGTGCGAGTCGCGCTTGATTTGCAGCATAGAAATGATGCGCATGAATGATATCGGGAGAGAACGCCCGGAGAAGCTTCCGCAGAGCAAACACTCCGGAAATGAAGCGGTGAATACTCCGTGACGCGTGGCACATCGTTTCTATGACGAAGCCGTTCAAATCATCTATCACTGTCGCCGTTGCATCACCGCCACCCGTGCCGATTCGCACGTCGTGACCTTTCGAAAGAAGCTCTTCACTCAGCAGCCGAACGTGCTTCGAACAGCCATCAACGACGTTGTATGTATCGATAAGCTGAAGAACTTTCATGCGCGGTCTCTGTTGCCGCAGTCTCTGGAAGATGAGTGAATGGATCGCAACGCCCTTTCTCTTTTTGAGAGAAAAGGCCCGGGGGTGAATTCATGTTCGCAGTCAAATCCAAATACTCGCATAGCCTCATGTCATCCTATTCAGGATGCCTTAATTAAAAGCGGTCGAAGTTTTTCCGTCACCGATTCAGCGCTTGCATATTCTTTGATGAACCTCTGCGCCCTTTCGCCAACGAGAGGAAGTATCTCCTTATTCTTCTGCAAACGATTGATGACTTCGGCGATCGATCCTGCATCGGCTTTCTTTATGAGCCAGCCGGTTTCGTTTTCATGGACGACATCGGGCAAGCCGCCACTATCCGTCGCAATCACGGGTAAACCTGCATTCATCGCCTCCAGCACGACAAGCGGAAGGCCGTCGTACAGAGCAGGGTGCAGGAAGACGTCCATCGAAGCGAATGCCGTCAGCAATTCCTCTCTCGATGTTTTCCCATGGAACGTCACCGATGAATCGATGCCAAGCTCGTGAACCAACGTCTCCAGATTCGGACGATAGCTCCCGTCTCCAAATACGTGTAAATGGCAATCCGTCAAGTCCTTCATTGCCCGCACTGCATAACTGAACCCTTTCGTTTCTACGCCATGCTCGACAACCATTCGCCCTGCGCAAGCAATATGCAGCGTGTCGCCGGAGCCGATTCTCCGTTGGCGTTCGCGTTCATTTCCTTCAACGATATTGGGGACGACGTGCACCGGTATATCGTGCTTGCATGATTGAAGGAATGCCTGATAAAACCGGTTTGTCGTCATTGTCGCATCGTTCATCTTCATGGCGATTCCGTTCAGTCGTTTGCGGAGTTTCTTGTGTTCCGCATGTTGGACGTCGTCAGGTCCATGTGCGTAAGTAAGTGACGTTGCTCCGGTGAGACGCGCTGCAAGCGCACCGGCAATTCCGAGATCGAACACCCGTTGCGAGATGATCGCGTCCGGCTTCAGTTTCATCACGACACGGATGAACTGAAACAGACAGTATGCGCTTCGGAGTGATTGACGAAGCGGTCTGTCCTCCGGAATGCCCGTGTACTTGATCCGATAGATCGGAAAATTTTCGTAGTGCTCGAATCGTAGAGGTTTTTCCCACGGCCACCATGAAACGCATGCAACGACGCCGACCTCAGCGTTCAGTTGATCACGCATTGCGCGGCACAACGCAAGCGAAGCATTTCCGACTCCGCCGTTGATCGGGTAGAATTCATATGTCAGAAGAAGGACGCGCATTCAATGGTGAACTTCGCGATTTCGCTCTTTCAGATAAACAGCCCATGCGCTCGCAAACACGCACAACTCCGTGAGCAAAACGGAAAGAGCCATTCCATCGTGACGGCCATCGTAATATCCGACGGCAACAACAGTCACGAGTAAACCAAGAGCGCTGCAACGAAACGTGATGCGCGACCACGTTCGATCGTGACCATACCCGATAAGATAGAGGTTTGCGTAGATCATAACGCCCGCTGTGATAAGCGGAAGAAAAGAAAATAGGCGAAACGTCGGAACGCTCGAATGAAATGAATCACCGAGAAGTGCGAGTACGATTGGCTCTGCAAAAGAGAACATAACAGCGGTGCAGAGCATCGCAACGAAAAGGAAGCCTCGACCCGCGCGTTGGAGCAGTTGATCCGCAGAGTGACGGTCACGCTCTCGCATCGCTGAGAGCTTCGGAAGGACTGACTGCACCGCGGTGTTGAACAGACCCGTCACCGCTCGCGCTATGCGTTCGACACCGCCATATAATCCGACAACGAATGGCGACGTGAATGCACCGAGCAGAACCACAGTGCTTGTCGTGTAGAGACTGATCGCGACCCACGAACGGAACACGGCAAACCCTTCAATGAGGAATGTTCGAATCTCTTCGAACGACGGCCTCTTTGGTTTGAGATGCTCTTCATGCATTTCAATGGTAAGAGCAATACTGCCGATTACGATTTGAACGAGCGCATAGACGAGTGGCACGAAAACGTAGTCTTGCGCTTCGTGGATGAAGAGAAGGAGACCGCCAAGCGATAGCACACGCACGAAGGTTAATACGATCGCAAATCGCTGAATCTTTTCGAAACCCGTGAAGAGAAATTCACTGAGCAGATTCGTTCCAATGACACCCATGAACGTGAATAAAAACAGAGGCACTTCACTCCGGAGCGAAGGAACGAGGAACAACACACACGTGAAGACAACCAGACAGAGAACGAACAGCAAAGCCTTTGCCCCATAGACCACTCCAAGATATCGATTGATCCATTGAACGCTTTCCCTGTTGCGCGCGATTTCTCTTGGAGCGACGTAAAGCAATCCATAATCCGTGACAAGGACAACGTATTGAACAACCGCTTGCGCGAACACGACGAGTCCGAACTTTTCCACGCCCAGCACTCGAACGAGATAGGGAACGGTGACAAGGGGAATCGCTAAGGAAAGAATCTGCGCAGCGAATGAACTAAGGATGTTGCCCGTCAGAGAAGGTCGCCACATGTGATTGCGAGACATTCTCAAAGCGGTCGGCGGAGTTTGCGGTCATGTGCCGCATCGGAGACGCGTGTTGAAACGAAGCGCTCGCCTGCGACGAGTCCTTCCCGAATCGATTCCGCGATGCCTTGAAAATGCCAGCGACCGTACCTGCCGATTTGCTGAATGTCGTACTGTGCGAGGAGTTCGAGCGATTCTTCCACCCATCGCGATTCCGGATAACGCCAAGTGTAAGCAACGTCAATCCATGTCGGATCGGCCACGAGCACATCACCGATGAATCCCCAGTCCTGCAACTCTTCGATCATCGAAGTCCATCGTGCTGAAAGTGCCGGACTATCCGGTTTTTCTCCGTAGCGATATGCTGTCTCAACGTAAATCGAAACTGTTTCATCACGCTTGTCTGAAGGCAGAAAATTTGGTTCGACGTTACTGTAAAATCCGACGCGGTGAAAACCGCTTTTACTTTGTGGAACATAAAGCCAATGGTACGATGGACACCGTGGGCCTTTGATTGCGCCGAGATTGAGTACTAGTACCGAGGTGCATGGATCGGGCGCCGATGCGGTATCCAATCCCGTTAGCTCGATCATTCTATTGAGAGGGAGAGTCGAAAGCAAGGCGCGATAAGGTTGAGACGACCCATCGGCGAATGTTATCCTTTTTGCTTTAACGTCAATGTGCTCTATTTGCTTTCCATACTCGATTCTCGATCGTGAAGCCAATGATTGAATGGCAGAGCCAAGCCCGTTCTCAGGATAAACGAATCGAACATTGTATCCGGCATCGATGAACTCACCACGAAATCCTGCCTGCACCGCTTCACGATCTAAGGGTGATTTGTACTGATCCTGCGGACTGATGTGGTGGTAGAAGCCGGCAGTGTAGCGTTCATGAAACGGGAAGAAGAACAAGTCACAGAGCGTTCTTCCGAAGACCTTGAGCAACATATCGCTCATGGTCTTCGGCTGACCGGGTGGTGGATTGAGTATCTCCTCAAGAGCGTCACGACGAAGTTCTTCCGGAAGCTTATGAAGATGGTATTGAAGCGGGTAGGGAACGTACAGGTCGAGCTGAGGCAAATACACCGCAGATATCCTCTCGTACTCCTTAAGCCTTGTTACCGCAGCAAGAACGGCGAGCGACGCAGTGCTGCCACCGAAGATCCAGTGCCCTCCGCCTGTTTCGAAACGAAAGTCATCCTCGGCTGGGGCGCGCTGATGTCTCCTCGTGGACTCACCTTCGTGCAGATAATATGACGTGCAAATTCCACCGGGCGTCTGCGCTGATTCGAACGCCTTCAGTCCGCTTGCGAAAGATGCTGCAACTCCGGTTACACCTGCACCGAGTATGAATACACCATCGCTCACCGGACATCAACCGAATAACGCCGGGTAAACCCGACAGCTTGCGTGAAGCCTCCGTACTGTGGATCGGTGTAGTACACAATGGCCCAATACTCATTCGATGTTTCCCAGAAATTATTCTCAAGCTCTATCCAGTTCGCGGAAGAGACGAATCGTTTTTCGTGATCGTATTGCCCGGTGACATACTGGTAATCGTGAAAGCCACGGAACAGATATTTCTCCAGCTTATAGCTTTTCGATTTTGAATCATAGACCATCTTGTCCTCAAGTTGAGGGTCCCACTGGTTGAACTGCCCTGCAACGAACACGTCCCGGTTTTGCAGTTGATCGAGGAGCAGTTCGAAGCGCACACATAAGTAGTCCGCATCCCACGCACCCACAGTAGAAAGTTGACAAGCGCCAAAGAGGATCATCTGGTCGCTTCCGTACTTCATTCGTGACTGGTCAGGTCCTTCCGGTCTCAGTGCAACGTAGCCTGTGGGATACTGTGTTGGACTGCGAAGGTCGAGAAACCGATATCCGTTTCCGGGCGCCATGTTGAGATAGGTGAACGTTTTCTCGCTGCGGCCCAAACCGTCGAACCGTGTATTGGACTCGAAGCGGTCCGTTGTCACCCGGTATGAATCGAAGATGTGACGGTTCTTATAGAAATCCACCGTTGTGACGTAGTCCGCGATCAATCCGTCCGGAACATTCAATCGAAGGTCGAGACGGTGAACGCGATTTGCGGGCGGTGCGAACTCGGACCAGTAATCATTCTGTACGGAGAGATCAAGTGCGAGGCGGTTGTCGATGACGATGAACCGTCCGGATGCATACGCCTTCGAGTGATCATATTCATCGACAATCTCGAAGAGCCAATTGCCTGAGTGGAGGAAACGCACGAATGGGTGTTCGGGAGAAGGAAAGGAGTTTAGAAAGCGCCACGTCACTTGCTTCGCGGATTCCTGAGCTTTCTGGTAAAAGAGCGAACGCGAGTAGGTGTAAAAATCATCGCGAAAAAACGGGTCATCATCGATGTTCCAATTCATGTCACAATGATAGAAGCGAATCGCCAGTCTCGGCGGCGTGCGTTCGTTAACATCGAACTGGATGGTAATGTGCGGGTACCGCAGAGAGTCGTCGGTGAACCCTCTACGCACGATGACGGGGAGATTCGTTTGTTCGTTGCCGCCATAGACAAGCAAACCGCGGATGAACGGAAGTGCTTGGCATTCCTCCTGTCCGGAAACAGACAGAGGAATCATCACCATTACCAGAAATATAATGGCGAAAGAAAGCCTGGTTTTCTTATCGTGGTAAAGGAGCGTGTAGGTCAGCGATAACATAGCACATCACAGCCAGTGCGGCCGCACAAAGATTGAGATCCTTTCTATCGATTTTGTCCACGGTATCGGCATCGGTATGATGATACCAAAAATAGCGATCGCCAGCGACACGTAATCCCATCCCGGGTACGCCTTTACGCATGAGCGTTCCGATATCAGCGCCGCCGCCGCCTTTCGTGATTTCATGAGCCTCGATAGGTTGAAGTAAACTTCCAACAGCCTTAACGATGGCATACGCACTATCACTACCACCGAATCCAAATCCCAAAGGTTTGAAAGTGCCTGCATCCGCTTCAATGGCCAAGGTGTGTTTATCTATCTGGTTTTTCACACTGTCGGCATAAGTCGTCGCGCCTCGCAGTCCGTTTTCCTCGTTAGTCCAGAGAACAAGGCGAATCGTTCTCTTCGGACGCAGGCCTAACGTATGAATGAGTCGAAGAGCCTGCCATGCTGCAACACAACTCCCGGCATCGTCGTGCGCACCTTGTCCGACATCCCATGAATCGATATGCCCGCCGGCCACGACGACCTGGTCGGGAAACTCCGAGCCAACGATCTCTGCGATAACGTTTCGCGAAAGAGCATCCGGCTCGGTGCGCGCCTCCATCGAAAGATGCACCACGATTTTTTCCCCGCGTTCCTGCATGCGAGCAAGCATGGCTGCATCTTCCGACGTGATCGCGGCATGTGGGATTTTCGCAATAGAATCGTTGTATCGCATCGCTCCCGTATGGGGTGTTTGCATTGAAAAAGTGCCCACCGAACGAATCAGGCTTGCTACAGCGCCATGCCGCGCGGCACTGATCGCGCCGATACTGCGATACTGAACCGTTTCACCATAGGTTGTGAACGGTACGTTATATAAGACGATCTTTCCCTTCACTTCGGCTGATCGACGGCTGAGTTCATCGAAATCTCGCACAACGATCACTTCGGCCTTCACGCCGCCATGAGGTGTTGCGATACTTCCGCCAAGTCCGAGAAGTGGAAGGTTCTTCCCCCTGGGTTCGAGCAGTGTGAGTTGTTCCTTCCCACGAACCCATTTGGGAACGAGAACCGGTTGCCCGGTCACGTTTTGAAGTCCGTCACTTTTTAGTCTTTCTAAAATCCAATCGATTGCTTTTTCGAGGTTTTCGCTTCCACTGAATCTGTGCCCGAAACGGTCACACAGTTCTTCTAACCGTCCAAATGCGACGGAATCAGATAATGCAGCCTCAATGATTTGCGTTGAAATTCCACGATACCGAAGCAGGATTGTCGATGAATCGGACTGAGCATTCGCATTGCTCAGGATGCAAACAGCGATGAGGAGAAGGGAGGATAGGTTTTTGAACATGTGTTGTCTTTGTTAAAAAGTTCGAAAAACATAGCCTTTTTCAACAATCATCCAAAAACGGATTACTTCTCTCTTCCATTCGTTATGGACAAAAGCAAGAAAAAAATTTGGAATTCTTGAAAAAATCCTTGACTGAAACGAAGAAGTCCTGTATTATGCAACCCCAAATCTTCAAGCCCAGCTTGTTCTGGTGCCAGATGCCCACGGTAAACAAGAACAAGACGAAGATTTAAACACGAAAAACATAGCATCCCTCCCAAGGCTCAAACGCCTGAAGTCTTGCTCATTGAAATCGGATTCGCCGATTTGAGCGGAGGGTTCCCGCCGGAAAATCAAAGCAACGTGATGATTTACCGACAATCGTGTTTCAATCTCTCACAGTCTTCGAACAGACCGAAGGAGGCGATTGTCATTTCAGGTAGTTCCCGCTCGCCAGAGAGAACGTATTGGAGGAGGATAAGCATTGATCGTCAGGACTATTGCACCACGATGGTGACGGGAGTTATAGTCTATCTGCGACGAACCCTACCAACACGCCATTGCCCAATCACTGATGTCCCACAACGAAGGAGGATGCTTTCGGCACACCAACAATTCGATGAAGTCCAAGCATGTAACCGGAGGGTCCGCTTGGAGTGCTGCTGACCTGCGTACCGAGGAGGTGTACACAGGAAAATCCATTCACAATCTCAAAATCCCATACATGGAGACAACTATGGAAACAGTTGAATTGAAAAAGACAGTCAGCCAGAGTGTTGACAGTCCAGTCGCACGTCCGGAGATCAAGGAACGCAAGCGTCCGATGTTCACCGGCAATGAGAACCATGACATTTCGTTGGCGGACGCCAGTGAACTGACACGCAACTTCCGCAGCAAGGCAGACAAGGACGCCATCAAGGGTGGCTTCTTCGGGCTTGCAGCGATGCAACAACTCCTCGATCAGGAAGGCGTCGTCGGATTGCGCTACTACTACGCGCAGGAAGCCGACGGTCGTCCCGTCCTCGTGCTCGTTGGAGTCGATGCCAATGGAAACGATCTGGTGGATGGTTTCCTCCTCGAGCGTTCGGTTCCGTGTCCGCCGTTCTGCGGGTGGTTCAACTCGCTGAACAGCTAAACCAACTCACTCACTTAACAAACAACCTTTGGAGACAACAATGGAAACAGTTGAATTGAAAAAGACAGTTGACGCGAGCGTTGACAGTCCAGTCGCACGTCCGGAGATCAAAGAGCGCAAGCGCCCGATGTTCACCGGCAATGAGAACCACGACATTTCGTTGGCGGACGCCAGTGATTTGACGCGCAACTTCCGCAGCAAGGCAGGGAAGGACGCCATCAAAGGCGGTTTCTTCGGTCTTGCCGCGTTGCAACAGCTCCTCGACCAGGAAGGCGTCGTCGGATTGCGCTACTATTATGCGCAAGAAGCCGATGGTCGTCCCGTCCTCGTGCTCGTTGGAGTCGATGCCAATGGAAACGATCTGGTGGATGGTTTCCTTCTCGAGCGTTCGGTTCCGTGTCCGCCGTTCTGCGGATGGTTCAACTCGCTGAACAGCTAAACCCTCTCGTTTAGTTATCGGGCGCACGCTGCGCCTTTGTGAATGGAGTGAGCTTTGATATATTCACCCGACCATTAGGCCTGGTGATGATCGAACAAATCTTATTCTCACCTCGACACAAGGCCGGTGTGCGCCCGATTCTTTTACCCTCCCCTATCACACCGCGGTAAACCGTGGAAGATCTTTTCTACCAGTATTTTTATCGAACTGCAACACTTACGGCGATCATCGCTTTCGCCACAGGTTCCTTCATCTATCGCACGCTCTCGAAGGACCTGAAAGTTCTTCTTGCGCTTCTCGGGGCGTCCTTCTTGTTCGAAGTATTCGCTTTCTATTATGGGTATGTTCTGAAACAACCGAACGTGCAGCTCTTTCGCGTTTACACGATCATCGAGTTCACGTTTCTTGTCGTGATGCTATATCTCTGGCAGACGAAATCCGTGATGAAGAAAGTCCTTCTCTGGAGTCTTCCTGTGTTTCTCATGATATGGGCTGTGGCGAACATCACGACAACGGAGCCGACGCACTTCGACAGTCTCGTCCTAACCGTGGAGAGCATCATCGTTGTTGCAATTGCCGTTTATGCATTGGTGGAGTTATTGCGGGAAGCGACGAACCTCCTCATCTATTATCCTCGATTCTGGGTCATCTCGTCGCTGATCATCTATTTCTCCGGAAACATCCTTGTCTTCGCCATCGGAACGATGTTCCTGAGCGGAGAAGCGGGGAAAATTCTATGGGCAATCCATACGATGCTCAATATCGTCCATAATCTCTGTTTTGCCTGGGCCTTCATATGCCACAAGAAATACTCGTCGGAATTGTCGCTGTCTCAGTCGTCCTTCTGATTCTCGCGCTGGGAATCATCTTCCTCGTTGTCCTTCAGCAACGAAAACTTTTTGTCGTTCAGCAAAAGAACCTCGAGACGCTGACCGAGAGCGAAGAGCGCTATCGAAGGCTCGTCAAGTATTCACCTTTCCCGATGGCCGTTTTCATTCATGGGACGATCGTCTATGTCAACGATGCGGGAGCGCGATTGCTTGGCGTGCTTAGTCCGGAGGACCTGATGGATAAGCCCATCCTCGACTTCGTCAACCAGAACTTTTACGAGCAGACGAAGCAGAAGCTCAAAGCGATATTGGAAGTGCGCAAGGATATCGCTGAGATGGAAGACAAACTCGTTCGGAGGGACGGACAGGTTATCGATGTCGAAATCACCGCCATTCCGATCATCTATGATAAACGCGCTGCGATCCAGATACTCGTTCGTGATATCACAGAGAGAAAACGGCAGGAGGCAGAACTGATTGCGGCGAAGGAACGCGCAGAGCAATCGGATAAACTGAAAGATGCATTCATTGCGAACATCTCACACGAAATCCGCACTCCACTCAACGTCATCCTCGGTTATAGCACGTTGATTACAACCGAATTGTATGACCGCATCAGACCGGAAGAAACGGCTTTCTTCGATAGCATCGAGCGTGGCGGGCAGCGACTGATGCGCACGGTGGAACACATCCTCAATATCTCCAGCATTCAAGTCGGCACGTTCCAACTTCGTCCCGAGCTTCTTGACGTCAATGCACGCGTCGAGAAACTCGTCCAGGATTTAAGTTCGTTTGCAACGGAAAAGGGACTTGCCCTGCGTGCCGTTCTCGATGACACAGAGTGCGATATTCTTGCTGACCGATACAGCATCGACCAAGCGCTCACGAACCTGATCGACAACGCAGTGAAATTCACACATGAAGGGGAAGTTATCGTGCGCGTATTTCGACAGGATCAGCGCGTGTGTATCGAAGTGAAGGATACGGGTATTGGCATCTCGGCAGAATATCTGCCGAAAGTCTTCAACGTGTTTTCGCAAGAAGTCACCGGATATACCCGACCGTTTGAAGGGCTTGGATTAGGTTTAGCTTTGACGAAGCGGTATGTCGAGATGAACAACGGCAGCGTCACAGTCAAGAGTCGAAAGGGACAGGGCACGACCTTCACACTCCGGTTCATGGCGACTGAGACTGAAAAGAAGAAATTCAAGACTCCGGAACTCGCGTCAGTGCAATCGCCTCGTATTCCAAATTATACAACCCGTGAAGGCGTGAAAACCATTCTTGTCGTTGAAGACGATGAGCAGACACAAGAATACATGCGCGTGCTGTTCAACAAGGACTATAACGTCGTTACAGCAAGCTCGGGGAATGAGGCATGGGATATCGTGGGCAGTTCTGAGGTCGATCTTATTCTCATGGATCTTTCACTTCGGGGAAATGAAGACGGCCTGCAGTTGACGGTGCGGATTCGCAATGGAAACAGAAATCCCAATGTCCCGATCATCGTTGTCACTGCACATGCATTCCCGGAGGATCGGGAGAAAAGTCTCCAGGCAGGATGCGACATGTATTTCTCGAAACCCTTCCAGATTGAAGACTTGAAGAATTCCATCCGGTCCTTTATCGGCTCAGGTGGATAGAGAAACGAAATTCAAAGTCGCGAAGCCACTACCACGACCTTCTTGACGGTTGAGGTAATGCTGTTCGCAATCCCGATTCCTTCCAGTAGAACGATATACATTCCGATTCTCAAGCGCTGCTTGTCGTCATCCAATCCATCGAGGAGAAACTGACCTTCGCTGCCTGCAGGGACGTTGTTCGCCAGAGTGCGTACAAGCCGACCGACCGAATCGTAAACCCGTAATCGAATCTGCGATACGTTTGCAGGCAGCCGATAGGTGATCACGCAAAAATCCTCAAAGCCATCGTTATCTGGTGAAAAGGGATTTGGAGAAAACGTCATCGAAGGCTCGCCATCAGAGATGTCGTCAGGCTTCTCAGTAAAAAGGGAATTTCGAAGTCCGGGTGTACCGCCGATATTATTTGCACTCGTACTCCAACTCGAGCCGCTCTGTGCAGCAAACGCGGGATTCAATCGCTCCAAAGAAAAACCCGTTGTCGCTGGGATATTCGGGTTGTGCCATGACGTTGAGTACCTGACGCTATCGATGGAGTTGGTGAATGCATCGAGGAGAACGACTTCGTCATCTCCATTACCGAGATTGAGAGAAGAGCGATTCAGAAAAACGACAACACGATCCGGAGCCTCAGTTCGCAGATAAGGAAACCGAGCAAGGATGCTCGTATCTGATGCGATGACGAGATAGCCTTTTACCGGAACACGAACAGGAGTATTCGGAAGGGGAAGCAATGTTCTCTTTCCGTCTGAACCTGGTGCGCTCGTAAGGGAGAATCCCTGAACGTTCACGGTCTCGTCTGTTGTGTTCACGTATTCAACCCATTCCGCCTGCTGAGGCAGAGGAGCGAACATAATTTCATTCAACGCCAGAGCGCCTCGCGGGAGGATTCCCTTCGTGTAAATGAAAGTCACGTTGTTCGAAAGCTGTTCGTCTCCCGAAAAATCCGCCACGATAATGAATGACATCGCACCCTGAGATTGAACGACACCGGAGAAAGTCACGCGAACGGAATCGAACGTCGAAACAAGTGAGACGGTTTGTTGGGATCGTAACTCCGTTGCATCCGGTACGCCGTCTCCATTTTCATCGTGATACAAAATCACCTTTGCATCAGCAATGGATTGCAGGCCAACATTCACCGTAGTAACGATCACACTGCTGCCGGAAACGAATCCGCCTCTCACTGCAATATCCCGGTCTCGTATGCTGACACTGTTTTTTCTCCCCGGTGTACTACGCTCTGCATCCACTGAGGGCAGCCAGTTCATTCGCTCGGTCGAAGAAAAGAGCGCGTGAACCCGCTCAAGAGATTTTCCGTCGGTACCACCCCAATCAGATTTATAGCTCATGCTATCCATCAAAAAGCCGGTGTGATCGAACAGCCGCACTTCATCGCCGGTATTGTTCAATGAGGGGATGGAAATCAAAACGATCTGCGCTGGGATAGCAGCGTGATAATCGGTAATACTTGCGGAACTGCTGATGACGAGATACTGCTGAGGATCGAGTGTCAGGCTCGCGTCGGTTATTTCTTTGGTCGTTGAAGCATCGCCGATCTTCCATTTCGAAAGGTCGATCGTCGAGTTACCCGCGTTCAGCAGTTCAATCCATTCCGGCTCTCCTCCCGTCGGCGCATACATGATTTCATTGATCACGATACTGTTGGCAGCAAGTCCGCATCGCACAGTATCGACACGTTTGTTGTTAGCATGATTCGCGTCGGATGCGTAATCGATTTCAGACAAGAAGATTCGTTCATTCGTAGAGGACTGCGGGACTGCAACAGGAACGGAGCGTTCCTCTTGCGGTTGGAGAATCAGGCCGGTTTGATCCAGCAGGAGTTCGCCTACATCGCCAATCCCATTGCGATCTCTGTCTTCGTAACAAAGGATACGATAGACATCAGCAGGCTGTGTCCCGTTGTTTTTTACAAGGAGAGTCAATGAAAAGGGCTGACCGACTCTTGGATATGCGGGTAATGTGGACGCGCTCTTGAGCATTAAATCGTGCTCTGAAAGCGCGATGCTGTTTCTTTCACCCGGAGTTGCTCCTCCGGCGGCGAGAGATGTACCCCAATTACTTGATGTGTTCGTTGCAGAAAGCGGATCGATTCGTTCGAGCGACTTCCCGTTGCTTCCACCCCATGACGACTGATATCGGATGTAATCGATAGTGCTCGTATCGCTCCTTGCCAGCGTGATATCATCCCCTGTATTGTTCAATACAGGAATTCGATCCATCACGATTAAATGCGGAGTTAACGCAGGCCACTCACTGAGTATCGTTGCGTCTTTCGCAATGACCACGTAACCATCCGGTTCGATCACGTAGCTGTTCGCCGTTATCACCGGTCTCGGTGATGTCGCATCGAAGATGATCCAATTCTGAATATCCACCGGCTGAGATGATGCATTGTACAGTTCGATCCATTCCGGTTTACCGCTACTAGGCGCATACATGATTTCATTGATGATGACACCTTGTGCGATTGAATCGATCGGAACGAACAACGAAATGAACAGGAATGCCACATACGTGTTTCCCTTTTTCAAGGCCTTCACAAAACCGATTTGGAGTATGATTTCCCGGTGCATGTATGATCAATGTTCTTGTTTCTTTTCCACCACTGCAATAAGTTAGCTCACGAGGAGAATAATCCTATGACCAAGAAAACACTTTTTACGCTTTTATGCTTCTCCGTTCTTTCCGCAACGGTCCTTTGTGGCGCCTTTCTCGATTTTTTCCAGGGACGCAGCGACGGCAATAATATCACGCTTGAATGGAAAACGCGAACCGAAACCGGGGTCTCATCCTACGAAGTGCAACGCAAACCTGGGAATTCGGGTGAGTTCATCACGATCGGGACACTCGAACCGAAGGGTTCCAATTCCTACTACTCCTTCGTAGATCGCAACGCATACAAAGAGTCAGCGAACATCTATGTTTACCGCTTGAAGATCGTAGAGGCAAATGGGCCAGCCTCCTATTCCAACGAAGTTCCCGTTTCACACGGCGTCAGCAGCGTGAAACGGACCTGGGGCAGCATCAAAGCAATGTTCCGATAAATACCGTTCATGAACGGATACGGTTGTTGGGCGCGAATCTGATGCGTGCCCAATTTTTTTTAGTTGGAAAAGCACTCCGGTTAACCATTCTGGTGATTGGGTCATCACTTGGGCTTTCATGCGGTTCCATCAGCCCCGACGGCACTGTGGTTGAGAAAAGCGACCTCAGCATTCGTGTCTGCCTCGAAGACCGCGTGACGGCATGTACAATCGAAGTAAGTGCTGGAGCGGTTCTGTCAATTCCGGGGAAGGTACTGACTCTCCCAGCTGATGATCGTCTTCATTTTTCGATAAATGCTGTCGGTGAGATTGAACTGAAATCAACCGGCGGGATAATCCTGCGAGCAGCAGGAGTCCTCCGAGTGGTGCATCCGGGGAATGCGAAACACTTTCAGTATGAGAGAAAAGCCTACTCGGATACTCTCGTTATTGCGAGCGACGGAATGCATCTCTATCTCCTGAATATCCTTCCTCTGGAATCCTACATCCAGAGTGTCGTTCCGAACGAGATCGGGAGAAACAGAAAAAGCGACGAATACGAGGCTATCCGAGCACAGGCAATTCTTGCCCGAACATATGCTCTGATGAAAATTCAACTGCCAATCCGGCGCCTCTTCGATGTCTTTGACGATGCTCGAGACCAGGTTTTTTCCGGTACATCGCATCCTGACGAATTGATCGCGAAAGCCATTACATCAACGAAGGGACAGGTTCTTGTCTTTGAGAATCGGATTGCCGAAACATACTACCACTCAACCTGCGGTGGAAGGACGGAAGCCGCATCTCTCGTCTGGCTGCGGCCGCAATCGAAGCCGTATCTCGCCGGAATCCGTGACCATAACGGCTCTGAGGATAATTGCAGAATCTCTCCATCGTATCGCTGGTCGGAAGTATATACGAGGAAGGATTTCGAGTCGATGTTGCGAGTGTACCTTCCGACAATTCTTTCGGAGTCTGAAAGGAAATTACTTGACCAGCGTGCTTGGAGTATCCTTGATATTCGCATAACCAAGAGGTCGCCATCCGGAAGAGTCAGCGTGTTGAAGCTCGTTTTAGGAGATACGAAATGGCAAACGAGTATTCCGGTCTCTGCAGACAAGATTCGGTGGATAATCCGCCGCCAGGACGGGACAAATATCCTTCGCAGCACGCTGTTCGATATTTCGATTGAACGGGAAGCAAAGAAGTGGATTCGCATGATCCGCATTAATGGCGGGGGAAACGGTCATGGTGTCGGATTATGCCAGTGGGGCGCTATCGCTCGCTCTCGCGATGGTCAATCTGCATCCCAGATACTTCACGGATACTTTCCGGGAGTGACCATCGAAAAGAATTCACGCCCACTCTATACCGATATGCAGGCAAGGGAGCGTTTGCAGAAATTGTAGCACACGGCCTTTTTCGCTATGTTTGCACTCTGCGAAGGCTGTTTATAAACAGAAACTTGGAGCATATATGTCAAAACCACTTAGTATCCTGTTCGTTTCAAGCGAAGTAATCCCCTTCGCAAAGACAGGTGGTTTGGCAGATGTATCCGGTTCGATGCCGCAGGTGGTCCGTGAACTTGGCCACGATATTCGCATTATCATGCCGAAATATGCGGTCGTGAGTGAAAGGCGTTTTAAAATCCATGACATCAAACGCCTGACCGATATGCCGGTCGAGATTGGAGAAAAGACCTATTTAGGAAGCGTGAAATCGTCATTCATAACGAATATCAAGACGAAAGTTCAGGTCTATTTCCTCAGCAACGACGTGTTATTCAACAGAACCGATTTATACATCGATCCAAAGACGAAGAATCCCTGGCCTGATAATGACGACCGTTTCATCTTTTTCTCACGCGGAGTCATTCAAACTCTGCTTCGCCTTGGATGGAAACCGGATATTCTCCACCTCAACGACTGGCAGACCGGTTTGATTGCGGCTATGATTAAGACCGAGTACGCAAAGGAACCGCTTTTCAAAAACACGAAGATCGTTTACACAGTGCATAACGCTGCGTATCAGGGCGGTTTTTCAGGTTCATCCCTCGTTAAAACCGGACTCCCTGAAAGTATGTTTGCTGAAAACGGCATCGCTCAAAACGGTCATCTGAATATGATGAAGGCAGGTCTTCTCTATTCCGACATCATCACGACGGTCAGTGACACGTACGCGAAAGAGATTCGAAGCACCAAAGAGTATGGCTTTGGATTGGAAGCAGTCTTTAAGAAACGAGCGCGTCATACCTATGGCTTGCTCAATGGCATGGATACGACCGTTTGGAATCCGGCAACGGATCCATTGATTGCGCAGCAGTTTTCTTTCGACGATCTGCAGGGCAAGTTGGTTAACAAAAAAGCGCTCTGCGAAAGATTCGGACTGCCTTTCGATGAAAAAATCCCGATCATCGGTATGGTCACACGATTGGTTGACCAAAAGGGATTGGATCTTGTCGAAGACAAACTTGATGCGCTCATGGGTGAGCCGGTTCAGTTTGTCGTGCTCGGCTCAGGAGAAAAGCGATATGAAGACATGCTGCTCAAGGCAGCGAAGAAGCACAACAAAAGGATGGGAGTGGAAATCGGGTTCAACGAAAAACTTGCACATCTGATCGAGGCCGGAGCTGATATGTTTCTCATGCCGTCATTGTATGAACCATGCGGTTTGAATCAGATGTACAGTCTGCACTACGGAACCCTTCCCATCGTTCGTGCAACGGGAGGACTTGCCGATACCGTCGAAGACCTTGATGGGAAACCGAAGTCCGGGACCGGTTTTGTCTTCGAAAAATACTCTTCGACGGAGATGATGAAAGCTATCAAGAGAGCGATCGCTGCGTTCAAGAAGAAGGATATTTGGAGCGCGGCAATGGAACGCGCGATGAAAAAAGATTTTTCCTGGGATGCTTCGGCGAGAAAGTACATTGACCTTTATCGGGAGATTCTCAAGAAGAAATAGGGACTACCGGGATTTCCCCTTGTACGTCGAGCGCCTTTCTGATAATTTCTTCGCCGCAACTTCATGAATTCCATTTGACACTATCGATCGAATCTCTCTTGCACCGCTTTTCACCTCTCCTTCTCACACTTTTCTTCACCGCATGTAATCAAGAACCCTCTTCGACGGGGATTGGTCTGCTCCCGCAGGACGACTTCGTCAATGTGCAATCCTACGATACTCGGAGTGACACAGCCGTCGTATTGACTTCTACTTACAAGCAGAGAGTCACCGGCGAGGGCTCACCATTTCTCTCTGTTGGAAAAGCTGATGGTTATGAAGGACATGCGTTGTTACGGTGGTTGTTGCCGAGCGATATCGGCGAGGGCGGAGAAATCCGTTCTGCGACGATAAAACTCTATGTCGCACCGTATCACATCGGTGATAAGAACTTGCCTCTTTCGATGGAAATCCGTGAAGTGACATCGTTCTGGAGTTCGTTCACATTCTCATCGGACAGCTTGTCGAAACTCACGCATCGTTCTTTACCCGGCGGTGCATTTCAAGCCGTCGTTCGTGATAGCGTTGAACTCGCGATCGATTCGTCTGTTGTGCGCACATGGCTTCGAAGGTCTGCCGAGTTCAAGAGTTCGGAAATTTACGGCTTGCTGTTAAAGCCATCCGGAGATGGTTTGCTTCAGGCATTCGAATCCTCAGAGAGTGGCAGGTCGCCTGTCTTTACCGTTCGAATGAATTGGAACGGTGTCGATACTCTCATTCAAGGTTCAGCGCTTGAGGACACGTATGTAGCTACCGGACCAAATTTCACTACCGAGAGTTTTCTCGCGCATGGCGCCTTAGCCTATCGGGGTAAAGTGATTATCGATATCAGCGCAATTCCTCCCGGCAGCACGATCAATCATGCATCGTTTGAAATAACCGTCGATAGAGCGAACAGCGTTACACGATACCGCGGAATCGATTCGCTCGTCGCGCTTGAAATGATCTCAGGAGATACAACGTCCTCCGTCTCAACGCTTTCAAGAAAAGGCACGAACGATGTTTTCGTCTTTGAAAGTTTCTCTCTGACACGCCTTGTCCAGAAGTGGGTGAACACCCCATCACTCAACCGGGGACTTGCGGTAATGAAAGTAGGAGAAGCGAGTGATTTCGACCTCCTGAGATTCTATGATGGCGCCGCTCAGATCGAAAAACGCCCGCGGCTCGTTGTGACCTTTACGAGGCAGCCATGAGTCTGAAATCATTCGTCATTGCCGTGATCACTTTTTCTTCGACAGCGATGTCGCAAAACGGTAACTCTATCCTTTCAAGATTCGGAATCGGCGACTTAAGCACGCTGACTACTGTGAGACAGCGCGGTTTTGGACATGTCAGTGCATCAGCAGTATCGCCACACGACATTTCGTACAGCAATCCGGCATCGTGGTCATATCTCCAGGGTGTTCGACTTCAGGGTGAACTTTCCTATGAATACGAAACGTGGTCTGACACCGATCTTTCCTACGGCAATGCAACGATTCGTGGTTTGAGTTTTGCCCTGCCGTTAGAAGAACAGTATCGACTTAGGATGGTGACAGGATTTCTCCCCGTCAGCAGAGTCTCCTACGAACTCCAGTCCGCGGGCGCAGTGAACGGTGAACCCTACACGGCAGAATATCTTGGCAGTGGAGGGCTTTCCCTTTTCAGACTTGGCCTCGCTGCCGAGCCTATCCGTTCCGTACGGATAGGACTTGGGTATCACTATTACTTCGGGACGATCGATCAGCAGCAGTCCGTGACGTTTTCCAACTCCGCGTACTACTCGACAAGTCAAACGGTCTCATTGAATCATTCAGGATCGGGAATGCAGATAGGTCTCATGTACGATGGGATTCATCCGTTAACGATCGGTGCGAGCATCACGACGGGCACGAACTTGAACACGAGTCAAAATCTAACCATGCGCTATTCAACCCATGATTCGACAGTCGTGGGCGCGCATGGGACGCGCCAGCTTCCCTTTCGCGTCTCCATCGGTGCCGCTTACGAGCTTGGTGATCATTGGAACTTCGTTGCCGATTATTCGCGGCAAGACTGGACGGATGCGGTATCACCCGATGCGAAACAAAATCCGCTCGGACTTACTTACAGAATCGGTGGCGGTGTCGAATGGAACCCCAGCAGTACACAGCAGCCAGGATTCATGAACCTCGCCATATTCCGAATCGGTTTCTTTTATCAATCATCCTATGTTCGCCTTGAAAATGAAACGCAGAATGAATTTTTCCTCACCGCAGGTGCAGATGTATCGCTCTACAGCAGGAACAGGGCTACACTCGCCTTGGAATTTGGTCGTCGGGGCAGTTCGGGACCTCTTCTCGGGCCGAGATCGCTGTTCCGTTTTTCCTTTTCGCTCAGTGTCGGAGAAGGATGGTTTATCAGACAGGGCACTGAGTAGAGTTAGAACAACGAATGGAATACGCATGTCACGTACACTAATCAAGGGATTCTTTTGGTCGATTCTGTTATTGACCGTCGCTGCGATAGCGACGAACGCTCAAAGCGGTGACGATAAAGAAAAACTTTTGAGAAGAAATTGGAGCCTCTTTCTCGAGTACTATAAAATGGCTGATTACAGCGCAGCATTGAGAAGCGGTTGGGAAGTGCTGAACCTCGATGCCAAGCGATTCAATACTGCGCATGATAAGATGATCGAAATCTATGATTCCCTCGCAACCCGTGCGGCGCGCAAGGGTGACTCTACCTATGCATTAGCCCTGGCTGATACGGCGATGATGATTCTGGAGGACAACATCGAGAACTTCCCGGATGAGCGGAACAAGCTGCTCTTGAGAAAGGGCTATCTCTACGAACATCTCTATGCCGACAGGAGCGATGACGCAATCATCGCCTACGAAACCGGTATTGCAGGCGATTATCTCAATACGCATGAGTATTATCTCGATCGTCTTGCGAGGCTTTATGCATCGAAGCCTGAGCATAAAATGAAAGCGGTACAGGTTCTTCAGAAGATGCTTGAAAGAGATCCGAACAACGCGACAGCTCAGGCAATGATGAAGTCCTTGATTACCGACCCGGAGGAATACGTCGGCGTGCTTCGGGATGCCTATTATGCAGACTCGGAAAACGTTGCGAAGCTCTATGAGCTTGCCAATGCATTCTATGATAATCTCCAGATGTACGACAGTGCGATCGTCTATTTCAACAGGCTTGTGAAAGCGGACCCTTCCGTGAAAAATTACTGGGAGCGCTTGGGCCTTTCTTATCAGAAGCTTGGGCAATATAAAAGTGCCGCCAAAGCCTATGAACAAGTCGTAAAACTCGACCCCGAAAACAAGGAGTCCTGGCTCAATCTCGCGGCGTCCACTCTTCAGGAGGGCGACCTCTCGAAAGCAAGAAGTCACGCAGAAAAGGCGGCTTCGTTGGACAAAAATTGGGGACGACCCTATCTCGTTATTGCAGAAACGTATGATGCTGCGCTTCGCCGATGTGTTGAAAGCAAGCGAGGAAGTTGGGAGAAGATGAAGATCATCGACAAGGCAGTCGCAATTCTCATTCAGGATACCTACGCACGTGCAGCGCAGGATCCGGATGTCGCTGATCAGGCACGTGCTCGCGCAAAGGGCTACGACACGCTCACGCCAAGCAGCGAAGACCTTTTCGTGAACAAAATTAAGAAGGGGTCGAGCTACACGATCAATGGCGACTGCTACGGTTGGATCAACCGGACTGTCACGATGCGCTGATATGATCGCTCTCGCTTCCGACCACGCCGGGTATGAATACAAAGAGAACGTCAAGCAACTCCTCAACGCTCTTAATCTTTCGTGGCGGGACTATGGTACGGATTCACAGGAGAGTGTGGATTACCCCGATTATGCGCATCTCGCTTCCAACGCGATACTTTCAGGCGAATGCGAGCGTGGAATCTTTATCTGCGGCACGGGAATCGGAATCTCAATAGCTGCGAATCGCCATCGGGGGATTCGTGCTGCCGCATGTCAAATTTCCGAAGCAGCACGTCTCTCACGACTCCACAACGATGCGAACGTCCTCGCATTGGGTCAGCGCCTTCTTACCTGGGAACAAGCAGAAGAAATCATTCGCATCTGGCTCTCGACTCCGTTCGAAGGTGCAAGACACGTCCGTCGCATCGAGAAGATCGAACCTTCAGAAGGCAATTAGGAAAATAACGGAAACACAATAAGGCGGAGAAGCCGAGGGATTATCGGTTGGATGCCTTACCTGCGAGCGGAATAACCCGGCTTCTACTCCCTGTACTCCGTTCGCCACGGTCCGAAGCCGGTGAGTTGAATGACGGTTTCTACAGGGAACCAGACAAAGTGGACGATACCAGAGGGATTGATGTAATAGCTCCCTGCACGGAAGCGTGTCATATTCTTTTCATCGAAGACTTCGCCGAACCCGACACGTGCTTCACCCGAAAGTACGGTGACACGCTCATCCTTTGGGTGCGTGTGCGGTGGGAGTTTCGTACCTGCCGGGACCTTGAGGCGCACTGTGTAGAGTTCGTCTGAGGCGGGACTGCCTTCGAGCACGATCATCTTCGAACCGGTTGGCGCGGACGGTGGAGCATCCGTCCAGCGAAGTTCTTCTACAGGGAATTGAATCGTGTGAGAAGTTGAATCGGATTGTGCATGAGCTGGAATGGAGAAGAAGCAGAATGAGAGAAGAAGCTGTGCGACGCGTTTCATGGCTGCAGGAGGAATTCTTTGTTCGGAAAAATCTGAAGGAGATGATGAAAAAGGTGTCCGATGTAATCTCGGATGAAATATTCCAGCGTCACCGCTTTCAACTTTGGGATCGTCTGCCAGGCGATTTCATCGAGATTATGTTCTGTACGTGGTTTCGTCAGAACGTGGTCCGGGATTCGAGTACAGACGTAATGCAGATGAAGGTTGTAGTCTCTCCACAACTCGATGAGCGCAGGCCAATCTGCTTTCTGATAGTCTTGTACTTGGACCCATTCCTCCTGAGCGTATCCTGGGAAGACAAGCTCATCGGTGAGCTGTGCTCGAACGAATCGCTGGTGGTTGTTGGCCGCGGAATCAATCAGATGCCCGATGATTTGCTTTGGTGACCACTTGCCTTCCTGAAAGGAAACCATCGCGTCTCTATCAGTAATGATGTTCAACGACGCGACTGCCTCCACTATAATTTCCTTCCAGCATTCGAGTACTGTACCCCATGGTAATTCCTGAAAGTCAATTTGCTTTTCCATCGTGTCGATAAGATACGCGATTCGATGCACGGTTACGCATCGACTTTTGTGCTGGTGTGAAAGCAGGGCATAGCTTTCAGTGACGTCTGATAATTGCGGATGAATGGGTGGAACTTACGTCCAATGGTCACAACGCAATCATTATCATTCGAAATATGGTGCGCTCGAAAATCAAAAAAAGCTCACCAACGATTCTGCGGAACTGCTGGAATACCGTTGCTATTACTTTGTACGAAACCAGATGAGTGTTGTCAATATGTCAATGTTCTCTTTTGTACTATTAACACAGTGGATTTACCTGTGAGTGAATCTATCCTCTACGGCCTCGCTCTATTCAATCTTCCTTCGCAATCGTTCGAGTTCCGCTTCAAACTTCCTTCGCGACAGTCAGCCAAAGCGCTTCCAAATCCCGAGTGCGTTACTCAAGGGCTTGAATCGATGGCATGTTCACGCCGTCAATGCTGATGCCGTTTATCCGAGAGAATACGCGCACCGCCATGAGGAAACGCCTGCCAGAAGTCCTGCGCCATCGGTCCGATATAACGTATCGAGGGATCTGTATTATTCATTCGGTGATTGGAAGCGAACGGATTTTCGAAAGTAACAGCTTGCCACAGTGCAGCGCATTACTTCACAATGGTGAACGGCTTCATGTAACTCTGTCCATCTGTATCCAGTTTATAGAAATACATACCCGGTGCAAGATGCTCAGTGCGGAGAGTCATCTGATATGATCCTGCTTCGAGAAGGCCACATCCGAACGTGTGAATGCTTCGACCCGTTACATCGAGAAGACTGAGCGTGACAGTCATAGAAAGGTGAATCGAAAACCTTATCGTGGTTGAAAAAGAAACAGGATTGGGATAATTCGGTTCGAGAAGAACCGAAGACGGTGCAGGTTCAAGCAATCGCTCAACGTTCACTGTGACGTTGCTTTTGTTGTACCAAAAGCCGAACGATCCATTGATCGCTGAACTTCTTGCCGGGCCGATCATCACCTGACCTATGGTGCCATTAAGCGCATGAGCGGCGTTACTTACGCGGGTTGCACCACTGCCTATGACGTTCCTGTCCAGACGTGTTTGCGCGGTAAGATGAATGCTGAGAAACAGGACGATCGCAGACAATAATCCGATCTTTATTAATCGCTTATGGTAAAAGAGAATGTTCATGGCGTTGCCCGTTACTTCGTTGCGCCTTTCTTATCGTCGCTCGTCGTTCCGGTGTCGCTCATTTCGCGATCTTTCCGCAATTGGTCAACCAGTGTTTGCAGGTTGGCAATTTGCTGTTGCTGCTCCTTTACAGCTTCGATGAGAACGGGAACGATCTTCGTGTAATCCACGGCCTTGTATCCATCTTTTTTTTCTGAAATCACTTCAGGGAGAAGCTTCTCCACTTCCTGTGCTATCACGCCAATTTGTCGTTCCTCTGGCAATGTCATTTGTGGGAATTCATCTGTTCTCCACATGTAGTGAACACCACGGATCGACTGTATCATCTCGATTGCATGAGTAATCGGCTTGATGTCTCTTTTCAGTCGGATGTCTGACGGTAAGGGCACACCAAACGCATAGACGATGCCATTGACATTCATATTTCCCCCGACTTCAAGCCTGTATGTAGGAGAGGGATTGTTGATACCGACTCTTCCGTTTGTAAAATCCATGGTTACGAGATCAGGGATAGGGGCGCTACCCCACAATGTGCTGAAGTTCAACCTTCCGGGCACGCCCTGATGCATGGATAATATCTGACCTCCTGGGTTGGGATTGTCAATGACAACTCCTTCACTCATTGAACTTCCATTCGTTCTAATATGCAATTGCCCATAAGGAGTTGTGACATTAATTCCAACGCGGCCTGTGTTGCTGATAACAAAGGGATTTGAACTACCAACGTGAAGCTTTCCAAACGGTGAAGACGTCCCAATCCCGACAGACCCAGCGCCATTCATTCTCATTATCTCACCATTGATCCCAGCGCCATTGCTGATGTTGAATGAGAGCCAGTTATTTGCATCACTTCCAAGGCTATGTGAGTGAGAAATGAAATGTTGCCGCTGCGTTGGATAACCGGCTTCATTAAAACGCAGTACGCCGTCGGTACGCACGTCTCCGCCAATAACATCAAGCTTATATCCGGGATCAGTCGTCCCAATCCCGACGTTTCCGCTGTTGTTGATTGCGAATCTGTACTGATTCACCGATCCACCTTCAAACACCGCGAACGGAGTATTGCCATCCTTTACTATACTGAAGGGATTTCCAAATCCGTTACGAGAAAGAGTGATACCCGCACCTTCTACATGCAAACGATTAATCGGGTCGGTCGTCCCGATTCCAACATTATCGGAATTGCTGTTGGAAATGTTCGCGCCATTTGCCGTCCAGTAATTGCTTCCTCCACTTCCTCCCGAGGCGGAGATCGTCAGTTTATTTCCCGACGGCGTAATCGTCACGTTCGATCCGGCCTCGAGTGTCACATCATCCTTCAATGTGTTGATGCTCTTCACAACCTGACCCGTCGCGATCTTTCCGCTTGTGATGCCTTGATCCTTCACGTTGATCGTCGCAGTGGGGCCATTGGGATTTGAAATATCGAGTGTGTTGTCCGTGTTCTGAACGCCCTGAATGCCTCCTGCTCCCACGGTTTGCCATCCCACATTTGAACCGTTGTACACGAGCGCCTGTCCCGGCATGGCGCCAGTCGGATTGATCTTCTGTGCGCTGAGCGCTCCATCGGGGATGCCGATCGTTGCCACCGGCCCCGTCGGATTCTGCACTGCGATGGTACCATCATTATTCTGCACTCCTGAAATGCCCGTACCTCCCGTACTGCCTGTTGAGAAAATCTGGATGTTGTTTCCACTCTGCGAAACGGTGGTCGTTCCACCACCAACAAGGTTAAGATCACCCGATTGTCCGTTGAGTCTCGTCACAACTCCGCCTGCGTTCGGGATAAGGGATTCGGCAACGGTTGCCCGCTCAGCACGAAGAGCATACGGCACGGCTGTGAGTGGTATGCGAGGTGAAAGCTCCAGTCCTCCATCAACATTGACACCGAGGAAATATGCCCGGTCAAAAGAAAGTGATGTTGGAATCGGTTGCACCGATCCGATGATCGCATTGAAGACGCCCTTGACAACCGGGACGATTTGAGTCTCTGTGAAGAGTATGTTGCCGTTCGTCGCAGCATCGTAGAGCTTGAGCGTAAGCTGGTGGTTACCGTCGCTGACGATGTTGCCCTGTGCATCTGTCAGCACGCCTTGGAAACTGATCGTGCGGGGAACTTGGGCGAGGGATGTGAAACTCACGAGCATTACCGAAATCAGTGCTATAAAAATGGTATTCATTGGCGAACCTCCGTGTTGGGTAAAGTGACATCAGTATCAAGCGCAAGTTGGCGAGAGGAATATTGCTTGGAAATAGTCAACGCTATTCATTTTCAGATAGTGAACATCTACTACATGACTTGACGATGGCTTTGGATATAAGGGTTTTAAATAATAGATTTCGAGAGAATAGTCTGATTTATTGAAGCCCTGATATAACATCCTTCCATGCCGTACACTCTGTCAGAAAGCCCACGAAAGCTGGGAAACATCGTTCCAGATCTCTGGAACCACGACTTTGTCAAACGAATGGTCCTTTCAGTGTTTCTGTTGATACCCGGCTATTGCCAAAGCCAGATCCTTTCTCTGGAAACCTACTCGATGAAGAATGGATTGCCGTCGAATAATATCAATACGATCTATCAGGACTCTCGCGGTGTGATGTGGTTTGGTACGACGAATGGCCTCTCGATCTATGATGGACAGTCGTTTCGTAATTTCACGACCCAGCACGGCCTTGCTGACAATTCGATCCATGAGATCATTGAGGACAGAAACACTCAGGGAAAAATGTGGCTCCTCTCTTTGAGGCATCTCTGCGTTATGGTGAATGGGCGTGTCACCCGCACTCTGTCGATTCCCGGTGCACGTGCAATATATCAGGATAGTTCAGGTATCGTTTGGTGTGGGACATTGCATGGCTTAGTCAAAATCAATGAAGCGTCGGTGGAACGATACAGCGCATCGATTCTCGATACACTTATATCGGGAATTGTCGAAGTAGGAGACTCACTACTCTGGTTTGCTTCCGATATGTCCGTCATTTCATATAATCGAAACAGTCGGATGTATCGGCGCTACGACACACGCCGTTATAATGATGGTATCATCTGGTCGATCATGGCTGATAAAAGCGGGGATGTCTGGGTTGGGATTAGCGATGGTTTAATGCTGCGGTTCCGCGATACCTCCCTCGTTGGAATACAGGACATCGGACATACTGCGTCTGCACTTAAGACAAATAACCAAGGCACACTATGGTTTGGAGGTTACGGAGGTATCGGATGGATAACGAGTCGCCGGTTCTCCAAAGCCAAACCAATCAAGTACTCGATCGACAACGGTTTAACTGAAAATACGATTCGCTCACTTTTTATAGATCGAGAGGGAAATCTTTGGATCGGCGGCCGAGATAACGGTGTGATGAAAATGCCGGTGAGGCCTGTCCTTCGCTTTCCGTTAGAGCATATCAGCATGTTCGCAATTTCCCATAACAATCGCTACGCAGTCTCTGACACAAACAACCATATCTGGGTCGTTTCAGAAAGAGCACTCAAGGAATTCTGGCGTGATGAAACAGGAAAATGGTACTCGCATGTCTTTCCCCATCGAACACCGGTCACAGTATCATCGCTGTTTGTCGATGCACAAAACCGACTGTGGATTATGGAATCGCGTCGTGGTTGGTACTATGCAACCTCGTGTTATAAGATCGAGCTCGACCCACACAGCGGTCGCTCGAGACTTTTCCCTGTTCAACATCTTGAACCATGGACATATGTCGGATATCCGATCAACCTTGCTGTTTCCGGTTCCGGTCTTATATGGCAAGCAGGCAGCGGGCTACTCGTCCGTTCGTCGAATGGCAGGTCATTGAGATTATTTAACGACTCAGACAGAGTGCCCACAAACTATCTCCGTGAAGTATTTGAAGATCGAAAGGGAAATATCTGGTGTGGGACTTTCTTCGACGGTGTAGTGAAGATCACAAGTCAGGGAATGAGCGGGTACACAATTACTCCATTGAACTCTACGAATGGATTTCCCAGAGATGGCGTGTGGTCTATCTACGAAGACCGCTTTGACAACATGCTTTTTGGAACTCAATTATCAGGGCTTGTGTCTTTGCGTAATGGAATAATGACACAACAGACGACAAATGAGGGATTGCCCAGCAATCTTATTTATTGTATGACCGAAGGGAAAGATGGCAGGCTTTGGTTAGGTACTGGTGTCGGGATGGTATATGAAGCCTCAGCTGGTTCGAGAAAGTTCGTTCAACGCAATGCGATGCTCGGCTCCGAGGTGTTTCACTGCGGGACCACCAGAGACGGACTCATTTGGTACTGCACGGCAAATGATCTGTATGTCTTCGATCCTCAAACTCACGTAAATGAAACCGTTTCACCATCCGTTCATCTCAAGCGGATTATTGTGAACGGTGTAGCGATGAACTATTCGCCAGAACTGTCACTTCCGCATGACCAAAACAACATTGAGATCGCATATATTGGGATACACTTTGCTGAGGAGAAGGAATTACGTTATCAATATCGTCTTCGTGGATACAGGGATACATGGAGCGATTTAACGGAGAGCCACTCCGCAACGTATGGAAATCTTAATCCAGGGTCGTATGTCTTTGAGGTACGAGCAGTCAGTAATGAGGGAGTTCGCAGCATGTCGGTAGCCAGCCTGGTGTTATTTATACGAGCACCATTCTGGAAACAGTCATGGTTCATCATTACGATTTCAATGGTCCTTGCCTCCCTGCTTTTCTGGAGTTACCGTTGGAGAATTGATAGGATACGAAAGAAGGAATTAGTGGCTGTTGAGTTTTCTCAGCGATTGATATCTCAGCAGGAATCGGAGCGCAAACGCATTGCCCATGAACTTCATGACGTGCTCGGACAGGAATTTATCGTGATCTCGAACCGTGCTCGCAAGGCAATGAAAACACATGATAAAGTGCAAATCACCAGGCAACTCGATTCTATCTCGCAATCAGCATCCCGTGCGTTGGAAAGTGTGAGAGAAATCGCTCTGAATCTCAGCCCCTATCACCTTGAGCACTTCGGACTTATTACGACCATTCGCGGCATGGTGCAAAGAATTCTGGATACTTCGAATATCACTGTGACGGTCGAAACTGAGGTCAATGATGCTTCTATTTCGAAGCATGCACAAATCCATGTGTATCGTATTATTCAAGAAGCATTCAACAACATACTGAAGCATTCCGGAGCAACGAGTGTATTCATGTCACTGAAAACGGAACATGACGGCTTACGAATTCGCATTATCGATAATGGAAAAGGATTCAAACCCGCTTTGACGACCGGGCATGATGCAGGGATGGGAATACGTGGATTGAAAGAACGCGCACGGTTGCTCGGTGGCTCGCTTATGATCGAATCCTCTCCGGGACAAGGAACAACGCTCACAGCACACATTCCAAGCAACGAGGACTGGAAGATCAATGGTAACGGAATGACAGAGGAGAGTGAACCATGACGCTCAACGCAAAGATTTCAGTGATCATAGCTGACGATCATCCGATTGTGAGGAAAGGAATTCGTGATCTCTTACTGGAAGATGGACGGTTTGTCATCGCAGAGGAGATAGGAAGCGGAGAAAAGGTCTATGATGCCATCGTACGACACAAACCGACTTTATTGCTTCTCGATTTGAACATACCTGTGATGCATGGGTTAGAGGTCATCAAAACACTTTTTCGTGAGAAAGTCCAAACAGCGGTTGTCGTTATGACCATGCATAAAGAAGACGAAATCGTTGATGCAGTGCGCGAGTTGGGCGTCAAAGGTTACTTACTGAAGGAATCCGCTGAAGATAATCTCATTCGGTGCGTCGAAAGCGTTCTTTCCGGGAGATACTACCTAAGCCCTGAACTTTCCCCATATCTCCTTCGCCAGCGGCAAAGAATCGAGAGGACTTTGATAAATAGGCCCCAGTTGGAATCACTTTCTCCGTCGGAACGAAAGGTCCTTGCGATGGTTGCGCGCCAGATGACAAGCAAGGAAATCGCTGATGCGCTGAATATTAGTGTCAATACGGTCAATAACCATCGGAACAACATCTGTCGAAAGCTTGATCTGCACGGTATCAACGGCTTGTTAAAATTTGCGATCGAAAACCGTTCGAGTCTCTAACCCTTTTTCAAATAAGAGGAATGGGAATTCACTCGACAGCGCGAACGATATACCAGGCAGTCCAACAACGCACCAGTCGATGAGCAAAGCCCAATTCGAGCGTCCCTCAACCGTTGCATTTGAGCAGAGATCAGTGGAAGCATTGCGAAAATGATTAAGGTTCACTATTTCGCAAAGGGTATGTTCGACAGATATTGCATCTTCTCGCACGATTGATTCCTCAATCAGTGTGAGCAGTGGGTCGATTCATTCAAAGTTACTTGAGAATAGAAAACGACACGATACGCAGTCAAATGACGTCACGCTTTCAAAGTATTACAAAATAACATGGTTTCCGATGAAGATACTTATCGTGGATGACAATCCCCAAGTAAGAGAAATTGTCGGAGAGTACTGCCGCAATTCCGATGTTATCATGGAGTGCTCCGATGGGACAGAAGCTGTCTCTGCATACGAGTCTTTTCATCCGGATTGGGTAGTGATGGACATTGTGATGGAACCAATGAATGGATTTGATGCGATGGAATCTATTCTCAGGATAAATCGAAACGCACGTATAATCATGATGACACAATTCAGTGATCCTCTGTTTCAACAAAAGGCAATGCAAAAAGGTGCTGTAGCGCTTCTGCGTAAAGAGGAACTACAACATCTGCCTGAACTGATATCCTCCTCGTCATTTTAGAATTATGTTCTTGCATAAAAGAGGCCTCACATGACAAAACGATTAGTTACTGACCCCAGGCGCTTTACGACCTTCCTAGAGTGCTGTTTTCTGCTGAGTCTCCTGCTTCCGATCAACCTATTTGCGCAAAGTGATAGCGTTACGATTACCTCTGCTGGGACATGCTGCTTCGATTTCACTGTCAAGAACCGAAATAGCAACAGGCAAATGATTACGCAAATAATAATCGTTTCAACGGGAAATATTCTCAGTGCAACAAGTCCGGCGAATTGGATCATTGTGAGACAATCGAATGATTCGGTTGTGTACGTCCATGGCGGTGGTTCGAATTACCTCACTGCGGGTAACACCGTTAGTGGCTTTGGGATATGCTTCAGAAGTGTCGGAGCGATAAACGGCTGGTGGGGCACATTTTCCGGAGCACTTATCAGCAGCGGCAATTTCACCGTACAATGCGCTGTTACGCCAGATTCGGTAAGTACTGCCCAATTAGGATCGACCTGTTGTTATCGCTTTAAAGTATGGAATAACAACTCAGCACAACGAACGATTGATATTGTGAGGTTTGTTCTTCCGGCCCGTTCAGGAGCGACTATGCTTTCATCAAACAAACACTTTTCCTGGACATGGAGGACGTCCAAACCGGATACGATTATTTTTGAAACTCAGAATTCACCGGGCATCACGCCAAATGGGTGGATGGATGAATTCGATATTTGCTTTGGAATCACTTCACCAACGTTCGATATCGAATGGACAACGGGATTTAAGACGGCAACATCTGGAGTGTGGCAGGAAATTTCGAAAGGTTCATTGACATTGGATTGCGATGCGACGCGGGACGAGGTTACGCCGACTGGTGAATACGGCTGTTGCTTCAGATGGAATATTCGAAATTCGAATTCCAGTCAACTCAGAATCAATCGCTATCATCTGGTTATTATGACTCCCGGTGTTTCCTTTGGGACAATCGACTCTGTTACCGGTGGTAAAACGAACTTCATACTTACATCACAAGCTCCCACAAGTCTCGTTTTTGTCTCGAGGTATCCTGCCATTGGGATTGCACCTGGCTGGGCTGAAGAGGGCATGAGAACGTGTCTTGTCACTCCACAAGCAGGTGTCGATTCATTTCAGATTGCCTGGCGGACGTTTAACAACAGCATGTTACTCTCATCAGATACAGTGTGGATACGGTGTCTTAAAACCTGTGACGAGGTAATCCCGATGCGTGGCGGTTCTCGCTGTTATCAATGGGCAATGCGAAATCGGAACTGGCAACTCAAATCGATTGACGATTTTCACCTGTCTATTCAAACTCCAGGCGTCTCATTCGCTTCAATCGATTCGAGTGCACTCTTCATTGTCACAAACGTTACAGCAACATCAGTGAGTTTTCGAAGTCGAAATATTGGGACAACAATCTTACCGGGAAGCGATTGGATTATGCCAATAGTCACATGCCTAAACATTCCTATGAGCGGACAGGATATTATATCAAAGATTGTTTGGCGGACGACTCATGATGGCCAGACGCTCTGCGAAGACACTACATCGGTTGTGAGTACAGGAATACAACCACCCATCGATTCGATTACTTACAATCAGCAAAACTGTTGTTATACAGTAACACTACAAAATCGAAATGCCAGCAAAGCGTCCATTTCAGGCTTTCGCATAGATATTCTGACTCCCGGCTGGTCTGTCTTGCAAGGATTCGTACCACCGCAGGGATGGAACGCTTCACTCGTACAACAGGGTATACATTTTACGACTGATACGAATCCAATTTTACCGGATAGTCTGGCAAATTTCCAGATGTGTTTCACCTCAACCGTTTCCGGTGCATCATTTCAGATTCGTTGGCAATCCTTGTCTGCGAACCAGACAATCAACGACGATACCGCTTGGCTTCAGTGCGTACCTCAAATCTCATGTGATTCAGTTTCATACTTAACACTTGCAGGATGTATGTACGATCTTACATTGAAAAACCGAAATCCGCAGCACGCATCAATAACAGCTTTGGAAATCGAGCTTCTGACTCCGGGCTGGTACTTCAACGGATGGGCTCCGCCGAATGCATGGAGCGTCACGCCTCTATCTCCGACAAGACTGCTCTATTCAGCAGACAGCACGGCGCTGTCCCCCGGAGTTGATATGTCGGGCTTCAGGTTTATCCTCCATGTATTTCCTTATGCGACTGCCGGACAATTCCGATGGAAAACAACACAAGCTAATGGTATTATTTGCGAAGGAATTACATCATATTCATGTATGCCAACCGATGGGTGTGACAGTGTCGGTATAACGCAGCCGACGAATTGTTGTGCCTCGCTTGGAATCAAAAACAAGCACAATACTGCGTTGGTCACAGATATCCGGCTTTCGATCTTGACACTGAACCCGGGTTTATCGTTTGCTCAGATTGAACCTAATGGATCATGGACGGTAAAAGAGCATCAAGCAAAGTCGGTGAGATGGAGTACAAATTCGCAACCGCTCTCGCCGGGTGAAATCCTTTCGGGATTCAATTTTTGTTTGGATAGAATCTCTGGCGCATCAGATTCTGCATGGATCTTTTGGGAAACACTTTCAAATGATTCTGTGCTTTGCAGTTCGTTGTTCAAGATGAGTTGCTGGCAAGCGATCACAGGGAGGGATTCTATACAAACAACGAAGACCGCTGGTGCGTGTTGTTACAATATCAGAGTAAAGAACCGCCACTCTCCACAAAGCTCAATTGATGGCGTAGCCTTTTCTATCCAAAGTCCGGGTGCGACATTTCTTCCAACACCAGGAGCACCGACAAGTTGGGACTTGACGGTATTCAATGTTTATCAAGTTATCTATAACACGCGAATAAATAGTATCCCATCAGGAAGTTCACTTGATGGATTCACTTTTTGCTTATCGGCGGCGCCAAATATCAGTTATCCTGTTGTCATTCTGTGGACTACAGTTGCTTCTGGCAAAATCGTTTCCCAGGACTCCTTGAAGATAGATTGCAGAAGTATTCCTGATTATTGTGACACTATCGAGATTGTTCAGGGTTCAAGTAGTAATTGTTGCTACGATCTTCTCGTGAGGAATCGTCATACGACGAATATTGATGGAGTAGCAATGCAAATCGAATCTCCGGATATCTCCTTTAACGGAGTACCAATCGTACCGGTTGGGTGGTTTATATCAGGAGCAGGTCAGACGGTATTTCAGTCGAGCGGTATTAACGCTCCGATCTTACCCGGAAGTTCGTTGTCGGGATTCCGGTTTTGTCTTTCAAAAGGTCAATCACCATTATCGCTTGTAAGAATTGTCTGGACGACGCGATTTCAAGGACAACAAGAGTGCACAGATACACTTCAATTGACATGTTTGGGTTCGACTTCTATCGAGAATATCCCTTCTGGAATGCCATCCACCTGTCATCTCTATCAGAACTATCCCAATCCGTTCAATCCAGCAACTACGATTGAGTTTGATCTTCCTTACAGCGGTGATGCTGTACTTTCAGTACGGGATGCGTTGGGACGCGTCAACATCGTTCTTCATAATGGCCGTCTTGAAGCAGGCAAGTACAAATACCATCTTGATGTTTCAAATCTGGAAAGCGGAATCTATTACTACAACCTTCGTTTCGGCCTGACTACCCGGACCCGAGCTATGCTTTTAATCAAATAGTCGAAGGGGCGTCGATAGAATGACTTTTGCTCCGCTTTGGAAGCAGTGTGTAACTTCCAACTGATGCATGAGCCGGCCAATACGATACCTCGATTTTTACATGCGCATGAATTCTGTGAACAGATCGGTGAATCTATTGCTCGTGAAATTCGCTTCGGTAAGAAGCGCTTTGAATGCAGCATCCCATCGGTGCATTTCAAACGAACGCTCGTCCAATATCTCGTGCGTCGTCTGCGATGGAAGACGATCATCCTTGCGCCGAATAAATCCGTCCAGGCACACTGGTTAGACCGCAATATGGATGGGAGCCACACCATGGAGGATGTCGCTCTTCAGCTTTGGGGTTCCGCTACGGGGCATCTCGTAAGCGCGATTCCATTTTCCTGTGCCCCAATCCTTCCGCTCACGATTCATTCGCTGACTGAGAACGATGATGCGAGTCGTCTTGCAAGACACCTCGTCAAATTCCAGTATCGCCTTGTTGTCGTAGATGAGTGCCCGGCGCTTACGGAGCAATGGTCACAACTGATAAACGAGTTACAACGAAGCGTCGATACGCGGGTGATCGTTCTCCGGTCAGCCGAGAGCAGCGAAGATGATTTTCAAATTCCATTCACGAGCATTGTTCGCGATGGCTATGCAGTTCCGGTTCAGTGCCTCGTTCAGTTCACACGCGTGGATGATGAGATACGGGATAGCGTTCGGGAAATAAATCTGAGGCTGAGAGAGCTTCTTCGGACACTGAGCACAGAACATCTCGAACTCCATACGATGGATTTTTGGATTCATCATCAGATTCGTCAGAACGGTGAACAGGCATCAGAGCTTCGCACAGTCTTTCAGCGGTACATTCATCATCATGTCGTGAACCTTTTTGGGAAGGAGGTGCAAGCTGCCGAGTTGCATTCGCCGATTGCCTTACGAGATTATGTTGTCCTGCTCAAGGAATATGACCGACAGTATCTTTCAATCCAGAATTCGGAAGAAGCAGAGCGTCGAAGCGGGGAATTGAATGACTTCCTTCATTCACTGATGGCAAACGGACAACTGATGCACAACGACGCGTTGCGCCTTCATCCAAAAAAAACGGAACGTGTTCTGGAAATCCTTCGCAAGGAACAGCGTGACCTTTCCGATCGAGTACGTGCATTGGTCATCGTCGAAGATGCGGGTGTGTCGTCCAGCAACCACGACTTCGGAGAGGGTGACGATTCAACGCTTACCGGGTACAACCTTCTTCAGACATTCCTACAGGAAGGAGAGGTTGGGCGGCTTCATCCGGTGTTATGCACAGGCTCCACCTTCCTTTGTCAAGACGACCTTGTCATTCCGCTCCTTGCCGAAGCGCAGCATGTTATCACGCAGCACGGATACGACATCACAATCACGCATACAAGTCATACGGGCGTAAGCGAGCTGTACGGTGAAGGAGGTGATTGGAATTCAAAAACCTATCGCATGGTCGGAACGGCATTGCTCGAACGAGGAATTACGCGGTGCATGATCGGCGAGGGCAGTTTGTTCGAATCGGGGTGGGAGCGAACGAACGCCAACGTGCTCATCGACCTGTCCGAACGGCACCGTGGGTACTATCTCAATCAACCTGAACAACCGTTTCGGGCAGGCCTGGCAGTACATGGTTCCGTCGTGAATCATTGGGACGTCATTGCAGTGTGCGATGAATCGCCTGCCGGTTATGCGGATTACGAATGGTTCCGTTCAAAGCATGAAGCGATTGTCGTCCCAAATGATGACGGTTTAATTCTTCGTGGAGTCGGGCATGTGCATCCGAAGTTTATCGGTCTTGCGCCAAAGGAAAGTGTTGAGCATTGCGAGAGTCTCAACAGCAATTTTCTCAAACGTGCGGGTGAGCGGGAACGCGTGTTCAAGCAATGGGCGATCGGACAAGAGACAGGCAGTGTTTCGCGGGACCAGGCGGTCATCGTTCCACATGAGGGAGCGACGCCGGCACTTCAGTTCGAAGGTCCGCAACGCGATCAACTTGAATGGGAGATGGAGCAGTACAGAGAACGTGTTCACGCGCAAAAGCTCCATTACACGTTTGCGATCACGATTGGAATCGGTGCAATGATGTCTGCGCTTCTGTTTCTGCCGAATGTTACAGGCGCTGTTTTTGGAACTGTCATTCTTGCGTCCATGATCGGGTATATCACCGTTCATTGGATGCGCCTTCGATATATGAAGCCTTCGAACAGCAGTTTGACGAACGCGCAATTCATCCTGAAGGCTGCAAAGGCAACGCTTGCCGCAATGAGCGAGATAGAGCCGACCTCCGACATCCCTCGCGAAACAGCGTTGCTCGTGAACACATGCATTGATGGAACTCACATCGTCGTTACGAATGAGTTGTCTCCTGAATTGAGTCACATATTCGCATCGGTGTTCAGAGACATCTTCTTTCCCGTCTATAATCAACGATACTTCCTTCACAGCTTTCGGATGGATGTCATTGGAATGCCATTGCGATCTCTGTCTGCATTCGATGATTGGAGTTCGCTTGTGAAGCCCGGTATGTTGATCCCCGTGCCTGCTCGTTTTTCGGAACGGCTCGATCATGCTGAATTATTCCTCAAGCATTTCTCTGCAACCTTCGGTCGTATGCAACTCATCTCAACGGATTTGGTGAATGGCGCTCAGTATGTTCGTGGACATGAAGGAATGCAGTTCTATCCCTCAATGCCGTTTGTCGTGCAGGTCTTGTCCTGAATAATTCAATTTCCTTGCATGGACAATTCGGTTAGATTGGAACCGATGAAACAGGTGCATCGCTTTCGGATGGTTCTCCTTCTCTGTATCGGGATTCTCGCAGGTTGGTGTGTTCTCGACATCAAAGGAGAAAAGGAGGATTGGGATTTCGTCCAGATTCATTACCTCCAAAACACTGCACCCGGATTGATGCACTATTATGCATCGAGGCTTTACGGAAATCCGCATGTGAACATCGACCGGAAGCTCGATGCAGCGTTGGAGGAAATCCGACGCAATGAAAATGGTCGTTTGAAAACGACGGTCGTTCCCGAATGGCAATCGATTGGACCTTCGAATTTCGCCGGTCGGATACGCGCGCTTGTTTTCGATCCATCGGACTCAAAGACTCTCTATGCCGGTTCAGCTTCCGGCGGCGTCTTCAAGTCCACAGACGAAGGCAAGTCCTGGAAAGCTGTGATGGATTCGGGACCCTCGTTGCCTATCGGTGCACTCGCAATTCATCCGCAATATCCTCAAACGATTTTCGCCGGTACAGGAGAATCGACGGTTCCGCTTCCAAAAGCTGCAGGCGCGCCGGTCTTCACAGGCGTTGGAATTCTAAAATCCACTAACGGTGGAGCGACATGGGAAAAACTACCGTGGCCTTTCGAAGCAAGCGCTATAAGTAGGATTCAACTTCACCCAGAATCGCCTGATACGATGCTCGTAAGCACGCGTCAGAACCTCTGGAAAACCACTGACGGCGGCGCGACCTGGACGAACGTCCTCAGTGGAGTTATTTCTGATGTGGTTTATCATCAGGGCGATGCTTCGACGGTATTTGCTGCGATTGGAGATGACTACGGAAGCTCGAAGAATGGTGTCTATCGCTCCGACGCAGGCGGTGATCGCTATTCATGGATTGCCGTCTCAGAGAATTTTCCTCAAGCGGATTCAACCGGAAGGATCATACTTGCTGCGACGCCCGCTGATTCAGATCTGTTGCTTGCTTTCATCGCCCGCAAAATTCAGGAGGACGATTTTCTTGCACTCATGAAATCCATCGATGGAGGGAAAACATGGGAACGCCAGATCGGAAGTTTACCATCGGACTTCCCGCTGCAGCAGGCCTTCTATAATTTCTGCGCGGCGATCTCACCAACGGATCCGAATGACGTCTATGCTGGCGGCCTCGACGTGTGGCGCTCAACTAACAGTGGACGACAGTTCTGGCGGTTGACTTTCGGGAATGGAGAAGTGCACGTCGATCAACATGTGATCGCGTTTCAACCTGGAACGGGGGACGTGTTCGTCGGCAACGATGGAGGGGTCTATCGTTACCAGCCAAATGAAAGACCAATACCGAAGTGGACTGCATTGGGAGCTACGCTGGAAACGGTTCAGTTCTATTCACTCGCAATCGACAATAAACGACCGGGGCGAGTGTTCGGGGGGACACAGGACAATGGGATTCTTCGGTTGGAATCCGAATCCGAACGGAAGTGGCTCTCGATCCGAGGCGACTCGGATGGTGGTGCACTCGTTTTAGATTCGAACTGGCTTTATTCGATGGTGACGACTCTTCGTTATCCGTTTCGCTCATCAAACGGAGGCCAGGCCTGGATGGCGATGAACAATGGGCTTGGCCCGGAGAACCGAAGTAATTGGCTGCAACCTCTCGCGCTTCATCCAACGGATCGAACGCGATTGTACACTGCAACCCAATTCGTTCACCTTGCGCGAGATGCCAACAATCCATCGATCAATCCCGCCTGGATAGTCATCAGTCCTGACCTGACGACGCGAAGCCGTCCATATGAATCGATCATTACGACGATGGCAATTCCAAAAACGAACGGTGATTGGATGTACGTAGGAACCGGCGATGGAAAAATCCATCGGACGGAGAACCTCAACGATTCTTCACCACAATGGACGGATATCTCAAGCGGTATTCCTTCTCGTTGGATTTCACGTTTGACAGTCAGTCCACGTGATCATCGCATAGCTTATGCTGTGGTATCGGGGTATGGCGCCGGTCATGTTTTTCAGACGACGAATGGCGGAATGAAGTGGAATGATATCACAGGAAATCTTCCTGACATTCCGGTGAATGCCATCATCATATCACCGCTCGATGGCAAGACCTTGTTTATCGCAACGGATGCAGGCGTATGGTTTAGCAGGGATGATGGCGTCTTATGGGAGCGGTATGGGATGAAGTTGCCGCTTGTGGTTGTGTACGATCTCGTGCTTGATAGTGCGAACGAATTTATCGCTGCGACCCATGGTCGTGGTGCCTGGGTAGCGGATGCTGTTCTCGGATTGCGGTCTCCACCGGTTGAGCCTTCCTTCAAGGTTGAGGTCTTCCCGCATCCCGTTCAAGACGAATCACTGACGTTTAAAATCTCTACAGCAAGCGATGTATCTGTTGAGTTATATTCGCTCGTAGGAGATAGGATTGTTTATTCACCAATGCAAGGACAAACGAAGGATCAAGTCATCGTGAGTATTTCGAACCTCAATCCCGGTGTGTATTACTACCGTGTTTCGGATGGCAGGCAATCGAGAACGGGAAAAATCGTTACCCTGAAATGACCGCGTGTAACTTCATCGGCTGTGTTGCGGTCATTCCGTCCGAATGATTCAGGATTTCGACCGCGCGGCATCAGAATTATTCAGGAACATTAAACCGACCACCCATAACCCTGTCTGTAGATCGAGGAAATCGTAATTAACCGTTCACACTTTCACCCTTATAGAAGGAGTTCACAATGAAACGCACCATCTTTTCCAGTCTCTTGATAGCAGTCTTTGCTTTCAGTGCCTGTGATAAGTCAAGCGTCAACGCCCCGGAAGATGCTGATAGTAAAGCGGCCTTCCTGAAAGCAATCGAAAACCTGGAACTGAGCACTGACCAACTCGCGCAAGTGGATGAGATGTTCTATCTCGATGAGGAAATGTCAGCGATCATGAATTCAAAACATGAGGACAACCTCTCAACCCTCGCGAACGGTGTGTCGCCTGGCGTCCAGGATGAACGCAGAGATCGTCGCCATGCCCTCGATATGGCTGCGTTGATTTACTATCGGTTGATCATTCGAGCCAATCCCGATCTCGCAGAAGAGACGAAGCTTGCCTTACGAGAACTCATCGCTGCATCGAATCAAACGCGTCTCCAGCTCATCCGAGAAAACATCGGCAACCCGGAGCTTCTTCGACAACTCCTCGCCGCTGAACATCAGGCTTTGATCGACGCGATGAATGCTCTTCTGACATCTGAACAACTCACGAAGATTCAGGAGTTGAAGGATAAGATCGAGCAGGAAAGAAAGGATCGTCGGGACAAGTGGATCGAACACCGCATCAACTTCCACGTGGCGATGATGACGAGATATCTCGGGCTCTCGCCGGAGCAGGCAGATGCAATAAAAACGATCCTCCTCAATCAACATGAGCAAATCAAAACGCTGCGTGAGCAATACAAGGACGACCCTGAGGGTTTCCGCAATGCTCTGAAAGAACTCCATGAAACCACGCAGCAATTGATCGCTGCCGAACTCACTGAGGAGCAGTTGGAGAAATGGAACAATCGTCACAAACGCGGCGGTGGCATCATACATCCTCGCAGGTAAGGGAGCTACATTGAGGTTTGGAAAACCCCGGGCGACCGGGGTTTTTTGTTGTCCAATAATCAAACAAAACAAAGAATGTGTTCAATGAATGAGGTTCAATAGATCAATCGCATCACAGAAACAGAGAGATTTTCGTCTAATGAACGAGCGTAGCTGGCGGTATGGATTTTGAGTGAATTACGTCAAGGGAGGCACAACCACACAAGACCTCCATGCCCATCACAAAACAAATACCCAGTCTAAGAGATAGGACTCCGAATAAGGAAGAGCTTTTTTCAGCACTAACTTCTATTGCAACCGTACTCGCCAGGGAAGGGGACTTTGAGCGAAAGATTGATTTGATTCTCGATATCATCGGCACATCCGTCAATGTGGAATTGCTTTCTCTATTTACGCTCGATGAATCCGGCGAAACGTTTACCCTTCGAAACAAATGGCACTCACCGCTTTTGACCCAGCAGGTTTCTGAGGACACCGATAGACCGCTTGGTCGGTGGAAAACCCTTCTTGCAACCGGAGAATCGATCAGCGGAAACATGCAGACTCTACCGGATGAGATTCGCAAATCCTTTTCATCGAGAAACATTTCGTCCGGCATCATTTCTCCACTGATCGTGCAGGACGATTTACTGGGTTTTCTGGAGATCGCAAGCCAATCATCCGGGCAAAAGTGGGATTCATACAGTATGAATTTCGTCAAAGGTGCCGCATCGGTCCTTGCTGTCGCATTGTTCTCCCAACGCGTTTCGAAGAAATTCCAGACCACGACAAACGAACTTGCTGAACTCCGTCTGATGAGGGAATCGATAACACGTGAAGTCGAGGAAATTCACAAGTGGAAAAATCATCTCTTCTCTTCGTTCACGCATCAGTTCCAGACGCCACTCTATACGTTGCTTGGTTTCTCTGCGACTCTTCTCGAAAACGAAGAACTTGACGAAGACAAAGAGATTCGCAAAACGTGTCTCCAGCATATCTACGACCAATCAACCCGATTGGAGAAACTGGTTGGGGAACTGATGTACGCTTCGGAACTGCAGGCCCGAGAGATCCAGCCGACTTATCAAATAGTGAATCTCAAGAGCGTCCTTGATGAATTAGCCGGTATCTTTCGGATGCGATGCGCAAAGGAATCAGTGGATTTCTATTATGAAGTCCCCGACTCTGATATGACCATCGAGTGCGATCTCTCACAGATCCATCAGCTGTTCTTCAATCTCCTTGAGCGAGGGTTGAACAGTCTCTCGGAGCGTCAGTGGCTGGGTCTTCGCGCATATGTGGCTCAGGAGTATGTGACAGTCACAGTGTCGGACAATGGTCAGGTCATATCTCCGGAGCGACTCGAACGCATCTTCGAACCCTTCTACAGCATTTCGCATAGCAGCTCGAACGGCTTCCATGCCAGCCTTGGTTTGAGCATAGCAAAAGACATTGTAGATTTACACCGAGGTTTTATTACCGTGGAGAGCAAAACAGGCGAAGGAACGGTTTTCACTGTTGTGCTTCCACGGTACCAATCAAAGCCCCGATCGTAAATCCCCAATGTTGCTGTACGAAGACCTTCATGGAAAACTCCCCCCTCGACAAACACCCTGTTTTTATCGTTGATGATGAACGCCAGAATCTGGCCCTTCTTCGAATGTGGATTGAAAAACTCTGGAAGCTTCCTGTACAGGAGTTCATCAATCCACGTGAATGCCTCGATCAACTCCCTCTGGAACCCTGTCTTATTATCTTGGACATCATGATGCCGGAGATCGATGGGATTACAGTTTTGAAAAACGTGAAGGAGAATTATCCCTACATCCCGGTTGTGATGTTGTCCGCCCAAGGAAATGTCCAGGTTGCTGTCGATGCGTTGCGGCTCGGGGCTTACGATTATCTAACCAAACCCGTCGAGAGGGAACGGCTCGAGGTGGTCACCCGGAATGCGATCAAGGAGTTTCATCTTGCCCTTGAGTTACGTGACATGCAGAAGCGACTTGCTGAGGGAACGATATTTTCTCAGATCATTTCCATCGACGAGAAGATGAAGCGTGTTTTCGAACTAGTCAAGAAGTCAGCGAACTCCTATGTGTCAATTCTGGTGCAAGGTGAAAGTGGAACCGGCAAGGATCTGATAGCTCATGCGCTTCATAACTTGAGCAATCGCCGCGACAAACCATTCGTCGTCGTAAACTGTGCGGCGATTCCTTCCGAGTTGTTGGAGAGCGAATTATTCGGACATGAAAAAGGATCTTTCACTGGAGCCGACTCTTTGAAGATCGGCAAGTTCGAAGCTGCTAATAACGGAACGTTATTCCTCGATGAGATTGGGACTATGGAGTATCAGCTTCAGGCGAAGGTGCTTCGTGCGATTCAGCAGAAAGAATTCACGAGAGTCGGCGGCCTGCAGTCCATCAAAGTCGATGTCCGCATTATTTCAGCTACGAATTCCGACCTTCAGCATATGGTAAAAGAAAACAAGTTCCGCGAGGATCTCTACTATAGGCTCGCCACATTTCCCATTCATATCCCACCTCTTCGAGAGAGGAAGAACGATATCGTGCTTCTCGCTGAGTATTTTCTTGAACGTTCTCTCGACAGAAAGCAGAAGGATATCCGAGGCTTTTCGAAGGAGTCTATCATCGCCCTTACTCAGTATCCATGGCCTGGAAACGTGCGCGAACTTGAAAGCGTCGTCGATCGCGCGATCATCCTCGCCGATTCGCCGGTCATCGGTATTTCTGAACTGCCGCAGGAAATCACGGACCATGTTTACTCTGACGATGAAATGGGTAATGGTCTTTTCCGACTTACCTCACCGAATGACCTCCTCCCGTTTGAGATTTTCAAGAAGAGCATTATCCGAAAAGCTGTCGAGCTTTGCGATGGAAACATCAGCGAAGTAGCACAGCGTCTGAACATCAGCCGAACCACGGTTTATCGCATGCTCGAAGACACGAACGAGACGCTCTAACGGCGGAACCATAACGAATCTCACATATACCTGATCAGAGGCGAGTGAGTCTCATCACCATCAGGGTGCCTGATTAGGACTTGACCGGTGAACGGTCCTTAGCGGTTTAATCTGTCGTTTGTGCAATACCTATTGTCGTAAGGATTACTTCACGATGGTGTGTCGATCGTAGTCTCATCTTCCATTTTGACAAAAAAGGACCGCCGCAAGGGGGGTTTACTTGCGGCGGCTTGAGGTTCAATCCTCGAAAAGGTAAGAACTAATAAAAGATAACTATACCGCGGGGGGCGCGATATAGAAGGGATTCGCGAGGTACTTGTTTAGCGTGGCTAAACATGCGATTGGTACAAGTACCCCCTGTGTCAACGCAGGTGAGTTTATTATGTGAGGTGGGAAAAATCTTGTTTTCATTGACTGAAAATACGTTTTGAATATTTCAATATCAAAACTCTGTGGAGCCAATATCATGAGAACAGATGTAAAATCAAAACCTTCCGAGAAAAAAATCTTGCTCAAAACGAAAACCCGATGTTGAGCGTAATGAAAAAGCCGTTACCGGATTCGAGTTCACCCTCATACACGCTCTGCACACCTGCCGGAGTCGGAATGACGTAGTAACGGACATTCACTCCCATGACGCTGCTTCGATCAAATCCGAAATGAGCGCCAAAACCTCCAAAACCACCGAAAGTGTACCTTGTATGCCCGTGCCCTAAAGAAGAGAAATAATCCCGCTCGGTCGATGTGATGTAGAGCATTACCGGTCCGGCGCCGGCATTCAGATATGGTCTGAAGTTATCCATGATCTGGTCTTTGAACAGACGGTACTGCAAGCCGGCAAAAAGAGGAATCCGAAAAACCCGATTGATTTTGTTCGGCGAATATTCGTTTCCATACGCATCGGTCCAATCGATCTGTCGGCTGTCTTTAATCTCGGAGAGGCTTAGCGTAACTGAACCCGTGAGTACGTCGCTCATCGCACGGTAGTAGAAGAAACCCAAACCGAATCCATCGTTGCCAATCATAATGTCAGCGCCCCATGCATTCAAGCGAGGAATGAGATCCGCATCAGACAGCGTCTTGCCAGATTTGCTTTTCGGGTCCGTGAAGACAATGCGTTCGTTGTCTTGTGACATGCTCGTTTGATGCATGGCTGTGAAAATCACGATGATGAAGAGGGTCCGTTTCATTGTATCGATACGTATTCTGTAGCGAATATAGATGAACACGTTGGAGCAGGCAAGACGGTTTTTTGTCCCCGGTTGCAAACCGACATATCAGGCGCCTGCCGTCTTGAACATGGTACGTTCAAGGAAGCTTTGAATATCCTTCGCTTCCTGCTTTGAAATGCGATGGCCTGTATCATACTCGTGGTATTCGACGGCATATCCGAGCATAGTGAGAATGCGATGGTTTTCCCTTCCATGTTCGATGGGAAGAAGTTGATCGCGCAAGCCATGCGCGAGGAAGATTGGACAGTGTACGTTTCCGAGATGTCTTTCAACCTTGAGCAAATCAGGATGAGTGACATATCCGGAGAGCGCAATGATCCCGCCCAATGGCAGTGGAAATCGCAATGCTGTATCGATCGCCATCACAGCGCCTTGTGAAAAGCCCATTATGAAAACGCAATCAGGTTGGACGCCGTTGTCGAGAATGTGGCCTAACAACGTGGTGATCAACTCACGGCTTCGTTTGATTTCATGGAGGTTCTGTTCCTCGTGCTCGTACCACCAGCGGACTTCGTGGGACTCTGGCGAAATGTACGGAGCGGATGGAAGCACCCATGTGATCTCCGGCATTGCGATCTGCCGGACAAAGGGAAGGAAAGCTTTCTTGTTGGCGTTCCGGCCATGCAGAGCGAGTACGACGTTCTTTCTCTGCACTTCATGTTCAGGGTAGGTGATGAAATCCAACGCCTTACTCATGGTTCGAATTATACGGAATCTCTCAGTTCCGCGCCGTCTGCTGTCTTTGCTTCATGCCAATATCCCATGGTATTTTGAGACTCGACCAATGGTCGTTCACTCTATCATCATCAGTTGCAGATACAGACATGGCACAATCATTTGACGTTGTAGTTATTGGGGGAGGCCCCGGTGGATATGTGGCAGCAATCCGTGCCTCGCAGTTAGGATTCAACACCGCTTGCGTTGAGGCAAAAGATCTCGGCGGGATTTGCTTGAATTGGGGTTGCATCCCGACAAAATCTTTGCTGAAAAATGCGGAGGTCTGGTCATACATTCAGAACGCAGAGAACTATGGAATCTCCATTGAGAATGCATCCTTCGACTTCAGCAAGATCATTCAGCGCAGCAGAGGCGTTGCCGATAAGATGTCCAAAGGCGTTGCGTTTCTCTTCAAGAAATACAAAGTCACCCATATCCATGCGTATGGAAAAATCTCAGCTCAAGGTGTGGTTGGAACGTACGACAAGCAAGGAGCGCACCTCGACGATATTCAAGCGAAGCACATCATCATTGCAACCGGCGCACGTCCGCGAGCAATTCCCGGAGTCGAGTTCGACGGGAAGAATATCATTTCGTACTTCGAAGCGATGTCACTGCCTTCATTGCCCGGCAGCATGATTGTGTTAGGAGCCGGAGCGATCGGAGTGGAATTCGCCTACTTCTATCACACTCTCGGAACGAAAGTCACTCTTGTGGAAATGATGCCGAACATTCTTCCGATCGAAGATGAGGAAGTATCGAAGGAGTTGGAGCGTCAGTTCAGAAAGAAGGGGATCACTCTGAAGACGAATACCACGGTTGAACAGGTAGAACATACGGAAACAGGGGTGCGCGTCAATGTGAAAACGGCGAAGGGAACCGAGCAGCTCGATACTGATGTCGCACTCATGTCCATCGGCATTCGTGGAAATGTCGAGAACATCGGATTAGAATCCGTCGGAGTCGAGCTTGACAGAGGGTACATCAAAGTGGATTCGAATTACACGACGAATGTCCCGGGTATCTATGCCGTTGGAGACGTGATCGGTCCTCCGTGGCTCGCACACGTTGCTTCCGCTGAAGGCATTCACTGCGTCGAAGCGATTGCCGGAAAGAAGCCGCATCCGATCAACTACGAGAATATTCCCGGTTGCACGTATTGCCAGCCACAGGTCGCAAGCGTGGGCTTGACGGAGAAGAAGGCACGCGAACAGGGGTACGAAGTCAAAGTCGGGAAATTTCCATTTACCGCGTCAGGAAAAGCCATCGCATCCGGACACCCGGAAGGCTTCGTCAAGATGATCTTCGACGCAGAATACGGCCAGCTTCTCGGCACTCATATCATCGGGTCGGAGGCCACGGAACTCATCGCCGAAGCGACACTCGGAAGGACGCTGGAGACGACAGAGCATGAAGTCATCAAAACGATACATGCGCATCCGACACTTTCTGAAGCTGTGATGGAAGCCGCTGCCGTGGCATACGACGAATCGGTGAATTTCTAAATCTTATCAGGAAACATAAGCGGCTCGGAGCCGCCATTTCTTTGTCAGGCATATGACCCGATCATCGCACGTTCCTCGACTTATTGGCATGATCCATCTGCTGCCATTACCGGGAGCGCCACTCTTTCGCAGATCATTGGACGAAGTGATTGAGCGCGCAATCCTCGACGCGAAAGCCCTCACCGACGCCGGTTTCGATGCAATGCTTGTCGAGAATTACGGTGATGTTCCATTTCGGAAGGTGCAAGTGGAGCCTCATGTCGTTGCAGCGATGACTCGTATCATTTTAGAAATACGCTCGGCCGGGAGTCCGCTTCAAATCGGCGTTCAGGTTCTTCGCAACGATGCTCGTTCGGCGCTTTCCATCGCGCACTCGACCGGCGCTTCGTTCATTCGGGTCAACGTGCATTGTGGCGCGCGTCTCACCGATCAAGGTATCGTTGAAGGCCATGCTGATGAAACGCTTCGACTGCGCTCTCTTCTTAACAGTGACGCGCGCATTCTCGCTGACGTGCAGGTGAAGCATTCACAACCGCTGGGAACATCCTCGATCGAGGATGAAGCGAAGGACTGTGAAGTGCGTGGATTGGCCGATGCTCTGATTGTCTCAGGCTCCGGCACGGGAAGGCAAACTTCTTCAGAGGAGATTCGACGTGTGAAAAGTGTGGTTCGCTGTCCGGTGTTCGTCGGAAGCGGCGTGACAGCGGCGAGCGTTGCAGATTACCTCGCAGTCGTAGATGGAGTGATCGTCGGAACTGCAATCAAGAAGGATGGCCTAACCGCCAACGGCATCGATCCGTCATCGGCGAAAGCATTCGTGAAGCAAACACGATAGCATTTACTTTCGACTCCCGACGACGATCTGAGCGCGTCGATTTTTCTTCAGCATTTCTCCATCGCTTTCAGCGCTTGCCTGGCCTAACCCGCGAGCACGAAGGCGTGATTCAGGGACTTGCTTGCGGCTGAGGTATTCGAAAACACGGTCTGCTCGCCTTTGCGATAAATGATTGTTGTAGGAAGCATCACCGATCTCGTCCGAGAAAGCGCGGATCTCCGCGCCTAATTCCGGATGCTGTATCAAAGTTTGGGACATTTGATCCAAGATCATGCGTCCTTCATCGGTAAGATTGGCAACGTCGAATGGAAAGTACAACTCGGTTACGATAATCGAGATCCGCTCAGCGGTTTTTCTCGGACGCTTGATCGCATTGTCGATCAACTGCGCCTTGTCCATCGCATCCCGAATTGCATCAGTGATGAAGGATGCCTGTTGGTGAATCGGAATATTCTCAGGAATGACCGATGCGGCGTCGCGGTCCGTTTCCTCAGGCGGATCTTTAATTCCTCCTGATCCGGATCGACGGAGTGAAGGCGAAGGCGTCCTTGAGGGGTTGTCACCGAACACATTGAACAGAATTTCATTGCCGGGCTTCAGCTCGACACTTGCTTTCCCACTTCGTACCAAGGCGCGGACTTTCTCCGCATCTTCTCCAAAGATCGATTCGAAATCGATATGGGTAAGGCGGTCGGATAGGATGAGTGGTTTATTTGCGGCGTCCGGTTTCAAAGAAAGGTAAACCGTGTATTCACCGCTCGGCAACGGTCCTTCATATCCTCTTGCGACTTTCAGTGCCTCCCGGTTAATCAGTTGTTGCGCGTTCATCCATCCGCTCTGAGCATAGAGCGAGGTCTGATGAGTACCGGACATGACGGTTTTCCTGTCACGAACAAGTTCAAAGTGAACCTTCGTTGAGAGTGGACCGCTGCCGTCTCGCTCGTAGGACAGAAGCAGGTTTTGTGGATTGGCTTCCAAATCCTGAAGCGACGTAAAAGAAACAGTCTGCAGACGCGCGTCAAGCAGATTAGACTTGGCTGCTGGGGGAGGTAGTGTCGGTGTCTGTTGTGAGGGAAGTTCCTGAACGTTGACGTGTTCCCGAAGTGTTGGATCTACGCTCGCATAGGGGGTGCTGTTGTTTGTTTCGCTCGATGAAGGTGTTTCACTTTCCACTGACCTTTCTTGAAATGATGACTCGATCGGATTATTCGATTCCTTCGGTGCATTCACATCGTTTGCCGCGATCGGAATGTTTGACCCACCGCGTTTCATGTCCGGTGCCGGATTCATTCGCCAGAAGAACCCGACGGTGAACATCGAGAAGCCATCGTTCTTTCCGCCGAGTGCGAAGCCATCCAACTCATCCGTATTGGTGAGGAATGCAGAGAAGGAAACTCGTCCGGAGAAGGCAGGGGAAAACGGATACTCAACAGAGACGCCGGCACCGTAAGAAAAGATCTGACGGTTATTGATCGATCCCGGAATGTCATCGAGGTTGTACGTTGTCGAATGGAACATCAATCCGGCGCGTGCAAAGAGGATCGGCGAAAAATGAAAGAGGTCGGGGAATGCGTAGGTCGCACCGATTGCACCGCCGAAATACGTCGTCTCATAATCGACCGAGTTAACACCAAGCTTCCCGTACTTCGTTATGCGGAGGTCGTTGGCTTCGTTGTAAAACTTACCGCCATATCCAAGAGCATGAACGCCTAACGACGCGAGAGGAAAGTATTCGAACGTCATCTGCGTGCTTGGGCTGAGTGTGTAGCCTGTCTGCTTGCGAGTGAATTCATCACCGGGCAGATTGACTCCCCCTTCTAATCCAAGCCTGAACGTATTGCGTTCGTATTGCTGTGATGAAGCGTGTATGGAAAGTTCGATCAGGAAGAGAAGAATGAAAATCGGAGCGTGGCGGACGTTCACGAAAAACCTTACAAAGTGATGACAACACAACGAACGTACCCTGTACCATCCAAACATGCAAGAAACTGCCAAACTACTCAAGTACAATCCTTTGCCGCAGTGCAATTCTCTCATTCGAATAAACGTGAAGCTCGTATGGTCCCGTCTCCATTCGCGTTCCTGTTTGATCCTTCTTATCCCATTCGACCAAGTGAAGACCTGCTAAGAGAAGCGTGTCGGGGAGAAGCGTTCTGAGGAATTCACCGGAGAGGGTTTTGATCTCGACTCGGACGGTTGACTGTTCGGGAATAGAAAACGCGATACGAAGTCCGGAAGAGTTTTTCGGTTGCGACGGATCCGAAGAACCACTCTGCGCAAAAGTTCGCGGGGTGATTTTTCGTGGCTGTGCTTTCGTTGCAGAAACGATCGCCTTCTGCGCGAGAAGTTCGACATGCCAGTTTCCAATTGGCGAACCGTCGATGAAACCGGAGTTGAACGTGTATTTCCCCTTATCGAAAAAAGCGAGAATACTTGTGGAGATCTTTTCTGGCGATGTGCGAAGAAACTGCTGTGGCCCTTCATCCATTCTCACGCTCAACGATTCCGTGCGTGGAACGATTGCAACGAGAATGATGGATGACGGATCGAAATGAATTGGCCGGGGAAAGCGAACAGTGGTCGTTACATCATGCGTCGGCTCGATATCCACTCTCATGTGTACACGCGTATTCAGCAACAATGGAATCGCGGCGACCTCATCCTGGTAAATCAGAATGTCTGCCTTACCTGTTTTCGTTGCATCGTTGACAAAGCCAATCCGCAATGCCGTGAGTTCAGTTGGTGCATCGACCTCGAACCGCGAAATGGATACTGAGTTGACAGGAAGCTCGACAAGCCGATAACTCACTTCCGAATGGTGGAGTCGTAGTGACGTTTGAGCGTGCGCAAGATGCATCACGGCAAGTATAATCACCCCGATCCGGATTCTCATCGAAGGATCGGCTGTCGGCTATGAGAACGGGAGTGCAACGTCATGCAGAACATCATCGATAGAGATTCGTTCTTTGGAACTGAGCGCAAACATTCGCTCGATCGGCCGAAGAGCGCGTTGACGAACTTCATCGGGGACAGTGATTTCAGGAGAACGACGTGCCATGCAAAGCGCAAGCTTCTCGAGCGTGTTGAGTTTCATGTACGGGCATTCGTTGCATGCACATTGATTCTGCGGAGGAGCGGCAAGAAATAATCCATCGGGTCGCGCTCGTTGCATTTGATGGAGGATACCCGCCTCCGTTGCAACGATGAATGCATGTGCGGGAGACTCGGTTGCGAACTTGAGCAGAGCGCTTGTTGACCCGATAAAGTCAGCTTGACGAAGAATCGCTTCCTCGCACTCAGGATGTGCGATGAGTAATGCATCCGGATGTTGTCTCTTGATATCGAAAATCCGTCGTTCGCTGAACTGCTCGTGCACGGCACAGGTCCCCTGCCAGAAGAGCATCGACCGACCCGTTTCCTTCTGCAGATACTTACCGAGGTTTCTATCCGGTGAGAACAGAACGGGAATATCCGGTGGAATGCGTGCGAGAATATTTTCAGCGCTGCTCGACGTGCAGATGATATCGCTGAGTGCCTTCACTTCCGCCGTGCAGTTGATGTACGTGATGGCGAGATGATGCGGATGAAGCAAGCGGAATTTCCTGAATAAATCCGGCGGTGCGCTCTCGGCGAGAGAACAACCAGCGTCAAGGTCCGGAAGGAGAACTTGCTTGTCCGGATTCAGGATCTTCGCCGTTTCTGCCATGAAATGAACGCCGCAAAATACAATGACGTCGGCATCCGTTTGAGCAGCTTTCCGCGAGAGTTCGAGACTGTCGCCGACGAAGTCAGCGAGGTCTTGAATATCAGGCTCCTGATAGTAATGCGCCAGTAGGACTGCGTTCAATTCGGATTTTCGTTGAAGGATCCGATCTCTCCATTCGTTAGGATGCGTTACCAGAGAGGAGCCGTTCTTAGGATCAGACGTCATAGTGGTAATCTAAAGATATGCGCCTTCATGTCCAGTCCCTTTTCAGTGACCGATAACGCATTGTAAAAATGATTCTGAAAACCTCGTTACTCGACGGTTACGCTCTTCGCGAGATTTCGCGGTTGATCGACGTTGCAACCGCGTTGAACGGCGATAGAGTATGCGAGAAGCTGCAACGGAATGATGGTGAGCATCGGTGTGAGGAAATCGACGGTCCGCGGAATGTGGATGACATGCTGCGCTAAATTCCCGATAAGTGCATCGTCGTGATTGACGATCGCAACGATGCGTCCTTTCCGTGCATGAACCTCCTGGATATTGCTCACAACCTTTTCGTGGATTCGATCCTGTGGCGCAATGCAGATGACCGGCATGTTCTCGTCGATAAGCGCGATGGGACCGTGCTTCATTTCCGCAGCAGGATATCCCTCAGCATGAATGTAACTGATCTCTTTCAACTTCAACGCGCCTTCAAGTGCCGTCGGGAAATTGTACCCGCGTCCGAGGTAAAGCGCATTGTTCGTGTCGCTTATCTCCTGAGCGAGTGCTTTGATTGCATCGGTTTCCGAAAGGATGCTCTCAACCTTTTTCGGAATGGAGAGAAGTTCATCAGCGAACCGAACACCTTCTTCATGGGAAATGAAGCCGCGATTACGTCCGAGCATGAGAGTGAGAAGAGAAAGCACAACCAACTGCGAGGTAAATGCTTTCGTCGAGGCAACGCCGATCTCAGGACCGGCATGCGTGTAAACACCGGCATGCGTCTCACGCGCTATCGTACTTCCCACAACGTTACAAATCCCGATGACTGTTGCGCCGCGAAGTTTCGCTTCGCGTAATGCAGCCAACGTATCGGCAGTCTCACCGCTCTGGCTAATGGCGATGACGACGTCGTCCTCATTGATGATGGGATTGCGGTAGCGGAATTCACTCGCGTACTCGACCTCCACGGGGATATGCGCGTACTGTTCGAGCATGTACTCTCCGACGAGCGCGGCATGCCATGAGGTCCCGCAGGCAGTGATTATGATCCGACGCGCGCCGTTGAGGGCATTCGTTACTTCACGCAAGCCGCCGAGCTTTGCCGTTCCTTTTTCCCGAAGGATGCGACCGCGCATGGAGTCCGTAATCGTCTGCGGCTGCTCGTGGATCTCCTTGAGCATGAAATGGTCGTACCCGCCTTTTTCGATCTGCTCGATGTCGAACGTGATCTCTTCGATTTTGTGTTCGACGACCTCATTGTCGCCAAGGTTCTTTATCTCGTAACCGTTCCGTGTTATCGTCGCAATGTTTCCGTCTTCAAGGAATGTGACCTGACGTGTATGACCGACGATCGCTGAAGCATCGGAGGCTACGAAGTACTCGCCGTCGTTAATACCGATGACGAGCGGACTTCCCAATCGGGCAGCGATCAGTGTATCAGGTTCGTGACTTGAGAACACCAGGATTCCATACGTCCCGTCCACTTCCTTCAATGCCAGGTGCACCGCTTGTGAGAGGTCATGCGTTATGTCGTAGAAGGTCGAGATGAGCTGCACAAGTGATTCGGTATCCGTCTCGGATTGAAATGGAATTCCGCTTTGTTCGAGTTTTTGCCGTATGGCAGCGTAGTTCTCGATGATACCATTATGGACAAGCCCGATCGTGCCGGAATGATCCAGATGAGGATGAGCGTTGATATCGTTCGGTTCGCCGTGTGTTGCCCAACGTGTATGCCCGATTCCAACCGTCGAGTGGACTGGGTGAAGGGAGATTAGATTCTCGAGGTCAACGACTTTCCCCGCCTTTTTCTGATAGAGCAATTTGCCGTTGGAAAGTACAGCAATCCCTGCAGAGTCATATCCACGGTACTCCAACCGCTTCAATCCGTTGAGTAGGATCGGCGCAACATCCTGTGAGCCGATGTATCCGACTAATCCACACATACCGAAGAATTTTTCCTGTATTTGATCATAGAAAGCACGAGAAACTTAGAGAAAGACGGTAGGATTATCAATACCCTTAAAAGTCTCCCGACATCGGTCATGATGAGATTCTCTGCGGTTGGGTAATTATTCTGAACGTGCCATAGGAGGATTGCACTGGATGAAGCCTCTTTAGCATTCAGCGACTGTTACCGAAGGCAACACATTGTGAGAATGGGCTCTGAAGTGTGAACGATAATTTCTCGTTATTGCACTTGCTTTGCTCCAAGAAGTGAATTATGTTCACGCATGAATTGGAATCGTTACCCACGAAGGTATAATTCAGCCTGAACAAGATCGGTTAACAGACGCATTACCCACTAACTTCATCACCATTCATTGGAGGTTTTATGAGAGTTTGGTTTACCATAATCGCAGTCTTCACGATCGTATTACCGTTGACGCTTTGTGCACAGGTGTCAACGATTGTAACGACTGGAAGCAATCCAATCGTTTACACACCGGTCGAAGAACAATCCCTGACCATGAGTACGAAGGGCCAGAATAACATCATGGCCACGGTCAACATACCCCCCGCGAGTGTCATCCCGACAATCGATGGCGTCTTCAGCCCCGGCGAGTGGGCTGATGCGGTCACGATTACACCGGCGACTGTTGTGACACCGGGCTGTCTTGCGTATATGAAGAGCGACGCATGTTACATCTATGTCGCAGCGGTTGTCATGGGCCCAACGTACTATCAAGGCAACTCCACGATGATCAATATCTGGCTCGACATGAATCGTAACGGACAGTGGAATCTCGCCCCCGGAAGCCCTGCTGGAAATATCGATGGGAATCTTGCACTCCCCGCTCCAGGTGATCTCTATCCGGCGAACGTTGCTGTTTATGGCTACCACGGTTTACCGGGTTGGTCGGGCACGGCGACCTCCCGGCTTCGGTTCCATTATCCCTGGTGGACTCCGGCTTTGACACCGATTCCAGAATCACAAATCATGGTTCGAAGAGTCCAGGTGAGTCCATCTGAAATGCGTATTGAAGCTCGTATCGAGTATATCAACAGTCCCTTCAAAATCACCGACCCACCTTCTACCGGGCTTACGGCGAACATGCGCATCCAATGGTACGCTGGGTACTTTACACTCGTCCCATATACGGGTGTAGTCCAGATTCAAGCTCAGTACCCACCACCGGCGAACGGTTCAGCATACTTCACCGGTCCCCTGCCAACGGAATTGACTGACTTCCAGCGTCAGTACATCACATCTGCTGCAAACACGCATGATGTGGATAACGTCACCGTTCTCGATAATCCCGCCTTCTCGGCTCCGATTTGGCGCCAGGGAGATGACGTTCAGGCAACGTTCCTTGCTACGACGGCTTCCCCTCCACAGACCGTCAACTACCAGGCGAATTTCTACGGGCCGTACCCGTCCATCGCACTTTTCACAACCACTTCTGGTAGTGTCGTTATCACGCAGCCAAGTCAAACAGTAACGGTTTCCTTTCCAGTCACACTTCCACCGGGTTTCTTCCAGGTAGAAATCATAGCGGACGATCCGGAGCCTTGTGGAACACTCAAGAAGAAAGGTCTTCGCAATGGATTGTTTATCGGTCCCGGTCAAATCCCGTGTGTCGTGTGGCCGGGCGAAGTCAATCTCGATGGTATTGTCAACTACGGTGACCGCGAAGCATTGAAGAATTACATTCATGAGGCGAACCTTCGTGATAGTTGGTTGATGGGTCCGGGACGCCTCCCACCCAACTTCCCATTCCCGATGGCAGCTCTTGAGTGGATAGCTCAACCGGCAATTCCATGGGCAACTACCATGGGTTGCTACACGGATACCGATGGAAACGGAGTGATCAACAACTTCGACTACTTAGCCATCAAGACGAACTTCATGCAGTGGAACAGCACGTATAGTCCGAAGGAAAATCCCGCGGCAAATCCGAAGGAGTTCAACATTCTTCAGAACTTCCCGAACCCGTTCAATCCGAGTACATCGATACACTACACGCTTCCTGAGCGCAGCGACGTTGTCATCGAGGTAACGAATCCATTAGGTCAGAGAGTGGCGACTTTGGTGAACCAGAGAATGGATTTTGGTATTCATCAGGTGACCTTCAACGGCGACGATCTTCCGAGCGGATCCTATGTTGCCACGATCTCAGCGCTTGGCGTCGAATCGGGTCTGCGATACACGAAGTCGATCAAAATGGCTCTGATCAAATAATCTCGTTCATCACCCTTGTCAGAGAAGAGGACTCATAGTGGGTCCTCTTTTTTTCTCATTTACAGATGGCCTTCAATACTACGTATTGGATTTGTCTTCTTGCGATTGCATGGCATCGACGGTATTTTTGTCAGCCAAAATGGTAGCTTACGGTAGATAGGTTGTTAGAGCAATGGATATGAAGAGACGAATATTTGTAGAGACGTACGGCTGTCAGATGAATCTCGCCGACACCGAGATAATCAACGGCCTTCTTTCCAGGGAAGGATACGTTATTGCCGGCGAGCTTGATAGAGCTGATGCGATCTTTCTCAATACGTGCGCAATCAGGGACAACGCGGAGCAAAGGATTTATGGTCGGCTGTCGAACTTTCAACATCTCAGGAAGAGAAATCCCCACCTTGTCATCGGCATTCTTGGATGCATGGCAGAACGCCTGCGGAAGAATCTTCTCGAATCCCACGAAGGTGTGGATATTGTCTGCGGACCGGATGAATATCGAAAGCTCCCGGCTCTTATCGACGACGCATTCGCAGGTGAACGGGGAATCAAAGTCCAGCTTTCACGCGTGGAAACGTACGACGATATCACACCTTTACGAACCGAGGGGATCAGCGCATGGATATCGGTCATGCGCGGGTGCGACAAGTTCTGCACGTTTTGTATCGTTCCGTTTACCCGTGGGCGGGAGCGAAGCAGAGTACTAGCGAATATCGTCCATGAAGTAGAAACACTTGTCGCCCGTGGCTTTCGTGAGGTGACCCTCCTTGGACAGAACGTAAACTCGTACAGTGATGGGGACAGCGACTTTGCAGATCTTCTGGTCAATGTCGCCGCGGTCGATCCGTCGCTGCGCGTTCGGTTTACGACATCACACCCGACGGACATGTCCGACAAGTTGATTGAGGCAATCGCGACGCATCAGAACATTTGCTCATACATCCATCTTCCGTTTCAATCCGGTTCCGACCGGATATTGGAATTGATGAACCGCAACTACACGAAGAAGCACTATCTTGACCTGGTGCAGAAGATTAAAAGCACGATCCCTGACGTCTCGCTTTCCACCGATGTCATCACCGGCTTTCCGACGGAGACAGAAAAAGATCATCGCGCAACCATCGAACTGATGAATGAAGTCCGTTTCGACGGAGCGTTCACATTCAAGTATTCACCGAGAGAAAATACGAAGGCATGGGATATGGGGGATGATGTTCCTGACGAGGTCAAAGGACGCCGGTTGGAAGAGATCATTCAGATCCAGCGGGAAGTCTCCTACGAAATCAATCTTTCATGCATCGGGCGTATCGAACGTGTCTTAATCGAAGGACCGAGTAAGCGATCCTCTGAAGAATGGATGGGACGCACCGATACGAACAAGACGGTGATCATTCCTAAAGGGCAGTATGAATCCGGAGACTATCTTGATGTCCGCATCGAAAGCGTGACGTCTGCAACCCTGTTTGGCACCGTGATTCGTTCCGCAATGATTGAAGCTGAGGCCGCGTAACCGCCTCGCAAACATGATCCCGACATTCCATCCGTATCACCGTGCAAGGATTCTGATTCTGTCATCGCTGCTCATTCTGTTCACTGAAACACGAGGGCAAGCACAGACTCGCGATTATCCCGCGTTGAATGCGCTGTACAAAGCCGGACAGATAAACGAACTGCGTACCGAGTTGCAACGCATTCCGGAGTCAGACCAAGAAGATGCGGGTTTGCTTTTCCTGCGTGGCGTTGCTGAAACGAATGCGGACAAGGCGATCGTCCTGTTTCAATCGATTGTCAGCAACCATCCGGATAGCGAATGGGCGGACGATGCGCTTTACAAACTCTATCAATACAGCTACTCGATTGGCGCATACAACACTGCCGATAAGCACCTCTCTCATCTCAAAGTCACGTATCCCAAATCTCCCTATCTCACGCGTGAAGGAACACAAAGCGCGGCGACGGAACTGGGAAAATACTCCGTGCAGGTCGGCGCGTTCATAAACAGAAACGACGCGCAGTTTCACTTCGAAGAAATGAAGAAGCATGGATATTCCGTCGAGCTGCAATCGAAAACCGTCGGAGGAAAGACCTTTACAGCAGTGTGGATCGGCGTCTTCGACGAAAGAAGCGGAGCCGAAGCGTATGCGAGGAAATTGAAAGCGCGACACGATATCGACGCAATAGTGGTGAGGAGATAACGGTGAACCGCGAATCGTTTCCAATGGATTCGTCATCGGATTGTTGTGATGTCTGATAGGATTCTCTTCCAGAAGAAACACGGTATCGTCGGTAACTCCGTCGAAATGAAAGAGATCATCGACACGGTGATGCAGGTCGCACCGACCGATATCACAGTTTTAATCACCGGAGAAAGCGGTACGGGAAAAGAAGTGATTGCGAAGGCGCTGCATCACGCGAGTAAGCGCGCTTCGAATAAGTTCGTTGCCGTAAACTGCGGGGCGATCCCTGAGGGAATCTTGGAGAGCGAGTTGTTCGGTCACGAGAAAGGCTCCTTCACCGGCGCCGTCGAGTCACGGAAAGGATACTTCGAGCTTGCTGACGGTGGAACGATTTTTTTAGACGAAATCGGCGATACACCGCTTTCGACACAAGTCAAACTCCTTCGTGTTTTGGAAACGGGCGAGTTCATGCGCGTCGGTTCTTCCGAGCAGCATCGGGTGGACGTGCGAGTCATTGCGGCGACGAACAAAGATCTCGAACAGGAAGTGCGTTCAAAGCACTTTCGGCAGGACTTGTATTTCCGTTTGCGTTCCATCAATATCCGCATTCCTCCGCTGCGTGACCGGCGCGGTGATATCCCGGCATTCGTCGAAGTTTTTCTTGCCGAACTCGTCAAGAAGAATGCGATCGAACCGGTAATGTTGACCGAACCGGCAATGAATGCACTGCTCCGACACTCGTGGCCGGGGAATGTCCGTGAATTGCGCAACGTTCTCGAGAGTATCACCATCCTCGAGCAAGGACGTCTCGTGGACGGAGAAACCGTGCTCAAATACATTCATCCGGTTTGGGCGCCGGAAACGGACCGCGCTCTTCCGATGTGGCTTGGGAAATCGAGCGATCAGGCTGAACGAGAAATGATCTTCCGTGCATTGTTGGAAATCAGAACCGAACTAACCGACCTGAAGCAGATGTTGGGGAGAACTCTTCTTCACTCTCCACTTTCTCTTCCTCCAGCGCGGGAACCGATCCCAGAGGAGAAAAGCCATCTTGCCCTCGAAGACATGACTCTCGAGGAGATGGAAAAAACGATGATTGAGAACTCATTACGCCGATTCGATGGGAATCGAAGGCTTGCAGCCCAGGCATTGGGAATCAGCGAACGAACACTCTATCGGAAGATCAAGGAATACGATCTTTCATGAGAAACTTGTGTGCTTCAAAACTTTCCTTGTATTTTTGGTGCGTTGTGGCGAGTGCCTTCGCCGTTTCAGGATGCTATTCGTTCACTGGAGCATCCGTCCCGAAGCACTGGAAATCCATCGCAGTCTCTTTATTCGAAGATGAAAGCCAATACGGCCAACCAGCACTCCGTGAGAAGATCACGAATCTGTTGATACAGAAATTCGAGCGTGACAACACTCTTCTCATAAGCTCTCCCGCTTCAACTACCCTTGAAATGAAAGGAACCATCACTTCTATCGAGGCCGACCAGCCTATCGCACTTTCTCAAGGCTCTCAATCAACGAGACTTCAACTGACCATTAAAGCCCGCGTATCCCTTACCGACAAGACAATGAACAAGGAGGCGTGGAGCAAAACCTTTACCGCAACGGCTGACTATGCAGCATCCGGCGGCTTGCAAGAGCGGGAATCCGGAATGCAACAGGCCATAGAGAAGCTCACAGACGATATTCTCTTAGAGACAATCTCTGCATGGTAATTTGATCCCCTTTTCTTTCACGACCTCCGAGGTGTAAACTCAAACTATGGAAACCATTATACTGGGTGCGTATCTTTTCTCACTTTCAGTGTTGTTTCTGTTCGGATCACACGGCTTCGTGATGATCTTTTACTATTTCAAAAACAGGGAAAAGAAACCACAACGCACGTCTCTCTCCCAGGAAGTCCCATTCGTTACGGTTCAACTCCCGGTGTACAACGAACTGTACGTCGTTGAGAGGCTTGTCAACGCGGTGTGTGCTTTCCGTTATCCGTTAGACCGCTTCGAGATTCAGGTGCTCGACGATTCCACCGACCAAACCTCGGAGGTTGTCGCTCAACTCGTCAGAGAAAAACGAGCCGCAGGTTTTGACATACACCACATTCAACGCGTCAACCGGGTCGGCTTCAAAGCCGGCGCTCTCCGCGAGGGTCTCGTTTCGGCGAAGGGTGAATACGTCGCAATCTTCGACGCGGACTTCGTTCCCAATCCAAACTTCCTCGAGGAGACGTTAAGCCACTTCACCAATCCAAAAATCGGAATGGTGCAAACGCGGTGGGAACATCTCAACACGAACTATTCGATGCTCACGCGAGCGCAAGCCATCGCCCTCGACGGCCACTTCGTCATCGAACAACAGGTGCGCAACAAAGCGGGCTTCTTCATCAACTTCAACGGAACCGGTGGGATCTGGAGGCGCGACTGCATCATCGATGCGGGAAACTGGCAGGACGATACGCTCACTGAAGACCTGGACCTCAGCTACCGCGCACAGCTCAAAGGCTGGCAGTTCATCTTCCTCAACGACTTCACCTCTCCCGCCGAACTTCCGAGCGAAATCAACGCGCTGAAGTCCCAGCAATTCCGCTGGACGAAAGGCGCGATCGAAACGTGCAAGAAGATTCTTCCGACCGTGTGGAGAGCGAAGCTGCCGCTGCGTGTGAAGCTCCAATCGACGATCCATCTCGCGAACAACCTCGTCTTTCCGTTCATTCTCATGACCGGTATTCTCAACGTCCCGTTGATCTTCATCAAGCAGACGGGGAATTACGATACCTTCTTTGCGTTCATGTCGGTGTTCGTGCTGGCTTTCGTCAGCTCGTTCCTGTTCTATCTCTATTCGCAGAAGGACGTGCACGTCGATTGGAAGAAGAGAATTTTCCTCTTCCCGGTGTTCATGGCCGGAAGCATGGGTTTTGCCGTGAACAACACCCGTGCGGTTCTCGAAGGCTTGTTCAACAAGAAGAGCGAATTCATTCGCACGCCGAAGTACAAGATCGAGAACGAAGGCGATACGTGGACGAACAAAGCATACAAGAGCACCAAGCGAAAGATCAACGTCTCAGTCGTCATCGAAATCGCACTGGCTGCATATTGCCTGGTCGGTGTTTCGGCTTCGGTTTACTATTTAGAAATCGCGGCGCTTCCGTTCCAGTTGCTCTTCTTCCTCGGCTTCGGTCTCGTCGGCTCGCTCTCGATTCGTCATGCACTTTCGCCGAAGGCCGCCCGGTAACACGTTCACGGGATAGGTTTCACGTCTAACGCCGCGCAGATCGCGGCGTATTTTTTCCTGGATCGATTCGCTTTAAGTTGGCTCACAATGAATCGCGTTTTTTCGGATACGAAATCTCTCATCGAGAAACTGCAGCCGGAGTTCGATTCCAATCCGCGCACTCCGCTCTTTGCGCGTCTCGCGGATGCGTACATCGCGGAAGGTATGCCGGCATCCGCGCTGAAGATTTGCCTCGAAGGAACGACGCATCATCCCGATCACGCGGTCGGCCTTCTGTTGCTTGCGAAATGTCACGTCCTGTTGCGGCAGTACGTGAGCGCCCGTGCCGTCCTCCAGCGATTTCTCGACCGCACCATCGTTGCACCCGGAGCCGAACAACTCCTTGCACAGATTCCAGAGTTGGAGATGCAGTATCCGCCCGTTACCGCAATCCCGCAACTTCATGAAACCGAGGAACGTGGCGGTGAAGATCGCGAAGCGGAGGAAGACGAACGGTCGAGCCGTCTGAGTCGCGATGACGCCGTGCTTCCGGGGACGGATGCGCAGTTGCCTTCGATCCATGCGGCCGATCAGCGGAATCCCGAAGGAGAAGGCGCAACGATGAAGAGCTTGCTCTCATTGCCGAGCGAGGCGTTCGATTACCCCGAGGCGCCGGCGGCTTCACTTGTTGCGGAGTATGACGTCGAGTCGAGTGAGGATGAACAGCGATTGCCTCAGTCGGTGGGAGAACGCTTCGACGAGACAGTGACGCGAAGCGATCAAGAATCCGTTCAGACGCACGCGGAGGATGAAACACAAGAGCCAAGGTCAATGGATGACCTCGAACAACTCGCCTCGCGGTTGGAAACCGCGCGCATGCCGTCATTGCCGGTTACGCCTGTTGACGCGGGCAACATCGATGAGGAAGCACAGAAGATCGAGGAAGTGAATCTTGAAAAGCGACCCGTGACGGAGACGCTTGCCACGATTTACATGCGGCAAGGGAAGTACCAGGAAGCGATCGAAGCCTATCGCGTCTTGCGAGAACTCCACCGCGAAAGAAGCTACGAGTTCACCGCGCGCATCGCAGAACTGAAGAGATTGCTTTTAGAGCGGAAGGAGTGAAGGGGTGAAGAGGTAAAGAGGTGAAGAGGTGAAGAAGTAAAGAAGTAGGGAGGAAAATCGATTCCGAAATTGACTTCTGACCTCCGGCCTCTGACCTCCGACCTCTGGCGTTATTCTACCAAAATCACTCTCGAAACCACTCTCCCCGCGACATGCAGCCGCAGCACATAAACACCGGCAGGCAGACCGCTCACATCGAACGTAGCGCTGTGCTCGCCGGGCGGGAGATGGTCTCCACCGATGACGGTTTGCACGCGCTCACCGAGGATGTTGTGGAGTGTGAGCGAGACCACACCCGCTTGAGGCAGTGAGAAGCTCACGCTGGTAAGCTCATGTGCGGGGTTGGGGTAGTTTTTCGAGAGCGAAAGTTCTTGCGGGAGAGGGACGGCTTCTGCACCGACGACGGTGGACTGGATGCTGATGGCGATGTAGCCTACCGACGAGCCTGCATATAGGCGCTCATCTGGGCCGAGAGCTAAGGAACGGAAGTATCTGGGGCCATCTAGTCCTTCTTTTAAATCCTCCCACGACATACCGTTGTCTCTTGAACGCTTCGGAATACCGGGGTCTGATACCCAAAAGACATGATCCAACGAATTGATGACGATGCTGTGGACATACTCGCGGGTCGAGCCGACGACAACCCAGGACTCGCCGCCGTCCGTACTGCGGATGATGGCAGTACGTTTTTCCTCTAGCCCGTAATAGACGGCAGCAAACAGGTCTCCTCTCGAGTTAGAAGAAAACGCCGTCACCCAAGACGTGTCCTTTTCCGCTCGCCAGGGATGAAGCACCTCCGACCACGTTTCCCCAAGATCGAGAGTTTTGAAAAGCTTCCCGGAAGGCAGGCAATAGAGTGCCGACAACTTTCGGTCAAAATGGAACTGAGGAGAACTCGGATACATTGACCACACCTGTTCCCAAGTTGTACCATCATCGGAACTACGAAAAATGCCTTCATCCCTAACCCCGGCGAAGAGAATTGAATCGTAAACGACTTCCATGTCGGGAATGTACCTACGCTCCAAACCTATTTTAACCCAGTGTTCACCTTGATCAGACGATTTCCATAGGCCAGAACCCCAACCTCCATAGTAGATGTGATCTTTCGAATTTTTCTCGAATCTGAAATATACGTCACCCCTGAAATCCAACTTCTTGAACGACTTTCCGTCATCCGTCGAACGATACAGCCCAGAATTTTCGAGTGCCACATAGAGTATTCCGGTGTTATCCACGATCAAATCCCTGACAGCGTAATTGTACGGCAACCAGTGAACTGTCCAGAAATCCTGTGCGTGCAGGCTTTCAATTGGAAAGAGACCTCCCATACAAACGACGAAGAGCACAGCGATTGAATGAGTTTTCATGATCAGCATCGTCGATTGATTTACTTTCCTTCTTCAAGCACAAAGAACGAATATTCTCATGCATTTTCAAGACCGCAGTCCTTCCATCGGGAAGCAATTCCCGACAGCATACCCAATATCTCAGGTCTTTCGTATGGGCCTAAAAAAACCCTCCTCGCCATCTTGCTTGCCGAGGAGGGATTAACGCGAAGTGAGCTTCTCGCGATTTGCGGTTTGCCGAAAGTCGCGCTTTGAACTCGGCTACTTCCTTCGAAACACGTCGTCTGAAATGCCGGTGTTGTGCTTGTACGACTTCACCTTCATGTCGAAGCTGGTCATGCCTGCATCGACGGTCATTGCGAACGGCAGCATGACGCCATCCACCTTGCGGTAATCGGAAAAGCTGATCGCAACCGTGACCGGGCCGCGGTCCGTGTTGATACTGCTTTCATCCCGCATGAGGAGGTATGTCTCTGCGCTGATGTGCCAGACGCTTGTCGAATGCTTCCGCTTCATCTCGAGAACGTACACCGGTTTTCCTTCGACGAGCTTCTTCGAAATCAACACGGGTTTGTATCCGAGTTCCTTCCATCGAATGATCTCGTTGAACTGGTCCTTCTCAAGCTCCTGCGAGAGTTCCTCACCGGAGAACGTCTTGACGCCCTGTCCCATCTGCGTTTCCATGACGGTCTTTCCGTCGTTCCATTTTTCCTGCTCCATGGTTTGTCCGCCGAAGCTCAGGGTCATCTTATCGTAGCTTTTGTTCGGCGCTTTGGAGATGGAGATACGGGAAGCCTCGATCGCGTGACCGCCGAAGTTCATCGTCATATCGCTTTCCACGATTCGCTCGTTGATGACCGAAAGCGCTTTCACGCCGCCGAGCGCTTCGACGTGCTTTTGAAGGAGCGACTCGGCATCCGTATCGAGCGGCAACTCGGTCGATGCTTCGACGGGCTTCATATCCGGATCGTACAGTTGCACCGGTCCGAATTTCTCCAACGTCGCTTTGATCGCGTTCGCATCGCCGACGGCAGTGATGGCAATGTCTTCCGGCGAAAGGTATTTCCGCGCGACTCTCTGCAGATCATCCGTGCTGAGCTTCATGATGTTCGACACGTAGTTCTTGTAGTAATCTTTCGGAAGATCGTAAAGGTCGATGTCCTGCAATCGCGTCGCTGTCGTCGATGCGCGCTCGAGGCTGAGGAGATACGTTCCCGTGAGGTAGTTTTTGTGGAGGTTCAGTTCATCTTCGCTGACAGGCTCTTCCCTGATGCGTCGTATTTCTTTCAGAATCTCGAAAATGGAAGAGTCCGTCGCTTCTCTGCGGACGCTCGCTGCAGCGCTCCAAAGGCCTGCGTGCTTTCGCGCGTCGATATCGCTGTAGGCGCCATACGTGAAGCCATGTTTCTCACGAAGGTTCTGAAACAATCTTCCGCTGAAACCCCCGCCGACGATCGAGTTCGTCACGCTCAGCGGGATATAGTCGGGGTCGTTTCGAACGAGTCCGCCGGTGAGAAGCGAGAGCGTCGTTTGTGTCTGCGTCGCTCCGAGATCGACAAGATGCACGGTGCGTTCGCTTATGGGCTTCGCTTTTAGGAACGATGCTTTCGGAAGCTCGCCCTTCTGCCAGCCGCCGAAATACTTCTCGAGTAACGGGAGCGCTTCCTTCGGCGTCATATCACCGACGATTGCGAGCGATGCATTGTTCGGGATGTAGAACGTTTCATGAAACGCGACGAGGTCATCGCGCGTGATGGCGTTCACGGTGTTCTCGGTTGAAAACTGCGAGTACGGATTCTCATTGTATCCGACCGTGATCATCAGTCTCCCGGAAATGGCGTCGGGATCTTTACGTTCACTCGTAAGGCCCGAAAGCGTCTGCTTCTTCGCCTTCTCCAACTCGTCGTCATGAAACGTCGGATTGAGAAGAGCATCGGTCATCAGTTCGAGGATCTTGTTCGCGTGTTTTTTCAAACCGGAACCGCTGACGGTCATTGCGTCATCACCCGAACCGGCATTGATCGATATTCCAAGGAAGTCAGACTCCTTCGCAAAGGCGAGCGAGGTTCTGTTCTTCGTTCCCTTCGTGAGCAGTTCACTCACAAACGATGCGATACCGGATTTCTCTCGCGGTTC
>CAYUWG010000012.1:0-79134 GCA_964448285.1 uncultured Chromatiales bacterium
GGGCTTGAACATGTTCGATGCATCGAGCGAGCCTGATACGCCGCCCGCTCCGACAATCGTATGAAGTTCATCGATGAAGAGGATGATGTCCGCGGCTTTCTCCAATTCGTTCATCACGGCTTTCATACGCTCTTCGAACTGCCCGCGATACTTCGTGCCAGCGACGAGCGCGGCAAGGTCGAGCGTGACGACGCGCTTGTTGTGCAGGACGCGCGAGACTTTCTTCTGGACGATGCGCACGGCGAGACCTTCCGCGATCGCAGTTTTTCCGACGCCGGGTTCGCCGATCAGAACGGGATTGTTTTTCTTTCGACGCGAAAGCACCTGTGCGACGCGCTCGATTTCCTTTTCGCGTCCGACGATGGGATCGAGTTTGTCTTCCATCGCAAGCTTCGTGAGGTCGCGGCCGAAGTTGTCGAGGACGGGCGTCTTCACGCGTTCCGTGCGTCGCTCGCCGCTATGCCCGCCGCCGCCGCCGCCGCTCGGAGTCGATTCGCGCGCCGGCGGTTGCGAAGGCTTGCCGCTGATGATGTTATCCAATTCGTTGCGCACCGTGTCGTACTGGATCATGAACTGGTTGAGGATCTGCGCTGCGATGTTGTCGTCATCGCGAAGGAGGGAGAGAAGCAGATGCTCGGTGCCGATCACTTCGGACTTGTAGAGCTTCGCTTCGAGGTATGTGATCTTCAGGACCTTTTCCGCCTGCTTCGTCAGAGGGATGTTGCCGATGGTGAGCGTGCCGCCCGAGGAGCGAACGGTGTCCTCGATGCTCTTCTTGAGCTTGTAGAGATCGCAGCCGAGATTCTTGAGAATCTTCACCGCGATGCCTTCGCCCTCACGGATAATCCCTAAGAGCAGATGTTCCGTGCCGATGTAGTCATGTCCGAGCCGGATCGCTTCTTCGCGGCTCAGTCTGATGACCTCCTGGACTCTGTTTGAAAAATTGCCTTCCATAGGGATTCCGTGTTTGTTCAACTTTGGCGCCGAGTGGCAAACCGCTGAACTAAAATATCATGGCCTTGCTGGTTGTGCAAGGTAACTGACGACCCCCATCGCAAAGACATCCTTCGTTGAATTCGTTATTAAGTGAAAGCAGGCACACCGTTCAACGGTGATTATCATTCAGAAGATCAAAATCCACAGTACGTAATCGAGTATCAGTATCATTGCGGAAGAGATGACGAACGAGCGAATGGTTGAAAGCCCGACGCCCTCGGCACCGCCGGTTGTCCGAAAACCGATATGGCATCCAAGCAGTGCGGTCACGCCGCCGAAGACGACGGATTTGAACAGACCGGATGTCACGTCTTTCATCTGGAAGAAACGCTCGACGCTTCCGAAAAACGTTTGCGAACTCAGGTCGAGAAAAAAGTTTGAAACGAGAAACGCACCGAAAAGAGCGATGGAGTTCGCGAAGATGACGAGGATGGGCATCATTGCAACAGCGCCGAGAAAGCGCGGCATCGCGAGATAGCGCACGGGATTGATCGCCATGCTTTCGAGCGCATCGATCTGCTCGGTCACTTTCATCGTACCGATTTCCGCAGCGATGGACGCACCGACGCGGCCCGCAATGACGATCGCGCAGAGCACCGGTCCCAACTCAATGAATATCGCGCGGCTGACGGCGCCGCCGATCAGTGAAAATGAGATCATCCCCTGGAATTGATATGCCGCCTGCCACGCGGACACCATACCCGTGAACAAACCGATAATCAACACCAACGGGAGTGACCCGACCCCGATGTGCTCCATTTGCGCGACGATGAGTTTGCGGTCCCGAAATAGCCTGCTCATACTTCGAAATATATTCCATTGCAGTTTGCTGATCTCACCGAATTCGAATAGGAAATTCAGCGTCCGGCGTCCGAGGTGGTCAATACCTAATGCGTACATGATTCGTTTTCTCGCTGTTATATAATTGTCGTGGTTATAGAAGATTAAATGAGGTTAAGTGAAAAGTTGTGAACCCTCACCCCTTCGCCCCTCTCTCGAAATCGGGAGAGGGGTTGGGGGAGAGGGTATTTCTGCTTGTTGGGGAGCTGTCGAATCGTAAACCCGCAGAAGGCACCTCCGCACTCATGGAAAGACACGTCATCTCTCGAGGAACGAATCAGCTTCATCGATACACTCTCAGGCCTTCCGTGCAGTTGCGGCACATGTCGATCCCTTTCCGGTTCGAAAGAATGCGCGTACGGAATTCGTGGTAGGTTTCCGATTGCCATGCTTCAGAGAAGCTCCGACCGTTGACACGACCGAGAGGATAGTGTGCGTTCTTATCGAAACAGCAGGGGACAACCACTCCATCCCACGTGATGACACTCCGCTCCCAAAGACGGACGCAACGGTTGCCCATTTTGTTTTTCGTCACAAGCTCGCCGTTTTCAATTCTATATCGCCTGAACCGCTCCTGAGTCGGAAGGAAATGTTGTGCACTTTCGGCGGAATAAACCTGCATCGTTTTCAGAGCTACGGTCGCACCGTGTGAACGCGCAAGCGCTCGCAGATCCGGTATCTGGTGTTCATTCCGTTTCGTTACCAGAAACTGGAGAACGACTTCCATCCGATTTCGAATCGACTTCCGCACTTCGCTCAGTGTGTCCAGTCCTTCAAGCACCGCCTGGAGTTTTCCGCCGACGCGATAATCCTGGTACACGTCATCAGTCAATCCATCGATGGATATGATAAGGCGGTCAAGCCCGGACACGACGAGCCTATCAGCGATTTGCCGCTTGAAGAAGTGTGCGTTCGTGCTGATGGAGACGTACATCTTTTTTCTCTTGGCGTAGCCAATCATCTCGAGCAGGTGCTTGTTGATGAACGGCTCGCCCTGAAAGAATAATTGGATATAGAACGTCTCCCGTGCAATCTCATCGACGATGCGTTTGAAATCCGCTATAGTCATCGAGCCGAGTGGACGAACCATTTGGCCGTTGCCGGAAGGACATTCCGGACATTCGAGATTGCAATGGTTCGTCGGCTCGATCGTTATCGTGTAGGGTTTCCCCCAAACGATACTTCGCTTCAGTAAAAGAGATAGTCTGAAGGAGGAAAGGATAAGCAGCATGTTCCATATACGTGCGAACGTAATGCATCGAAAAAGATTGATGAAGGTGTTGAACGTCACGATGGTATCTTTCTGCACGTCAGGTACCATGTGGGTGCGAGAAAGCGATTGAGCAAGCCCGTTCTGTCGTTCGTTTGCGCAAGGAGAATGTGATGCAATCGAAGCCGCCGTAACCAATCGACAGTTCGCAGATGAAAATCGCTCCACACGATCCTTCGCGGATGCTCGAACAACGTTTCGACGATGAATCGCTGATGCATCGTAGCGACGAGACCGTTGTTCTGAAGAGTCGCGATAAGCCGTCGTAACGAAAACAATTGAGCGAGATCGTTTCGCCGTTTGTCGGAGGGGCGGAAGAGAGCGAGATACTTGCGAAGTGCCGCCCTGTTCATCAATGATGCGAACGGCAAGCCCCAATGCGGGTCAGCAAGGATATTCGTCAATGCAAAGCGATTGGGCGTGCTTATATACAAAATTCCATATGTGCGAAGAACGCGCGCCGCTTCACGCAAAAGAAGTGCGGGTTTATCCACGTGCTCGATCACATCCTGAAGAATCACACCATCGAAGGCATCGCCGTCGAATGGAAGCGAAGTACCATCGGCGAGCTTCGTTGCGATATGGGGGTTGCGTTCATTCAGAGCCCTGAGTCGTTGTGGATTGGAGTCAACCGCTACGACCCGCGCACCGCTTCGCGAAAGTGCAGTGCTCGTTCCGCCCATCCCACAACCGACGTCGAGAATATGTTTTTCACGCAGCGTCGAAGCGCCTGTTCTGTTCTCACCCGCAAAGGCCTTCTCCAGAATCTCGCAAACAACCTGACCGCGTAACTCCGAATCGTCTATTGCACGCTGCCATCTGATCGCATTCGGATGAGCCGAATCGAGTCGAAACGGTTGTGCCTGTGCAACGAGCGGTTCCATCACCATCGAGGTTTCCTTCCATAAGAAATCAATCCGATCACCGAATTGAAAACGACGTGAAACCATCCGAAGAACATCATCGACAGGAATGTGCGTGCAGAACTTCGATGATGCAAGATGCGATGAACGGAAAAGATCATCGCAGCATCGACGGTAAGTTTCGCAAGGAGAAAGGCGACGAGAGTTGACACGGCAGTTCCAGCGATGAACATCGACACAGGCGCAACGATGAGTGCGATCCATTCCATCAGGATAAATGTCCCCAGCAAAACGGCCGGCGCTCCTCGGTACGCTTTTGACGCACTCAAATGGCGGAGCTTTTGCCGCACCATTTCATGCATCGTGGCGGGTGCTCGTGATTCGACGATCGAATCGGGTGATGTTACTGAAGCAATGCGAGCGTTCTTTCGGACGAACTGTTGTAAGAGCAAATCATCGTCTCCGCTCATGTGATGAAACGATTCCCGCAATCCACCGGACTTCTCGTAGAGAGATTTTCTATAGCCCCAATTTCGACCTGTCGCCATATAGGGATATCCTAAGTTTGCAGCCCCAATGGACAAGAGTGCAGTCCGCGTACTTTCGTACGATGCATAATTTCCAGCGAAGCCCGGTACACCGTTCAGCGGAGCTACACCGATGACGGCATCAGCATGACTGACCGCCCGAACCATCTCCCGAATCCATTTCGGCTTCGGTCTGCAATCGGCATCGGTAAAGAGCAGAAATTCCGTTGTCGCCGATTCAATGGCTTTATCGAGCGCGAATTTTTTTGGACTGATTCTCTCCGTCGTGTCGTCAATGCGAAGGATGCGCAAATGCAACCGCTCTTCGAATGCCTGAGCGGTTTCCGAAGTGCCATCTGTGGAGCGATCATCGATGAGCAGTGTCGTCATCGCGTCACGCGGATACTCCTGTGCGATGAGATGCTCGAACAATGCAGGAATGTTCTCGGCTTCGTTATGAGCGGAAACGATGACGGTAACCGGCGGCGCATCGTTGTTTTCATCCCCGTGCGCTTTTCGCGAGAATGCGATGCGAACAGCAATCAACATCCCGCTGCTGATGCACGCCGTGAGAAGAAAGATTATTCGCACGATCTCTTCAATCATGTTTATACTCCGCACTATCACCGGATGAAACAGGGATACCGATCGTTGCGACGACGTCCGTGAGCGCTGATTTGATTTCGCGAATCTCCTTGAAACCGAGTTGACCGAGATAAACAGTGATTGCAAAACCGCTGATCATCTGAAAACTGATATGCAATGCATGAATCGAGATACGAGTCACTTCATTCCAGACCAATTCCACTTCGGCCGTTCGCGGCTTCTCTGATGTGATGAAATGATGATCCGTTACGAGACGGGATCGAAATCCTTTCTCGTCGAAGTGGATGAACATAGGCTGCGCAGGTTTGACTCGAAACCGCGAAAGACCGACAAGCACCACGTACACGATGAGCAAGGCATCGTACCAGCGGAATATCAGTTCAGGCTGACGGAGATAGATGATGATTGAGTGAAGGATGAAAAGGAGTGAATTGCTGCTTTCGATGAGCGTCCGCATGGTTCTGTTAAGCACCAAGGGCGTTCGAACATTCTCAAGCCGATATTCTTTCATAGCGTCCTTCGTGAGGTTGCGTATCGGTGCGGCCGTGTTAAAAATACGTTCGCCACCAATCTTCCCGTAATGAGCGCGATGGCTGCCGCGGCTGCGCCGACCATGTCGAACCAGCCGATGCAAATCGCCAAAGTCAATACGGCGCCGCTGACTTCGAGCGTCGTTGCGATAGTAATCGGTGCGGTTGTTTTCGAGTTGATGAGAACGGCACGCTGGAACGAAATCCACACTGTCGTTGCGGGAATGACTGCGAGGATCAGCAAGGGAAGCCTTGCGAACTCCGCGAGAGCGGGGGTAAGACCGGAAACGTCCGCGAACCATATCGACGCGAGGGGAGACCAGGCGATCACCAAGAGTACACCAGCAGCGATCCATGCGAGGTTCATCGCAAAACGGAGGAGCTGTTCGTAGTGCTGGAAGTCTTTTCCGAAGAGCGCGATACCGACTTCCTGAAACGACAGTCCGATGCTGCGAAAGATGAAAACCAATGCGTTGATAACGAGAAGCACGGCTAACGATTCGATTGCCATGCGGCTGCGTCCGACAAAAAACGTGATCATCGGATGGATGCCGAGAGCAATGATCGACGTAAACGCCAGCGGCATATAAAAGTGAATGATCGCACGGTACGTGAGTATCTGCGAGTCTTCGCCATCGATACGAAGCGTCTGCCGCACGAAGCGATGCGCCATCCAGCGGCTTGCGAGAGCCTCCATGATTACTGCAACCGAGAGCGAAGCTGTGCCGACGACGACGCCTTCGACATCCGTGAACTGTGCGAGTGTGAATGCGGTCGCTGCCATCGAGCAAATACGAATGACGGTTCCATACGCGACGCGACGCGTCCTGTTGTTTCTGATGAGCAGACCTTGATAGAAACGTCGAAAGCCGATCGCGGCAGGCCAGGGAAGGAGAATAGCGAGGGCAAGGTGTGTACGCGATGCAACATCCGTCGGAAGAGCGATCAATCCGAGCATCACAGCATCGAAGAACGGTGGGATCAATAATGCGATCATGACCGATGTGATGATTGCGTTGAGCGTCGCGGTAAATCGCCACAACCGAAGATAGGCTGTTCTGTTCGAAGCAAGTGCAGTCGAGGCGCTCATCATCATGATGATCGGGGACTCGATGAGCAAAGCGAAAGCGAACGCAACACCATAGGCGGCAAGATTGAACGTCGGTTCCGCGAGACGCGCAATCACCGCCGTGAGGAACGGTCCCTCGACGGACATCATGAGCCACGTTGAAAGCAGAGGGAGCCAGAATCGGAGAATCTGTTTCTGGGTGAGTTGGCCGTCCGGCAAGGTGAGCATCGGGAGTAAGTTAACCTGTTTCAAGGAAACCGGGACGAGAACGATTCTTGAATCGGGCGCTGAGAAGTATCTTTCGCGCGATGAATCAGAGACGCGCCGTCCTCTTCGCCCTCGGAGCCGTATCGATCTGGTCAACCGTCGCGACGGCGTTCAAGATCGCTTTGAAGGATGTGGCTGTCATCCCGATGCTTTTCTATGCGAGCGTTGCCTCGGTTCTCGTTCTCAGCGTCGTCGTGATCATGCAGGGGAGTTTCCGGCAATTGCGCGAATGGTCGGCGAAGTCGTTCCTCAATTCATCGCTTCTCGGATTGCTCAATCCGTTTCTCTACTATCTCGTTCTCTTCAAAGCCTACGAACTTCTCCCGGCACAGGAAGCTCAACCGCTGAACTACACGTGGCCGTTAGTGCTGGCTGCGCTATCATCTGTGTTCCTCAAGCAGCGATTATCAATCATGATGATCGTCGCTCTCCTCGTGAGTTTTTTCGGTGTTACCGTGATAGCGCTTCGCGGCGATCTTCAAGCGATGCAAATCAGTGACGATCTGGGAGTTGCGCTTGCCGTCGGCAGTTCACTCATTTGGTCGAGCTACTGGATACTGAATATGCGCAGCAAAGAAGAACGTGTTTTGAAGTTACTGGTCAATTTCTTTTTCGGGATGCTTTACGTAACGATCGCGCTTATCGTCACTGGTGAAAGCCTCAGCGCAAGCACGAGCGGCGTCCTCGCTTCCGTGTATGCCGGAGCGTTTGAAATGGGTGTGCCCTTCGTTTTGTGGATCAACGCACTCAAGCTTGCGCGATCGACTGCTTCGATTGCAAACCTCGTGTATATTTCACCCTTTCTCTCGCTCATCTTCATTTCGTCCATCATAGGCGAAGTCATACTCCCATCGACGATTGTCGGTTTGCTCTTGATCGTCGCAGGAATTTTCCTTCAGCAGTTCGCGCAACGGAAGCACGGTTCGTCCCTGCAATCCAGTCGAACGGAGTAACATTACTTATGCAGATAGATCATCAGGATCGAGACGTCGCTCGAACTGACGCCTGAGATGCGTGAAGCCTGGCCGATAGAGCGCGGTCGAATTTTACGAAGCTTCTCACGTCCTTCCGTCGAAAGCGAATTGACGCGGTCGTAATCGAAGTGATCGGGGATGAGAAAGCGCTCAGCCTGTTCGAACTTCTGAATCTCTGTCTTCTGCCGCACGATGTAGCCGGCGTATTTCGTTTCGATATCCACCTGCTGTGTGATGAGCGGGTCGCTCACGGCGGAGCGGTATGGCTCTTCTTTGTGGAAACCGTTGAGTCGAAACAACGCGTCGGAAAACACTTCGTCACGCCGGAGTAGCTTCGCGAGAAATTCGTTCTGCGTGACGGGTGTCGAGCCGATGGACAGAAGGTATGCGTTCACATGTTCCGGGCTGATCGTTTGCTTTTCGATGCGCTTCGAAACTTCGTCGATGATTCGGTCGCGTTCGAGCATTCGTTCGTAGATGCTCTTCTCGAGAAGTCCGAACTGCATGCCGTATTTCATCAACCGTCTGTCGGCATTGTCCTGTCGAAGGATGAGGCGATACTCTGCGCGTGATGTGAACATGCGGTACGGTTCTTCCGTGCCTTTATTCACAAGGTCGTCGATAAGCACGCCGATGTATGCTTCTGCCCGCGAAAGGATAAACGGCTCCTCACCGCGAAGCTTTCTTGCGGCATTGATGCCTGCCACAAGCCCTTGTGCAGCGGCTTCTTCGTATCCGGATGTGCCGTTGATTTGACCGGCATGGAAAAGTCCTGCAATGCGTTTCGTCTCGAGCGTCAATTTGAGTTGATGCGGCGGGAAATAATCGTACTCGACCGCGTAACCGGGACGGAGCATTTCGACTTCCTCCAATCCTGAGACCGTGCGCATCGCACACAATTGAACGTCTGCCGGGAGGCTCGTGGAAAAACCGTTGAGATACACGACGTCGGATTCGCGGCCTTCCGGTTCGAGGAAGAGATGGTGCCGTTCCCGCTGAGCGAAGCGCACGATCTTATCCTCGATGCTCGGGCAGTAGCGAGGCCCGACGCCTTTGATGCGTCCTGTGAACATCGGGGATTGATCGAATCCCTCGCGCATGATCGCATGTGTTCGTTCGTTCGTGTGCGTGATTGCGCACGGAACCTGCACGATATCCGGTGCTGATGATCGGAAAGAAAAGGGTATTGGAGGTTCGTCGCCCGGAGCGATTTCCGTCTGCGAGAAGTCGATGCTCTTTCTCGATATGCGCGGCGGTGTTCCGGTTTTCAGACGGCCCGTTTCGAAACCGTAATTCAGGAGCGTTTCCGTGATTCCGGTCGCGGGTTTTTCTCCGAAGCGACCGCCGCTCGTACATGAAAGACCCGTGTACATCAGCGCGTTGAGAAATGTACCCGCACAAAGAATCAGTGCGAGACACGCAAGCTCCGTTCCGTCGGCGAGCGTCACGCCTGCGACGGCATCGTTCTCCACGTGAAGATGCATCACCGAACCTTCGATGAGATCGAGATTGAACTGGTGCCGAAGTGTTCCCTGTGCAATACGGGGATAGAACTCACGCTCATTCTGTGAACGCGGAGACCACACCGCCGGGCCTTTCGATTTGTTCAGCATCTTGAATTGGATGGCAGATGCATCTGCAAGCAAAGCCATTTCCCCTCCGAGAGCATCGATCTCCCGAACGAGGTGCCCTTTCGCCGTACCACCGATCGCGGGGTTGCAGGAGAGCCGTCCGATGGCTTGGATGTCCATGGAAACGAGCGCCGTCGAGCAACCCATCCTCGACGCAGCGAGTGCCGCCTCAATCCCGGCGTGGCCGCCGCCGATAACGAGTATGTCGTATTGTGTTTTCATCGTCGCTCATGCAAATGTGCGTTTTCATACACGGATTGCGATGACAAATATAACGAGAATGAACCGAGTGCAGGCGCTCGTCAATGCGCTCACTGAAGGCGATAGTGATGGGGACGGATTTTCCCCTCGAACACTGATGCAACCCAACGAAACGCAATGCCGTAGGGCTTGCCCGCTGCAACACAAATAGGGAACACCTTCCTCTAACATATCCCACCTTCCGTCAATCAGTCAGGGCAGGAGAAGCCACTAAACTCCTGCCTTTTTTTATATCGCAAACTTCTGACCCTGCTCCGGGATGTGCACGTTCCGAAAGCCCTGTTTATCGACAAACGCGGATTGCAGCTTCTCCTGTTGATCGTAATCGCCGTGGACGAGAAAGATGTTCGACAGTCTGTTCCGGTCGAATCGCTCGCAGTAACTGAGAAGTTCGGTCCGGTCGGCGTGTGCGCTCAAGCTGTTCATGACGACAACCTCAGCGTTCAGCTTGTAATCATCGCCGAAGATTTTCACGACGGGATTTCTCTCGACGATACGACGCCCAAGCGTGTGCTCTGCGTTATATCCCGTAATGAGAACCGTGTTCTTCTTCTCCTCGATGTTGTTCGCAAGGTGATGGAGAATACGTCCGGCTTCGCACATACCGGACGACGAGATGATCATCATCGGCTGGTGACCGTCGTTGAGCTTTTTCGAATCGGAAACCTTCGTGATGTAACGCAACTGTTCGAATCCGAATGGATCGTCCCGTTCAAGTAAATGGGCACGAGCGCTTTCGTCGAGACACTCGGGGTGAATGCGGAATACTTGCGTCGCATCGACACTGAGCGGACTATCGACGAAGATCGGAAAACGCGGCAACCGTCCCTGGCTGGCAAGCTCGTGAAGATCGTACACTAATTCCTGCGTCCGACCGACGGAAAATGCCGGCACGATGATTTTCCCTCCTCTGGCAAGTGTACGCTTGATCACATCTTCCAGCGTTTCGAGCGCTGTTCGTTCCGAGGCATGAAATCTTCCGCCGTAGGTGCTTTCACAAATGAATGAATCCACGCCACCGACGAAGTCCGGATCGCGAAGGATTGGCCGGTTGGGGCGACCGATATCGCCGCTGAAGCAGAAGCGATGCGTCGAACCGTTCTTCACGAGATCGAGAACGACAAGCGCTGACCCCAGAATATGACCGGCGTCGTAAAACGTGCACTGAATGTTTTCAGCGATTCTGTTCGAGCGCCTGTAACCGAATGACTGGAATTGTTCGATGGAGCGCAGTGCGTCATCCAGAGTGTACAGCGGCTCAACCGGATCGAGTCCCTTGCGTGCATGCTTCTTATTGACGAACTCCGCGTCCTTCTCCTGGATATTCGCGCTATCCATGAGCATCACGTTTGCGAGGTCGCGTGTTGCAGGCGTGCTATAGATCGGGCCAGTGAAACCGTGCTTCACGAGCATGGGGATTTTTCCGCTGTGGTCGATATGAGCGTGCGACAGCACGAGGACGTCGATTGCTTTTGGATCGAAAGGAAAATCCTTATTGCGCTCCAACGCTTCAGCGCGATGGCCTTGATAAAGGCCGCAATCGAGGAGGATCCGTTTCCCGTTCAATTCGAGGAGATGACAGGAGCCGGTCACCGTGCGGGCGGCTCCGTGGAAGGTGAGTTCAAACATAGAGAGATACCTGGTGGAGGGTGACAATCATCGCTTCCAATTTATCCGCGTCCAGCCGGTTTCCAAATCACAGGGCACCTCACATGAAGTGAAAAATTCGACGGTTGCTCCAAGGCCTGTCTTTATTGATTGAACGGCATGTCGCCCCTCTTGCCTTGCATGAAATTATCCGTATGTTTGGTCAACAATGACGTGTTCATTGTCATCATTCACTCACCATCATTCAAGGAGGTATTCGTTATGGCAGTTGCAAAACCCATGACCAAGAAGGCGATAGTGGATCACCTCGCCGGCAAGCTCGAACAACCGAAAAAGGTTGCGGAAGCATTCATCGAAGAATACACCAAACTTGCTTACAAGGAAGCGAAGAAGTCCTTCGTGATGCCCGGCTTAGGCAAGCTTGTTGTCACAAAACGCAAAGCACGCACGGGTCGCAACCCCGCCACCGGCGAGACCATCAAGATTCCTGCGAAGACTGTGTTGAAATTCCGTATCGCAAAAGCAGCCAAGGATGCAATCCTCGGTTAGGCGTATCGCAGTGAATGTGCACGAAGGTGTCCGACAGCGGACACCTTCTTTATTTCACAGCGTTGCATTGCGCCTGTCTATCGTCTAACTTTCGTCGCGAACGTTCATCAACTCACGGGTTCTCATGCTCTCGAAAGTTTATAGTGCGGCCACATACGGAATCAATGCCTACGTCATCACCGTCGAGACGCACATTGAAAATCAGGTCCCCGGTTTTATCGTCGTCGGTCTCCCGGATAATGCCGTTAAGGAAAGCCGCGAGCGCGTCACGGCGGCGATCAAGAATTCCGACTGTCCTTTTCCGGTCAAGCGTATCATCGTCAATCTTGCTCCGGCGGATGTGCGCAAGGAAGGATCGGCATTCGATCTTCCTCTTGCCGTCAGCATCCTTCATGCAACGGGGATCGTCGCAAACGATACGCTCGATCGGACGATCCTCCTCGGGGAATTGGCGCTCGATGGAGTCCTGCGGCCGATACACGGGGCGCTCTCGATCGCGATAGAAGCTCGACGAGCAGGGTACTCTCGCATCATTTTACCCACGGAGAATGCGCGTGAAGCAGCGATGGTGCAGGGGATCGACGTCTATCCGTGCACGACCCTGTCGGAAGTCGTCGATTTCCTAAACGGGACGCACATGCACTTAGCGCCACATCGTGTGGACGTCGATGCAGTCTTTCGTGAAGAACAAGCGAATGTCAGCGTGGATTTTTCCGACGTGAAAGGACAGGAGAATGTGAAACGCGCTCTTGAAGTCTCGGCGGCTGGCGGACACAATATCATACTTGTCGGGCCGCCGGGATCGGGAAAGACGATGCTTGCAAAACGTATCCCGACCATCCTTCCTCCGCTCACGTTCGATGAGGCGCTCGAGACGACGAAGATTCATTCCATCAGCGGATTGCTTCCTCCGGGAGCCGCCATCGTTGCATCGCGTCCCTTTCGCGCACCGCATCACACCATCAGCGATGCAGCGCTTGTCGGTGGAGGAATCGGATTCGCGCGGCCGGGTGAAATAAGCCTCTCACACAACGGCGTGCTGTTTCTCGACGAGCTGCCGGAGTTTGCGCGAAACGTGCTCGAAGTGATGAGACAACCGTTGGAAGACGGCACGGTCACGATCTCGCGGTCGAAGATGTCCATCGACTATCCCGCCAACTTCATGCTCGTCGCGGCTATGAATCCCTGCCCGTGTGGACAGTTCGGGAATCCGCTGCAGCAGTGCACTTGCACGCCGATGATGATTCAAAAATACATGGCGAAAATTTCGGGACCCCTTCTCGATCGTATCGACATTCACGTCGAGTGTCCACAAGTGAAGTATCAGGAACTCGCGAGCGAACGCAGCGGCGAGAAGTCCGAGCATATTCGGAAGCGCGTGGAAGAGGCGCGACAAATACAGCTGCACCGTTTCAAAGAAAGAAAGGGCATGCACGCGAACGCCGACATGCAAAGCAAGGATATCCGCAAGTATTGCCGCGTCGATGAAACCGGTCAGGAGTTGTTGAAGATGGCAATTACGAAACTTGGACTCAGTGCCCGCGCCTATGACCGCATTCTGAAGGTCAGCCGTACGATAGCCGATCTTTCAGGGAGCAGCGAGATAAAGCCGGAACATGTTTCTGAAGCAATTCAATACCGCAGTCTCGACCGGCAGATGTGGAATGCATGATCATCGCTTCTTCTTCATTCGCTCGAGAATCACGAGCGCGATGAAACGCGGAATACCGAGAATGTAGCGACGCCACATTCTTCCCGGTTCAAGCCACAGACGATGAAGCCACTCAAGGCCGAGGCGTCGCATCCACGCAGGCGCGCGTGGTTTCGTCCCGGCGAAAAATTCCAGAAAGCCTCCGGCGGTAATCGACAGCGGAATGTCCTTCTGCTGCAGGAACTCAAGCCATTCGAATTGCCTCCGACCACCCATGCCGAGAAAGAGGATGTCCGGTTTGAACGATTCGATTCTTCGATGAATCTCCGCATCACTCAGCTCGCGATACCCATCGAAGCTTTGAATGCAGTCCATGCGACCTCCGTGTCTTTGAAACGCTTTCTCGAATGATCCGGCAACTGCATCGTTCCCGCCAATCGTCATCACCTTCCATCGCTCTCGGATTGCATGTTCAAGAAGACATCGATTCATGTCCGATGCATTGATCCGTGCAAACGAAATACCTGTAAGGATCGTGATGGCCCAATGTATTCCAATCCCATCGGGATAGTTCACCGTCGCGTCGTTCAACATACTTGCGATCGAAGGCGTCGATCGCGCTTGGAGGAGAGTATCGAAGTGTGTATAGGTTACGTTCGTGCTCTGTTGTTCGTTGGAACGTTGAGTGCAGAGCGTGAGAACTTCATCGTAATCACACACTGTAATGCGAATCCCGAACAGTGAGATTGGCGGTGTTTTCACGTGCGTCCTCGCCGGTGAGCGTGCATCGTCGTGACGGTTAAAAAGGGATCACGATGCGTGATGCACCGCTTGTGAGAATCACGGTGTTGCCGGCCGGTTCGATGGTTGGCCGTTCTTCCGAACGGAAGACCACTGCATATCCACAGTGAAACGGAAGTGATGCCTCCTCTGAAAAGACGAAGGACATTCGCTCGACCTTTTCACCGAAACGAGGATAGTACTCCGTTCGCAGCGCATGCATCCCCGTCGTTCCGAACGGATATACTGAGGCTTCAGCATTATCCATCTGAACCGTGACCGTTTCACCAACATGGAATGCCTGAGCATCAGGATGAAAATGGAGGAAGCTTTCGACAAGGTGCTTGCCTTTGCCATGAATGAAGTCCAGTACGACCATCCATCGTTGCGGACAGATCACGAGCACGCGTTCATGCAGGAGTCCTGAGTGCTTCCGAGTGAAGCCGTCATGCGTTCCGCGAAACAATACGAGACCGTCACGTGCTTCGCGTTTCCATGACACGATCCGTGCGCGTTCACCGACGCGAAAGCTTTTCCACACTTCCGATTGTTCGACGTCATCGATACGGATCGTGTTGTGCGCGGCGGTCGAGCGCGAGTATGACCGCTCCGATGATTCTTTGTAGTGAAATACGCCGGTGTCAGTAACCAAACGCTTGCCATTCCATGACAGCTCGAACGAAAGCGTGTCGCAGTGCGCATGGCCGACTTGATAATCGGGACCGATGAGGCCGGCATCGAAGACAACGAACAAATGCTCATCCCGATGGACGTGCAGACCGGAGAATCGGTCGATGTTCGCTGATTCTTTCGTCGTGAGGTGTGCGTAGGGAAAGAGCTTCTTCCCACGCTCAAACACTTCCGGTGTGCGCAAAAAGAAGCTCTCCGTGGAGTCATTGAAGAATGGCATTTCTCCATCAGGATGAATGACATGTTCCAGGAAACCCGTCATCGCTGCCGCTGACTCTTCGAGCACGCGAGGGACATCGGTATCGGAAGAACGAAGCGCCTCGAGAAGGTCGAGCACGTCGTTCATGACGGAGACGTGATACATGGGACTTCTTTCGAAGTGCATACCGTCATCCAGAATCTGTTCGATCAGTTCGCGCTGCAGCAGCCTCGAACCGGTTTCCCATGCACGCTTTCCCGTCTCACCATCAAGAAACAGTCCCGCCAGCATGAGCGCTTTGATGTTTCGAAAAAGGTGATTCGCCATCGTCCCGAATTCGAGATTACGAAGCAACACGCGCGTCATGTGGTCAATACCTTGCGCGAGAAAACGAAGCCGACTCTCGTCGTCGGTCAATCCACTTTGGATGGCAAAAGCATAGACACGAATCCAAGCTTCGATTCGGATGGAAAGCACGTACGGATGCCAGACGCTGCGCCTTGCCCGCCTTGCATGAACGGGATTCGCTCTGCCATACTCCATGATGAATGCAAGTGCCTCGTCGATCGTTGTGCCGCCGTTCGACAGTAAGGCTGCAAGGTAATCGTGATAGTCGAAGTGGAATTGCCATAGCAAAGGTTTTTCTCTGATGCGATGCATGGCGACGCTCACGTCTGTCGGAAGTATTTCTGAATCGTTCAAAAACGTAAAACGCCGTGCAGCAAGGTCTATCTCGCAATGGTACAGGCATTCCATGCGCGGCATGTGTTTCAGCCGTATTGCATCACGCGAAGGTCGAGACAACAGCTTCGCGATACCGAACTTCGCGCAAAGTTCGATTGTAGCGTTTTTGATCGTGCGGTGCACGCGCCAACGAATCATCGATGGCTTCAGATACCGAATAGAACGAAGGACGACGCCGATTTCTTTTCGCTCCACGAGACTTCAGGATGGTTCAGCGATGGGAATCGCGATTTCCTCACGCCGACGAAATCGCGCAGACGCGAAAGCCGTGATGATCACGATGCTTATAGACAAGGCAATATCGAACAAGAGATTCGGCAGCACGAGATGCTTGAGCAAGTCGCGCTTTCCGTCTCCAAAAATTTCGATCCACATATCCGTAGCGCAAGCAGCGATGCAGAGAAGACCGATCCACGCGAGGGTCGTGACGAACTGTGTCGGATGCCGCAATCCGTACAGGTTGATGACGAGAAACAGGAGGAGCGTGCCGATGAATCCATCTCCACGCGGAAAGGCAGCGTCCTTCACCGTCGTCCAGGTTCGAAGGAGATGCAGGAGTGAACTGCGAAAAACGCGCGGCTGCTTCGTGTGAAACGATTCATCGTTGACCAAGATGGTTTTTCCGAGATGCGCAAGTTCGAGCCGCTGCATGCTGTCTGCAGCGAACGTGAACATGCGCCATGCGATAAGCGGCTCATGTGCGATGATATTCAGCGTCGTCGTGTGGCGCATCAAATCGCGATGTTCTGCAATGCACGCGCGTCCCGATTCCGTGTATGCCGGTACGTCGATATTTGTGCGGTAGTCCTCCAGGCCCAAGCGCTGCAGATGTCGATCCGCGTTCGAGCTGAAAGCCAACGCACCGCAGAAGATGCTTTGATACGCATTGTCGAAACGAGAGCCGACAAGATTTGCCTGCAGCAGTGAAAAGGCTAACGGGAGGATGAGCATTCCACAAGGGGCAGCGATGGACATTGCAGGTTGCTTTTTGCATTGAGAAAGTGGAAGCACGAAAACGGTGACCAACACGGACCAGTAGATGTTGCTGATCTTCGCGCTCACCATGAACAACACCGCGGCCGTCCACAGGAGAATCGCGCTGCGTTTGAGCGGCGCCATGCGATATCGCGCGAAAAGGCTGAGCAGGAGAAAGAGTGCGATGAAGCTCGACGGTTCCTGATAGAAACTGTTGAAGTACGCGACGATGTCCGTGTTCGTCCAGGTGAGCACGAACGGAATGCCAAGCACGAGCGAGTGCGTGATAGGAAGCGGACTGCGTCTTTCGATGAAGCGCAATAGTACGATCAGGAACAGGAAGCTGAGGACACGCGGGGCGATTGAGAGATTCGGCAGGTAAAGGACTGTGGACGAATAACCAACCATATTGATAAGCACTCCCGGCAACCAGACGAGAAGGATCGAACTCACCCATCGACTCATCATCGGGAAGTCCAACTTCCAATACGGTAGGTTGAACTGGAAAAAACGCTGGTCGTATTCGGGTGTGACTTGAGGCGGCCAGTTCTCCGCGAAACCGACCGGTCCCGAACTGAACCACGTCATCAGGCGAGTGAAGTCGCCGTTGTCCGCAAGCCCAACGTCGTATTGCATGAAACTTCCAACGAACAAACAGAGCAGGAGCAACGCCTGTAATGCATGGAGTATCCGGCGCGTCGTTGTTTCGCTCATCGCGGTATTTCCACGAATGAAAGATCGAGAGGATCGTGATCGGGTGTGAAATCCGGCGCATCGAAGAACACGCGGAACCATTGTTCGATGACGAACAACTCCCAAATCCGCATCGCGTTGTCTCGCTCTCCATCGTCATCAGCACGGATAATCTCCCTGACCACGTCTTCATTCCACAGGCCTCGTTCTCGCGTGCGCTGCGAAAGCAACATCTCATGAATTTCATCGCGCAGCTCGTGACGCACCCAGCTTCGCACGGGCGGGCTGAATCCGGTCTTCGTTCTTCGAAGAATTTCCTTTGGAAAGCTCTCAGGCATCGCTCGGCGAAGGATCGCTTTCCGAATCGTTCCGTCGAGCAAATCTTCATCTGGGAGCGCGAGCGCGAACTCTACGAGCCGGTGATCGAGAAACGGAACGCGCAACTCGACCGAGTTCGCCATACCCGTTTTCTCCATGCTCTGCAGATTGAGATTCGGCAGGAAGAGAAGCAAATCCACTATCAGCATCTGTTTCAGCTTTGACCGGTGCTTCGCTTTCTCGAATGCCTCAAGGTGATGGGCGTACACTTCGTCAGGATTGCAGAGGAGAAGAACGTCGGAGGAGAGCACGCGTCGTTGTTCGTCCGGAATCATGTACGAGGAAAAGCCGAGGAAACGTTCGATGAATGGTTTTGGAAGATGTTCGAGCAGCATCGAGAAGCGGCGGCTTCTTCCTGCATTCATTGCGCCGCTCGTCATTTTGAAGAACGCACCGGCAATAGAGTAACCGGACTTCGGTACCCACCTCAAGTGCTCACCGAGAATCGTTGCCGGATACCGCGGATAGCCGGCGAGGATTTCGTCTGCACCCATCCCGGAGAGGAGAACCGTCAGCGACTTTTTCGCCGCGGCTGTGATTTCGAGATTCGTGATGATCGTCGGGTCGGCGAGAGGTTCGTCGAGATGCCATAGCGCCTTTGGGAGCGATTCGCCGACGGAAGGGCGCAGCAATTCAGTCGTCAGATGTGCGCCGTATCGATTGGCCGCATGTTGAGCATAGACGCGATCGTCCTCGAAAACGTCGCGCGCGCGACTCGATGGAGAGTACGTTGCCGTGAAAGCTTCAGGGACAGCCTTCGAACCTCCCATCGCTGAAAGAACCGCCGTCGAATCGATGCCTCCGCTCAGGAGCAGTCCGATCGGAACCTCACTCATCAATTGCGACTGCACCGATTCGGAGAAGAAAGAATAGAATCTTTCCGTACGCTCTTCTCTTTCGAGAAGCAATTCTTCCTGCACGTCCAGCGGCGTCCAGTATGGCTCCGTTCGAAGCACGCAATCTTCGAAGGTCATCCAATGCCCCGGCTGGAGTTTCCGAATGGAATGGAAAAGAGTCTCATCACCGGTTGTCCAAAGGAAAGCGAGATAGGAAGGCAATGCCTTCCAGTTGATTTGGCGCGTGTCCGGGCGAACTGCGAGGATAGCTTTCGCTTCTGAGGCGACGTAGAGTTTTCCCGAGAGCGCACAATAGTATAGCGGCTTGACTCCGAGATGGTCCCTTGCTGCGAAAACCGATCCGCGTTCTTCATCCCAAACGACGAATGCAAACTGGCCGACCAGTCTATCGAGAATTTCCGTGCCCCACTCCATGTATCCATGAAGCAGGACCTCCGAGTCGGTGCGTGAGCGAAAACGATGTCCGTATTTTTCGAGAAGCATCCGCAACTCACGGTAATTGAAGATCTCGCCGTTGTACGTGAGGACGAACCTGCCGTCGGGTGAAATCATCGGCTGGCGACCGGCTGCGCTTCGATCGATAATCGAAAGGCGGCGATGCCCGAGGCCCGCCGTCCGCTTTTCATTGATCCAGATGGCGCCGTCGTCGGGACCGCGATGGAATTGCATCTGTGTCATGACGCGAAGTTCATGCTCATCGACTTCCCCGACGATGGCGGCAATGCCACACATGGGCTATGTTCCCGCTCCCGTTATGACAGCCTCGACCGCATCTGTCGTTGCATCCCACGTCTGTCGGGCGACGAGAGAGCGAAGAACCGTTGCGCGTTCCGGTGTGTGCGTGCGAAGCAGCGTCGCGATTGCATCGCTGAATTCCTCATGCGAATGTGCAACGATTGCCGCACCGGGGAACGCGCGTTCCACTTCGATGATTTTCGCTGAAACGACAGCCCTACCGAGGGCGAGGTACTCCCGATACTTGATTGGGCATGAATACAGAATCCAATCGCTTTGCACGAAGCTCAACATAGCAACATCGAAGTGAACTCCGTAGCGTGGGATTTCCCCATGCGGGACGGGACCGATGAAGTGGACATTACCGAATTGCCGGAACGGTTCGAGTTCGAACATCGGGTCACCGATGAAAACGAAGGAACACTCCTTATGTCGTCGTGCGAGAAACATGATCAGATCCCTGTCCTGCAATGCTTCGAGTGATCCCCAGTAACCGACAATCGGTTTCGCAATGAGCCGAAGTTTCTCCGGCATGGGCGATGATCCATCCAGTGGGATGAGAAGGAATTCGTCAGAAACTCCGTGAGGAATGTAGTGAACGTTCGCGTGCGATTGTCGCAATGTATCCGCCATTCCGATTGAAGCACAAATGAGCGCATCGGCGCGCTGCAAGAGCGAGGCATGGTCTTCAGGGACTCGCGTGAATCTCATGCTGTCATAATATGCGAGGAAATGATCCTGGATGTAGTAGATCACCCGCGACGAGGGGATTTTATCGAGAAGCACCGAGGCCGTTGGCAAGCCTGACCAGAAGACCGGTCGTTCGATCCTGAGCAGGAGAAGCAACAGTCGTAACTGCATTACGAGGAGAACGGTGTTGAGCAATCGAATCGACGGAATCGACCAGAAGGGAAGTACGACGGGAGTAAGTACCCATACGCCTTCATCTTTTCGAAGCCATCGTAGGATGCTCTTCATTTTCTTGAAGATTCGCTTTGTAAATCCCGGACTGTCGCGACCGGGCATTCCAATACCGATGGAGTTAACGAAGAGCACGCACCATCCGCGTGCGGCAAGCCGGCGCATCCATTGTTTTTCCGTCATGGGATTGTGTACCCACCAGTCGTTTCCGGCAAAGCACACGACAGTAGGTTTAGCCACGACGGACTCTCCTTCCGAAGCGGCCCTTCAGCCAGCCGAAGAACAAGCTCGTTTCCTTCATGAAAATCAGGCAGAACGCAGCAAGCCGAATTCTCAGCGGATGTGCGTTCCACCCATACGCTCGCGAAAGTCGCATGAAATACAGGATCGCAACTGCAGCGAGAGCGAAAAACGGCCACACGTGCCACAGTGCAGCGGACAGGAGCAGTCCCGCGCAAAACCACTTCAAGAAAATGATCAGGTAGAATCGATCCCTATTGCGCGCCTCGCCGTCGCCGATTCCGTAAAGTATGTGTTGCTTGAAATACGACGACAGGTTCGGGCGCGGGCGCCAGGTTACCCGTGCTGATTGCGCACGGTGAATTCTGTAACCGGCTCGTTGCAGCGCGCGGCAGAAGGCTGTATCCTCACCAGCGAACGTCAGTTCTTCAGGATAACCGCCGACAGCTTTCCAGGCGGTCTTTCGCAATGCGAACGAACGGGACGAGGGAAGGAATGTCCCGGCTGGTTGTCTCTCACTCGAAAGCTCAGCCGCGGCGGCAATCCGTTCGAATGAGGTTGCCCATTCGAGTTCATAACCTCCGCCAACGACAGAGACATCGTCATGCATGAGAAGCGGCTTCGTGATTTCCTCCAGCCAACGTTCATCGAGAACTGAACCTGCATCGCTTATCGCAAGCACGTCGTTTCGTGCGGAGCGAATTGCGGTGTTTCGTCCTCGCGCGATATTCGCGCCGACGTCTTCGATGAGATGGATGGGGAACTCCGCGGTGAACGCACGCACTTGAGTGACGGTATCATCCTTCGAACCTCCATCGCAGAGTACGACTTCGTCCGGAAGAGCGGTTTGCCCGTTGATGGAAGCGAGGAAAGCGTGAATGGTCTTGCCTTCATTCAGCGTCGTGACGACGACAGAGACGGGTACTCTCTTCTTCATGATCTTCTCATGATGAACGGAGTGAATCCTAGTGCAACGCGGCTGAATGATAGTAGTGCGATGCATCGAAGCAATTCCGTAAGAATGCTGGTCCATGCAGCGCCGTAAGCTCCGTGCTGAGGAATGAAGACAACGTTGAGAATGACGTTGACCGCGAGGCAAGCGAGTGTGATCCACACGATCCCCCAGACTTTGTTTGCAGCGACAAGTAAGTCAGCGACGACCTGATAGGAATAAAACACGGGAATGTACCAGATCAGGATAGCGAGGAGTGGGGCGGAAGCACGGAAGGCATCTCCATAGAGGAGAAGAACGATAGACTCATTGAACGTTACGACGATGCCCGCGATAGCGCATCCGATGACGAACAACCAGCGCATCGATTTGCTTACAAGGGTAAAGGCAATCTGTCGTTCTTCGTTCACCGTTCGCGATACGACAGGGAAAATCGCAACGGCTGTGACCATCGAGAGAAGGGTCAACGGATAGGTCAACCGCGCTGCCGCAGTATAGACTCCGACCGAAGCGGTATCCTTCAGCGCATCGAGAATTACGACGTCGATCTTCGTTAGGACGATGTAGCTTCCGACGTGCAGGGCGAAAGGGATTCCTCGCTTCAACAGTGTGTACGCGTGTTCGAATTGTGCGCGAATCCGAATCCCCTCGACGAGGCGGCGGGCGGGAATCGCATGCAGGACCAAGGTGATGACTCCTGCCGCCGTCGCTACTATCGTCATGGGGACGACGCGACCGCCGAGAAGCATGACGAGCACGAAACCTGAAGCGATCGTCAAGGTGATGAGGACTTGTATGACGGCAATGCGCTTCATGCGTTCTTTCCCGGCGAGTACGGCATAGTATCCTGCGCTGACGCCGCCAAAGAGCGTCCCGAGTCCCGCCCACGCGATCCCGATCACAACGTCATCGGAATATCCGGAAGCGAACGCGATGATGATCGAACCGACGTAGAGCACGGTATTCACCGACACGAGCAGCGTGAGATAGGAGTTGACAAGCTCGACTGCGTTTTCCGCACGCTGATTCATATCGCGGATCACGAGGTTCGCAATGCCTAAGTCCGTAAACGCGCCGAAGACGGCGACATAGTTCATGATCAATCCATACGTGCCCTGATCTGAGACGCCGAGGTACCTTGCGAGAGCGATAGCGAGCACGAGTGAAACACCGCGATACAGCATTTGCGCGATGGTAAGCGCAGAAACATTCCGCAGAATGTTCGGCATCGCGACACCGCCGGAATCAATTCGCATAACCGGCGTCTGGCTGCGATGCATCACTAGATGTTCTGTATGCCATGAGACAACTCATCGCACCGAAGATAATTCCAAGGAGAAACTTCAGCTTCGTGAAATAGACGTAGTTCGGAATGAAGATGATTATCATGACGAGCGCGACAGTGACCGTCCATTGAAGCATGCGGTCCTGCTCGCCTCGATAAAGCCGCAACATGGATCGGAAGATTGCAAGGTACGTTCCATACAGAACGACCGTCCCCACGATCCCGACCTTCAAGAGAAAATAGAACAGGTCCAGGTGCGCATAGGTGTGAACGCCTTTTCGCCATTCGATAATGTCGAATGAACCAACGTCATACGGAATGTGCACGGCAATCTCTGACCAGGGCGCACCCCAACCTAAGCCGAGGAGCCATGCTTCCCGTTGTGTCAGTACCGCAGCGATATTGACGAACTCCAGCACCCGTTGCCCCATCGACCTGTCTCCATATACCGTCACAGCATCTATGATGCTGAAGGCAGTCCCGATCAGATAACCGACAAGCTGCCTGTTGACGTCGGTGAGAATGACATAGTAAAAGAAGAATCCGCCAATGATAGCAGTAGCAATAATTCCGGCAACGTGGAACCACCGAACGCGCTTTCTTTGGAGGAATAGAACGAAGACGATCGCGGCGACGCCGGTGATATACGAGGCGCGTCCGAGCGAACTGACGAACCAGATGCTCCAATACGCAATCATGCCGTAGAGAAGCCACCGCGTTCGCTTCGATGCCTCCGTGGAAAGCAACGCTCCTGCAATAGATACCGCGAGCATCACTGCCATCATCGGCACGTCGGTCCCGAGCGCAGGTCGATAGAAATCGAAACCATAGAACAAACCCTTCCCTGCGAACACGCGATAGATGAAGACGAGCGACTTGAGTGTAAAGACGCTCGTGATGAGGACGAAAAGCTGCACGACGTCCGAACGCGATCGCAGCGTCCGGGAAGCGATGAAGTACCAGGAAAGGATATAGAAGGGGTCGCGCAATTCCCACGTGAGATTGCTCATGGAGAGCGTGTTGAAGAGACCTTGCGCCGTTCCGATGAGATAGATCGCGATGAAGGGAAGAAGGTATACATCGAGCGGGAGAAATCGCAACGACCCTTCATCGTGCCATCGCAACCATTCACGTAAGAAGACAGGAACGAGGAAGAGAAATGTGACTGCATCGAGAATGCTGAGGCCGAAGAACCGCAGCCCGATGATCGTCTTTTCGATGTCCGCCTCGAAGAACGCTTCCGTGCTGCTCAGCTCGAACTCCTCCAACAGAACGAGGCCGGCAATAAAAAGGAAGAACGCAAGTCGAATATCGTAGAGCACGACAATAACGAACACGACCACTGCGCCACCGGCAAGCATCTGCATTGGCGACTCAATCACGCGTTCTCCCATCGTGATGAAAACCCATGCGAAAAGCAACGCGACAAGCACGACATGATGCTTTGCCGCGAGTTCGAGCATTTGCACAGTGGAATGACGAAGCCGTTCAACGACAGCGTTCATCGGAAGAATCAGCTCCGTGGGTGTTGCAACCGAAATCGTAGTACCGAAACCCGAATCAGGACGAACACGATCGAGGCGAGAAACCCTGCAATAAGGCTCGTCAGCATCCACTGCATTCTCTTCGGGGCAGTGCGTTGGATGGCAGGTATGGCGGGATCGAGTACCTGAACCGTCGGCAGGTCACGTGCTTCCTGAATCCGTTCCTTGAAGTACTGCTTGTTCAAATACGCGTTCACTTCTTCGAGAATCTTTACTCTGCGCACAAGCAGGGAAAGATCACGCGCAACCTTTGGGAGCTTCATGAACGCCAGGACAAAATCGCCGTCAGAACTTTGTCCCTCGCGGAGTTTGTCATACTGCTTTTGGAGTTCCGACAATCGCGCCTGGAGTTCCATGACGGTTCTGCTATCGGAGCGCAGGTCGCGTTCGGCAAGTGCAAGCTCCGTTGAAACCTGCGTAAGCTGCATCTTCAAAGCGCCGGCCGCGCTCACCAGTGCATCCATTTGCTTGTCGATCATGAGAGCTTTGTTCTTCTCCTGATATGCAACCAACTGTCCGTAAGCGGAATCGAGGTCTGCTTTCGTCGTGGCGATATGCTCTTGAATGAACAGGCGCGTGTTCTTCGCAGTCGAAACTAACTTTTCGCGGTTGACGCTGTCAAGGTAGCGCACATAACTGTTCGTGAGATCCGCCGCCAATAGCTTGATGCGGTCGATTTCCTCATCGCTGGCGAAATACCCAGTAGCGAGTGTTACAATCAGCGTGATGGTTCCGTCCTTCGCTGCTTCGATTGTCGTCGCTTCCGCAAGTGGGCGCGTTGCGAAGCGCCATGAAACGGAGGAAGGGATTCCGAAAAGTTCTGCAAGGCCGTGATTGAGGATCAATGAATCCGCAACTGTTCGGCTCTCAAGGATTTTAACGAAGATGTCCGATCCTCTTCCACCCAAACCGAGCGTTGCTCCGAAGTCGAACATCTCCTGGCCGCCTCCGCTGGAGAGCATGTCCATCAACCCAAAGCTGCGCTCTTCCTTTTTTGGTGGAAGGATCGTTGTATAAGAAGAAAACTTCTGCGGCATGATGAACGCATAGGCAGTAGCGAGAACAGTGACTATCACCGTGATAACGATAATCGTCTTCCGCTCATTCCACAGGAGCTTGACGAGGCGCAAGAACATCTCTGCATCTGGGAGAGCTGTTTTTTTCGAGGTGCTTTGTTCTTTGACGTCCATCAGAACCTCGTGATGGCAATGATGATGCCGAGAATTCCGGCGACCTGACTGAGCACACCGACTGTTTCGATAGCCACCTCCCAGAACTTCGATTTCACTTCTTCAGGCACCCAAATCGTATCGCCGGGTTCCAATTCATACGCACTCGTTTTTTCTGCATCGACTAATTCTCCCGTTCTCGCCTTCACGATGCGCACGTCGGATTCATTCGCCCTCCAACCGAATCCACCACTCGCATTGATATAATCGAGAAACGACCACCCGCGCTTGAAGATGACATTACCCGGATTGATGACGCGACCGATAACGCGGATGTAGTTCTTTCTCAATGGCACGTCGATCACGTCACCGTCCTGGAGGATGATATCTTCTTTGAGGTCATTCTCCAGAAACAAACGCTTGAAGTTCACGACCATCTGTCCGATGCGTTCCCGCGAACGAGCCTTGAAGTATTCATACTCGTCTTCGCGCATCTCCGACGGTGGAATCTTACTGAGGCGCTCGAATTCCTGATCGCGTTCGCCCTCGCTTCGCTTTGTTGTCACAGTTGCCTCCTCCAACGAAGCATCGCTTGTGAAGCCGCCGGCGCGCGCGATGATTTCGGTTAGGCGCGTCTCGCCTTTTTCAATGGGATAGCTTCCGGGGTACTTCACTTCGCCGGTGATGAGAACCAATCGCTGATGCTGAAATTTCGGTATGGAACGCACCAAGATCAGGTCACTGGAAGCGAGCGGTATATTCACGCTTTCGTCCGTGGGATATCCGAGGAGGTTGAGATAGGAATTCTCCGTCGTCGTATTGTCTTCCTTGAAGCGAACGATCTGAACGCTGTCGAGAAAGACCGACGACCGGAAGCCGCCGGCAATCCGAATGATGTCGAAGAGTTTATCTCCCGGGAGATAGTCGATATGGCCTTCGTAATTCACTGCGCCGAATATGCTGACACGCCGGTCGATGCGGTGAAAGACAACGACGTCGCCGCCCATGAGGAACGGGTTTGTGGATGTTTCACCAAATCGGTAGAACGAAATGAGGTCGGCGGTGAGTGTTTGCTTCCCTCGCTTGATCATAATGCCACGCAGTGCGGTTGTATCCTTCGCAATGCCGCCGGCAATCTCCAGCGCTTCTGAAACGCGCGCCGTCGCAGGCAAGAGGATCACACCCGGTTGCATGACTGCTCCGGTAATGGAAACTTTGATCTGGCGAGGCCGGGCAAGGCTGACGATCAGTTCAGCGTTTTTGAAATTCCGGTCGATCAGTTGCTTCAGGACATCTCGTACACCGGCCAGGGATAAGTTGTTGACCACGACGTCACCGAGTTGGGGAACGATGATCCGTCCGTTCGTGCTGACAACAACGTCATAAGAGTAATACCGGTCCGTGTAGATCGAGAGGTTCAGAACGTCGGCAGGTCCCACAACGTAATTCGAATCGTTCACCGGCACCTCGACCGTGTTCCCGACAAGGATCTCCGCCCGTGGTGCTTCCCCTTTCTCTTTCTTCGATGGATCAGGAATTCCTTGTCCGGATGTTGTTTGAGATAACAACACGAGGAGGAGCGCTATTGCAATGCCATGCATGAGCCGAAGCATGGTACGCATCAGAGCTTGTGGTATTGTCATTCGGAAAAGGATGGTGTAATGGAGTTCGGGTTTGGTACCGAGGGCGGGACTCGAACCCGCACGGATCTTGTGAATCCAAAGGATTTTAAGTCCTTCGCGTCTACCAATTCCGCCACCCCGGCACAAACGGAGTGAAACTTGAGGCGACGATCGGATTCGAACCGATGCATAACGCTTTTGCAGAGCGTCCCCTTAGCCACTTGGGTACGTCGCCAATCGCGGGTGGCAAAATAGAGAATGAGGCAGGTAATTACAAGGTGGTTCATCGTCTCGATCATGGGGTCGTTGCACAAAGAACAAGAGTGTGTTCCCTACATCGGTTCAAGCGTGAGTTTATCCCAATGCATATTCCGGATTGTCTTCGGATTCGTGAGCAGTGTGCGATATGCACCGTTTTGCCAGAGTGCTGCCTGATCTGAATAATGCTTGCTCAACGGTTGCCCTGATTGCCCGGTCGTGAGTATGATATAACAGGTATCTTGAACGGCAAGGTCGGCAATGAACCGCATGGAAGGACCGACGCCCACGTCATACGGAGCGGTGAAACGGTACTCGCCATTGTTGATCGTCGTCGTGTGGCCGCCTACCACGAGCGGCCCGACATTGAAGAGATAATTGAGCGGTGTCACTTCTCCTAATGGATGCATGAACGTGACGGTGTGAATATCACCCCATTTCCATTTCTCCATGTCACTGCCGAAGCGTTCCGATAGCTCTTCCATCGCCCGTTGGATGCACTGGACAACGATGTCGGACTTCGTTTCTCCTTCCGGCGTTCGAACGTTATCGAACCACGTCGCGGCGGTATCGGCGAGCAATTTCGGCATCACACGGACGGGGACATTCGAAAACCAGACGTAGCTGTCGAAGAGCGATTTGCCCATTTCATCTTCCAGTGTCTCCGTCAAGAGGTGTTGATACGCGACGTTGAACAGCGCAGTCGCGGAGGACGATGAAGACATGCGCAGATCCCATTGTGCAAGAAGGTTCATCGCATTCGTCAAAGTGCTTGATCTCCTCTCCAACGATAAAAGAGCGCGCACGAATTCATCACGGATTCCGCTTGCGTAAGGTGATTTCACGTCCATCTGCATCAGGCGGAAATCGGCCGCGGAGAACTGCGGCTGTTCGGCTAACATTTCGCGTATTCGCGTAATTCGTGATTCACCTTCCCACAGGTTCGAGAGATAGTAAGGGAGTTGCGCCGTGATCTTGTTGTTCGCAGTCGCGAGAAATTCTGAAGGTGGATTGAATGTAGAAGGGAGTTCATCGAACGGGATGAAACCAAGCCATTCACCATCACCGGTCTGCCCATCGGAAGGAAGCACGCCAAACGATTCCGCACGTTTTGGAACGAGCGCCGCAGCCTGAAAACCGATATTCCCCGCACGGTCGGCATACATGAAATTCTGACCGGGAAGCCCGAACGAGCGCAGCGCATCGCGAAACTCGGACCACGATTTCGCATGGTTCACTTTGTAGAGAGCGAGAATCTCATCACTCTTCTCATATCCCGTCCAGCGCATCGAGATCGAAGCTGCTCGTTCTCTGCGTTTATGATAGCGGTCGGGAGTATAGACACTCTGGATGAGTGGACCGTTGTGCGTTTCATGGACGGTATGAACCACTGGGAGGCTGTCTTTTACGAAGATGGAATCTGTTCGTACAACGAGCCGTCTCTTCGATCCTCGATACTCGTAAACCGAGTCGCGGTAAGATACCTGCTCGATGTAAAAATCGACGTCATCGTTCATTACGTTGGTCAGTCCCCATGCGATATCGTCGTTGCGACCGATGACGATACCCGGTGCACCGGGAAGCGATACGCCGGCCACATTCAAACCCGGCGCGTTCAGGTGCATGATGTACCACCGCGCCGGTTGCATGAAGATCAGATGCGGATCGTTTGCGAGAAGAGGGAGGCCGGTAACCGATCGCGAACCCGTCACCGACCAGCTATTGCTTCCGACAGCGGAGCCATGACGTTTGAGAAACGCACGCGCGTACTGATAACTCTCCTGAAACGCGCGTATCTCTTTACGATCGTATGCGAGTTGCGAAGGGATGATGACGGGCGCATCATCACGATAGTATGGGAAAACTTCACGGGCTTTTTCTTCACCGACCGTTTCCACGAGATCCGCAAGGACGAGATCGACCCACCACGAAACGGCAAGCTCCCATCCCATAACTCGCCCGATGATGACGCAATCGCGCTCGGTCCACGGCTCGGGTTCGTACTGCAAGAGATCGAATTCGATCGGGTACTTGCCTTTCATCTGATCGATGCAGGCATTCACACCATTGGTGTAAGCAGAGAGAATGTTCTTCGTCTGACGTGGAAGCGATTGCAGCAAAGTATCGGCAATGCGATGGATGCCGATGGTTCGCATCAACCTGTCGATTGGAACCGCAAGTCCGCCGAGTACTTCAGCAAGGCGTCCTTGTCCATAGCGTCGTGATAGGTCCATTTGCCACAGTCGATCCTGTGCGTGGACAAAACCGGCGGTGAAATACGCGTCGTATTCATTTTGCGCAATGATGTGCGGGATTCCCGCTTCGTCGCGGAACACTTCGACGGGGGAAGACAGCCCTCGCACCGGTAAAGTCCCTTCTACCTGTGGATGGGACTTGGTCAAGAGAAAGTAAATGGCGAAAGCAGCAGCAACCACGATAAACAGGAGACTTCCACTCAGGCCGATGAGGATTTTCGTTCGTCTCGTCATAACGTCGCTTGAAGCTACGTGTGAAGATGAGCAAAACCAAGACGGAAGGATTTCAACGCCTGCTTTTATATTTTCCTACGCACATGGAATGAAACAACTGCGAAGTCATAGAATGCAAAGGGAGGATGGAGCGCTCAACGCAGCATTGGCAGCGATCGTCGTACTTAGCCTGACTGTTCCTGTCCTGAGCCAGACCAAAGTCAACCCACAGAGGGAGAATCTCGGCCCGGCGATCAACTCGCGGTACGATGAAGTTCTCCCCGTTATTTCACCGAATGGCAGAGTGCTGTATTTCGTGAGGAAGGATTGTCCCGAAAACGTTGGAAGTCCGAAAGATGATATATGGTATAGCGAATTGGGCGAAGACGGGAAGTGGGGTTCCGCGAAGAACATCGGCTATCCCCTCAATACTTCCGGTTTCAATTATGTCTGTTCGGCATTACCGGATAACAACGCGCTGCTGCTCGGGAATCAATATCTCCCTGATGGCTCGCAACGTCAGGGTATTTCGATGAGTTTTCGAGGGCAGGGAGGATGGCAGCAACCGGTCAACTTGCATATCGAGCTCTTTGTCAATCATTCGAAGAACAGCGAGTACACCATGTCCGCAGAAGGGAATGTGATCATCATGTCCCTCCAGACAGATGAGACATTCGGTGAACGGGACTTGTATGTAAGTCTATTGCAGGAGGACAACACGTGGTCCTCGCCGAAGAATCTTGGGTCGGCCGTGAATACGAAGAGTACGGAGATCACACCTTTCCTTGCCGCCGACGGAAAGACTTTGTATTTCTCGAGTGATCGACCCGGTGGTTTTGGAAGCAACGATGTGTACATGACACAACGCCTCGATGATACGTGGACGAATTGGAACCGTCCGCGAAATCTCGGGTGGCCGATCAATACATCAGGTTGGGATGCGTACTACACGCTGCCCGCAAGCGGTAAGTATGCCTATTTCGTTTCGACGCATGAGGGCTATGGGAAGAGCGACATCTTCCGCATTGCGTTACCAAAGGAAGTCCAGCCGTTGCCCGTGCTTCTAATCAACGGCATCGTGAAAGACACGAAGGGAAATCCCGTTCCGGCGAAGATCGTTTACGAACGCCTGGGCGATGGGAAGATGCTTGGAAGCGCAATCGCGAATCCCAACACCGGCGAATTCACGATCACGCTGCCGTCCGGCGAACACTATGCCTTTCGTGCCGAGCATGAAGGGTATTACCCGATCAGTGAGAACATCGACCTTCGGAAAATGGATGCATACGATGAGATGAAACGCGACCTGACGCTTGTGCCGATTGAAACCGGAAGCACGATCAGGCTGAACAACATATTCTTCGACTACGACAAATGGACCTTAAGGAGCGAGTCGATTGCAGAGCTTGACCGTCTCGTGAAGTTCCTTCGATCAAGCCCGGAGGTGATCATCCGGATCAATGGCCACACGGATGGAAAGGGAACCGATGACTACAACAACCTGCTTTCCCTCAACAGGGCGCAGGCCGTGTATGAGTATCTCGTTGAGAAGGGCATCGAGTCCGCGCGACTTACCGTGAAGGCTTTCGGCAAAACGAAACCCATCGACACGAACGATACCGATGAGGGACGACAGAAGAACCGTCGCGTTGAGTTCACCATCCAGTAGCTCATCGCCTTTTCCATCACGACGAAAGACGACTTCATGCACGATGACGATCCGCTGACTTATTCGATAGAACATGTTCTGTATCAATCGAGAAAACTGAATCCTTCACTTGGCTACTTCACGCTGCGTTTCTATAGCGAGAACGGGCGCCCTTCGAAGCGCCCGACGGCGATCATCGAGGAGTTCTATTACTTTCCATCCGGCGGGACGATCAGAGATCGCAATATGAATATCCTTTTCTATGAACCACGGCTCGATCAATACCACGACAGGAAGTTTGGCCGTCCCGACACGACGATCAGGTAAATCCGAATGACACTCTCCGTTGCCGCACTCCAGTTCTGCCCGCGTCTTCTCGATTGCGATGCGAATCGACGGTTCATCGAAAGAGCTCTCAGAAGCGTGGATGCGGAACTCCTCGTTCTTCCTGAGCTCTGTACTTCGGGATATTTCTTTCCTTCATTCGATGCGCTGTTCGACTGCGCTGAAACGCTTGAAGGCATTTCAATCTCGATGCTTCGTGATGCTGCTTTGAGTGAGAAACGAACGATCGTTGCCGGCTGGCCTGAGCGAAACGGGGAAAGAGTGTATAACTCTGCCTGTACCATTCTTCCCGATGGCCGAATCGAAGTGTATCGAAAAGTACATCTCTTCGCGAAGGAGAAAGAGCTTTTCGAGCCGGGTGACTTAGGTTTTCCGGTTGCTCACTACGAGCAACTCAATATCGGGACGATGATCTGTTATGACTGGCGTTTTCCGGAAGCCGCCCGTACGCTTGCCCTGAGAGGTGCATCGATCATCTGCCATCCATCCGATCTCGTTGCTTTGCCACAACATTGGGGACCGGTCATGCAGACGCGTTCGTTCGAAAACAAGGTTTACACGATCACCGCGAATCGCACGGGAACAGAAACGCTGGGTGAAAGCACCCTCACCTTCCACGGATGCAGCCAGATTACCGACATCAGTGGAAGTATTCTCGCGCGTGCAGATGAAACATTCGAAGGATGGATCCACGCAGAGTTTGACGTTTCGAGAACGCGTTCAAAAAGCATTTCACCGGAGAACGATTTGTTCGGCGACAGGCGACCATCGATGTATTCGCTGAGTTGATGGGAACGCTCCTGCTCGCGCAAGCGATACGCGCTTTCTCCGCACTCCTCTTCCGAACGCTTCGGGTGGAGTTTCGAAACTTCCCGGCAGAACTCCCTCGGTCATGTGTCGTCGTGTTCTGGCATGGTTCGATGCTTTTCTCCTGGTGGCTGTTCAGAAAGAAAAACGCTGCGGCATTGACGAGCCAGAGTGATGACGGGAGATTACTCGCGATGCTCTTGCGACGTTGGGGCTATGAAGTGATTCGCGGTTCGAGCAGCCGTGGCGCGAAGGAGGCAATGGAAGCGATGCGGTCGGCGGTTCGTTCGGGAAAGCGGCTCCTCGTGACTCCGGATGGTCCACGCGGACCATACCACGAAATGAAGATCGGTGCGCTTCGCGTTGCGCAAACGTGCGGTGTAGCGTTCTATACGTTAACCGTGCGCTTTCAAAAGTACTGGCAACTTCGGAGTTGGGATCGCTTTGAGATTCCAAAACCGATGACGCGGTGTATCGTCGAATTGAGTGAACCGTTGATCATACCAAACCTGGAGGAGACACGACTCGAGCAGTTTCGAAAGCGAAGTGAAGTACGGATGAACGACCGCTATGATGAATTAGGCCATTGGTAATGAAACTCTACCTTGCGCTCGCATCGTCGCTCTATGGATTGGTGATCGAAGCACGCAATCGTGCCTTCGACCGTGGCTGGCTGAAAGCGAAGCCCGTACCTGTACCGGTGATTTCCATCGGGAACATCAGTGTCGGAGGAACGGGAAAGACTCCGCTTGTCGGATACATCGCCGGTCGCTTCTGCGATGAGGGAAAGCGAGTCGTCGTGGTGACACGAGGGTATAAGCGCAATACTCGCACTGCCGTCGTCGTCAGTGATGGCGAGGGGAATGTGCTCGGTCATCTTTTAGGCGGCGATGAACCGGTCATGCTTGCACGCCGCGACCATCGAGTGGTCATCCTTGCAGACAGGAATCGGCATGAGGGATGTCTTAGCGCGGTACGGGATTTTTCCGCTGACATCATTCTTCTCGATGACGCATTTCAGCATCGGCACTGTGCGCGAAATGTTGACATCGTTACGCTCGATTCTTCGAATCCGGGATTTGGCGATTCGCTTCTTCCACTCGGGCGACTCCGCGAACCATTGCGCGGTCTTCGGCGAGCACACGCTGTCGTATTGACGAAGTGGAAAGGTGACACAGATGCTGAGGCTATTAAAAAGAAGATTCGTGAAGTAACGAACGCGAAGATCTTTTACTCGCGATACAACCCTTCCGGCGTCGCCACACTTTTTGGTGACACCGATACATCTCATCGAAATGTCTTTGCCTTCTGCGGTATCGGCTCACCGGGATCGTTCATGCGTTCGCTCGAAGCCGTAGGTATGCACGTCACAGGAAGCGAGACGTTCCCGGATCACTATCGCTACTCAACGACGGACGTTCGTGCACTTGTCGATGCGGCACGCAGAAGCGGCGCTCAAGCGATGATCACAACCGAGAAGGACGCGGTTCGCATTGCTTCCATGCAGGAAGCGTTCTCGGGATTTCCCGTATGTTTCCTGCGCATGGAAGTGGACTATACTGCTCAGACACCGGATTTCTTGCAATGGCTCGCGTCGAATATATCGTAAAAGGCCTCGCCTTTGGGATCCTCGCCTTTAGCGTGTTTTCATGCGGCGAGCAGGAGAAGACCATCCTCACCGGCCGTGTCATCGATGCGAAGACGGGCGATGGAATTGACTCGGCTCAGCTTGCGCCGAAATCTCAATCTTCCGTGACGACGCTTTCATCGAGCGACGGCTATTACGTGTTAGAGGGATTTCGAAAGGACGACACCGTCGTTGTCTTAAAAGCCGGCTATCATCCAGCAGTTTTCGCTTCGGGTGCGCTGTTCGCAAACGTCAATCGACCGACTCGTGACGTGTATCTCGACCCGATAATCGATACCGCCTTCACGCCGTCCGGTCCCGTCGATGCATCGTTGTTTTTGGAAAGCACCAGCCTGCGGCGCAAGAAGCTCTCGTTGAACGAAGCTCGCCGCATCCTCAACGAGCGGCTTCCGCAATTGCGCTTTCGCAAAGGCATACTCGTGACGGTGAATAACGAACAGGAATGGATGTTCGAATCGAATTACGGTCACGCATTGGTGATCGTCTATCTCAATGCCTTGACCGGAAGACTCCGCAGCATCGAAAGTGATGATCCATTGATCGATCGGCGCCTTCAGGAATTCGTTGAAGAGTGAACGTCACTGCCTTTTCTGTGCACGAGTACGAAGCCGTTCAGCACACTCGTGGCAAAAATGGGCTGTCGGTAATTCCTTGAGAATTGCCGTAGCGATAGGCCGCTTGCAGAAGATACAGTTCCCATATTCTCCACGTTGAATCCGTTCGAGAGCGAGACGCAGCTCATTCAAATGCGGATCACTCTTGAAAGCCATCGTTGGAAGCACGTTCGTGAGCGACTTGTCCGTCACGTGCACGTCGTAAACGGTATCGAGGATCGAGGTGATGCGGTCAATGATATTGTCCTGTATGTCTTTCAACTCACCGGAGTACATGGATACCTCTGGACGCAATTAACATGATGTTCAGAACAGAGTCAAGGCATTTTTTGGATTGACGGCGTGATGGAAATGTTGTGGAAATCCATCAGGTATTTTTGTTTCCCCATCTCAGAACGTATTTTCCGAGGAGTTTTTTGCTCTGTCCATCAACAAGGAATTCATATATGCTTCGTGTTTCTATGCCAGCTCCCCGCAGTAATCGTATCAGTGTGTACGGAATCGTGTTGAGCCTTATTGCAATCACATCCGTCCAGGGGCAAGTTTGGCACTGGAAAAATCCACTCCCTCATGGAAACACGAACAACAGCATCCAACGCCCCGGTACGAACCAGATCGTGATCGTCGGGGATATGGGACGCATCATTCGTTCGTCCGACGATGGCGTCACATGGAAGTTGATGGAGAGCAATACCGATATCTCCTTTCATGACCAGAGCTTCATCGATGACAAATACGGATGGGCGTGCGGTGAGAACGGGATCATTTCTCATTCGACCGACGGCGGATTGACGTGGACGAGACAGATCACCGGGACGACGAAGCGCGTCTATGCGATCAACTTCTTCAGCAGGGAATGGGGTTGGGCCGTCGGTGTCGGCGGTTTGATTCTGCATACCACGGATGGTGGAAAGAACTGGATCAACAAGTCCTACAATGAACCGTTCTTCCTGCGATCCATCTACTTCGATGACGATAAGCACGGTTGGATCATGGGCTGGGGAGGGTTGATCCTTGAAACGACGGATGGCGGCAATACCTGGTCACGCAAGAAGGTCGAACTTCCGGGCAATCCCGAATACATCTACTATGTCAACAACACCGATCGTTTTATCTGCGGTGGAAACGGTTTGATGCTGAAGACCACGAACCGGGGAAATTTCTGGCAGATGATCGACGCCAAAACCGGAGTCACACTCATTTCAATGTACTTCGTCGATGATGCACGCGGCTGGGCCGTAGGGAAAGGCGGGGTCATCATCTAGACGACGGATAAAGGTGTTACCTGGTATAAAGTCAACAGCGGAACGACCCTCGATCTGATGGATATCTCGCTCAGCGATATGGGGACAGGCGTTGCACTTGGCGTCGAAGGCACTCTTCTGCGTTCGACGGATTGGGGCGAAACATGGCACGACGTGACGACTGGGCCGAAAACATCATTTCTTTCAGTCGAATTCGTCGATGAGAAAAACGGCTGGGTGCTTGGCAAGGACGGCTCACTGATGATGACGAATGATGCTGGCGAGACCTGGACAAACATTCCAGGCGCAAGTAAGAGCATCGAGTTGAACGCATTCGATTTTCTCAATGCCTCTACGGGATATGCGTGCGGCTTCCGCGGTTACATCGGCTATACTTCGGACGGTGGATCGACGTGGGTCACGCGCCAGAGTGATAAGAACTACAGGCTGAACAGCATCAACTTCAGAGATAAGAACAACGGAATTGCCGTCGGTGATGAAGGGATCGTATTACGCACGACTGACGGAGGCATCACGTGGATGGCGAACGGCCCTGCCGGTGCGGGTGAGTTGTTCGACATCGTTCACAAAGGGAATCAATGCTGGGTTGCCGTCGGCGCGAAGGGGAATATCTATCAATCCTGCAACGACGGCGTTTCCTGGGTTGTGTTGGATTCTCCGGTGAAGGATGATCTCCTTTCGATCAAGTTCCGATCACCCATGAAGGGATGGATTTGCGGCGAGCGCGGCACCGTTCTCTACACCGAAGACGGCGGGAGAACATGGGAAAAAAGTCGAACGGATGTTTTCCTCAACCTTACCTCCATTGACTTTGCCGATGATCTCAACGGTACGGTTGTCGGCATAGAAGGCTTGATCCTCACGACACAGAACGGAGGAAAGACATGGTCCCGACTACCAAGGCCTACAGAGACCAACCTCCTTGGAGTGTTCTATTCATCGAAGCGTGTGATGTGGGTCGTTGGATTGAACGGGACGATTCTGCGCTGTAACTGGTAGGCACTCACTTTTTCTTTCAATCGCTCTATGAAGGAATCACCGAACGGAGCGATCCTCAATCAAGTATGAAAACAACAGAACGTTACGGCGCCGATGCTGATCGTGCTTTGAGCATGTGGGTTAAATTGGCCCGTGCTTACTCGACGTTCAACAAGCACACGCATGTACAAATCCGGGAGTTTGGTTTGACCCAACCGCAGTTTGCAGTACTCGAGTGTCTCGGACACCTTGGGCCGATGCAAATAGGCGACCTCTCGAAAAAAATGCTCGTCAGCGGCGGCAACATGACCTGTGTCGTCGATAACCTTGAGCGCGAAGGCCTTGTCGTTCGCAAGCACTCCGATGAAGACCGAAGAACGGTAGTCGTAGAATTGACCGACGAAGGCTTCGCTCTCTTCGAACGGATATTTCCAGACCATGCAAAGTTCATCACGCTAATAGCGTCTGTCCTCGATGCCGATGAACAAGAGCAACTCAGCCACTTGTTGAAGAAGCTCGGTCTGAAACTCCAATCTGCATTCATCTCCCCATCATTAGACGGAGAACCCGCCGTCGCATATGATCAGGATTAGACGAAATGCCGAACGGGGCGTTACCAGGACGGACTGGCTGCTCGCAAAGCATAGTTTTTCTTTCAATCGGTATTACGAACCGGAGCACGTGCATTTCGGGCCGCTCGTCGTTTTGAACCACGATCGCATCCAACCGGGTATGGGATTTCCAAAGCATCCACATGACAACATGGAAATCATTACCTACGTCCTGCAAGGTTCGCTCGAGCATTCAGACAGCACCGGTTCGCATGGGATCGTTCACGCTGGGGAATTGCAGTTCACGCGCGCCGGGAAAGGTATCACCCATTCGGAGTACAATCACTCGAAAGAGGAAATGCTCGAGTTGCTCCAAATCTGGTTTCTCCCCCGCACTCGTGATTTAGAACCATCCTACGAGCAGCGGTCATTTCCCAGCGAGAAGCGCAGGAACGTACTCTGCCCGGTCGTTTCAGGTACTGTCGAGAGCGATGCCCTCGTTATAGATCAGGACGTCGTCATGTACCTTTCGCTGCTCTGCGTTGGAAAAACGTTGTCCCATAAAGTCAGCGTTACGCGTGGCGTGTACCTCTATCTTGTCAGCGGAGTGCTCAACGTGAACGGCCATGAATTGCAGGAGGAAGACGCGATCATGATGCAAGACGTGCGCCACTTGACGATGAAGGCGCAGCGCGATTCCGCGTTTATTCTTTTCGACTTACCGATGGATCAGTAGCTCTGCCCGAGAGCGATGGTGTTTGAACCGAGTTCATCGAAGTCTAATTTCCAGTGAGGTAAAAAAATGAAAGACAAGATGAACGAATCGGTTGAACGACGCACGAAGCTTTCCGCCGATGAACTTCGCTGGAAATGCCCGCTCGAATTCATTCCCGCCGAAACGACGGAAGGCGTTGAACCGATCGAGGGAATCATCGGGCAGGACCGCGCTCTGAAAGCATTGAAGCTTGGGGTCGAACTCAACGCACCCGGCTACAATATCTACGTGAGCGGATTGTCCGGAACCGGAAAAGCGACAACCATCAAATCCATTCTCGAAAAAATTCAACCGTACTCGGAGCCTCCCACGGATTTCGTGTACGTCCACGATTTTGTCGATCCCGACAAACCGCTGTTGCTCGTGTTCCAACAGGGTGAAGGCTCCGAGTTTCGCAAGGACGTCGAGGAGTGCGTGGAACTTCTCAAGGCGCGTATTCCGCGCGTGTATGAAGACGCGGAATTCCTGCATTCCAGGCAGGCGATCATCGATGATTACAATGCAAAAGAAGCTGAGCTTTTCTCCGCGTTCGAGGAACGCATCGCTCCCGAAGGTTTTGTCTTTGGCCGCATCGAGGAAGGGCAGTCGGTTCAACCGGAGATACTGATAAAGCGGGGAGACAAAACGATTCTGATTTCGGATTTACCGAAGCTGGTGGAAACCGGAGAAATGCGTGAAGAAGAAATCGGTGAGTATCTGGAGAAGTATAAGGTTCTTCGACTCGAGATGCAGGATGTCTTTCGCCGGGGCGTGCATCTCTCACGCGATTATCAGAAACTCCTCGGCTTGCATGAACGGCAAGCTGTCTCCGTTATCGTCGATGCGATCTTTACGGAATTGTATGAGAGGTACAAGCTCCCGAAAGTGAAGGATTACCTCGACCGCATGGTGGAGTTCACGCTCGACAATTTGCAACGCTTCAAAGGGTCGAGTGAAGGAAACGGTGAAGACGAGTTCATCGAGTATAAAGTGAACCTGCTGTTGGACAACAAGAACGTTGAGAGTTGTCCCGTGATCATCGAAACGAATCCGACTTACACGAACGTGTTCGGGACCATCGAGCGCTATCAGGACACGCAGGGATTTTGGTACAGCGATTTCACACAGATCAAAGCCGGATCGATCCTGCACGCCAACGGGGGATTCCTCGTTCTCAACGCCGTGGACGTGCTGCTCGAACCGGGCGTGTGGAAGAAACTCCAACGCGTCCTGCTCTATCGAAAGCTCGAAATCCAGGCGCTCGATTACCAGTCCGCTCCGACCACCTCGGCGTTGAAACCGGAAGCCATCGACCTGACGATCAAAGTGATTCTGGTGGGGAACAACGAGATCTACTGGCTCCTCTCGTCCTATGAACGCGATTTCAAAAAGATCTTCAAGGTCAAGGCGGAGTTCGATTATGAAATGGACAACACGGAGCTTGCGGTACAGCAGTACGCCGCACTCCTGCGGAAACTGATTTCCGAGGAAAAACTCCTTCACTTCGATAAGCGCGCGATAGCAGCCATCGTGGAGTATGGTGCGAGGCTCGCGGGAAGCCGGGATAAGCTGACTACGCGCTTCATGGAAATTGCAGACGTCGTGCGCGAGGCGAGTTATTGGTGCGCACAGAACAGCAACCGGTACGTTACGGTGGATCACGTTCAGAAGGCGATAGACGAATTCCAGAACAGGCACGGATTGAGTGAAGACAAACTCCAGGAGATGATCAGCAGGAAGGTCATTCTCATCGATACGGAAAGCGAACGTGTCGGACAGATCAACGGGCTTGCGGTCTATTCCGGCGATCGCTATGAATTCGGATTGCCGTCGAGGATTACTGCGACGGTCGCCGTCGGTGAAGCCGGTATCATCAACATCGAACGAGAGGCCGAACTCAGCGGAAGCACACATGACAAAGGCGTTCTCATCCTGACCGGTTGGCTTCGCGAGACGTTTGCCCAGAAGCAGCCGTTAGCACTGACGGCAAGCATCTCCTTCGAACAGTCCTACTCCGGAGTCGATGGAGACAGCGCGTCATCGACGGAAGTGTATGCGCTCCTTTCCGCCCTCTCCGGTATCCCGATCCGGCAGCGGTACGCGGTGACCGGTTCGGTCAATCAAAAGGGCGACATCCAACCCATCGGCGGCGTGAATGAGAAGATCGAGGGCTTCTTCGACGTCTGTCGTAAGCGCGGACTTACCGGTGCGCAAGGAGTGTTGATTCCCGTTCAGAACGTTTCCGACCTCATGCTGCGCAGTGATATCGTGAAGGCCGTGCAGGACGGACGCTTTCACATCCACAGCGTCAGCCGGATAGAGGAAGGCATCGAATTGTTGACCGGTGTTCCCGCAGGCGTTCGAGGAAGCGACGGGCAGTTTCCACTCGATTCAGTCTTTGGCCTTGCCGAAAAACGACTCGAAGAATTCGCACTCATCTCATCGCAGTACAAGGGGAAGCAGTTCATCGCCCCGACGGATCAGTAATCCCAGCCAAGCACGGCACGATAGACGTCTTCCATTGCATCGACCATGGATTGAACGCGCAATCGTTCTAAGAATACGAGCCGCGCACGTTCGCCGAATTGCTTCCTTCTGTTTCTATCGGAAGCCAACTCGATGATTCGCTCCGCAAGTGCTTCGGGCGTTGAAGGCTTGACGAGAAATCCGCTGCGGCCATGATCGATGATGTGCCGGATATCGCCGACCTCGCTTGCGATCACGGGCAACCCGGCGGCCTGCGCTTCGATGATCGAGAGTGGAAACGTCTCTCCGCCGAAGTCGATGGACGGTTGAATGAAAAGATCGAAAGCGGAGAGAACAGACGAGAGGTCGTTTCGCTGGCCGGCAAAGCGAACCCTGTCCGCGATCCCTAATGACCGGGCTTCGCTCTCGAGTGCCGGGCGGAGTTCTCCATCACCGACGATGAGGATTCGTGCATCGGGGAGTGCGGAGAAGATATCGACCGCAGCGTGGAGGAGAACCGTGTGCCCTTTGAATGGAACTAAGCGCGAGAGCGTCCCGAGGACGACGTGTTCCTCATCGAAGCCGAATTCCGCGCGAACGCTTTCGCGGAGAACAAGAGACGTTCGGATCTGGTCTTCGGGAATGCCGATGTGTACGACCGAGATCTTCTCTGCCGGAATCCGATCCTGCTCGATGAGTATCGCTCTCGTGGAATAGCCGACGGGTGTGAAGTGGTCGATAAGGTATCGATTGCGAAACCAGTGCGTCACGTTGTGCTGAATCGAAAGGCAGGAGTGGATGCTCGCTATCGATTTGGCGCCGAGCATGCGCGCTGCAATCGCGCCTGTAGTCCTGTCGTAGTTGCTGTTCGTGTGGACGATGTCCGGCTGTAATTTTCTGAAGGCGGCGGCAATACGACGCGCGACGATAAGCTCGCGCCCGCTGCGCCCGAACGAAAACTCCTCCGTGTGAAATCCTCTTCTCCGTGCCTCGTGCGCAAGCTCCGAGTTGCGTTGCACCGCTAAGTGAACGGAATACTCCCGCGCGCGAAGTTCATCCGCAAGGAAGAGGACGTACCGCTCGCCGCCGGCGATGGTTTGAGCATCGTTCGCGAGAACGACCGTCGGTTTCGGTTTCTTCACTGACTCGGACACAACTTATCGATATGAATCGGAGCGAATAATTTATGGAGGCTTCGATGGCCGGAGGTACGGAGAGACGTGAAGCACTGTCCCGACCACATCTTCACTCAAGATACGAACTACTGCGCCTGAAATGAGATACTGAAACCAGTAGCGCCACGAGTAGTGAGAGATATGTACTTAACCCCTAAAGTGATTATGATGCAATGCCTCGCATCATCCACATTCATGAATGAGCTTATGGATACAACTTCATCTCTTTGAATGTCACTTGACGGAGTACTTTACCGTTTAGGTCGTATTCGAACAACATCGCTGTAGTGTCCTTGCGGCAGTGATAGGATGCAAAGAACGTGGAGTTAGAGGACCATGTGGCATACCAAGGCTGCCCCCAATACTGCTGTGGAAGTACCTTTCGGGCAGTTTGAGAAGCGATATCTAACAGAAAGAGCCCTCCATTTTCACGGACCCATATCCCACGCGAAGATGCTACGTCCATGAGGATTCTGGTTCTGTCTGGAGAAAGTACGAAGGTGAACTCAGCGAACCCCCAATTCATGTCAGCAGGTAGACCTGTAAAGTCCATCCATTTATGCGCTTTTGTTTCGAGGTCCATGATCAGAACACCTTCGCGAGGTTTGGTGAACCTGTGAAGACCGATGATGGTCTTTTCATCTAGTTGCTGAGGTCTTATCAAACTGTCGGACATGACCACCCGTTGAAGACCATCAAGGCTGATTCTATAAGGTGTATGAGAGCTGTCAGCTATAATATAACTCTCATCGATGGATAGGATTGGACGAACAAACTGATCCGGAATGGAGGTGATTTTCCGATACTCTTTTAATTCAAATTCGTAGATACCTATTCCATTCCAACCAGAGAATGCCACGAGCATTCGATCACCGCTTGAAAAGAGAGCGAAGTCCCAGGCGTTTAGAATGGTGGTTTCTTTCGTTAGGATGTTGTGGATGAATACGCCTGAAAAATGCGGCGACCAGCTTTTCTTTACATGGCCGATCAGTTCATTGCGGTGTTGGTTGAAAACGACTTTCGATATCATATACTTTGCATCAGGTTTGTTATACAGACTGTCCCATCCGGAAATGGGAGCGAACGTGTTGCATGTGTCGCAAGGTAGGGCATCGCAATCGACCGGCGTAACCGGGACAGGAGCATCCTTACACCCTGCATAACAAACGAGCAGGAGAAACACCGGGAGAAAGAATTTCTTCATGGCGCCACCACGATCTTCTGATGTTGAACCATGGAACCGGAAGTTCCGCGAAGGAAGTACACACCCGCTGGAATTCGGCTTGATGATCGTGCTGTTAAGCCCATGTTGTCCTCCGTTTTATGGTTGGCGAAAATATGTCGCTAAAAACTTAGATCAACTTTGAATGAAAGTCAATAGGGTATATGTGAAATCTAAAAGTTACTCTAAAACTTCACCGAAACGCCCGCACGGATATTTCTCGGCGCAAGGTATCGCGCGAGGTTGTAAGGATAGGGATTGAGCGGCGCTTGAAGATCCGGATAGAGCGGATCGTTCCAACCGCTCGGCGTCGGGTCGCCGTATTCATAGGCGCGTCCGGTTACTGGGTTGATGATCGTCGCGTTCGTCCGGTCGAGCAGGTTCGTGACTTCCACAATGAATGAACGAGCAAGCGCGAATACCGCTCCAGCTCTGTTTCTCGGAGACTTGATATCGGATTTATGTTTGCGGAGAGGAGGGAACATAGCCTAAGAATGAATATAGCGTACTCACATTAATAAACCCGCAAAGATAAGGAGTTAACTGGAGGCAGGACGTAAGCAGATTTACGGATTCGTGACTTTGTAAACCGGAAGCTTACACTGTGGGAACCGTGCAGAGGAATTTACTTCAGGCTTCCTGAGAATATTCGAGCGGTTCTATCACGCAGACAGAACCACGTCGCGTAGTATGCACTATCTCCGTTCCACGTTGGATACAGCTCGTAGTACGAACAGGTGATTTCCGACGTCTGATACGTCAGGGATAGCGTGGAAATATCCAGCGTATAAATGCCGAACTTGTGCCCACCGATTTCCGCGTCAAAAATGTATCTGCCCGTTTTCCTGTTCAATTGCCCTTTGATACTGGACTGATATGACCATCCGCTTACAAATGATGGCCCGACAACGCGGCGGTATTCCAAAGTTTCCGGGTGAAGCGTGTGTACGACTATCGTGTTCCTGACTCTCCGCGGCTCCGGTGAGACGAGTTCCTGATCCGCGCTGAGCCAGACCAGCGACGAATCGGAAAGCTGTTCGAAATAGAGCGAATATATCCCGAATGTATCCAGGAAAACTGCGTTAAGAGTATCCCGTTTCGTGTCGTATTTATAGAAGCCGCCCACGCGCTGAACGGCTCCGAAAAGATAGACATCCGTTCCACCCACGGCATAAACTGCACGGTAGAACATTCCAAGATCACCCCGCTCGACATATTGGCCGGATTCGACATCGCCGAGTATGAGAGAGTTTCGTAATGAGTTGATTGACGTAAAATGGCGTGAATCCTCAGACCACGAAGCATAGGATAACGGGCCCGGAATGAATAGCACTTGCTCGTTAGAACTGGAAAGAAACACACCTAACCCGCTGGCTTTTGAGAGATCAGAAGGATGGAATACACTGAGTGAAAAGTACTTCCCATCGGGAGAAGGAGTTTTTCTATATTCATGGTAATCCCACAATACGCCTCCCAGACCACCGTTATAGACGGCAGCGGAGTCATAGGGCCAATCGACACAGTCGCAACTATATTTTGCAGTATCCGGCGGCGTCGTAATCGGCGGTGTTGACTGGTCGCAGGAGGTTCCGATGAATCCAAGGGCGGACAGTAGCAGGAGCAGGCCCGTGAAACCGAAGTATCGGATCGCTGTTTTCACACAGGCCTTTGCTTTAAAGGAGAATAATCTCGATCCACATGTAAGCAGGTGTAGGCAATACGAATGCAGCTTCGTAGTGGAATGTCCGTGTGCGTTGTGCAAGTGGAAAATATGACTACGGCAGGGGAGCGGATCCATGGTTGTACTCTGGTTATCATCGTTCGTGTGTTTCATGTTTTCAGTAAACAAGCATCGAATGAAGCGGTGTGAAATCCAAAAACTGCTCTAAAACTTCACCGCCAAACCCGCACGGATATTTCTCGGCGCAAGGTATCGCGCGAGGTTGTAAGGATAGGGATTGAGCGGCGCTTGAAGATCCGAATAAAGCGGATCGTTCCAACCGCTCGGCGTCGGGTCGCCGTATTCGTAGGCGCGTCCGGTTACGGGGTTGATTATCGTCGCGTTCTTCCGGTCGAGCAGGTTCGTGACTTCCACAAGGAAAGAGAAGTCAAGTCCTGCGATTTCGAAGTTCTTCTCGAAGGTCAGGTCGATCCAGAACCAATCGCTTCCGATTGCGCCGTAGAGGTTCGTGCGGTCTCGGTCGTAAATCGGGCGTCCTGTCGTCGGGTCATCGCCGAGATAGATTTGCGGCGTATATCGTCTGCCGGACTGGTAAAAGACGCGGACGTACAGGGAGTAATCGTCTAAGATGCCGTTGCCGAATCCGAAGAGCGCTTCATCGGGTGCGACAAAAAAATTCGCATACACTGACGCCTGAAACGGCCTGTCCCAGATGAGAGCGTTTTCCTTGATGGACTCTTCGAGATCGCCTCTCAGAACGAGCGCTCCCTCATCCGCACTGGAGCTTTTTCCCGTCGCGATGGAATACGATGCGTTCGCGCCTCCGCGAAACCATTTCCCGATTCGCTTCTTGTACTCCGCTTCCACTCCGCGCGTGCGCGCATAATCCTGATTCACATACGTGACGAACGACCCGCCGGAAAAGCGCGAACTGGAGATGCGCGCAGACTTCGTGCTGACGTAATCGAAGATGTCCTTGTAGTATGCCGTCAGTGTAAAGACGTCGTTCTCGGTGAACTGATTGCGCAATCCGATCTCGTATGCGACCGTCGTCTCGGGATCGAGATCGGGATTTCCGAATTTCTGAAACGTGGACTTCGCACTGACGGGATTCAGCTTTGCGTAAACGAATTGCGGCTTCGGTCTCTTCGAAAAATGTCCGTATGAAAAGTACAGCGTCTGATTGTCCGAAACGGGATGCGAGATACCGAGCCTTGGGCTGATGCGACCCTTGAAGCGCCGCCCGAAAAGTCCGAACGTGTTTTCCATGTACGACTCACGAATGCTCTCCGGGATCGTGACCACGTCCGGATCGTTCACCGCGTCATCGACGAACTTGCCGGGCATCCACCAGTCGAAGCGGAGGCCGACGTTCAGAATCATGCCGCTGAAGTTGACGCTGTTCTGCGCGTACATCGCTCCATGCGCGGGGAAGACTCTGTAGATGTCGTTGTTCAATCCCAGTTCGCCGAGCCACGGCTTGTAAATGTCAACGACCTGCATTTCGCTGAACGCAACGTCGAATCCTGCTTTGAATTTATTCCGCTCGCTCAGATTGCTCGTGAAGTCGCCCTTGAGCGAATACTCGATCACGTGATGGTCGTGCCACGTGAAGCCGTTCCCGATATCCCAGAAGCCGTCGCCGGGAATGATGCCGACGGTGTCGCGGCTCGTGTTGTAGTACTCGACGGGAAAACGCACGAGGTCCTTCGGCTCGGTGTACTCGCTCCAGCTTTTCCCATTCGCATCCGCACGGAGGTTTGTTTGGAAGCGGCTGAGCTTCACGTCGTAAAACGATTTCGTGTTGATCGTATGCGTCCAGCTCAACGTATGAAAGCTGGTGTTGTGCGTGTAGGTATTCGCCTCGTCGAGGATGTTTTGAAACTCGTACTGGTAGCCGGGGCTTGGTTCCACGTATTCGAGATTCGTCTGGAGCGATTGCGAGTTCTGATTGATGGAAACGGATTGGTTGAACGAATAGCGCAATTTCATCGTCGGTGAGAACGTCCACGTCAATTTGCCGAGCCAGAACCAGTTGTTGTCCTGCCGGGGCGCGAAACGCGTTCCGCCGAACGTTGAAGAGTAGAGTTGTTGCGCGCGCACTTCGCGGTAGCCGTCCGTCGGTTTTCCATTGATGATCACCGGAGTGAGTCGCGTGTAACCGTCGGTGAGCATCGAATAGAAGTTGCCGAAGAAGGAAATACTCCCCGGGATATCGATCCCGAATTCCGGAAGGAGAAACGATGTGAACGGTTCCGGTCCGGAGAGCGAGCCTTCGCTGATTTCCGTGTTCCAGTTGGAGCGCGAATCGGAGTTGAAGCCGAGATTGTCGCGCTTGTATGAAAGCGAAAAGCTGAACCGGTCGCCCGCTTCTTTCGTCGTGACGTTCACGACGCCGGAAGTCGCCTGCCCGAATTCCGCATTGAACCCTCCGGTGATCACTTCCACTTCCTGAATCGAAGCCGCGCTGAGTTGGAGACCGAAACCGGTACCCGCCAGCGGATCCTGAATGGAAACGCCGTCGAGGAGGAACGCATTCTCATGTGCGCGTCCGCCACGAATGTGAATTGCGTTATCCGATTGCACGACGCCCGTCTGCTGCGACAACACGTCTCTCACGTTTTCAATCACGGCGGCCGCGATGTCATCGGCATTGATCGTTCTCGAACTGGACGTCTGCTCGATGTCGAGAAGCGGCTTCTGACCGATTATGACGACCTCTTCGTCTAACGAGAGAATCGTTTCCTCCAAACGGAAATTCAGCGTCAGCGTTCTATCCGAAGTTACCGTTACGCCGGTCTGCTGAATCTTCTTGTAGCCGATGAGGGAAACTTCCAGCGTGTACTGACCCGGATTCACATCCTTGATGGTGTAGATTCCGTCTAAGTTCGATGCCGCACCGTAGTATGTCCCTTTGACCACGACGTTCACACCGACGAGCGGCTCACCGGTCGTCTTATCCTTTATCGTTCCTGTGATGGAAGCTTTCTGTGCAACAAGGCCCGGCGCGAAGAGCAACGCTATGAGAGCTACGATGCAAGTCCTATGATTGGCGGCGATGCGATCCATATTCGCGAAGAAAATAATCAGAAAGGATTGTTCGGCAACGTCAGCGAGATGAAGTCCGAGCGAAATCTATGCTCGAATCACCGGATGCATCGTGTCCCCTCTTGAGAGGGGTGCCCGCAGGGCGGGGAGTGTCCCCTCTTGAGAGGGGTGCCAGCAGGGCGGGGAGTGTCCCCTGACTGAACTCCCAACGGCGCCTTAAAGAATCTTCCTGCTACGAGGATTGCACTGTAACACTTCGTAGATTCCTTCTGTCCTTGTTTTGACCGCTTCGCATTAAAAGCAAATACAAACCTGACACAGCGCGAGAACATCATGAAAAAGCATTGCACCATGTTCATTGGTTATGCTGTCGGGAATTGCTTCCCGACGGAAGGACTGTCGGTCTTGAAAATGCATGAGAATACTCGTTTATTGTGCTTGAAGAAGGAAAGCAAATCAATCGACTATGTTAATCATGAAAACTCATTCAATCGCTGTGCTCTTCGTCGTTTGTATGGGAGGTCTCTTTTCAATTGAAAGCCTGCACGCCCAGGACTTCTGGTCGGTTCATTGGTTACCAAGTCCATGTGCCGTTCCTGACGTTATTCTGGACAACAAGGGGAATCTCTTCGTTGCCTGCGATCAGGGAGGCCTTTTGAGATCGACCAACGGAGGAAAGACTTTCGAGAAATTAGTCTTTTCTCCCTGGCTTTTCTATCGGTTCGAAAAAAACGCTGCGGATCATATCTACATCGGAACCGCTGACGCTGGGATATCGAAAACATCGAATCTCGGGGTTCTTTGGGAAAAAATAGGACTGGACGGAAAAAAGGTCGTTGACATCGAGATCATCCACGATACGGTCCTCTTCGTGGGAGCACAGTTCGAAGGCGTCTATCGAAGCTACGATGATGGGGCAAACTGGGAGATGGTTTTCCCCTACACGACAGGCGCCCTGCCGCGACTGACATTCGAAAAAACATCATCGACACTTTATTGCTCTGTTTACGGCAAACTCTTCAAAACGACTGACCTTGGGGAGTAATGGACGGAGGTCCTGCACCCTTGGCGCGCGGAGAGGGATACGTCCATGATCACGGCAATGGCATCGAACTCCCGCGGCGAAATCTTCATGGCAATCAAATATGGGACGGAGTACAAGCTCACGGCGATCATGCGAAGCTCGGATGGAGGGGATACATGGATCGAAACGGGCTTCGGGCCGAGCGACGTGTTTCGTATCGTCATCAACTCACTGGATCACATCTTCGTGGCAATGAACGTCGGCGTGCTGCGCTCCACCGACAACGGCGTCAGCAGGGACAGGATCGATGAAGGGCTGGGATTCCGCGACGTCCGCTCCCTCGCCCTCGGCCCGGACGAACGGCTCTACGCCGGTATCAGGGGCTATATCGCTATCAGCATCCAGTCCACCGTCGTCAGCGCGGAAAACATCCCTCTTCCGCAGGAGCTTTCACTCTCGCAAAACTACCCCAATCCCGCACATGAGCTCACGAGCGTGAGCTTCTCACTGCCTCAAGCGGGTGCGGTCTCACTCACGCTGTACAACGTGCTCGGCGAACAAGTGCAGCGCATCATCGAGGGCGACCACCTCCCGCCCGGCACGCATGGCGCTACGTTAGATGTGAGCGGTCTGCCTGCCGGTGTTTATGTGCTGCGGCTTCATGTCGCAGGGAGAATAGTTTCGAGAATGGTTTTGGTAGAATAATTCCAGAGGTCGGAAATCAGAGGTCTGAGGTCAAAGGTCAGGGGTTGGAAGTCACTCTGAACTCGGAGCCCATTGCAATACAATAGAGGAACTCCCAACGGCGCCTTAAAGAATCTTCCTGCTACGAGGATTGCACTGTAACACTTCGTAGATTCCTTCTGTCCTTGTTTTGACCGCTTCGCATCAAAAGCAATAACAAACTTGACACAGCGCGAGAACATCATGAAAAAGCATTGCACCATATTCATTGCAACGCTCGTTTTAACCTGCTCATGTTACGCACAGGGAAACATCGATTGGGAAGAGTTATGGGTCCTTCCTCATCCTTCATCCACGAACGGTCCTTTTGGTTGGATGGCAGGTCAGCGCCAGTACACCGGCTTGGCTTATGATAAATGGCGTGACGTTGTCTATATCGTCAATCCCGCCATTTGTCAGCTTGGACAATCTGCATGGACTTGCCCGAAGATATGGATTCTCGATGCGATGACCGGTAAAATAAAAGCTTCGCTTGGACGCGGCCTGGACGGGAACGGAGGACAACTCCCTGTCCCGCCCGATACGATTCAGGGTTTTCCGAATCTCGGCTGGCCAAACCAAAGTTGGGGTAGTTTTGTCCAAGGGATTTATCCAATCTATAAGATCGACCTTGACGACGAGGGGAGAATCTTCGCCGGGAATCTCGTCAGTCCGATTTGGGGGACATGTTATCCCGGGCCTCCACCGAATTGCGACCCGATCTACCTGAACCAGGGACCCTATCGCGTCTTTCGATGGGTGACGCCAAGCTCGACACCTTTGTGCGTCTATGTTACGAGAGATTCGACACAGAACAGCATCGGGAGTGCGGAAAGCTCGGAGATGCCGTATCAACGTATCGGGGATGCATTCGAAGTCGTGGGCAAGCGCGTGGCGATTCCCAGAGACCCGACGAGGTATGCAGACAGCGTAAGGATATACGTCGGTGGCGGGAAGTTTACCGGTCAAACGCAACCGTCCTCGTCCATTTCCCTCATTGCCGCAGATCCTTCTGCGAATCCTCCGCATAACGGACAGAACCTTCCGTTACCGTACCGCGTCGCCAAGAACGTAATGAGCGAAGTAACCCTTGAAGTGGCGGGTATCACAGCAACCGGGATTTCCCTCCACGATGACATCTGGGTCAAAGGTCCGAACATTCTCGCAAGTCTGATTCCGTCGAGTTCAACGCCGGTGCCGCCGCTGCGCACGTTGTCGGATGATCCGGTCGAAGGTACCGGTAAAGCCGGCCCGATTGCAGCGTTCACACTGACGGCGAGGTGGACCTATTATCCGGGGTCACCACCCACCCCTCCTTCGACGAAAAATTTTCTCATCTGTGCCGATGGAATTCCGTCAAATCCGAGCGATCCCCAGGCGCCGAACGATAACACGCGAGCACGGATCATAAATGTGAACAGTCCTGATTCCATCTATAGGAACCCGACGCCTCATCTCGGTAGCAAAACCCTGCATAACAACAGCGGGGTATCGAATTACATCTCCGACGTGGACTATAAAATCGAGATCAACCAGAGCAACGGCAGTTTTCACGTCATACTCTTTGTTCTCATGTCGAACAATGGCATTGCGGCTTACCGCTCAAGACTTCCGTCATATCTCCCAACGTCGGTGTCCATTGACGAGCACGCATCGGGGGTAGAGTTTCTCCCGATGACAACGGCCATCGGGTCTTCACCGACGGTATCATTCAGCTTGAAGGCTGGCGGTAAAGTCTCCATTAGGCTCTACTCGCTTTTGGGTGAGTATCTTGCCACGCTCGTCGATGGATGGATGCATGAAGGCGTGCATCACGTTCCCGTTGCGCGCTCGCTTCCATCCGGCGTGTATGTTGCCGTCGCCCAAACTGTGGATGCCACGGCGACACTGCGCTTCGTTGTGGTGAAATAGGCGGGTTGAAATCTATTTAATGCGAATTAACCAAAGCTATATCGGCTTCTGACGGCTCTATGCATTGAATCCCATTGCTGTCGCAACACTCTCGAACAGTTCTGTCAATCTTCTTTGCAAAAAGAATAGCTCTAACCTCAGCGAGTGTCACATTCGACTCAAACGCCTGAAGCGCTCTATATTTCACGCACTGCTCAGCGCCGATGTAATTGTCCTTCTCGCATTCTGGTTCAACTTCGACAACGATGCAGCGCCCATGGGAATCACGAAGCAAAACATCAACCCTGTCTCCTGTGCTGAAGGAATGCTCTTTCTCCACAAGAACGATTCCTTCCTCACCTATTATCTCGCTCGGTGAAGATGCAATAAGATTCTTTAAGGCTTTATGTAGCTCTCCTTCACCACCGGAGCCGAATTGTACGCTTCTGTGTTGACGCATTTCACGATTCACTTTTGAATTCGATTCCTCGACAAAGAGCTTGTGGATTTCATCGAACTGTTCTTTCGTGATTTCCTTGGTACCGGACTTGGCCTCACCGAATCCCCGGTAATTGAAGTTTGATTTATAACCAAGGATTCGATTGAGCTGCACTCTTGAAACGAAACCATTTGAGTTTATCGATTCCGTATTCGCACCATATCTCCACCAGATAGTTGTGTGATTGGTATATTCTTCCGGAGGTTCCTGCCGCTCAATGATCCCTGTTTTAGCCTTAACCAAAGCGATGACTCCTTCGCGACCCTTGACGCGTACGTGTTTCTTTTCTGTTCCATCCGGAAAACGCTCGATGATGGACCGACCTGACCGCGACTGATAAATGAATATCAAATCACCTTCATTGAAGCGAGGATAGATCTTTTCATACCTATCTATAGGAAGGTACACGCCACTTGGCTGGTAATTCTGTGCCTTATTCTTGGGGGGAGGCCAATGTGTTGTAAGCCAGTATCGCATGCTGTATTCACCTATTTCCTTATAAAACTAATCTGTTGTACAGATATTTGAATACTATCGGTGCTGGTACGCAATAAATCGAACAGCAACGTGTCCTTTCCGTAAAGGAAGGCAAGATTTGTTAATGCTATTGGGATAGACCACCGAGGTTCATCAACAATGAAGTCGAATACCGTTCTTCCGAGTCGTTTTTGAGTTATCTTAGAATTTGAAGGATCCCGAGTTTTCATTTTTGCCATTATGCTATCCGAATAGTCTTGAGTTATAGATTTACACTCGTTTCTTTCGAGTTCGATATGGCGTTGTGGGTTCATCCACGATGAAACCGATTCGTTGTGTTGGGCGCACTGGCGGAACTTCGGTCAATTGTCGAATGGCTTGAACGATCGAAATGATATCTGCATCATGGCGGGCAATCTTCCGCTCAAGGTCGGCGAGTTTGCGGAAGAGGGTCTCGTTCGTTGTGAGTAATTCCCTCAGCCGAACGAATGCCCGAATGACATAGATGCTCGTGTCCACCGCCTTTTGGGAGTTGAGAACGCTGGCCAGCATCAATGCTCCATGTTCGGTAAAAGCGTTGGGAAGAGAGGAAGAGTGCTTGAGTCGTTTGAACCGGTCACAATTTGTGACCAGTTCAATCTTTTCTCTTTCGTTGAGCGAGAACATGAAATCCTCTGGGAAACGACCGGAATTCCGCTTCACAGCCTGATTGAGCGCCTTTGTCTGCACATCGTACAGCCGCCCGAGATCGGAATCTATGAGAACTCGCTTTTCCCTGATGAGAAGAATGAGATTTGCAATACCCTCGACGGGATGGATTGTGGTACTCTTTTTCACTTTTCTTCCTCCGTCGATGTCTGAACCGTGATTTCAGGGAGAACGGATTCACAGGGTTGTCCTTCCTGTTCAAGCTTTGATCGTTGCTTTTCATCTTGTTCATCCAGCAAATCATTTGAAGTGTGTCTCAATGGAATCCTCTTTGAGAGTGCAATAATCTTCGTTGAAACATGGTGATTATTACTTCACTGCACAAGCTTCTTCTTTTCCCAAACCGCAACTCGTAGATTCATGGTGCGATGTGACGTTTTTCTTCGTCACGTGTCTCTGAAATGATCACCGTATGAAAGCCACCTTCCCCGTTATCGCATTTTTTCTTCCTCTACTCTGCATCGCGCAGCAGGTCACCGTGCACGGCCTCGTTATCGACGTGAACACGCGCAAATCGATCCCGGATGTATCCATCAGCATCAAAGGAACGACGCTCGGCACAACCTCGTCCTCCATCGGTCGCTTCACGTTGATCGTCGAAAATCAATCCGATTCGGCGGTGGTTCTCGTGCAGCACGTTGCCTATGAAAGGAAAGAAATTCCGTGGCTCGCCTTTCGCACAACCGCCGAGATTGCATTGCAGCCGCGCATCATCCCCATGCAGGCGACCGAGATAGAGGGGCGAAGGACCGTCGGCATAGAAGCCGCTCGCGATATCCCGTCGTCGGTGTCGGTGCTCGATGCAGGGCAGGTGGTCATGCGCGGATATGCAGACGCCGGCGAGTTGCTGCGCGTCGATCACAGCGTGCAAATCGATGAGCGGCTCTCCGGCCAGAAGCTGATGTCCATCCGGGGCGGCAACACGGACGAAGTGCTGATCCTCTACAACGGCGTGCGACTCAACAGCACGTTCGACAATGTCTTCGATCTCTCGCTGCTCGATCTTTCGGACATCGAGCGCGTGGAGCTGATCAAAGGAAGCAACACGACGTTGTTTGGCTCAGAGGCGTTTTCCGGCGTCGTGAACGTCATCCCGCGCGTCGAGCGAGATTACACTGCGCGCTTTCACCAGCAGTTCGGCACGTATGATTCGGGTATTTGGGGATTGCAACTCCATCGTGGTTTTGGAAGGATGAAAGCGTCGTATGCCGTGCGCAGCGGTGGGATGAAGAGGACGTTCATCGATGCACCGGAAGCGCCGCTTACCAACACTTCCGTGCATCACACCGCCTACGTCGTGCATCCCTTCGAAGCGAAGCGAGACGCCGCCGCCCCGACACTCTCCGCGCTTGCGCGCGTCAGTACAAATCGCTCCGAAAATCCCCGCGATATGGAACAACTTCAGTCAGAAAACTTCAGCGGAACGCTCACGCTCCAAGGACCTCTCGGTTGGTTCGAAGATGCACATCTCTCCGCGGCGATCTCGTCACTTTCGGATGACCAAACACTCGCCGCTTCGAACAGCTCTCTCCATCGCATCATCGATGAGGAGACATTTCAGGGCCACGCGCAAAACGCCTGGCAGGCGGACGATTTCGAGTTCGTCGCTTCGTATCGCGTAGGCATTTCATCTCTGGATTTTTCTGACGTTCGCACGAATGTCTTTCAACAGCGCATCGGATTGGAATCGGCGACGCTCACGCGCACGCATCACGGGTTTGCACTCCTCGGCACGCTGCATGGCGAAACCGGTTCGTCGTTCCTTCACACCTTCGACATCAATCTCGGAGTCCGTCACGACATCGCATCCGACAGGCAACGCGACGTGCAGCTTCGCTCCGATGATTCGAACGCCGGGTTCTTTTCGCCTGCAACGTGGAGTGAAACCTCCTTCAAGTTTGCAATCGAAATCATCGGTCTGAGCGAGGACATGCTTCTGAAAGCGTTCCTCTCTTATGGCGACAACGTGAAATTCCCGACGCTCCTCCAGCAGATCAGCCAACCGCTCGCGCTGCAACTGACAACGCCATCGCGGACGACGCTCGGTCCTGAGTTCAACAACAGCGTGGAGGTGAATGCATCGCTGACCGGCATTCTCGTGCAAAGCGCGATCGATGGCTGGACTTTGAGTGGGAGTTTCTTCCAGAATACTTACGACGACAAGATCAGAATGCTCAGCACCCCCGGTGTCCCCGTGCTCTTTTACGACGTCGTCCCGACAGCACAAATCTCCGGCTTCGAATTCAAAGCGACGGCATATTTCTTTCGCAAGAAAGTCGCCGTGGACGTAGGGATGTCACGGTACTTCATCAGCGAGCAGTCCGCGTTTCCATTCAAGTCCGATTCGAAGCGCACGATCAGCCTCAGCATCGATCACAACGGATATGCGCTGCATCTGCTTGCCTTTTCAGAAGGCGAGCAAATAGGACTCGTGCGGCTGCAGAGCGGAGCATTCGTCGAAAGTCGATTGCCGGAGTTCAACGATATGGATCTCTACTTCGCGAAGTCATTTCCCATCGGGAAATTCAAGCTTCACATTGGAACGAGCCTGCGGAATATCCTTACCGACGACAAGACGGAACTCTCCGGATTGACGCTGCGCGACAGGCGCTACACCTTGACATTCGGCGCGGAGTATTGAACCATGTCCATCACCCGATCACTCAGCTTGTTCGCGTTGCTTCTCATCATCGGCTGTCGGGAAAACCCGTTAGATAGCGAATCCGACGTCATCACGCCTCCTCGCACGTTGAAAGGCGAAGTGCGAATCCGCGAACAGGCCGATCACGCCGGCGCGTACGTGTGGTTGGAGTCATTCAATCTCGGCACAGCAACCAAAGCGGACGGGTCATTTTCGATATCGCTTCCGTCACCGTCTGCACAAGGGACGCCGGGCGGCGTTACCGGCGCCTTCCAACTCTACTACTACATCGGAAACTATCGCCTCGACGACTCGCGCATCGCGACGCTCAACGGGCAGTTCGTTTTACCGAACAACGAGTTCGATAAGAACGGCAAGCTGTTCAGCCCGCGGGAATTGCGGCAGATGTTCGCCATTCAAACCGAGGTCGGGAAAAATTCTATTAGTTCGAGCCGCAACGAACTTCTCAACGTCGTCGTCGATCTTTGGTCCATCGATGCCGGAGTGGTGAAAGTTTTCTATCCAAGGCGCGTCGGCAATACGGAAGGCCCGCTGCTCTTCCATCATATCGAATCCGGTGACGTCACGATTCTCTCTTCCGTTGTCGGCGGTACATCGATGACGGACTACGTCGATGTCGGTGCGAAAGGGATCGTTTCACGCGTCATGCTCGTGACCGTTCCGGCAAATACCTTGAAGCCCGGCGTCTATGAAATCATACCGTATCTTCTCTACAATGAACAGACGATCCCGCCCGCTTTGTTTTCGAGCTTGGGAAAGCACGTCCTCGAACTTCACCCTGAATATATTCGCATTCCATTCAAGCGCATCGGTGGAAGGCTGGTTGTTGAGTGAGTGGAGGAGTTAAGAGGTAAAGAAGTGAAGAGGTAAAGGAGTTAAGAGGTAATGTGCGCGATATTTCACGGTTCGAGTACGGTCCCTTTACAAGAAATGTAAGGCAGCCTCTTCCGGGTTTTCAGCACGACAGGGGAAATTCAGGTTTGACAATCGCAGACAATTTTATACAAAGGAGGATATTGGTTTGAGAACGGTTAGAAGCATTGTTTTGATTCTTGTATGGTGTATGGCAACACCGCTGTGGAATCAGCAGCAGCGATATACTCCTATCGATATTCCGGTACGCGATGGAAAGACACTTGCGGCTGATGCATACTATAACAGTTCGAGTATCGCTAAACCGGTGATACTCATCCAGACGCCGTATAACAAAAATCTCTACCGCATTGCGTTGAGTCTTCCTCCGCAGGCGGGCGGTTCCTTCCCTTACGATAGTGCGAACTATCATTATGTCATTCTCGATTGGAGGGGCTTCTATGGTTCAACCGGGGCCGCAGTAGCCGGGTATGACCGAGGCCTCGATGGATACGACGCGGTCGAATGGATCGCACAACAACCGTGGTGCAATGGAAAGATTGGAACATGGGGCCCTTCGGCTTTGGGTTTGATTCAATTCCAAACGGCTCGACACAAGCCGCCGCATCTCGTTTGCTCTGTTCCGGTTGTGAAAGATTTCAAGAACAAATACACGGACTATTACTATGGTGGTGCGCTGCGTGAGGAGCACGTCGAATCACTCGAAAAGTTGGGCTTCACATCGAAGGCGCTGATCACCGCAGCACCGACGTATTCCCTCGTTTGGAAAACCATCGAGCGCAACAGCGATTATCCCGACGAAATTTCCATTCCGATGCTGCTCATCGGCGGATGGTTCGATCATTATCCCGACGACGTCATGAGAGCGTTTCAGGATTTGCGGGAGAGGAGCGATGCGAACGTGCGCTCTCAGCATCGGCTGATCATGGGTCCGTGGGAACACTCGCGCGTGGGACTGTCGCAACAGGGCGAGCTTGAGTACCCGGCAGCGAATGGTGTGGCTGAAACGGAAGCGCTGCGGTTCTTCGATTTTCATCTTCGTGGAATCGAAAACGGATGGACCGCCTCTCCACCAATCCGGTATTATGAGCTTGGCGGCGACCAGTGGAAGACGGCGAATACATGGAGCGAAGTCGGGCGAAATCAGGTCGCGCTGTACTTGGATAATGGCAAGCTGACGACAATCCAGCCGGGTGTGAGCGACGAGAAATCCGTCATCATCTATGATCCTCGCGATCCTTCGCCTTCTTATGGCGGTGCGCGATTCAATCCATTCAACCCGAGCGTGAAGGTCGGTCCGTTGGATATTCGTCAGGTTGTCGAATCACGCAGCGACGCACTCGTTTTTACTTCGGACCCGGCGATAGAAAGTATTCGCATAGCAGGCAGCGTGACAGTCAAACTCTGGGTTTCTTCCGATAGAACGGATACCGATTTCAGCGTTCGCCTCTGTGACGTCTATCCGGATGGCCGTTCTATGATCATGACGGACGGCATCGAACGGATGCGCTTTCGGAACACGACGGAGCGGGAGGAATTGCTCACACCGGGTTCGATCTATCCCGTTTCCATCGAGCTACAGAACCTCGCTTTAACCATCGAGCAAGGTCATCGACTGCGCATCGTGATCAGCGCGTCGGACTGGCCGCGCTTCGACCGCAATCTCAACAATGGCGGACCGATGTACACCGCAGGCGATACGCTCATCGCGACGAATACGGTATATCATAATGGTACGTACCCCTCTCATGTCGTCATTCAAACCGATGCACCGACGCTCATAGTCTGTTATTCGGATGAACTGCGCTTTGAGATAGATCGCAGTTTTCCGAATCCTGCAGCGAATGAAGTGATGATGCAATTCACGATTCCTCAAAGCGCTTTCGTCGCAATCGAAGTCGTCGATATCCTCGGGAGAAGGTATGAGCACTCGGTAGAATCATTCCCCGCTGGAAAACACATCCACACATTGCGCATTTCGGACCTGCTCCCGGGAGTGTATTTCTTTCGCATAACGGCAAATGGGAAGTCGCTCACGAGGCCGTTTCTTATTGCTCGATAGAAGTGGATATCACCGGTTCTTGGTACTACAATTCCGGAACCGGAATCTCAGCGGGTTCGAAGGATCCTTCGTTGTGCGTAAACGGGTTCAGTCCCCGTTTCCGCATCCCGCTGGAGACCACGAAGCTAATGAGAAACGTTCAATGCATTGAGAGCTAACCTGTCCTTTACCTCTTTACCTCTTTACCCCTTCACTTCTCCATGCAGCTTAGTTTGGGAGAATGACGTTCGTAGGGCTAATTTCTCCGCGCATGTTCTCTCATCGAAACAAAAGGACCATCGTGAAAACTCTCGCCAGTGTTCTGCTCGTTCTCCTCTTTATCGGATTGACCGGCTGCTCGTCAAAGGAGACTCTGAGCCAGCAAAGCAAAACGGAAATGAAAAAACCACCGGAAGGAAAGAATGGCATCAAGCCGTACAAAGACGTCGTCACGAGCGAAGCGAAGACGGACTCCGGTCTGTTTATCGTTCATCGCATCGATGACAAGCTCATCTACGAGATTCCGCAAAAGGAACTTGACAAGGAGATGCTGTTCGTCTCGCGCTTTGCAAAGACACCGCAAATCGGGTACGGAGGCGAAGAAGCGAATTCCGAGGTTGTCCGTTGGGAACGAAAGCACAACCGTATCCTCCTGCGTGCGATCAGTTACGTGAACGTTGCAGCGGATTCAACGGAGATTTACCGCGCAGTGAAGGCGGCAAACTTCGAAGAAGTGATTTCATCGCATCCCATTCTCGCATTCGGGAAGGATTCTACGATGGTTATCGACGTGACCGGTTTGTTCGTTGCCGACGTTGGAATGCTGACGATGAGCAAAGCACAGCGGGACAGCTACCGAATCACCGTCCTCGATAAAGAGCGCTCGTTCATCGAATGGTGCAAGAGCTATCCGGAGAATATCGAAGTCGAGAATGTGCTCACGTTCAACGCGGAGAACGCTCCGCAGAACAGGCAATCGCGCACGATTTCGTTTGCGATGCGGCACAGCATGGTGAAGCTGCCGGAGAAGCCGATGATGCCGCGTCTTGCCGATCCGCGTGTCGGGTATTTCGCCTTGACGAAGACGGACTTCGGCATTCCAACGCATAAGGCGGAGCGTCGCACGTACATTCTGCGATGGCGCCTCGAACCGAAAGACAGCGCTGCGTTCGCGCGAGGTGAACTCGTCGAACCGAAGAAACCGATCACGTACTACATCGATCCTGCGACACCCGCGAAGTGGAGGCCGTATCTCAAACAAGGCGTGGAAGATTGGAACGTCGCGTTTCAGGAGGCTGGCTTCAGGAATGCGATTCGCGCGCTCGATCCACCCTCACCAACGGAAGACCCGGATTGGTCGCCGGAAGATGCGCGCTATTCAGTCATCCGATATTTCCCATCGCCGGTACGCAACGCCTATGGTCCGAATATCAACGATCCGCGTTCGGGTGAAATCATCGAGTCGGACATCGGTTGGTTCCACAATGTCATGGCGTTACTCAACGATTGGTATTTCGTCCAGGCAGTCGCAGACCCGCGTGTACGAAAGCTTCCGCTGCCGGACAACCTCATGGGTCAGCTCATCAGGTTCGTTGCCGCTCATGAAGTCGGTCATACGATCGGACTTCCGCATAACATGAAAGCGTCGAGCGCTTATCCTGTGGATTCGTTACGCTCGAAGGCGTTCACCGAGAAGTATGGAACGGCGCCTTCGATCATGGATTACGCGCGTTTCAACTATGTGGCGCAGCCCGGCGATGGTGCGGCGCTCATGCCCGGTATCGGGCCGCAGGATAAGTTCGCGATCAAGTGGGGCTATCGACCGATTCCCGGTGTGAAAACACCCGATGATGAAAAGCCGACGCTTCATCAATGGGCGCTCGAAACAGAACGGGATAAGATGGTGCGCTTCGGCGCACAGCAATTCCGCATTGTCGATCCGACGGCACAAACGGAAGACCTCGGTGATGATGCCGTGAAAGCCACGGGCTATGGAGTGAAGAACATCGAACGCATCATGGAATACCTCTTCGATGCACCGGCAAAAGACGGCGAAGCATATACGGAGTTGAGAAGCCTCTATGGTGAAGTCCTCGACCAGTGGCAACGAGAAATGGGTCACGTCGCAAACCTGCCCGGAGGAGTCGATATCACGATGCGTGTCTATGGCGTCGATGGGCCGGTGTACACGCCGATAGCGAAGGCGAAGCAAAAAGAAGCAGTGAAGTTCTTAGCTGAACATGCCTTTCAAATGCCGAAGATGTTTCTCCGCGACGATATCTTCAGCAGGACGGATGCGACCGGCTTTCTGAAAAGGCTGATGGACATGCAGGTCTCGCTCTTACGCACGTGCATTTCGAACGACAAACTGTTGCGGTTGCTTGAACATGAAGCCATGCAAAAGGATAGCTACACGGTCACGGAGCTTTACGCGGATATCGAACAGGCGGTGTTCAGTGAACTGAGCCAGAAGCGCGTCGTGATTGACCCGTATCGGCGTTCGCTTCAGCGGGCGTTTGTCACAGAGCTTGGAAATAAGTTGAAGGAACCTGTCCCACGCACACCCGATCCGAACAATCCCTTCGCCGCGATGCTTGCGCCGCCGGACGTGTACAACTCCGACGTTCGCGGTATCACGCGTATGCAGTTGGAACAACTTCAGGCGAACATAAAGCAGGTGATCGGAAAGTCAGGGGATACGCTCACACGCGCCCACTTGAAAGATCTCAGCGCGATCATCAGCGATATACTCGAACCGAAAAAGTAATCGCAAAAGTGATGGCGCACAGCAGGAGATAGCGTATGACCGTCGAGATGATCGTAGTCCTTGCGTTGATTCTCGTTGCAGTCGTCCTGTTCGCATCCGAGAAACTGCCGGTCGATCTCGTCGCTCTCATGGTCATGGCCGTGCTCTTGCTCAGCGGCATCATCACGCCGGCAGAGGGCATTGCCGGATTCAGTAATGAAGCCACGGTGACGGTCGGAGCGATGTTCATCCTCAGCGCGGCATTGTACAAGACCGGTGCGATCAACTCGATCGGGACGCTGACGACGCGAATTTTCAAGTTCAACTTCTGGGTGGGGCTGATCGCGATGATGGTTCTCGTTGGCATCCTTTCGGCATTCGTCAATAACACGCCCGTCGTGGCGATCTTCATACCGATTCTCATTTCCGTTGCGAAGGAGATGAAGCGCAGTCCGGCACGCTTTCTCATGCCGCTTTCGTTCGCTTCCATGTTCGGCGGCGTATGCACGTTGATCGGAACATCGACGAACATCCTCCTGAATTCGATCGCCGTAAATCACGGGCAACCGCCATTCGGCATGTTCGAGTTCACAGCGCTTGGGTTCATTTTCTTTCTCGGCGGATCGCTGTACATGCTTCTGTTTGGGATTCACATGATTCCGCAGCGCGAAGGTGAAGGAGAGTTGATGAAAACCTTCGGCATGGGTGAGTACCTGACCGAAATCGTGATTCTCCCCGAATCGGATTCCATCGGTTCGCCTGCACTTCAATCGGTACTTGTCCGTGATACGGGAGTTGAGATTCTGGAAGTGATGCGGAACGGAATTCGATTGAAAGTGCCGTTTTCGCAGGTTACGATTCAGGAGGGCGATATCCTGCAGGTTATGGGAGACGTGGAAAAAATGAAAAAACTCCAGGAGAGACAAGGGATCAGACTGAAGGCAGAACACACGTATCACGACAGAGACATTGAGACGGAAGACACGATCCTTGCTGAAGCGATCATTGCTCCGCAATCGATCTTAGTACGCAAGACGCTCAAAGAAACGCGGTTCAGGAATCTCTTCGGCGTGACCGCGCTTGCAATCCGGCATCGGGATCAAATCGTCCACACGAAGCTCGGCGCGGTGAAACTGCAAGCCGGCGATGTATTGCTATTGAAAGTGAGCAAGAACGCTCTCGAAGAACTGAAGAATGAGGATGCATTCGTCTTCGTGTCGGAAGTTGGACTTCCGCAGTTCAGGAAGGATAAAATTCCTGCTGGCCTTCTTATAGCGGTGGGTGTGGTGACCACCGCTTCGTTGGGCGTTCTTCCGATAGTCGTCAGCGCGATTGTCGGATGTGTCCTGATGGTTTTCGTCGGATGTCTCACTCTGGAAGAAGCCTACAAATCGATCGACTGGAAAGTGATTTTTCTTCTTGCCGGTGCGCTCACGCTCGGTGTTGCCATGGAAAAATCAGGAGCTGCGATGCTCGTCTCGAACAAGCTTGTCCACGCAGTCGGTGGGTGGGGTCCGGTCGCGATGGTCAGCGTTTTCTTTTTGTTGACGACGGTTCTTACGAACATGATGTCCAACAATGCAACCGCAGTCCTGCTTGCACCGATTGCGATATCCACTGCAACGTCACTGAATATCGACCCGCGCCCGCTTCTCATGGCGGTGACATTCGCCGCATCATCGAGTTTTATGACGCCCGTCGGATATCAGACGAACACGATGATCTACGGAGCAGGGCGGTACCGATTCAAGGATTTCCTCAAAGTGGGCACACCATTGAACGTCCTGTTGTGGATCGTTGCGACGATTTTCATTCCGCAATTCTGGCCGTTTTGAAAAATCAAAATATTAACGTTGGGCTTTCGCTAAGATCTGTGGCTGCGTATTTCGATTGAGGATTCTTGAAGCGTGAGTGCAGAAGTCATTCGGTCAATTCACGCATTCTCATCCAGCAATGATCGGCTTGCGAGTCTTTCCCTCGCCGCGCGAATTGCGTGATGGAGTTTTCGTTCAAGGAGTTTTTTCGGAGGAAGTTGGGTCATGTATTCAGCGATGCGGATACCGGTCTTGTGTAACTGCAGCAGTTCGACGTGCTCTGAAGATTTTCCCGCGCAGAGTATCAATCCGATCGGCGGGTCTTCACCATCGCGTCGTTCGTACCGGTCGAGCCACTGGAGATACAACTCCATCTGTCCTTTATCCTTTGCGGTGAACTTGCCGAGTTTGAGCTCGATGGCAACGAGTCGTTTCATACTTCGATGGTAGAAGAGCAGATCGATATGGTATTCTTCGTGATCGATGATGATGCATTTCTGTCGTGCTACGAACGCAAAGTCACCGCCAAGTTCGATGATGAATTGCTGGAGTTCGCTGATGATCGCACTCTCCAGGTCACGTTCAGAGAACACGTCTTTGAGTCCGAGAAAATTGAACACGTATGGATCACGAAAGACGATATCGGGAGTCATCTTCTCCTCTTCGCGCAATGATCTCAGTTCGCGTTTGATCAGCGCTGCAGGCTTACGCGAGATGGCCGTCCGTTCATACATCATCGATTGGATTCGTTCGCGAAGCACCCTCACGCTCCACTGATCGATGCGACACATCTCGATATAAAACTCTCTCTGCAACGAATCGGGAAGAGCGATGATCTCCACGAAATGACTCCAGCTCAATTGTCTCGACAGTGTCGAGACAATCTTGTGCTTTGGAAACGCTTCAGCGAAGCGAATCATCTTGAACAGATTGGGACGCGAGAATCCTTTTCCATAGTCTTTCACCAATTGTCTCGACAGTGTCGAGACAATTCGTTCTCCGTAATCTGCGCGCATCTCTTTCAGAATTTCTGATCTGATGCGCGTTCCTATGTTCCAATACAACTGCACCAGATTTTCATTGATGGTCACGGCGACGGCCGCACGCGTTTGATTGATCATCGTGCGGAGGTCTCTTAGAAGCTGACTCTTCCCACTTATTCGGATCTCTCGTTTTACTGGGCTTTTCTTCTTCTGTGATCGATTCATATCGAGTGCTCTCCTTTTACGATGCAATCTCCATTCATGCTTTCAAGATCGGTTTCACGCTGGTTGCCTGCCTTTTTTAAAGCATGTGTGACAGGACGCCTGAAAATAATCCAGTATCCTCTGCGGTTCAATACTATGCCGGAAAAGGAATCCCTATCGGGTCAGCATTTCAAGGTCGCAGTAATCGCTTCTTCCATCACTCATCCCACATGCCGCAGACCGTCAACGATCTTCGTGGTCATTGCGCGTTGGATGGGGAAGAGCGAGGCAAGAACGCCCACGAGGAGCGCGAAGCCGAATGCCGTAAGGAGCGTCTTGTTCTCGATGACAAAAACAGGAAAGAAGTTCGAAAGCTGTTCGCCGATGCCTGCGACCATCGGGAAGGTGAGGAACATGCCGAGTGCTCCGCCGGCGATGGCGATGGCGAGCGATTCACCGATGATCAATCCCGCAATGTGGTGACTGCGAAAGCCGAGCGTTTTCAGAACTGCGTACTCGACGGTGCGTTCGCGCGCGGTCATTACCATCGTGTTTGCAAGCACGAGCAGGATGATTCCGATGATGATGTACGAAATGAATTCCATCGCCGTGATGATCGCGGACGACATGGAAATGAATCCCTGCGTGAATGCAGCTTCCGTTTCCGTTTTCGTTTCGGCGGCGGAATTCTTGAAGAACGCGTCCACCTGCTCGGAGATCGTAGCGGCACGCGAAGGATCGTCGATTCGGATGAGATACCATCCGACCATACCGGCGTACGTCGGCATCACCTCGCGGACGGATTCATCGAGATAATCCCAATGGAAAAACATCTGGGTCTCATCCGTGATCTTATCCCTGCCGGTATAAATGCCGCGCACGACGAATCGATGCTCACCGGGATAGATGTCGCCCGTGATCGTCATGACATCGCCGATCTTGATGTTGTACTTCCGTGCGATTTTCACGCCGAGGACACAGGAGTTGCGCTCCTTCAGGAAGGTTTCGTATTGATCGGGCGGTACCTGATACTCCGGATACAAATCGAAGAAAGTTTCCGGATCGACCGCAAGGCGAGGGAAGAATTGCTGCTCATCGATGAAAATCCCCTGAAACCAGGTTGCGTGCGAAACGCGCTTCACGCCTGGGATGGTTGCTATGCGGTCCATGTAAGCGAGGGGCAACGGAAAGATGAACGAAACCGAGTGCCGCGTAATCAGCCGATTCGGTGATGTTGCTTCCAGCGCGAGGTCCCACGCGGACAATACCGTCCGCAGCAATCCATATGCAAGGACGGCGATGGAAATGCCGACTACGGTGAGCAGCGTTCGCAGCTTGTGCTGCAGCATGTTCTTGAGAATGAGCTTGAGAATTTTCATCAGGAACAGCAGCGCTATTGAAGCTCGCCCTTATCGAGATGGCGCTGGACATGTGCGCGTTCGGCAGCGCGCGGATCGTGCGTTACCATGACGATGGTCTTTTTGAACTCCGTGTTGAGCTGCTCCAGCAAGGAAAGAATTTCTTCGGCAGAAACTTTGTCGAGGTCGCCGGTCGGTTCGTCTGCAACGATTAGCGTCGGATCGGTGACGATCGCACGCGCGATGGCGACACGTTGCTCCTGTCCGCCGGAAAGCTGTTTCGGAAGGTGATTCATGCGATCGGCAAGACCGACGACCCGCAGTGCGGTTTCGACATGTTCACGGCGTTCCTTCTTCGAAAGCTTCGTGAGGAACAGTGGGAGTTCGACGTTCTCGTAAGCGGTAAGAACGGGAAGGAGGTTATAGAACTGGAAAATGAAGCCGACGTTGCGCGAGCGCCATTCTGCAAGCTCCGACTCGTTGAGCGAAGGGACATCCGTGCCCGCGACGACGATCGTCCCTTTATTCGGCCTGTCGATTCCGGCGATGAGATTCAGCAGGGTGGTTTTCCCTGAACCCGACGGTCCCATGAGAGCGAGGAATTCACCTTCCGACACGTCGAGCGAGATATTTTGAAGAACGGGGATCTCAAGCGAGTCGCGGTAATACGACTTGGAAAGATCACGAATTGAAACGATCGAATTATTCATAATGCTCGGTCAGTTATTGCGCCATAAACTAAACGGAAATGTGTCCGAGGGCAAATGTTGCTTTCAGAGGATGTATGTGTCGAGCGATGATCATGTTACTTCGTTCGCACGCTCATTCCATCCGTGAACGAATCAAGCGGTTTCAGCACGACGCGTTCACCGGGTGAGACCCCGCTCAGCACGATTCGCATCGATCCGCTCATCTCACCGAGGACGATTTTGCGTTCCGAAAGTATGCCTTCCTTCACGACGAACACGACGTCGTTCCCGTTCCTTTTCATTACGGCATCAGGTGAAAGGACGGTCATGGGTTTTTGCTTTGCTGCTTCTTCGGTAAGCGCTTCTTCGAGAAAGGCGACCTTCGCGCTCATCTCCGGGAGGACTTTCTCGTCCAGCTCGAGAAATCGAATCTTCGTGAGCACCGTCGCTTTCGCCCGGTCTGCTGTCGGCACGATCTTACTGACTTCACCGCGATAGCTTCTGTCAGAAGCGGCATCGAGCGTGATCTGGCATGGCTGTCCCGGTTTGATCTTCTGGATTTGTGATTCACTCACGTCGGCTTCAACCTGAAGCGACCGCATGTCAGCGATCGTAACGACGGCGCCGCGAGCATTTGCCGCAGCTCCGAAGGGCGCGACCACTTCGCCGACGTCCGCGTTCTTCGTCAGGACGGTACCATCGAACGGCGCACGAATGATCGTGTTCTCTATCTGCACTTCCGCGGCGCGAACGGTTGCCGCTGCCGCCCGGATGTTCGCTTCCGCAAGCGTTACCCCGGCAACACCGCGTTTGTACCGCGCGTCGATGGCATCCCATTCGGCTTTCGAAATCGCCCCTTCATCGATCAACGCTTTATTGCGTGAATGAAGTGCGCCGGCGTCATCCTTCTCCGTTTGTGCCTGCACGAGAGTCGCACGCGCTTGTTCGAGTGCGGCTCGCGCCTGAGAGAGAAGCGCTTCCACGTCTTCGTTTTCAATCCGCGCGATCACCTGGCCCTGGACGACACGATCACCTTCGACGACGTTCAATGCGATAAGGCGCCCCGTGCCTTTCGAAGCGACGGATGCCTTCCGCTGTGCGACGACGTATCCGCTTGCGTTAAGTAGGCTGTTGCCCTGCGAGGGCCGTATCTCCGTCACGATGCCTGTTTCGACGTCCGGCGCCGACGGCAGAAGAAAGAGAATGATGAGGAAGACTATGATCAAGCCGCCAACAACCAACACAATGGATTTCTTTCCGCTCCGTTTCCGAACGGATGGCCCCGCATCACGATTTATCCGAAGTGACGATAGACTCGGCTTGCTTGTAGTGGATTGAATCTGTGTCATGCTGCCCTCATCCTGAAAAAATCTCTGAGCAAGTACCGAAAATCAATCCGCTCAAACAAACCGTGTTCATGATTCATAGTCGTGCATCGAAAGACGGCGAGTTGGATCGAACGGAGGACGTGAGAATCACCGCTCAGTTATCTTTCGCGCCCTGTTGGATCCATGAACGCAGTGTTTGCTTATCTGCATCCGAAACAGGTGCGCCACCCTGGGGCATGCGGTCACCGAAGGGCGGTGTATCGGAAATTTTCTGGATGATCAAACTTCCGTCCGGATTGCCTGCAATCACCGCCGAGCCATGATCTCCGCCTTGAAGAATCGTTGCGACGGAGGTGAGGAATAATCCGCCGCTTCCGCCATGACAGCTTGCACAGCCGTATTTCGTAAAAATCGGTTTGACATCCTTTGAAAAAGATGTTTCCGGCGTGGGAGTTACCGGGTCATCTTCAGAACACGCTGCGAACGAGAGTGAAAGAATAAGCAATGCAAACAGAGCTTTCATGGAGTTCCTTTCGAGAAACGAATAGCGATGATGAGTTGAGTGGTGATGGGTGAGTTACTTCAGGACTGTCATCGTGCGCGAGATGATGAGACCATCACCAGTTGTAAGACGGTAGAAATATAATCCACTCGGCAGGTGATTCACTTCGAACTTCACCGTGTATGATCCTGCCTCGAATGGAGCAGAAACCAGCGTTGCGATTCGCTCTCCAAGCATCGAGTGAACCGCGAGGTCAACATCGGATCGTTTGGGGAGTTCGAATGAAATCGTCGTGGCGGGATTGAATGGATTGGGATAATTCTGACCAAGCTTGAATGCATCGGGAGTGGCTGACGAGATCCGTTCGACGTGCGTCAGGCTGCTTCCGTCGCGTGCGATTTGTCCACGGACTTCGCCATTCTGGAATGAAGCAGTGTGCACGTTGATATAGAGATTGCCCCGGAGAAGCTCTTTGACTAGGTCTCGTGTAAGGGGTTCCGGATCGTCCTTAGCCCAATAGCCGAAGCCGATTCCGCTTGGGAAAAGCGTAAGCGTTTTCACGACAGGACCATTGACTCCGCGCGCCCCTCGATGAATATGCGCCGATGTTGGGTCGCCAGACAGTCCGGATGTTTGAAGGTCGTATCGAAATTCACCGGTACCTTTGATATACAGCATGGATGCAGAGCCGGTACCACTGGAATTCACACGCGGGACTTCTTGCGAACCATCGAGTGTTGCAACAAAACCGATGTCGGTCGTGAGTTCGATCTGTCCCCGGATTTCACCGTCCGGGTATGCCGAGGTGTGGATATTGACGTAAAGACTTCTGAGAATCAAATCGTGTAGGAGGTCTTCGGTTAACGGCTCGGGATCGCTTTTCTTCCACACGCCGATCGCGGTGCCATTGCTGAACTGTAGTGTTTTCACGACCGGGCCGTTCGTTTGGACGTCACCGCGATGAATATGCGCCGCAGTGATCGGTCCGCTCAGATCATCGACGGTAATCCTGTAACGCAACTCGGTGAAATCGCCGTTCAGCGAGAGCGACCCCGTGCCCAGACCGGAAGAAGGAGGCGGGTTCGGTGCGACTTGAGAAGCGCTAAGGAGCGATTGGAGTCCGATCCCGCCTTCAAGTTGTACCTGGCCGCGAATCTCACCGTTGGGATGAGCTGATGTGTGCACGTTGAGATAGATGTTTCCCTGGATAAAGTCTTTGACGATATCGAGCGTCAGGGGAATGCTATCGAGAGCGGACCAGAAATCCACGATGATGTTTCCTAAAACGGTGAGCGGGAGGATGCTCGGTCCGTTTTCGCCACGAACGCCACGATGAAAGTGCGCGGCTGTTACCGGTTGTGGAAGCCCGGTTAGTGCGATATCGAAAACAGCCGCGCTGAGGTCGTAATACAACGTGAGTGTACCGGTGCCCGTTGCGGGTGTTGTTACGGGAGGGACTTCCTCCGTGCCATCCAGTGCGATGGAAAAAGAAATGTCTGCGTCAAGAAAGATTTGCCCTCGAATCTCACCGTTCGGGAACCGGTTTGAATGGACATTGACATACAATCCACCGGTAAGCAATTCGGCGAGTAATTCCTTTGTGAACGGCTCTGAGTCATTCCGCGACCAAATGCCGGTAGCAGTGCCTTTGTTGAAGAGAATCGTTTTCACCACTGGTCCGTTCGAGCCTTCCGCAGCACGATGAATGTGAGCGGAGGTAAGGTTCCCGGTCAGGTTGGATATGGTGATCGAATACCAGACGCTCGAGAGATCGGCTGAGACGTTGAAGCTCCCAAGGCCGGAACCTGACGTGGACGCGGCGGGGACTTCCTGGCTCCCGTCGATAAGCGCGGTAAGTTGAATCTGCGTGTGCGCCGGAATCGCAAAGAAAGCGCACCAAATCAGCGGCGTGAGCAGGGCAATGATTTTTCTCATAAGGTTCCTCTTCTCGGTGTGATATGTTCTGTTCGGATGTTTCTTGAAATCGCCATCTTAGACCCGTCTGATCGTTTCCATGCGATCAGGTTTGATTCGAGAAATGTCGTTAAAAAGTCCTCTCCCAAACATCAACAAGATAAGGATTATCCATGAAGCGAATTCTTTTTCTCTTGCTTGCGGTAGCGTGCGCCTTGCCGCTTGCAGCACAGACAGTGAAGTTCTCCGGCGAGCTTCGTGAAAGAAGTGAGTTCGATACGAAAAGCAGCGTTATAAGGACTTCATCGGACGTATTTCATTTGCTTCGGACGCGCCTTCGCGCTGACGCAGCGGTGAACGAGCAGGTATCCGTTACGATCGAAGTGCAGGATGCGCGCGTGTATGGTGCGACGCAGACGACGTTCAATGTGGGTTCGCCCGCGTTCGATCTCCGGCAGGGTTTCGTTGAAGTGAAGAAGCTTTACGATACACCGCTGTCGTTCAAACTCGGGCGCCAGGCTCTGTTGTATGGAAACCAACGGCTGCTCGGACCCATCGACTGGCATAACCAGGGACAGACGTTCGACGGAGCCGTGCTTCGTGCTTCAGCGGAAGAGATTACCATCGACATTATCGGTGCAACAGTCGCCCGGATGGTAAACACACCGAGCTATCAGCGGGACGTTTTTCTTACCGGCACATGGTTGACCTGGAGACCGGGTTCGACGAAAAGAACCCTGCACGCCTTCTACTTCTATGACAATCCGGGAATGAGTGGCCTTCCTCAGGTTCGCCAAAAGCGAAACACCGCAGGGATTCATGCCTCAGGCGTGTATGAAGCTTTCGATTATGAACTCGACGGTGCATATCAATTCGGCGACCTGACCGGTTTGACTCCGTCCGTTACCATTGCAGCGCAGCTTATTGGTGTTCGTGCAGGATACACGTTAAAGGACTTCAACGATTTGCGCATCGGCGTCGGATTCGATTTGCTTTCAGGGGACGATCGATCCACGACCGATAAGTATGAGTCCTTTCATACGCTCTACGCTACGAACCACAAGTTCTACGGCTCCATGGATTATTTCCTCAACATCCCGTCACACACTTCCGATTTAGGCTTGCAAGATATCATCGTTCAAATCTCATTCGTACCGGTTACAGGACTCAAGCTCGGCGCAGATGCGCATATCTTCAGTACGGCGATCGATCCATTGTCTGTATATCCGAAACCGCTTCCCCCAACGGTCAATCCCGATCTTTCAAAGAAGATTGGAATGGAGTTAGACCTGGAAGCCTCATGGAAAATCGCCGATGCCGTTGCGATGACGTTTGGGTTTTCGGTATTCGACTGGGATAAGAACCGAGCACTTCGTTCTGGACGCAAGACTACCAACTGGTCTTACCTGCAGACGATCGTTCGTTTCTGAAAAGACGAATCGAACTCGATTTAGTGGAAGAAGGCAATCGTTCGATTGCCTTCTTCATTTCTCCTTGGGGTGAGCGACGGGGCTTGAACCCGCGACCCTCAGAGCCACAATCTGATGCTCTACCAGCTGAGCTACGCCCACCATGGGGTAGCAAATATAACCATGCTCGCAGGTTAATAAAAGGATGCAATTCTTTGTGACTGGCTCTTGGGTGGAGTAAGTGCGATGAGTGAAAAAGGTTGATTTCAACGAGGAATCGTTATCTCGTAGTATCGACGAGCGGCTCAACCTTGGAAAGCACTCCAAGTCTTGCTTACTTTTGTAGTCTGAAAGTGAATGAAACGATGACCAAACACGACTATATCATTCCCATTCGCATATCCGGACTCTCAGATGGGCTTCATCATTTCGATCTTCTTTCAGAACCACAGCGACTGAATCTTCCCGCAGAGTTCGATACGGACTTTACGATTCATGTCGATTTGGATAAGACTCACTCACAATTGATGCTTCGTATCGATATCCGTTCATCCGCTACGTTTCTCTGCGACCGCTGTCTCGCACCTGTTCACATTCCGATCGAGCAGAGGTTCTCGCTGTTTTACTCGCGGGATATATCGTCGGCCCGTCAGTTCGACGAGGACGACGTGCGCGTGATCGATCCGAACGAGCCGGTCATCGACATTGCGGAGGACGTTCGGGATTTCGCCCTTATCGGAATTCCCATGCGCAGAACGTGCGGTGAGGACAGCGACGGTCGGAGCCTTTGCGTTCCGGCCATCACGGTCGATGAAGAATCAGAAATGAGAATAGATACGCGTTGGGAGAAACTTCGAGAATGGCAACAAACACAGAGATAATTTCACAACAGGTACAACCATGCCCAATCCTACCCATAGACACTCCAAATCCCGCAGCGCAAAACGACGCACGCACTACAAAGCGACGGCTCCCTCTACTGCCGCGTGCTCGAACTGCGGCGAAGTCAAACTCCAGCATCGTGTCTGCCCGAATTGCGGTTACTATAACGGTCGTTCAATCGTCACTCCGAAATCATAAACCATCGGGTCGGAGTATGACTCTGCCGGTGTCCGCATGATACGCATTGCCGTAGATGCAATGGGCGGCGATTTCGCTCCGGAGGCAACGATAAACGGAGCGCTGTCATGCATCGAAGATCCGTCATGCGATTTCACCATCGTCCTCGTAGGACAGGAAGAAAAAATCCGTGTTCATCTCCAATCCATTCCTGCCAACATCGAGATAGTTCATGCATCTGAAGTCATCGAAATGCATGAACAGGCCGCAGCACAGTTGAAAGCAAAGAAAGATGCATCCATCGTCAAAGCGCTCACGCTCCATCGGGAGCGTGCCGTCGATGCTGTGATCTCCGCCGGGAATACCGGCGCAGTCATGGCCGCATCGACGCTTCTCCTGGGTAGGATCGCGGGCGTGTCGCGTCCGACGATCGGCGCATTCCTCCCGTCGAAGAATGGAAAGACACTCTTGGTCGATGCCGGTGCGAACGTCGATTGCAAGCCGCAGCAACTCCTTGAGTTCGGCATCATGGGAAGCGTCTTCAGCGAGTTGATGCTTGGAATTCAAAAGCCGAAAGTCGGGTTGTTGAACGTCGGGGAAGAAGAAGGGAAAGGCAACGACGTCACGAAAACCACTTACGCGCTGATGCAAAACGCACCGATCAATTTCATTGGAAACATAGAAGGACGCGATATTCTCGGAGGAAAGGTCGATGTCGCAGTCTGTGATGGATTCATCGGGAATATCATTCTCAAGTTTGCAGAATCTTTTCCCGGTTTGCTCAAGCACATGGTTCGGTCCTTCGCGAACAAAAGCCCCTTTCATAAAATCCGACTTGGCATCGCCGCCGGTTCGATGAGAAAGATGTTTCGCGAATGGGATTATCAGGAATATGGGGGTGTACCGCTTCTTGGACTCAACGGCATCAGTTTGATCGGACACGGAAGCTCGACGCCGAAAGCGATCAAGAACATGATCCTTCAAGCAAAACGCATGATCGACTTGCGCCTCAACGAACGCATCGCCCAGGCAATGCAACAACTCCAACCCGCAGCATAACGGTAGAAAGACAAATGATTCGAGCCGCCATTACATCAGTCGGACATTACGCACCGGACAAAGTTGTCCCGAACAGTTTTTTCGAATCCTACCTCGATACGAGTGACGAATGGATCGTCACGCGCACGGGCATTCGTGAACGTCGCTATCTCGAAGAGGGCGCGACGTCGGATTTGGGGTATGAAGCGGCCGTTCGCACGCTCAATCACCGCGGCATCGGAGCTGAGGAACTCGACCTCATCATCGTTGCGACCGTGACGCCGGATATGTTCTTCCCATCCACTGCCGCACTTCTCCAGGCGCGTCTCGGTGCGAAAAAGGCTTGGGGCTTCGACCTCAGCGGTGCATGCTCAGGATTTCTCTATGCGCTCGCGACCGGCGTGCAATTCATCGAAAGCGGACACTATAAGAAAGTGCTCGTCATCGGTGCGGATAAGATGACCTCCATCGTCGATTTCAACGACAGGAATAACGTCATCCTCTTTGGCGACGGCGGTGCCGCAGTGTTGTTAGAGCCATCGGACGATCCGGACTATGGTGTGATCGATTGGGTGAACTATACGGATGGAACGGGTAAAGACGCACTCTATATGCTTGGCGGCGGCAGTGCTTGCCCGCCTTCGCATGAATCGGTCGATGCCGGCCATCACTATCTCTATCAGGATGGAAAGGCGGTGTTCAAAGTAGCCGTCGTCGGAATGGCCGACGTTTCGGTTGAGATCATGCAACGTAATAACCTGAAGTCGGAGGATATCGCGTATCTCGTTCCGCATCAGGCGAACATGCGCATCATCAAAGCAACGGCCGATCGTATGGGAATCGGTATGGATCAGGTGATGGTGAACATCGACCGCTACGGTAATACCACCGCTGCCACGATTCCCAGTTGCGTTTCAGAGTACTTCTTCGACGGCAAATTGAAGCGAGGCGACAATATCATTTTTGCGGCATTCGGCGCTGGATATACATGGGGCGCTGCATATGTTCGATGGTCATTGGATGCTGTGAAGTGAAAACGGCGTTTCTTTTTCCGGGACAAGCCTCACAATACGTCGGGATGGGACGCGACCTTGCCGATACGTTCGACGAAGCGCGTGTGCTTTTTTCCGCTGCGGATGAAATCATGGGAGTCGAACTCAGCCGCATTTGTTTTGAAGGGCCTGAAGACCTCCTGAAAGAAACGCGCTACACTCAACCCGCGATTTTCGTCCACAGTATCATTGTATCGCGTCTGCTCGGTGCTACACCCGCTGCAGCAGCCGGGCATTCACTCGGAGAGTATTCGGCGCTCGTTACAGCAGACGCCATACGGTTTGAAGACGCCTTGCGCCTTGTGAAGAAACGCGGAGAACTGATGCAGGAAGCAGGCACGCGCGCCCCGGGAACGATGGCCGCAGTGATCGGCGCAGAAGAAGAGCTTGTCAACGAAGTCTGTCTCGAAGTCTCGGTGAATCACGTCGTGCAGGCGGCAAACTTCAACTCGCCCGGGCAGATCGTCATCAGCGGAAGCATCGAAGGCGTGCAGGAAGCGATGTCGATTCTGAAAAGTCGTGGCGTGCGAATGGTAAAGCTTCTTCCGGTAAGCGGTGCGTTTCATTCTCCGCTCATGCAATATGCGCAGGACGAACTCGGCGCGGTTTTAAAACAGACGCCGATTGCGGATGCCGCTTTTCCCATTTACACCAACGTGACCGCCCAGCCGATTCAACGTGCCGACGCGATCCGGTCAGCGCTTTTACAGCAGGTGACCAGTCCTGTCCTTTGGGAAATGTCTATGCGCAATATGCTGGCTGATGGAATCACGCGCTTCGCTGAAGTCGGCCCCGGCTCCGTGCTGCAAGGCCTGATGAAACGCATCGACGCTAACGCTGAGGTTTTCACCATCGGTACAGCCGAGCAAATACGCTCACAGAAGGAAGCATTGCAATGAAGCTTTTGGAAAACAAAGTCGCACTCGTAACGGGCGGTTCTCGCGGAATCGGCAAAGCCATCGCGATGCACTTTGCAGAGGAAGGAGCTTCCGTCGCAATCACGTACACGAGTTCATCGGATCAGGCTTCGGTGGTTGTAAAGGCTATCGAATCCGCCGGCGGCAATGCCGTTGCAGTGAAGTGCGATTCATCGGTGCCCGGCGAAGTGATCGCATGTGTCAACGCGGTCATCGAACGCTTTACGACGATCGATATTCTCGTGAATAACGCCGGCATCACGCGCGATACGTTGCTCCTGCGCATGAGCGAAAGCGATTGGGATGCGGTGCTCGACGTGAACCTCAAGGGAGCGTTCCTTTTCACGAAGGAAGTCATGAAAACCATGATGCGCAATCGAAGCGGGAAAATCATCAACATCAGCTCCATCGTCGGGTTGATCGGGAATCCGGGACAGGCAAACTATGTCGCATCGAAAGCAGGATTGATCGGATTTACGAAAGCTGTCGCGAAGGAGATAGCCTCGCGGAACGTCACCGTCAACTGCATCGCTCCGGGGTTCGTGCGGACGGACATGACCGATGCGCTGAAGGAAGAGCAGAAACAGGCGCTGTTGAGCATGATTCCACTGAAACGCTTCTCCGAACCCGAGGAGATCGCGGCGGTCGCTGCCTTCCTCGCGTCGGGGAAATCTGATTATATTACGGGGCAAGTCATCTGCGTCGATGGCGGGATGGTCATGTAGCCTTCAGAAGTCAGTATTACCAGTCACATTTCATCACATCTCTATAACAGGAGGATCACAGTATGTCGGAAGATATCCTGCAAAAAGTCAAACAAATCATCGTCAACAAACTCGGGGTCGAGGAAAGCCAGATAACCGAAGCGGCATCGTTTACGAACGATCTCGGAGCCGACTCCCTCGACACGGTTGAGCTGGTCATGGAATTCGAAAAAGCGTTCGGCTTGACCATCGCCGACGAAGACGCAGAGAAAATCACGACCGTTGGGGATGCCGTCAGCTATATCACAAGCAATGTGAATCAATAACGTGAGCAGTTTGCCTGTCCGTATGTTTCGCTCTCCACGTCAAGGAGTCTTTCATGAGTAAACGTCGCGTCGTAGTAACGGGTATGGGAACGGTCAATCCCCTTGGACTGAAAGTCGAGGATTACTGGAACGGCCTTCTCGCTGGTGAGAACGGGGTGGACTTGATCACGCACTTCGATGTCACAGAGTTCAAGACCAAATTCGCCGCCGAAGTGAAGGGATTCGACGCCTCGAATTATCTCGACCGGAAAGCAACCCAGAGGATGGATCCGTTTACGCATTATGCGGTCGTCGCTGCGATGGAAGCCATCCGCGACGCTGGATTGGATGCAGGCTCCTTGGATGGAATCCTCGACCGGAATCGCGTCGGCGTGGTAGTCGGTTCAGGCATCGGCGGCATGTGGACGAACTTCAAACAGCAGAACATCTATTACGAACAGAACGGTCCGCGACAGATAAGCCCGTTCTTCGTTCCCATGTTGATCTCCGACATCGCCGCGGGCTACATCTCCATGATGTACAAGTTCAAGGGTCCGAATTATGCGACCGTCTCAGCCTGCGCGACGGCGTCCCACGCAATCGGCGATGCGTTCATGCTCATCGAACGGGGTATGGCCGACGTGATGGTAACAGGCGGAGCAGAAGCTGCGATCTGCCCGATGGGGGTCGGCGGCTTCAACTCGATGCGCGCCCTTTCCACACGCAACGACGATCCGAAAACCGCCAGCCGTCCTTTCGATAAAGACCGCGATGGATTCGTCATGGGCGAAGGCTCCGGCATCCTCGTGCTCGAAGAGTTGAGCCACGCCATGAAACGCGGCGCGCGAATCTATGCGGAGTTGTCGGGGATCGGCTTCACCGCCGACGCGCATCATATCACCGAACCGGCTCCCGGCGGTGAAGGAGCCGTGCGTTCGATGGCGGCGGCAATCGAAGATGCAGGATTGACTCCACGGGACGTGCAACTGGTCAATACTCACGGCACGTCAACACCGTACAACGACAAGAGCGAGACCGCGGCGATAAAGACGGTCTTCGGTGACCATGCCTACAAGCTCAAAGTCAATTCGACGAAATCCATGATCGGGCATTTGCTCGGCGCGGCAGGTGGTGTGGAGGCCATTGCCACGATCCTCATGATCATCAACCGCAAAGTGCACCCGACAATCAACCAGATCACCCCTGATCCGGAATGCGATTTGGACTATGTGCCGAACGTCGCCGTCGATGCCTCGATCGATGTTGCTATCACGAACACCTTCGGATTCGGCGGCCACAATACGACCCTTTTGTTCCGGAAATTTCAGGAAGGGTGAGAACGTTCACTGATTCGTTTCCATGTTCCGTCTCCTGAAAACGCTGCTGAGCGCGCGAAAGACCGGAAGGAAAAATCCGGTTCTCCAGAAAAAAGAACACGCATTGGATGAGGAGCGGATTGCAGTCACAACGACCATCTCATTCGATGCGCGCGCTTTTACCGAGCGGACAGGATACCATATTCGCCACGAGAAGTATTTCCTGCAGGCAATGGTGCATCGCTCCTTCCTGCAGATGTGTCCACCCAACATCACGCGATCCAATGAACGCATGGAATTCTTGGGAGACTCCATTCTCAACTTCATCGTCGCGGAATTCCTTTATGAACATTTCCCCGATATCGAAGAAGGCGAGCTGTCGAAACTCCGCTCGCGTATCGTGAGCCGTTCTGCGCTTGGAGCGTCTGCGCGGGCGCTGAATTTGGATGAGTTCCTTCTCATGAGCCCAAGCGCACACCAGTCGATTCGAGGCGGAAGCGATTCCATCATGTCGGACGCATTCGAAGCGGTGATTGCGGCAATCT
>CAYUWG010000013.1:0-74969 GCA_964448285.1 uncultured Chromatiales bacterium
TGGGGCTAGTGCGGTTGGAATTGGGACGGATTTGGTAAGCAGAAAGTTAGTTGATGAAGAGAGATTCGATGAAATCACGCAGAGGGCGAGACAGCTTGTGGAATCAGTTACAAACATACAGTGACAGTCTCTGCGCACAGCCTGACGAAGGCTTTGTCGAAGCGTAAGAGGATATTTTGCGTGTGCCCACATTATAATTCTTAAGCAAATTAACGCATGAAAAAAATCGTCACCTTCGGTGAACTCATGATGCGTCTCTCTCCACCAGGGGTACAGCGCATCGAGCAATCACAAACTTTAGAGAGATACTTCGGAGGAGCTGAAGCGAATGTGGCGGTGTCCCTCGCAAAGTTTGGGATGCATTCGCTGTATATCACATGCTTACCGGACAATCCGATAGGAGACGCAGCGCTTGCTGAACTCCATCGACACGGTGTGGACGTTTCACGAATACTCCGTGGTGGTGAGAGGATGGGACTTTATTATGCTGAAGGCGGCGCATCACAACGACCTTCGAAAGTGATCTATGACCGCGCCGGATCGGCCTTTACCTCAATTCGGAAGGAAGTGCTGAACTGGCCTGATATTCTTCGTGATGCAGACTGGTTTCACGTCACGGGTATCACACCTGCCCTCAGTCCTGAACTCGCGGGAATGACCTTCGAGGCTATGCGCGTAGCGCGCGAGAATGATGTTCCTGTCAGTCTCGATATAAACTATAGAAAAAAGCTTTGGAATATCGATACAGCAAGACGGACGCTCGATGTGCTCATGCGCGAATCAAACATCGCGATTGTCAATGAGGAAGACGCGCAACTCGTTTTCGATATCCAATCCTCAGCAGATGTTCGTAGTGGTCGTCTCAATCAGGATGAGTACATCGGTATCGCCGCGCAACTCATGGCGATGTATCCCGGTCTTCGGTATGTTTGTATCTCGATGCGTGAAAGCATTTCGGCGAGTGAAAACAACTGGTCGGCGCTGATCTGGGATGGAAGCACGGCATATATTAGCAGGACATACCATATCAACATTGTTGACCGCATCGGTTCCGGAGATGCATTTGCCGCTGGTGTGATATATTGTTTGATTATGGACGTTCCGCTTCAAGAGACGATTGAATATGCAGTTGCCGCCTCTGCATTGAAACACAGTGTCCATGGTGATTTCAATCTGGTCTCGATTGATGAAGTCCAAGCGTTAATGGAAGGAGATGGTTCGGGACGTGTGCAGAGATAATTTCATCGCACTATTACTTCCTTCGGTAGTAATCCTTAGCGGATGCTCGCCATGGGTAACTGTACAGAATTCGAGGCGAACGAAAGTCTATGCCTGTGTCCCAGCTATTGGATCATATACAGTTGGCGCGGAGAATAAAACTACCGGAGTCTTCTGGAAGTACATTGACGATACGACATGGAATCACATCGGCCCACCGAATTTGAAAGCGTTCGCAGTTGCACCGATGAAAACGGATTCAGGTGACATACTCTATGTAGCTGCTGGGAATGGAATTCATCGAGTGATGAACGAAGGAAAGACTTGGCAGCAAAGATCGTCATGGAAAGAACGTGACGTTCTCCATGTAATTACGAAAGGCGATACAATCTATTGTGGTACTGCATATGGATTAATATCTACATTAGACCGATTAAATTCGCTTGAGTGGGGAAGTCCAGAGGGAGAGGTACCAAAATTCGTCACAGGTCTTATCGCTTCTGCATCAGGAGTGCTATTTGCATCATCCGAAGAGGGAGTTTTCAGGGGTGAGTATGGGTATTGGTGGACACAAATATCATCTATAGAGCGGGTTCGATCAATTCATGAGACTCGTGCCGGCAGTGCATTGTACATCATTACTGAATCCGGTGAAGTACTCGCTTCGAAGGATTATGGAAGGACGTGGGTTCGACGTTCGAGTGGTTTACCAAGAAAACCGTTATATGCGATCCAGTCAGATCCAAAAAACGCAAAAATACTCTATACGGGTGGCTTTCAAACAGGGATCTACTGTTCAATTGATTCAGGTCTAAGCTGGATTAAGTCTGGCTTGCAAGGAAAAACTATCCATGCAATTACCGTCGCCCATGATTTGAACAGTATTGTTGTTGGAACAACAGGAGACGGAGTGTACCAAAGTGACGACGCTGGTACTACATGGAGATTTGTTGGACTTTCAGGAGCAAATATATGGTCATTGACTATCGATTGATTCGATATCCAAATACTGCTGTCTTTATCTTGTCAAGTCTCATCGGGTGCCAAGTGGTGGTATCACAATCTACTGTCAATTCACTGTTTGAGACACGGGCACGGACTATTCTCGCTCAATACGATACTGTTCGTAGTCCCGACTACTATGCCTGTGCCGTTCAGTATGCTCGTGGTAAATACATTGAGCGAGCAAACGCGAACGCTCTTCGTCTTCTGGAATACCCATCAGGAGATGTATTCTGGATGCTTTCATCTATGACGATGTATTTACATGGTAAGGACGTTATGTCATCAAAGGTAAGTGAGGCTGTAAGGCGAGCATGGAAAACTTATTGGCCTTATCGAGGTGATACGGAAAATCATTGGATGATGTATTATGCGTCGCTTTTTCTCGCTGCGGAACAATGGCCTGATTTACCTGGGAGCGATTGGTTCAACGGTCTATCCTCAGAGCAGAATTATAAGGATGCAAAGGAATACCTGAATCTGAATCTGATTTTGAAAGCCCGAGAAGGCTTTGTGGAATTTGATTCACCGACATACATGCCCTTCTTTCTTGGAGCAATGATACTTCTGAGCGATTTCTCACAAGACAGAGAAACAAAAATACGAGCTGAGATGATGTGCGATCTGTTGTTAGCGGATTTCGCGGTAAACAATTTGAATGGTCAGTACGCTGGCGGTCATAGCAGATCGACCGAGCGAGTGGCATTATACCCTATGGAGGCGAATACGGCAGGTATTGCGTCATTGTACTTTGATTCACCTCAAGTATCAAGGACTCAGATGGAGGTTCTTTGCTCGCTTTCGAAATACAGGCTACCGGTGATCATCTATTATTTGGCTACTGACAGAAATCGTTCATATGAGTCAAGGAAAGCGAATATGACAAGAGATATTCTTCGGCTTAAAGACATGACGGATTGTAATTGCTTGCCGCGTAATCCAATCATCAAATACACGTATATGACATCGAAGTACGCACTGTCCTCTCTTAAGGGATGTATCCATCCGATTCAACAGCATACTTGGGGTCTAAACATTGCAGTCGGTTCAATGGCGTACTCAGCGTTCAGTCTTCATCCCACGTGGTCCGAAATCGAATTGGGAATGTATTTTCCAGAAGAAACAAAGCCACTTCTTGAAGAAGTGAGTCTATCTAAGAAATACTATACGAATCCTCAGAAGAAAATTGGTGGCTCATTCTACGAACGAGTATATCAGAAGAATAATACTCTCGTTGCACTGTATAACATTTCTGAAAATGATCCAAATCCGGTTATCAATGGATACATTCCAGCTGACGCAGATACGATAATCGTTGAATCGAATGGTTGGATATGTCTTCGGTACAATGATGTGTACTTAGGATGGTATTCCATGGGACCGTGGACGATTGTTCGAGAGAGTACACATTATAACCTCAGGAGCAATAGTCACCTCAGTGGTTATGTCGTTGAAGTGCGATCTGCTCAAGAAGTCAGTTCGTTTGACTCCTTTCGAGAGTCGTTGAGAGACCGCGCCCCATTTCTTGATACGAGTTGTGTTTCAGTTACATACATGAATATAAAAGGGGATCTCATTGAACTCGATCCGTTTGAATGGAATTACGTGAACGCGCTGATCAATGGCCAACATGACTACAGCGATATCAGTCGAGTAAAATACTTATGGACGGGTGTGCATATTCCATATAAGGATAATACACTCGTTCTGGATTTTTACAATGGCGTCAAATATGAAAAATAGTAATTTCGAGAATTAATCATGCCGCTCGTTGACCTCCGATCTCAGGCTATACGTCTAACACCGTCAGAGATGATTATACATCTCAATTCCTTCATTATCCAACCAAAATTCTCCGCTGGCATATGGTATATGTCTCCCCCGGATTCGCGTTTTCATGCGAAGTACAAACCAGACATCAGTATCGAGCAACGTTTGGACATCGCTGCCTCACTCGCGGATTATGGACTGACCGGAATTGAGGCACACTATCCAAATGAGATCAATGAAGACAATGCCGAACTCTGGAGAAGGTTTTCATCGGACACTGATATCCGGATCATTACGGTGATACCATTGCTGTTTCGTGATCCGATATTCGAATGGGGATCATTATCCAATCCCGACCCAGCAGTAAGAACAAAGGCGATTGAGGTCACCAAAGGGGCGTTAAGAATGAACAAGGAGTTCGATACGGACTTCGCTGTTGTATGGCCCGGGATTGATGGCTATGAAAATCCCTTCGGAATGGATTTCACTGGAATGAGGGATCGCTTCATTGATGGGCTTGCTGAAGCTCAGGAAGCAGTTCCGGGTGTGAGGATTGCGTTCGAACCGAAACCGTATGAGCCACGCGGGCATATCCTTTTCGGAACGACTGCTGAAGGAATGCTTCTTTGCCATTGCGTTGAATCGAAACTTGTAAATGAAGATAATGCGTGTTTGTTAAAGGAAGGCCATAAGCTCTGTTGTATGAATCCGGAAATCGGGCATGTGCTTATGGGCTTTGAAGATCTATCGTACGCATATAGTTGGCCTCTTTCAGAAGGACGACTCGCGCACATGCATGTCAACAGCCAACCGCTTGGTAATTATGATCAGGATCTTAACATCGGCGTTGTCCATCCGGAACAGTTCGAAGCCTTGATGTACACTCTGAAGATGTATGGTTACGATGGTTATTTCGGTATAGACATAAATCCTGAGCGTATGCCTGTTGACGTCGCATTAAAAATAAATATGGATGCTATCAGAGCTTCAGCAGATCGCGTGAACAATCTCGATCACGAGTCTATCATCGAAGCAGTAAACGATCCGGGTAGTTCAAGAGGGTGGTTGGAAGCATATCTTATTCGTGAGAGAGCAAGAAATCCTAAAATATTGCCAGCATTGCAAAAGCCGAAATGAATTATAAGAAGTTACAATCGGATTAGGAACGCAAATGCTTCTTGGAATAGACATCGGCACGAGCGGAACAAAGGTTCTGCTTCTGGATACGGATGGGAGCGTACTCGCTAAAACGATGATAGAGTACCCCTTGTTCACACCGAAGCCTCTGTGGTCTGAGCAAGATCCGAACCATTGGTGGGAAGCGACAGTCGAAGGCATCAGAGCAATCCTGTCAACAGATGGGATGAATCCAAAAGCTATTTCTGTGGTTGGCTTGACAGGACAGATGCACGGTTTGGTGCCGATCGATAAAAGCGGATTACCCATTCGTAATTGTATTCTATGGAACGATCAACGCACATCGAAGGAGTGCGATTATATTACCGAAACAATAGGAAGGGATGAGATTATAAGAATAACGGGAAAACCTGTTTTACCAAGCTTTACCGTTCCAAAGATTCTTTGGATGCGAAAATACGAAAGGGATAAGTACGATAAAGTCGCTCATATTCTGCTTCCAAAAGATTATATCAGATACAGATTGACTGAAGAACTATCATCCGATGTATCCGATGCATCCGGTACTTCACTTTTCGATGTTGGAAAAAGAACATGGTCCGAGGACATTCTCAGAGAATTGCGAATTCCAAAAACTTGGCTACCTGAGGTGAGTGAATCATCGATTATCACATCCTTTATTAGCTCAGAAGCTGCAAAAATAACCGGATTACTTGCAGGAACGCCTGTGATTGCTGGTGCTGGTGATCAGGCGGCTGAGGCAGTAGGCTGTGGAATCGTAGATGAAGGATCAGTGTCTGTAACAATCGGAACATCCGGGGTTGTCTTTACTGCTATGAAGAATTGCTTTACTGATCCGGACGGACGCATTCACACATATTGCCACGCATTACCGGATATGTGGCATTACATGGGTGTGATGCTATCTGCTGGCGGCAGTTTAAGATGGTTTCGTGATGTGTTCTGTGCTAAAGAGACGAGCGACGCGTCTGATTGCAACATTGATTCCTATAAAGTACTTTCGGATGAGGCATCCTTAGTTCAAGCGGGATCAGACGGACTTCTATTCCTACCATACCTCTCAGGCGAGCGCACACCACATGCGGATCCATATGCAAGAGGTGTATTTTTCGGTATAACATTGACGCATAAAAGATCGCATTTCATTCGCTCTGTAATGGAAGGGGTCGCTTTTGGTTTAAAGGATTCAATTGTACTGATGAATGATTTAAACCTGCCGTTGAGTCGGATGAGACTTTCAGGTGGAGGGACACGAAGCAAAATATGGAGACAAATCATTGCGGACGTACTTGGTAGCGCAGTTCATACAGTGACGGTTACCGAGGGAGCAGCGTATGGTGCCGCTTTGCTTGCTGGCGTCGGTATAGGAGCTTATCATACTGTACGCGAAGCGACAGAATCAATAATACACGATACATCGACTACGATACCAAGTGAATCAGTGACTAAGTACGAAAAGCTTTACCCGCGATATCAAGAACTTTATAGAAAACTGAGAGATGAGTTCAAGTACCTTCATGATGCGCTATGAATAGGCGATCGGTATTCATCGGAATCATTGGTTGTGGTACATATGGCTCAGAACATGCGAGAGTATTATCCCATCTCGATGATGTATCGATTCGTGCTGTATGTGATATCGATGCTGTACGGGCACGAACTCTCGGAGAGGCTAGTGAAGCATCATATTTCTCGCGTGACGCTGAAGAACTTATACGCGACGAAGCAATTGATGTTATTTATATATGTACACATCATGACTCGCATGCATCAATTGCAATACAAGCAACGTCGTATGGAAAGCATATTTTCATTGAAAAGCCGATGGCACTTACAGTTCATGACTCCCGGGAAATCGTGGACGCGGTAGAACGCGCCGGTGTGATATGTATGGTTGGCTTCAAGCTGAGATTCTATCCATTGGTAAACAGATTACGAGCGTATATTCCAACTCCACGACTGACGATTGCACACGGTATCGATGACCGATGGCCCGATGACTTCTGGGCGAACGATCCCACGAAAGGAGGAGGCAACGTGCTCTCCGAAGGATGTCACGTGATGGATCTCGTGTACTATCTCAATCAGTCGGAGCCAGTACGAATTCATGCGGAAGGGGGAAATTTACAACATCCTGAATTGGATATCATTGACACGATCGTTTCGACAATCACTTTCGAGAATGGTAGCGTTGCAAGTGTCGCTATCGCTGATATCGGCTTACCGCCATTCATATCCAAATTCTCGTTTCAATTGATGGATGGGAAAAAATCAGCACACCTATACAACCGCTTGAAATCGCTGATGCTTTACGACGGGATAGATGTCAAAGGTCAGCATGATCAAGAGGAAATGGGAGTCGTTGAAGAGAATAGGTATTTCATCGACGCCGTACAAAACGGAAATAAGCCATCATGCAATCATATCGATGGGTTGCGAGCCACCGCAATGATTGAAGCTACCTTTGAGTCTTTGCAGTCCGGCAAACCGGTTGCAATGAAATCAATCATAGAGAGAGACTGAGAATGAACCGTTTCGAATTGATTTCAACGTTCCACCTAACAGGAGCTTTTCAGCATCGAATTCAAATGAACCCGTGCCGTACTAAGCAAAGCCATGCAATCTACATGTCACTTGACGAAATTTCAAAGATTGCAAAGATATCATTTGAAATCATGATTCAACGCGTAGGATCCTGCTCCTGTGAATTGCCGTATCGTGATACGTAAATACTGATCAAACAAATCTTCAAGAAGCCAAAATTCCAATTTCGGCTCATCACTTTCCCCTGAGTTATTGGGATTATCCGAGCATCCAAAGATGATTAGTAGAATGAAAGAATAGACCGAAATTGAGCTGTTTAAAGGAATCAGGACATCTCCGCTATGTTACTCAGTGAAAACTACATTTCTCCCTGATAAACAAAGAGTATTATAACCTGAGCTCTCAATGCGTTTTGTCAGAGTAGCTGCCGTCTCATATCTCGTTGAAGAGACTCCGCATTCAATCGAACGGAATCTCGAATACTCGCTCAGCTATGTCGTGCAAGCTGCCGAGAAGGGATGTGATATCGTTTGTTTACCCGAGTATGTGCTGACAACGAATGTCGTGGATGAACTGAAGTGGTTCGGTGAAAAGTACCCGGGTAAGCACACGAGTGAATTCAAACGCGTAGCAAAAGCTAAGTCTATCAACGTGATCGCACCATACCTCGTTTATGTAGGGAAGCGATACTACAGTCAAGCAACGGTGATTGATCGTAAAGGTGCAATCACAGGAATATATCGTAAGGTTCATCCGAACGGAGCTGAGTTTCCACGGATTACGCCTGGAGAAAAGTTGCCGGTGATTGAACTCGATTTCGGAAAGATCGCAATAATCCTCTGCATGGATATCTACTTTCCCGAGATGGCACGAATTTACGCCATGAAAGGAGCGGAGATTCTCTTTTGGCCGACAATCACACACGGGCCGACTCAGGAAGCTCTGCTCACTCAAGCAAAGGCGCGAGCATTGGATAATTCCATTATTATCGTCGAAAGTAATCTGGCATGTCGTCCACCATATGCACCATATACCGGGAGATTTCATCCAGGTACTGCCCGAATCATTGACCACAATGGAGATGTGATTGCATCAACCGGGCGACGGGATGGAATCGCGATCGCAGAGATTGATCTTGATGAGCAGAGGCTGGTTCAGAATTGTGTGCTTATCCATACGCCCGATAACATGCGGGAGGATATTCATACAATCGCGCGAATAGACTTGTATGCTGAAGAGTATGAGAAAATAGCAGAAAAGCAAAAGCGATTATACGACTCGATTAAATTAAAAAGGAAATGAAATACCCACTTATTATCCTTGTCGCCGGTATAGGTTCGAGAATGAAAAGTTCAAATACATTCCAGAGCGGACACAAAGCAATGTTGACCTTCCGAGAGATTCCGTTACTTGACTATCAACTCTATTTAGCCTATCAAGCTGGTATTCGCGATATTATTATCGTTGTAGGCGAAGATAACTTCGCGTTTCGCAAACGTTACGGATTCCTGACTAGTGGCAACCCCTACCATGGTCTTTCTATATCATATGCAATTCAGAAAATACCCGATGGACATTCAAAGCCACTCGGTACAGCCGACGCTTTATTGCAGGCATTAAAATCGCAAAAATATTTCCCGGAAAGTATTATCGTATGCAATGGTGACAATCTTTATTCCGTAGCTGCTCTTACTGCGCTTTGTGAACTAGATAACTCAGGTGGTTGGATAGCTTATGATGCCGATGGACTGGAATTCGATGATGAGCACTTGGGGAAGTTTGGATTGACGGAAACGGACGATCACGGATATCTAAAGCGGATCTTTGAGAAACCGGGAACCGAGGAGATTCGTCGGCGGAGAACTTCGGTTTCCCTATCGGTCACGATGAACATTTGGAAGCTTCCAGTTCCAACGATCATTCCATACCTCGAATTGTGTCCAATACATCCGATCAGGAATGAAATGGAACTCCCAAGAGCGATCATGAACATGGTGGAGGAGTTTCAGCACTCAATGCGAGCGGTAAAGATGAAAACACACGTACCCGATTTGACGTCTATGCAAGATATGGATGCCGTGCAGCAGTATATAGCAAACAATTTCCCAGAAAAGCTTTGGTCATGACACCGTCAAAGAATGTCTGGGAAGCATATAGGCGTTCATATGGCTCGCAGTATTCTGCTATCGTGCGTGCACCTGGTCGAGTGAATATCATCGGTGAACACACGGATTATAACGGCTTTCCGGTTCTCCCCATTGCTATTGACCGCGGAATTACCATCGCATTCGAGCCAACTTCTGAGCCTGTATTCGAAGCGCGTAACATGAACAACTGCTTTTCGACTCGAACATTTTCAATCGAAGAAATAGCACATCAGTATCCTCAGGGTGATTGGGGTAATTATCTCAAAGCAGCATTGCGTGGTTTAATTGATGCTGGTATGATCTCGACTATCGCAATGCGAGGATTTCGAGGAATGGTTCACGGTACAATTCCACCTTCTTCCGGACTTTCGTCTTCATCAGCTCTTATCGTAGCTTTTGCGCTGTGTACGCTCCATGCAAACGATGCACGTTTCGACAAACGGGAACTTGCTGAGATTCTTGCGAAAGCTGAGAAGTATGCGGGAATAGAAGGAGGCGGTATGGATCAGGCGATCTCCCTGTTGGCGGAGAAAGATCATGCTCTTCGAATTGACTTTTTTCCACTTCGAACGAAGCTCGTTTCTATCCCTCCAGGGTGGGTATTTATAGTGTGCGACAGCCTCGTACAGGCATCGAAGACTGAATCTTCTCGTGCCGCGTATAACCGACGAGCCGTCGAATGTCGATTGGCAACGGCACTATTGAACAAAAGTATGACAGCTGAGACTGGTGTGAAAATCGAAGCGGAAAGACTTTCTGATTTGAATCATGAACAACTCGGAATGACATACGATCAGTATATGACTTTCGGGCGGTTGCATCTTGGATCGAGTAGTTGGAGTCTTTATAAAATAGCTCGGTCTCTCGGATTGGATGAAAGAGAAACAGAAGAGCGCTATTGTACAGTTACTGACGGATCGATCTTCACTCAACCCGAAGACGGATACATGTTATTCAAGCGATTCAAACATGTCATCGACGAGGCGCAAAGAGTAGATGATGCGATAAAGGCATTGGAATCAGGGGATATGAAAACACTTGGATCATTGATGGATGCGTCGCACGCGAGCTGTCGAAATCTATATTGTATCAGTAGTGTGGAGTTGGATGAGCTTGTCATCATCGGGAAAAGCAACGGTTCGTATGGTTCGAGGCTGACCGGCGCAGGCTTCGGTGGATGCACAATACATCTCATTCAAGAAGAGAAGAGCAATACATTTATTTCGCAAGTGCTTAATGCTTTCTACACTGCAAAAAGAATACATGCATTCGAACAATCGACTGGAGAAGAATTCCGGGTAGATGATGCTGTCTTCTCGTGTAAACCGGAAATGGGAGCGATGATTGAAAAGCTCGATAGACGCGGGCTTTCTTCTATCTCGAGCGTGGTGGAGGGAGGAGGATAGTGTCACCGGATGACAGGCGGCAATACCTCATTTCGCTTTGTACGGAATGTGGAAAGCGATACTTCAATGCAGAAACTCGAGTGTGTCTGATCCCGCGGGATACATTGTGGTTTGCGACCGGTTTGGTGTTGAATGGCAGTAAAACAGACCAAGATCTTGGGATGTCATTGATCGAAGAATCAAAAAACGAAGACAACTCCCATACACCGGCGACGATGATCGTCGTGTTGCATGCGCTTCGAGACATTCTTTCTGAAAAAGCAAATGTACATCTTCGATCAGAGATACAGCGGTCGCTCGTTCGTGCTGCACTCGTTGAATGGCACGACGGAAATGTCAATCATCCATTGGGTGCTTGGTGCACATTGACATGCGGGGGCGAACTATCCGATGAACGTTGGGCGGTAGAACTTGGGTATCAACGATTGAAGCGGTTCCGCTCGATCATTGGTGACCGACGGCATAGTAATCTTAGGCAAGCGGAGATGTCTGAGTACAATAGTCTGACATACTCGGCACTCGATATAATCTTCCTTGCGATCATTGCTGAATATGTTGTTAATCAAGAAACGAAGCATCTCGCTCTTTTCCTAGAGCAACGACTTTGGCTTAACATGGCAATGCAATTCCATGCACCGAGCGGACAGTTCGCAGGACCTCACTCACGTTCCTACATCGATGATTCGCATGGTGGCTATTCAGCGATGCACGCTCTTTGGTATCGAATCTTCGATAATGTCCGTCTCGATCCTGAAATTCCCAAGACTTATAATCATCCTTCAAATCTGCTTCAAAATGCGATTACTGCTATTACGCCATTGCACATACCTGAGCCGGCGGTCGAGATGGCGTGGAAAAAGCCCTTTCCATATTCATTCAGAAAACGGACATACGGTGAGTCATATCACGAGAATCATTCTGAAAAGTATTTCGATTCTGAAGTTTATCCCGGCGGATGGAGTGAACTAGTGACATACATGACGCCGGAGTATGCACTCGGAACAGCCTCGTTGCCGTACGTAAATGCCGCGCAGTCTGACAGTGTTATTCTAAGAATAAAAAACAAGTTCGGCCATCGTTCAATGTTCTCACGTGCAGTGTTTAATGACTCAGTCGCCGGTCAGAAAAACCGTTGCCATGTTACGAAGGGACAGATCGATGAAAGCTATCTTTACGAAGAAGGCAGAGTGTTCACAGCCCAGCATAACGGGAAAGCAATCGTTTGCTATCATCCGAAACGTGCGGGACATACCGGCATCCGGAGTTTTCGCGTGGATATCATTTGCACTTTCGATAAGAGTTTCGAACAGTTGCATATTGGTGATATCGAGATGACACATTATCCTCAAGAGTTTCATTCATTGGTACCTATCTTCTTTCAGGATTACCAGACATTCTGTGCGATCGTCCCTTTGATGCTTTCGCCCTTGAGTAATCCTGCTATGAAAGTGTGGCTAAACAATGGATATTTGATAATATCGCTGATTAACTATGATGGGAAAGAAAAGGATTGCACCAGAGATGAACTGACTGCGTGGCGTAATGGATTTATTATCAAGGTAGCAGAGTCACGCGAATACACGTCTTTTGATAAATTCAAGGCTTACATAGAAACTACTCGTATCGATGATTTGTGGCAAGACCGCGTGCGGACGTTGAAGTATCATGATCAAAATAATACCCTCGCACTTTCCTATGATCCATTCGCAGAACGAATTCTTTTATCTACCGTCGATGAAAACGAATGCAAGTACGATGGAATGTTTGTCGAATGTGAGGGATTGAATTCGTTTAGACCGCAAACGTTGTTTGGGAGTGAGGCACTGTGAGGACTCCGAGATCATCAGCAATCGGGTATGCGTTCGTATCTCCATGGCTTTTCGGATTTCTCCTATTGACAGCGGGACCTATGCTGTATTCCTTATACCTTAGCTTCACCTCAGCATCCCTATTGAGCCCGCAGCGATGGACAGGTCTTGAGAACTACGAGCAGATGCTTCTCGACGATTCACTCTTCTATGAAAGCCTTTTGAATACCGTGCATTATGTCGGGTTCTCCGTGCCGCTAGGAATAGTACTTGCGCTCGCGTTAGCCGTATTACTACATCAAAAAGTTCGAGGAATTGCATATTTCAGGACAATGTTCTTTCTCCCGTCTGTTACGAATATGGTTGCGATTTCTGTATTGTGGTTGTGGATTTTCAATCCTGAATTCGGACTACTCAATTCAGTATTATCGTGGTTCGCTATCGAAGGACCCCTGTGGCTGCAAAGTGAAGAATGTTCGAAGCCTGCATTGATTCTCATGTCTCTATGGGGGGTAGGAGGAATGATGATCATCTTTCTCGCCGCACTGCAAGGTGTTCCAAGTGAACTGTACAAGGCAGCAGAACTTGATGGTGCCGGTTCGTGGGCTCGCTTCCGCAAGATTACAATACCAATGATTTCTCCTGCTCTCTTTTTCAATCTCATTATAGGAATCATCGGAAGTTTTCAAGTATTCACGCAGGCGTTTGTGATGACAGGAGGAGCTCAGCCCGGCAGTGAAGGTGGTCCGAACAACTCAACGTTGTTTTTCGTGTTGTATCTCTACAAAAAAGCATTTCAGGAATTCAAAATGGGGTATGCTTCCGCTCTCGCTTGGGTACTTTTTGGAATTGTGGCAGTTCTTACCTTTCTGTTAACCCGAACTACGAAGGGGTGGATTCACTATGAAGCAGCGAGTTAGCTAATGCGCCCGAGCATAAAAGCTATTCCGACCTACAGCCTTCTAATTGTCTTTGGGTCTGTATTCTCCCTTCCAGTACTTTGGATGTTGTCTTCCTCATTACATGAATTAAAAGATATCTTCGTACACCCGTATCGCTGGATACCGTCCGTACTCCGATTTGAAAATTATGAGCGGGCAGTCACTCTGATGACATTTTTGAGATATCTCATAAACACACTGATTATTACAATTCCAACGATCGTATTCACTGTCCTTTCGAGTTCCATAGTTGCGTACGGATTTTCACGATTAAAATTCAAGGGTCGTGACAAACTCTTTGCGCTTTGTCTTGCTACGATGATGTTACCCGGTCAGGTGACGATGATACCGCTCTATATGGGTTATGCCTCGTTAGGCTGGGTTGATACATACCTTCCGCTGATCATCCCAGCATTGTTCGGCTCTCCATTTTATATTTTTCTTCTGCGTCAATTCCTTCTTACAATCCCGAAAGAATATGATGAAGCAGCATTGATGGAGGGAACGAGTCGTCTAAGGATATATTGGAGCATCATTTTACCCCAGGCGAAGCCAGCATTGTTGACGGTTGTCATTTTCGCATTCATTGGCTCGTGGAATGACTTCTACGGCCCTCTAGTGTATATCAACTCACCTGAACTAGCGACACTCACGTTGGGACTCAATATGATGAAGACACAGATACTCGGATCAGGAACCATCGAATGGAATGTTATGATGGCGGCGTCGATGCTTATCCTTCTGCCGAACGTCATAATCTTCTTTTTTGCTCAAAAACATTTTGTCACTGGTATCAACATCGGTTCATTGAGAGGGTAGGATCCTAATGGTCAAATATGGTATCGTTACCATTACCTTCAGCTTTCTCGTTTCGTGCGGGCGGAATCATGATGATATTCCCGAAGTTGTTTATAACTGCTCTGCGAATACTGTGGAAATCGCTTCACTGCAGGAAGAACTTCCAGCATTCGAAAAATCATCGGGAATTCGTATCAAGCTCAGCCCCTTCAGTGGTGATGAGAAGCTGATTGCGATGATCGCAGCAGGACAAGCTCCAGATATATTCTATACCAACAACACGATGCGCGATCGCTTTGCCTCAGAAGGACACCTTTTGGATCTAAAATCGATTCCTGAGATGACTTCACTCTTAGAGAAGCTGCGTAAGGTAGATGTCGACCGCAGTACTTCAGTCGATGGAGGAATCTATGCTCTTAGCAACTGGACATTCACATCCGGTGTGTACTACAACCGTGCGATATTCGATAGTCTGAAGATCTCATATCCGGATTCATCATGGACATGGGACGAAATGGTCGAGATTGCAAGGCAGCTTACTGTGGATACGAATGGCGATGGAAAAACGGATCGGTACGGTATTTTTATCGGAAGCCATTTTATAGAGGCGTTCGAGCAAATGAATCATGCACCAATTCAACGAAACGCATTGTACTTGTCTATTTCCGAGGAGTCACAGGAAGTCTATCAGAAATATATGTCGCTCATGAAGGAGGGTATCATGCCCGATCTTCGTCGAGTGCAGGCAATGGGGATGCAGGCTTCGCAGATGCTGGAAAGTGGCCGAGTTGCTATGCTTGTCGAGGCAGTACCGAACATAGGACTTCAAGAGATGCTGAACATCGATTGGGGTGTTGCTGTACTACCGCGATTCGGTCAAAAAGTCCCACGGTATTTTCGCGCAGGCAGTGGTGGACTTTCAGTAAGCTTGAAAACGAAAAATATAAGCGCGTCAATACGTACACTTGAGTGGATAATTTCGAAAGCGAGATTCTATCAACCCAATCCGATACTATCTGAGAGATCATTTGCAGATGAATGGGAGAAAAAGTACCCTCATCTAAAGAACAGGGGAATGCGGGAAGTCTGGCTTGCAAGCGAACGATACGACGGTGGGGATGTACGATACTTTGTACGTTTCTCAAGTTGGACATCACAGTCAATACTTGAGCAACTTCAACCAAAGCTCGATCAACTGTGGGCTGGAAACCTTATGATTTCTGAGCTGGTCGCATCGGTACCTACCATCAATGCACGAGCGAAGAGAGAACTGGAAGCGGTTCTGTTGAATCCCGGAATCAAACCGTCGTTCAGGACTGCTATCGAAAGCGAAATTGCACGAAGTCGTTGATTATGTTTCGCTTTGACCAGACAGACACTGCGAGCGGTAAAATATTCTACCGTGATGCGTGCATTGCCGAAATAGAAAATCTGAGGATGGGAAACATACGATTTCGGCTGGAAGGGGAAATATCCATTGGAATGAACGTCCCCGTCAATCTCTTTTGGCAACAGTATATCAAACATCAGAATCCAGAGAGGAACGCGGGATCGCATGCTAGAATTGAGCATGTAGAAGCCGGTCACATCCTGAAGTTTAAATGCGTTGGTTCAAACGCGTCCGATGCTTTAGAGAGTGTGTATTATGCAAATGTATCTCTCCGTGATAGCGAGAATATCATATATGATATTGATGCGAGTCTGCGGATTCGCCCGGGTTGTGAATGGTTCATAGAGCCTAATCCACATCACGGTGAATTGGAGTTTTGCCAGGTCTGGCCGTACCAAACATTCCCTATAGATTCACGCGGGCAAAAGCGGTATGACGCATGCTTGATTCGAAGGAATGATACTTGGCAAAGAATCCCCCATCATCACATCGAATCGTCGGACAAGCATAACATCATTCTCAACAGCGGTGATCAGTTTTGCTGGATTATCGAAGATGAAAATCCTGTGGTTGAAATATTCTCAAGGAACCAAGTATATGCGGGACTTTGCGCATACATGTGGGACGGTCACTTTGGATATCGTGCCCCCCTGAACGGTGTACTTAAAGAAGATGATTCGTTTACTGCACGGTTTCGTCTCTATTCAATCGACAGAGTGGAGGCTTCGTTGAAATCCCGGATGTCCCAGGAAACGTATCCACAAGAGATAGGAAATACACCGATCGTACAAGCGGGGGTCAATACATTTTCTGATACACTGATTACTACACGAATACCGTGGAGACATGTATGGCCTTGGACGTACGAGGTGAAAGGGGCGGCTGAATGCTGTCGTGATATATCAGTTGGATACGATGATTCAGCTTCGCTTCGCATCACCTCAAGTGGGGGAGAAGCTCGATGGATGGCTACTACATTTGGATCTGCTTTCGGCTTTGCGCCACTCCCAGATAACACACATTATCGATTGAGTGCATGGATAAAGACACATGACATTCGTGGGACAGTTCGCCTGCTTATACGAATACATAGAAAGGATATCGGTGATGTATTCGATGTTGAGACATACGATGTATTCTCGTCTATACCGATAGAATCGAGTCTTGAGGACTGGACTATGGTTACCGTCGAAACACCAAGTATTCACCCGGTACCCGATCGCTTACATATCATCTTGAGCATGAAAGGTGTTGGGACTGTGTGGTTCGATAATGTGTCGTTAAATATGGTGGAGTAGCATCAGTGGATCTTCACCGTCTTCCAACCGGCATGATGATGTGGTCGATCACGGACGAAGTGATAGAAAATCCGTTGACTCGTGCGACGCAGTTCAAGGATATACAAACGGCTGGTTTTGACGGTGTAGCGATTTTCGTGCGTTGTAGCCGGTACTCCTGGGATGAGGCGGAAGCGATCGGTGCACAGACACATATTCAGGATATGTGCAGAGAGAAGGGTATGCATTTGTGGATCGGTGCAGATCCTCGAATGATGAGGCCGTTCGATGAGCGGTGGTCTGGTGCTAATGTGCTTCTATTTGGGAATTGCCCTATGGCAGGTGATGCCTCGAATCTTGTACAGGTTGTCAATGGCCGTTTTTCCGTGCGATGTGAATATCATCCGCGTCCGGTGCATACGCTTCGCGACTGTGCCGTGGATTATTTACCACTCGGTATTACGAAAGTGTACGCCGTAAGGAGGAATAAACAACCTCTCACTGCAACTGATATACAGGATATAACATCCACAGCACATTATTTTATCAACGCTCGTGACCGATATGTTGAAGCTCACGGATTTTACGATCATCCAAAGGATGAACGATGGTCCGTTGTCGCTTTTTTCCATTTTGCAACCAACCATTTCGACTTTTCCAATCCTATTCATCTATCGCATTATGAAAACAGATTGAAAAAGGTGAGCGATGCTGGGTTAAGACCGTATGGCATTCAGTGGGATGAACCCGGTTATACATGTATCATGGGAAGTCTTCCATTTACGCCCGTAATCCGGGAAACATTCAGGGATCGAACAACACAACCGTTAAAGGATCTCCTATGGAAGCTTGTATTCGAAGTAGATGACGAATCACACATCACGGTTCGCAAGATTTACTATTCGTTAGTGCAGGAAACAGTCGATAACGCCAGAATGCGATGCATCACATTCGCACAAACGCTATGGGGCGAAGGATTGATGGAAGGCATACACGATTCGTGGAGATGGGAATCTGCCGATATGAGTGATATGAATCATGGAAGCCTTGACCTTTGGCGTGCAGGTAAAAACCGCAACGGTGGATACATCGATCTTGGTAGCGTCAACTTATTGCGCGAAGCACAATCGCCCTTTTACAAAAATCTCGCAACGGTGTTGATTGCAGGAACATCTTTAGCGCGCAACAGCAACCTTCCAGTTGTGTTCAACAATCTTTGGACTTCCGGTGACGATGAAGGACGCGGTTGGCAAGTCGAGGTGCTGGCGCATTGCGTCAGGGCAATGGCACTCTTTGGGCACAGATGGATTGCGCATATCTACGGTCCCGCCGGCATCCTTGGGCAGGAACGATCATTTCTGGGATTACCCGATACTCCCGGTTATCCCACTCATAATACCTGGCTTGCTTTTCCGGAGTGGTTAGAAATTCTGAAAAGACATCATTCGGCAATAGCACACCAATTACCCTTCTCGAATCTTCTGGTTGTATTTCCAGTCGAAACGATGTACGCATTAGCGGATGCACGCGCCAACGTTGCCGCGAGTGATATATTCAATTTGTTGCTTGCGCTGCTCGATTGTAACTACCACGTGGAACTGGCAGCACCGTCGAGCTTAGAGAGAGCTTACTGGCAGGGGGGTCATTTCTTCTACAATGAACGAGCTTACGACGCAGTTGTCTATCCGTGGCCGAACGTCTTACCGGAGAATTGCAAATTGCTGATTGGTGCCGACTACAGAAGGATGATCTTCGCGTTTTCCATGCCGCAGAAAACCGTTCAAAACGAACCGGTGCTTATATTCGATAAACCGGAAATGGAGATACAAGCAGTGCTTGACAGACTTTCGTCGTTTTCGACACTCCGACCAGTCGCTGTGCCTCAAAACACATGGGTGACTATGACCAACAATGGAGAAGGTACAGTCATCAGTGTGATGCCTTCGAGGGTAGGAGGATCGTTCAGCGGAGTCATTCAATACGAAGGGAGAGAATACACTATACTTGATGAGCATGGTCTCATTCGGCTATTATTCACGGGGGACGGCGTTAGGATAATATGAGTGGATCCGTATGGACGATTCCATTCGATGATATTGGGAACGGTGCGTCGATACTACAATTGTCTCGGGACATCGATGCACCGTGTATCGTCTCGATCGAATGCGACGCCGGGTTCTATCCGTTAGAGAAACACTTTCGGTATGCCAGGCATGAAGGGGGGAATGCACCCTACACGTTTTCGCATTTTGGTTTCTGCTCTTCACCACCAGGAATTCTCGTTGGACCATGGCCGGGATGGAGAGATATCGAACAGATGCCGCGAGTATCTATCTCTTTTGCGGAGAAGCAGATTCCCGGTCAATACCAATTTTACGGTGATGAACTGGTGACACGAGTGCTGAACCTCACATTTAGAGTAAGCGAGATGTGCGACCTAAAACCCGTCTTGCATATCAGTGATCATCGAATTCGTCCAACGAAATGTACGATTCGACGAGTCCCTGATAATCGTACAATCCCGATAGCAGTATCGTTGATTGAAGAAATGCAGGGTATGCACCCACGTCTGTTTATCACACCAACGACTATAGATACCTTTTGGAACAGAGCGTTGACATCTCATCGCGAGCTCCATAATAGAATTGTGGAACTTCTCGATAACTGGGAACTGCCTCCTGATAAAACTCCGGAATCCAAACTTCCTGCAGGTCCGGAGCGGTTGTTCGCTGAAGACCGTGTTGTTCTCTCTGCACTACAAACTCTGCTGTTTCCTTCCGAACAGCATCTTGAAAGAGCGATCGATGCTTTGCTTGATTACGTAACTCTCACTCAACGAGATGACTATGAGCCGCTTCGGATAGATACGCAAAGTGGTGAGGTTCTTTTTACACTCTGTATCGGGTACGACTGGCTCCATCGTGATTTGAATGACCATCAGAGATCGATCGTTGAGTCGCGTTTGAATGAAGTCGCACAGGTATGTTTGAATCATTTGCCGGAAACGAGAACGGATTATGCGCAAGCACATTTTCTCGGTTGTGGATTGGGTTTGCTCGCGTACGCGTTTCTTCTTTGGGAAGATGATGCCATGGCGCCAAACCTTGCGGCGAGAATGAGAGGAGCGTTGGAGCGCGTGATCAACCTTCTTCCCGACGATGGATTCTTTCCACATGGAATCAATCTCTGGAGCTATGAACATGGTTTTCTCTTTCGATGGTTGGAATTATTTCGCTGTTGTACCGGCGAAAATCTTTGGGAGGGATTTCGATACTGGAAAAATGCCTCACGATTTCGCGCTTCTGTAACTTCGTCCGATTGGACGACCGCTATTACGTTAGGCGATCCACAGTATCGTGTCGGAGGCGATTCCTGGTGCCATGACCTGGTCGCGGCTCGAACGAAATCCCGGCAAGCTCAGTCACTCGCGAACGCATTGAGGGATCTGCCGGTCGATGGAGTGGATTATCGGCATGCTTCTGCGAGAAGGCGAGTGTGGGAATTTCTCTTTCACGATCCGGTCATCGAGCCTTATGAAAGGAATAATGGAATTCAGGTTTTCCATGATGGTGGACAAGTCAATGCCCGACATGGGAAAAGACTTGTCGTATTCCGGAGCGGTGCACCGCTTGGAAAGAGCCGACGCGATGGCGGAGAGCTTGGAGCGTATGGCCATAGCGATCCAGGCAATGGCGGATTGCTCGTCCATGATGGTGAGGACTTTATCCTGAGCGGTCCTGGACCGAGTTATTGGAGATCGACGTCTTTACACAACATTATCATCATCAATGGTAGAGGGCAATTCGGTGATTCCTGCGTATGGCTACCGGATGTTTTTCCTGAGAGTGCCATTCCCGCTGAGCCGATAATTCATGAAAGCGAAGAATGTGTTTCTATTTTCGCCGAGCTTACACGAGCGTATCTCCCCTCAGTTGGAGTCAAATCGTATGTTCGCGCACTGTTTATCGCTCCCGAAATCATCATTGGAGTCGATTCAATTTCGTTGAACATACAGTCCGATATAGCACTGAATTTCCATTCATGGGGATCGTTCATACGAAATTCAGATGGAGTCTGGAGGATCAATGGAAAGAGCGAGAACTATGAGCTTCACTTTTTCTCCCGAACAGCTTTCAACGTAGAATGTGGTCTGACAGAGTTCGTCCCTGCGTACCCGCATAGCGGCACCAGAGATTCATTTCTACGGATGACCGTTTTTGCTGATGAAGAATGCATGTGCTGGTTTCTCGGATCGGCGCCGATATCACGGCCCACCATCGTACATCGCAATGATCACATCCTGCTGACGTGCGGCAAGAGACACGTAAAGTTCAGCAGTGCAGGCTTGATGGAGTGCTGACGCGGCAATTCAATTTCGGTTCTCTTGTAGATCAGGGTTGCTGGATTTCCTATGATCGTGTCAATGCGTTTTTATCGCTGGATGGCGTGAAGGAAATCGGTTATCATGGACGGCAACCGGTCAGTAAAAACTCACGGGTCCTGGTATCGCAACACGCTGTTTTGAGTTTTGAATATCGTCCCAAGGGAGAAACGGGAAAAGCGCTGCGCTTCGACCAAGTGGAGTGGTCGCCATCGAACGTCATTACTGAGTCGATCGATGGACCTTCGATTCGAATGACCACAAAACACAGAAGCTTGGGAATTCAGGTTCGAAACACCGCGCACAAAGACATCGAATTCGTCATTCATTTTCACCGTGCCTCATGTCACGCGGAAATACACGGGGAAAGGTTCTGGTCACAACCGGTTGTCCATGGATCGGAGATCACAATGCATTTTCGTGACAGGATCATCTTGCACGATTGGTTGAAAAGAACCGGGCCGTATGCTGGTGATTTTCTTATTCCCGAACCTTGGCGCAGAGTGTTGTTCGTAAGACCCATCGTATCTGGAAATGCAACGATCGACGATGTGAAGTCGGAGTATAGGGAATCGCTCGTGCCGCTTTACGATGTGACAACGTACATGAAACTTGGTGGCAGTCATTATCGACCCAAGGTGTTGGACGACGTGATCAGTTTCTCCTCGTCGATAGAGCCATCCGATACTGTGGAGTTTCATGTTGCCTTTTCCGATACCGAGGCGAACAGTCATATCGGTATTGTAACGGAACATGAACGAATGCAATCCGATCGTGATGCACCGCAGTTGACCCTGGAAGGATTTTCGCACATAGAACGATTCTTCTCAAACGTTCCAGACTTGATTGATTCATGCCGTGTTACGGATCTTGGAATGACTCGTGCGAGCGCAGGTGCGTACTACTGGATTTGGGCATGGGACAACATCATCACCGCGATGGAGTATCCCCGATGGAGCGCTCTCGGTCCGATGGAACAGACGGTCGAATTTTTAAACGCTCATCGTGATGTGAACGGTCTTATTCCTATGCGATGGACTCGCGATCTGCTGCCACTCGATACCCCGGCGCGCGGTGGTTTGGAATCACTCTTCGGAATCCTCGTCCATAATCTTCTCCTCAATGGCGGTTCACGACAATATATTCTGTCTGCTTATCCGTTTCTTGTTACGCACCTCGATGAGACCACGAACATGACGGATGAATACGGGCGGTTCAGGTCGTTAGGCTTCTATCCGGATTTACCCCTGCGGCTTGGCAGAACCGAAAATTCCGCCGTTGCGATGGAATGTGCGTTGCAGTATGCATTCTGTCGTGCTTTGTCGAAGGTCGCGATGGAAATAGGTGATGATGCAGTGTCAGAACGTTCACGAATTGCCGCCGCGCGGATACATCGTTTTTTCCTCGAAAATTTCTGGTCGCAACAGTATGGCTTCGTGTGTGATTCAATCGATGTCGTGACGAATCAGCAATTGGAAAGCTTTCCTCTCTACTCATTTGCATTTCTGCTCTTGCCGGAGGCGATCGATTTGCTTCAGGATCGGGTGGCGGACATTGCAAACGTCATCGAACGGAACCACCTCACGCCGAATGGTATCAGGACGGTTCCATCCTGGGATAGAAACGCTCATACCGAATCAGTCATGTCTGCATGGTATCCGTGCTGGGATTTTGCAGCGGTGAAATTCCTTCGTCAAGCCGGTCGCTCGGAAGCAATCATGCATTGGATGAACAGCGTGGAGGAGACTCTTCAGCATTTCGGTTACTGTCCGGAGTTTCTCTCGATGGATAATTTCGATGCTTCTGATATCGGCTCATGGAAACGTCACGGTGCGGCGTCCAATCTCAATTGCGTCACCGGATGGTTTCGAGCTTTGATAGAAGGATTGACCGGCGTTGAGTTTCACGCGAATGGACTAACCGTAATGCCGTGCAAACTTCCCATAAACGAATTGGAACTCAACGGTATTCATCATCTTCAGACGGTGTGGCGTATCACCGTTATAAATGGTGAAGGTGAAACGTGTCGGCTTGAAATAGACGGCGAACAGTTGCAATCTCTCGATGTGAGCAGACGGTATTTCGACGGTAATGCTCGCCATCTAACAATCCGCTACGGGTCGTGATGTTCGAGCCATTGCTCGAAAATCTCGATGCATGGATAGAGACGGAGACAGATTTGCTTCGCTTCCGCTCAGAAGATTTTAAAGACAATTCAAATGCACAAAAACGTGGTGTCGATTTTCGTCGGTCGATAGCGATGCTTACTGATCAGGAAGCGATGATCGGCTGTGAGCTAACCAATGCCTCGAATGATGATATCAGAGTGAGACGCATAGCAGCGTTCGATTACGCACCGGACTGGGTTACTGATGGATTGCTTACTGTATCGAGTCAGACATGCGTCATCACATTTCCCGCAGAGCGTGCTTATGGTTACGACGGATCACATTCCGTGACCGATAATCAACCGCTGGTTTCATTCTGGTGGCTTGCGATCCACGACCCGCGAACAGAGAGAAATGTATGCATGGGAGTGATCTCACCGCCTTCGTCACTCGTCCGGTTTCACATTACTCCGCTGCTGTCTTCGACGGAATCGAAGCGCGTCTTGCGTGTGCGTTGTGAGATGGATTGTTTGAGTGGAAGGCGCGGTGTCAGGCTTTCACGAAAGGAAGCTTTCACACCGGGCGAGATCTATCTTTCAACATGGGAAGGGAGATACAATTCCGGAATGAGAAGAATGGCGGAACGTATGCGAGAGCGCATTCAGCGAAAGCCGAATTCGACGCCGAAGGTTGCGTGGTGTTCATGGTATGCGGGTTACGAGTCGAATATTACGGAGAGCGAAATAGATGTAAACATGACGAACGCCCACGCCATCGAAGGACTTGATACCATCCAAATCGATGACGGATGGACTTCCGGAAATGGGTCGCGAAAGCTTGGCGAAATAGAAATCGATCAAGCGAAATTTCCGTCCGGTATGAGCGCTCTTGCTGCACGCATCCATGCAAAGGGATTCCATCCGGGAATTTGGTTGCGCCCATTTCAGCGATGGGAGTCGAACGATGCACCGACGTGGGCGAAAGACACCTTCGACCTCTCGCATCCCGACGCGTTGGCGTGGTTAAAAGCGCTTTCATCGGCGATTGCGGGATGGGGATATGATTACCTGAAGATCGATTTTCTGACGTACGATTATTTCGAAAGCTGGGGGATGGAATTGCTTGACATGCGCGGAATTTCATTTCATCCATACGACGATACAATCACCAATGTACAGATGTACGGAAACGGTTTGCGAGCATTGAGAGAGGGATTTGGTGATGAACGTTTTCTGCTCGGGTGTAATTGTCTTCTCGCCCCTGCCCTTGGAATCGTGGATGGGATGCGGATCGGTGATGACGTGAGTGCAGGCAACTGGGAAAGAACGTTCCTGATGGGTGTACGCTCGGTTGCCCCGTTGCAATTTCTTAATCGACACGTTTGGTGGAACGATGCGGATTGCATGTTTACGCATGAACCTTTGACCATTCGGCGAGCAACGTTGTGGAATAACTTTGTCGCCTTTGCGGGAGGATTGCGCGTTCTCAGCAGCAAGCTCCACGACTTGGATGAAAAGCGACGAGTACTGATCAATGATGCGTTGCGCATGACTTACGGTGCAACGTTACCGTTGGATTTTCCCGAACATGATGTCCCGTCGTTGTGGTTGAAAAAAAACGAGTCGGGGGCCACTCTCGGAGTTTTCAATTGGTCGGAGGAAACGCAGCAAATCGCGGTCGCTGAGTCCAAGCTCGATGGATGGATTTTCTCGGATGAAGAGAAGAACATGGTGGGTGATGGTGTTCACAGGTTCGAGCTTGAATCGGAATCATTTTGCATCGTGCCTTTAGTCGAACGATCATGACATATCCGGATCGCATCGAAACAACTGAACAACTCGAAGATGTGATGACCATGCCCTGCGAAGAGCTTATCGCATCTATTGCGCGACTCGATGGAGATATCATGATTCTCGGTGCAGGTGGGAAGATGGGCCCTACTCTCGCACGACTCGCGCTTCGCGCAATGGATAAAGCGGAAATCGGAAAACGCGTTATCGCGGTCTCACGCTTTACGGAAGCGAGAGCCTTGCACAAGCTGAAAAAAATAGGAGTGGAAACGATCGCGTGCGATCTTCTCGAGCGATCCGCGTTAGATGCACTCCCGGATGTCGAGAACATCATCTTTATGGCTGGAAGGAAGTTCGGTTCGACGGGAAACGAAGCATTGACCTGGGCGATGAACGCGTATTTGCCGGGCATGGTGATGCAGCGATTTGCCAGGTCGCACATCGTCGCACTTTCAACAGGAAATGTTTACCCATTCACACACGTCGCCTCAGGTGGCTCGCTTGAAACGGACTCACTTGCTCCGGTCGGTGAGTACGCACAGTCCTGCCTCGGTCGTGAAAGAATCATTCAGTATTGGTCGGAGAACAACGGGACGCCAGTGTGCATAATCCGTCTGAATTACGCGATCGACCTGCGTTACGGAGTACTGCTCGATATCGCACAACGAGTGTGGACAAGAAGACCGGTCGATCTCCGAATGGGTTATGTGAACGTGATCTGGCAGGGCGATGCGAACACCGCGATTCTCATGGCATTCGAGCGATGCTCACAGCCGCCTGAGGTTTTAAATATGACCGGTCCGGAGGTGATTTCCGTTCGATCGGTGGTAGAGCGTTTTGGAGCGTTGCTCGGTACCGATGCTCGGTTCGATGGCGTTGAACAATCCACCGCACTGCTTTCGAATGCATCACGATTTCATCAGGAAATGCAGTTCAAAAAACTCCCGCTTGAAACAATGCTCCAATGGACTGCGAATTGGCTCATCGCGAACGGGGAGACGTTAGATAAACCGACTCATTTCGAAGAAAGGACAGGTGTATTTTAATCAATGAATCGACGGCATTCGTCGTACATCTCATGTACTGGGAATGAAAAAGTGACCTCACGTTGTTCTTTCCTCAACTTAAACCTCGGTATCTTTGCGTCGTCCTACTCACGATCACTGTACAGTCACGAAAAACTCCTCATGAAATTTCTCCTCCCCATACTCTTTCTCATTTCATTCACGTTCAATCTTCAAGCACAGGGCTTTTCCGTTAGCGGAAGTGTTTACGACGGCGTAACCGGCCAAGCGCTGAGTAGGGCGAACGTATTCATTTTCAAACTCCCTGACTCAACGCGGCGCGGAATGACTTCCGATGCGAAGGGCGGATTCACATTTCAGGACGTCGAGAAAGGACGGTACGTTCTCCGCATAAGCTTCATCGGTTATGAAACCGTCACGCGAAACTTCCAGGTTCTTGATAAAGGGGTGAATCTCGGCCGTATCAATATGAAAGAAGACAGCATCGCCGTGAGTGAAGTGGAAGTAACCGCCCGACAACCGATTGCCGTCGTGAAAGATGACACGACGGAATTTCAAGCAGGCGCATTCAAGACCAATCCGGATGCTTCCGCAGAAGATCTCGTGAAGAAGGTTCCGGGTGTTACCGTTCAAGGCGGCCAGATTCAGGCACAAGGTGAAACGGTTCGACAGGTGCTCGTCGATGGAAAGCCTATGTTTGGCATGGACCCAACTGCCGTTCTCAAAACTCTACCGGCAGAACTCATCGATCGCGTGCAGGTTTTCGATCAGCAAACGGAACAGGCGCAGTTCACGGGCGTGCGTGACGGGAATGAGAGCAAAGCGATCAACCTGATCACCAAGAATGCATTCCAGAATTCCCGTTTCGGAAAGATCTATGGCGCTTACGGAAGCGACGATTTGTATCGCGTCGGTGGAAACGTCAATTGGTTCAGCGGGAAGACGAGGCTGTCATTCCTCGGAATGTCCAATAACATCAATGAGCAGAATTTTTCGATCGAAGATATCCTTGGCGCAACCGGTCAAGGAGGAGGCTTCGGCGGAATGTTCCGGACGGTGGTGGGCATTTTCGGTGGAGGCCGGGGAGGCGGTGCCACACGCTTCGTTGGCGGCAGCGGCGGTCGCGGTTTTGGTGGGATCAGTGATTTTACGGTGGGTCAGCAAAACGGCATCGCACAAACGCACGCCATCGGTTTGAATTATTCCGATCAATGGGGGCAGGACGTCGAACTCTCGACCAGCTATTTCTTCAACCTCAATGACAACAACGCGAGCAGCGAAACCTTTCGACAATACCTCGCCGATTCGGGACTCGTGTATGACGAGAAAAATCTCAGCGACAGCCGCAACATCAATCACCGGTTCAATATGCGCTTCGACTGGAAGTTAGACACGACGAATTCGATTCTTGTCAGGCCGCGACTGACGCTGCAGCAAAACGAGAGTTCAAGCGATCTCAACGGAAACACGACACAGAATATTCTTCCCGTCAGTGGCACAGCGAGCACAACGTCGAACGACTATCTCGGGATCAACTTCAGCAACGAACTCCTGTATCGGCATCGCTTCGAAGCGAAGGGACGGACATTCTCTATCAATCTTTCGCAGGGTTACAACAAAAACAGCGGTGACAGTTACCTTCTGTCGCAGAACAATTTCTTCGGCAGGACGGTGATCAGGGATACGCTGAACCAATTCTCTTCGCCGCTCACCGATGGCTGGTCACTCGGAACGGAAGTCGCTTATACGGAGCCGATCATCGAGAACAGTACGTTGGAGTTTCGTTATGAGGCATCCCTGAAACGCGATGACTCCGACCGCAGAACCTATGATTTCAACCAACTGACTTCCCTCTATGACCTGCTTGACCCGACGCTCTCAAGTACGTTCAACAGCGACTACATGACGCATTCCGGCGGCGCTCGCTTCCAATACGACAAAGATGAGTTCAATATGAACATTGGAGCGACGTTTCAGGTCGCGAAGCTGACCGGCGATAACGTATATCCGTTTATCAGCACGGTCGATAAGACATTCCAAAACATCCTTCCAAGCGCGCATGTCCGGTACCGGTTCACGCGTGAATCCCATCTGAGAATGTTCTACCGCGCGCGAACGAATGCTCCAAGCATCACGCAGCTTCAGGACGTGGTGAACAACTCCAATCCTCTCCAGCTTTCGATTGGAAATCCCGATCTGAAACAAGCGTACTCGCACAACATGAACTTCATGTTCGTCGATGCGGATATTCCGAATGCGAAGTACTTCTTCGGGATGGTCGGCGGTTCGATCACCGATGACAACATCGGCAACCATACGATCATTGCTTACAGCGACACGCTGGCGGACGGCGTCTCACTTCTGCGCGGTACGCAACTGACAAAACCGGTGAATCTCGATGGCGCGTATTCCCTTCGTTCGATGGTAACCTACGGTTTCTCATGGCCGCTCATCTCATCGAACCTCAATCTCAACGCGATGGCGAATGTCAGCCGCTCACCGGGTCTCATCAACAACGAGTTGAACTACACGCTTTCACCTACGTTTACGCTCGGTGCTGTGGTCAGCAGCAACATCAGTCCGGAAGTCGATTTCACCATCTCGTCCCAATCCATCTACAGCATCGTGGATAATTCCTTGAGAAAGGAACTCAACACAGAGTACTTCATGCAGAACACGAGTCTGAAATTGAACCTGATTTTCCTCGGCGATTTCGTATTCTCGACGGATCTCAATCACCAGCTCATCAACGGACTTTCCTCCGATTACAACGAGCGAACCATGCTCTGGAATATGAGCATCGGACGGAAGTTCTTCGACAATACCATCGATGCACGGTTGGTCGTGTTCGATTTGCTGAAGGAGAACAACAACATCTCCCGTAACGTGACGGACGTGTATTTCGAGGACGTTCGTTCGAATGTCTTACAGCAGTACTTCCTCTTCCAGGTAACCTACAACCTGAAGATGTTTGGCGGCTGACATTTAGCAATCTCTGAAAGAAAAAAGGGCGCGATGAGCGCCCTTTTCGTTTTGTGTGCTGGGAGTTGATTCAATGGAGCACCTTGCGCGAGAGAGCGTCGTTGTTTTGGTTGCTATGCGATGTGGTGGCGTTCAGCCTCGTTCAAGTCGCTGAATCTCGCTGTTGATCTGAATGAGCACTTCGGGATTGCCGATCTCCCCGTCTAGACTGAAAACAATGAAAACCTTTCCGCCATACGTTTGAGTAAATTCTTCAAAGCTGGCTTTCATGCGCTCGGAGAGCGAATACCCACCGAAATTTGCTTTTGCGGTAACAGGTTTGATTTGAATCCCGAAAGCCTTGTCTCCTACCCATCCTAAGTAGTCTATGTCCCCCGCATGATCCAGTTGAGGCGATGACTCTTCAAACGTGATGGATGGAAACTTCTTGCTCAGACCATCAGTGACGACGGACTTCTCAGTGACATAACCGTCGTAGGTACGGTTAATTGTGAGATTGTAAATGAAATCGATGCAGTCGTCGAGAGTTAGTGTTCGGAATGCCTCTTGCCATTCCGGAATAAGGAACTCGGTAATCTTGGTATACAGCCGTTCACCAAGCTCTTGCAAACTTTCCTTTGTAACCTTGTGCGGAACCTTCGTTTTTGTATGAGCGTGCTCAAAGTACCACTGTTCCCATTCCTTGAATGTCTTGGGTTGACACTCCCTAATGAGAGCCATTACCTCGCCGACCTTGTGTGTCTTTGTAAGACCCCATTTCCCATTCGCATAGTTCAAGACCATTTCTTTGGTCCCAAAATCCTTGGAGTATTTTTTAGGCATGCAGTCCTGATGTTGGCTGAATAATAGTGAAGGCGAGAAACTTGTCCTTGTATTTGTAAGTGCGAACAACGTCAACGTTAACGAAGCCTGACTTGATCAAGTGTGCGTTCAGGAATGTCTTATTCTTGAGGTAAACGTAGGACAACAGAATCCCGTTCTCGTCATGTTTGTCCTTGTCGAATCTCAGGAAGACCCTCTGACCCTTCATCTTGGAATTCAGGAACTCCATAGCCTCTTCTCGACGTCTTGGCTCTTCGGCTACTCCAATAAGCCTGATCGTAAGCCCGTTGTTGAGTTTGAGAAGTTCAGGGCTGAGGATCTCCGTTACGTTATACAACTCGGCTCTTTCTCCATTATCGCCGTTCTCGATCTTCGAGCCGAACTTCAGCTTTCGAGGATCAACCTTCTTGTCCAACTCGTGCGGGTCAGTAAACCTGTATGGAAGGGATTCAATGTCCTTGTCTAAGTTCTCGTGTGCCTGTTGTTGAGTAACGAAATCACAGGAGGCATCACCGAATATATCATGCTGGGAAATCTTCAATTTATTCTTGATAATTGGAGCGAATGAAGGGTTTATTTCATAGCCGATGGAATTCCTGCCGAGGTTCTTTGCGGCAAGCGATGTCGTTCCGCTTCCAAGAAAAGGATCAAGGACGGTATCGCCGACGAATGAAAACATTCGAATCAATCGCCGGGGAAGTTCTTCGGGAAACATTGCTAAGTGCTTGTCTTGGCGTTCGCCAGCAAAGTTCCAGTGCCCGGCAAAATAGGTATTCCATTCGTCTGTTGTGAGTTTGGAAAGTTCCTTCATCTCTTTGCTGACTTTTGGCGGGTCACCTAACTTCTTGAATATGAGAATGAACTCGTAATCAATCTTCAGGATGCCATTTCTTGGGTAAGGAAATGAACCCATTATTGAGGCACCACCGGTCGTGTTGGTTGTCGTTACCTTTTGCCAAATAATGGCGCCCATGTAGTCCATTCCGATGGTCTCACAGAACTTAGTAATCTCCGTCCTAATCGGGATAACCTTGTAACGCCCGTAATAAACGGAGCGGGCGAACTGGTCGCCGATATTGATGCAAAGCCGGCACCCTTTATGGAGAACCCGAGAGGACTCCTTCCACACAAGATTCAGATTGTTGATATAGCTTTCGTACGTATCGTGAAAGCCTATCTGTTTCTCGTCCCCATAGTCTTTGAGTTGCCAGTACGGCGGCGAAGTGATAACAAGGTGAACGGATTCTGCTGCGATTTCTGTCATTCGCCTTGCATCGCCGATTACTATTTTGTGATGGGTGGCCATACTTCCTGAACCAATGTACTGAATCTCAATCACATTTGCTGGTTCTTTGCGCAAGAGAAACGCCACCAGTTCACCTAATGCTCAGCGCAAGTACGCCGCTGTTATTGCCGTTCAGGAACGATACGTCGGAAGCCGCTTCGACGCATTTCTTCGCTGTTGGAACCACAAACCAATCCGTGAGCAAATCCGTTGAGTAGCCACAACTATCCTTCCTAAGCTTCAACCAAGCCATATCAACAAGTGAGCGCCGTTGTATTCGCTGCTTTGTGCCTTGTGCCTTCTACCACAACTTTACATTTAGCCAAACCTTCATTCAACATCGCCAATAAAACGTGCGAGCGCCGTGTTGCCGTTTGCTATGCGCTCGTGAGCGGCGGCCGCTTAGGTCTATCAAGACGAAGGTTTTCGCTTCTTAAGCTGTTCCACTGCAGTCTTTATCATTCGCCCAAATTGCTTGTCCTTCTTGCGTCTTTCGACGTAGGTCATCTCGTGGAATTGGGATTCCCTGATCAATTTCATGTAACTCCGATACTTAGCTTCGCTTAGAGAGCCACTCTGAACCGCCACTAAGATCGCACAACCGACTTCGACAGAGTGCGTGCAATCATTGAACCGGCAGCGGTTCGAAAGTTCGTGGATATCAGAGAAACTGTCGTCAATACCGACGCTAACGCCCATCAATCCCAGTTCCCTCATGCCTGGAGTGTCAACCAAAAGTGCTCCGCTGTTTAGGACTGTCATCTGTCGGCGCGCCGTCGTATGTCTTCCTCTGCTATCCTTTTCACGAACGGGATTCGTTTCGAATGCCTCGCAACCGAGAAGATGATTGAGAAGTGTGGTTTTGCCCACGCCAGAGGACCCAAGCAAGCAATATGTTTTGCCATGTTGCAGAGCCTGCCTGACTCTGTCGAGGCCCGTTTCAGTTTTGCTGCTGAATGCGATGATCCTTGTATTGATTTGTGCGTCTCGGATATCTGATATCCGTTTCTCCAATTCCTCGGCGCTGATGAGATCGCTTTTGCTAAGCAAAATGACAGGCTCGACATGGCCTTCATTGACCATTACGAGATATCGCTCCAACCGGCGGAGGTTGAAATTGAGATCGCACGATTGCATGATGAAGGCGACATCGATATTCGAAGCGATCATCTGGTATTCAACTTTGTCACCGGCGGACTTGCGACGCAAGAAGGTTCTTCTTGGGAACATGTCATGAATGATTGCGAGTGTGCCGTCATTGTGGTACTGAACGAATACCCAGTCCCCGACGCATGGGAGCTCCTGGGTTGAGTCGGCAGAATAGAGGAGCTTGCCCGTTGGCTCCGCTTGAACTTCATTGTGCTCGTCGCGAACGAGGTATCGGTCTCTATCGACTCTTGTGACGCGCGCGATAGTGCAGTCTTGTAACGCAAGCCCCGCACGTTTCTCTTCAAACCAATTATCAAATCCGAGATCTTCTAGCTGCATTTGGTGTCCTAAGTATAGTCAGTAAACAAGGCCGCTGCCCATGGCGCCTAACATTTAGCGCAAGGACGCCACTGTTTTTGCCTTTCAGAAATGCCGCGCACGGAGCCGCTATCAATAGACTAATTTCTTGCGGCGAAGTGCGCATACCAACTTGCGGCAAAAACCGTTGAGCGACCACAACTATTTTTCCCCACAGCTTTAACTGAGCCATATAAACAAATGGGGCGGCGTGGTTACGCCTGTTATACGAAAAATGCCACAAAGCCTTTCTCATTCTAATAGCGTTTCACGATGTCATCAATGGAGACTCCTTCAATCAGGAGTTGAGAAGATTCTATTCCATAGATCCACTCTTGGAAGAAATCACGAAGATCCCGGCTCGAGACGCGCTCGCAAAGTTTATAAAACTCTTGAAAGTTGATGACGCGACCTTTGAACTCCAGAAGCATGGTTCGAATGATCGTCCTAAAGGTGCTTTCTCCAACGAGGCGATACAAAACATACAGGGACCAGGCGCCCTTCGTGTACGAATGCCTGCCGAGTTCTTTCGCCCCGTAGCCGGCAATCGGCGTTTCAAAAACTTGTCGGTCATACTCCGCCCATCGCACAAAGAGATCTCGACTCTTTTCCATGTCTTCCTCAAAAGCTGCCTCACCGCGAAATGCCCGGATTGCCAGAGCCTCAAAAAACGTCGCAAACGCCTCGTCGAAGTACCGACACCGCTGCACATCTGCCGACGGTGTCGCATTCCATGAGTGTCCGATCTCGTGATAGGCTTCGGAAATTCTCGTACTGTCTTTGAATGCGGCCGCCGTTTGCAGGAAGTAGTAGTCGCTGGCTTGCGAACCCCATCCATCCGGAATTTCTATAATGGAATATCCCTTGAAGCTTTCGGGTAAGCCGAACATTTCGCTATAGAGCTTGATGACGTCTTTCGAGGCGTTCATGACTAACCTCGCTCCGATGCTGTCCTCAGGCAGGTGATACACAACGAGTTGATCGGTCGGATTACTCAGAACTGTGAACTTTGCCACGGCAACGTCGATGCGCCACGTTGGTATCTTGCTTCGGAATACGAACGTTGCATTCTCTGAGTCGATCTGTGAATCGACCAACTCTCCCCCGCAGGCCGCACGGTAATCCGCCGGAACGGTTGCGGTTACTTCGTATGTGAATTTCGTGTCATTGGACGCTAAGGTACTGGCGAATGTCGGCTTGGCAAGGATCGGATAGGCAAACGCGTCGGGACGTAGTAGAGAGTAGTTCTCATCTATCCGGTCCCTAACGTATGCCATCACTTCCGGATATCCGAAGATGAATCCATCGTATTCCAAGACAACGGTCGTCGTGTCGTTAGGTCGAAGCGGAGTACGAAGGTTGACGATAACTTCTCTGGCCTGAAGAGAAGGTTCATCACGAAGTTGACCGATATCCTGTTTGAAGTGGAGCGGTGTGCCGGTGCGATCGCTTACCTGTTTAACTTCAAGCAATCGGTACAGCAGAAAGGGGAGTTGCGCGTGTGGCTGATCGGTGATATTGCGTATTGAAAGCGTTGCCAAAATGGAGACGCGCTGCTCTCTGAGGTGAAATTGCACATTGAGTTTGTAGTGCACAACGGCAGGAAGGTCTGAAGCAGTCGCCGAAGTCATTTCGCAAAGAGAAACAAGTACAGTGATAAGGAATAGCCTTCTCATGTGTCGGGCTCCTTTCGTGTCAATTTTCAAATGACGTTTGCAGCAACAACGTAGCGGTTTATGCCGCTCAAAGATGAGCGCCGAAGGGAGCTATCAAAGGACCAATTCTCGGCGCGCGTAGGCGCAAGACCAACACGCGGCAATAACAATGGATAGACCACAACGACCTTTTCCATAGCCTTAACTGCGCCCTATCAACAAAGGGAGCGCCGGTGTTACTGCTGTTATGCGTTCGTTGGTTTGCCGCGCTTCTTCCATTGTTCCTTCTTGAGCCTCTTCTCGAGTCTCTTGTGGCATCTGTCGTGTAAAAGGATAGCATGTGTAAGATCGTCAGTCTTACCACCTTTGGCGTGCGGAATGATGTGATGTGATGACGAATCACCAAATCGCATCTGTTTGCCGCATTCGCCACACAGTCCATTTTGGCGAAAAAAAAGAAGTCGTTTTTGCTCAGCATCATGCAGTCGGTCGGGGTCCCTGACAATAATGGGGTGAAGCCTTTTGAATTCTTCTATCATGATCCCAAGGCGATTTGTCAATGACTCAGAAGTTGTCAAGATTTTCGACTCTTGCTTGAACTGCTTATATCGTGAGAACAATTTTTTGGTCATGCCAGGTGGTGGGTCAACCTCGTAGAGCGAGAAGCTATTAAGGTTTCTTAGAAATTCCTTGCCAAATTCGAACAACTCATTTAACAACTGTGAATTGTCAGCACGCTGCTTTCTGAGCCATGATACAAGCAGATAGAAAGCAATCGATTCCCTGGGTGAGAAGGCCGTAAGCATCAGGTTGAGAGATGAATGAAGAACATCTAGATTGCCGATGAAGGCTTTGACCTTCTTTGCAGGAATCTTCTTTTGGTATGACTTGACCCCCTTGACAAGCGTGTGGAGTTCTAGGTCAGGGAAGACTCTTCTTTGAAAATCACCTTCAAGTTCGATTAGCAGCATCTCGGCGGCAAGTTGTCTCCACCTGAATCGTTTGTCTTTTCCAAGAAGTGTAAAGAACTTATGTGTCTCACGGGTGTTCTTAAAGGTATCTTTGAATAGACCGCGATGAGCGCTGATCTTTTCTGCCTTGTTAAGTGGTGTGCCTTCCCTGTAAGCGTAGAAAGGTTTGAACAATGTCTTCTTCCTTGCTCTCTGGATCGTGACTTTTCAGCTTCAAGTAGAATACGCAGTATGCGTCAAGTAGAGTCTTGTCTGGAAAGTCTAGATGAGAGTACTTGGTAATGTCCGTATCATCAAGGTCGAGTTTATCCAATAGGTAGTTATGGATAGCGAGTAGTCTCTGTTGACCGTCCAAAACCTCATACTGGCCGTGTTCGTTCACAAAAAGGACAAGGACACCTATGGAATAACGATTAATGATGGACCTGATAAGCTCGATTTTCTGGGAGTGTTTCCAAATATCCCCCCGCTGGTACTCCTGGTTGATGAAAATCTTTCCGGCGTCGAACAACTTTGGGATTTGGGCAAGGACGAACTTGTCAAAGTGTATGTCAGGAACAGTTTGTTTAGGCATAGTTCCTCAGTAGTCTAAGTCAAGCGGCAAACCAATGACGCATAACGTTTTGCAGCTACCCGAAGGTTTTAGAAGCACTAAACTGTCAATCTGCACTAAAGCTGAATAGAAGCACGAACCTTCAATTAACCACGTCACCGCCACTTTTGGGTAGGTGCTGTTATGTGTAGTTTTTCTTGTCATTCGTCAATCTGAATTTCATAGGTCTTACCATCTTCTCCATATACTGTTGCAGTACCATCTTCATCAATATCAGCATATGAAATATGGTCTTCGTTTAAGTAGCCGTCATTTGGGAAGTTAATTTGAACGACTTGACAGTCTTGAACATCAACGTCAAGCGTGTATGTTGCAGAGTATCCTGTTTCAGGATTATTGTAGTCGACAGTTGCTGAATAAGTTCCATCTTCAAATTTACAGTCTGATTTATACTCACTTGTTCCATCGCTCTCATCATTATTTTCATCTTCATAATCAGACGAATTTGAATATGAACTTGAATTATCGCTTCTTTTTTTGTTCTCCGATTTCGAGGAGCAAGAAGACATTTGACTAATTAAAGTCAGAAAGCAAATAAAAATTATTGTCTGTTTCATAAATATATTATTCAAATATTTTGTCATACCATTTGGATACGTCATCCCTTATTAAATCGTAATACTTGTAAATTATTAATGCTAAGTCGAAGTCAGCACGTTTGGCTTTATACTCGTTTACTGTAAAGTATCCATAAAAATTACCTTCTTTGTCAACAACAACAGGCGGATTAGTCCCATAAGCATTCCAAGGCGAATTTGAATTATATTCATTGCCATATGTTCCGTATTCATTCCAAATGGATTTTGAATTATAGCTATTTCCATAGGTTCCATATTCGTTCCATATAGAATTATTATCATAGCTATTGCAATTTAAGCAACCAAGATATTCATCGTGATTCTGTCCGCCATATAAGTGCAAAGTTTGAGCATACGTTGTTGTCTCAAAAGCAACAATTAGAAAAAGAAAAAAAAGTGTTTTGTTCATATTCTTTCGTTTTACTGGTTCGTTAAAATTACACATAACTACCGTAAGTACGAACACCTTCGCATATACTGCCAATATAGGCGGATAAACGAACATGTTCGTTTATTTCGATCCTGTAAGAACAGCCGTGTCTAATGGACTGACGATCTTGCCAAGCGACTTCTTGCTTACGTGCGTATAATTCTCCGTCGTCTTCGAGCTGGCGTGACCGAAGAGTTCCTCTATGTACCGGAGGCCAGTCCCGGCTTCCAGAAGGTGTGTCGCAAAAGCATAACGCCGGCTGTGAACTATGACTTTCTTGCGAATCCCCGCAGCAGCGACAGCCCGCTCGAAGACGTACTGGACACTCCGTTCCGACAAGTGCTTCCTGCCGTCCGCGCCTTCGAACAAGTACTCCATCGGCTGGCAGGTACAGAAAGACTCGCGCAACGGCTCCGAGGCAACGTAGGAGAGAAGGGAGTACATGTCCTTTATTCCTTTCGAGCCATGCAGGTGCAGGAGCATTCGTTTGCTGTGGCTGTGTTTCCTCAACCTCATCTCTCTCTCCACTGTCTCGAAAAACTTGTCGGCCATGTGTGGCCCCTGTGCAGGTTCAACAATCAGTTGTTGCAACGTTACGGAAAGAGTCACTTTCAATGCAAGCCCTTGAGAAAGAAAATTTCATGGCGGAGCGCACTTGCTAACGACACTCATTACTGTGCTTTCCAACTCACCGGTGTGTGAAGAAGGTTACGGTGCAGGCAGACTCTGCTTTGAATCGCGCTTTGCATGAAAGTCAGGTCGGGTTATTATAGCGGCGTGAAGTACCGCAAATCTCTCATCGTCCTGTTTGGAACTGTGCTGTCAGTGAACCTTGCGTCGTCCCAAGTGCGACTGACGCCGACGGACAGCCTTGGCGCATACAGCGAGATGACAGGGATGAATCGCAATCCGCTTCCCGATTATGTGCACGGCGAAACGACGGGAGAAATCAACACGACGCGCCTCTGGATCGTCGGCGGTACGATGGTCCTGGTCGATGTCGGCGTCATGTGGTATTACTTCGAAACGTTTTATTCTCCCCGCGAATCGGAGCGCTCGAAGTGGCATACGTTCAACGACTGGTATAACTCCGATCTGAACGTCGATAAGCTCGGCCACGTGTGGGGTTCGCAGGCATACACGAACTCGCTCTATCACATCTTTCGCTGGACGAATATGAGCGAGGCAAGCTCGATGTGGTGGTCGAGCGGCGTGTCGTTGTTTCTTCAGGCACAGATGGAGATGACCGACGCTTTTTACCGGCGCTGGGGTTGGAGTTGGTGGGATACGGGCGCGAACACTCTCGGCGCCGTCTGGCCGAACCTGCAACGCGTATGGGAGCCGTTGCAAAGCATCAATCTCAAGATGAGCTATTGGCCTTCGCGCGCGATGAAGAACGGTTGGGTCGATTACGTGCTCAAAGACTACGACGGTTTTACGTACTGGCTTGCCTTCACCGTCGAGAACTTCTTGCCGCAAGCGTTGAAGCCGTACTGGCCGGACTGGTTAGGAGTCGCAGTCGGATTCGGCGCAGACCGAACGTTCATCGGTAAGAATGCCTACAACACCGATCGTAACAATAAGGGACTCGGCGATCAGGAGTGGTACATCGCGTTGGACTATGACCTTCGGAAACTCCCGGGCGACACGCCGTTTCTGCGCTTTCTCAAAGAGCAACTCAATCTCATCCATTGGCCTTCGCCTGCAATCCGATTCACTCCCACAAGCATTTACTACGGATTGTATTTTTAGAACCACCGGTGCCGTTTATAGTCCGGCACGATGACGATACGCGATAAAAAAAGCCGGTCACGCGACCGGCTTTCTGTTTCCTTATGTCTCAGTAGGGGAGTGGGAAGGTGATGTTGAGGAGGAAGCGGAGGTTGGAAATATCCCATGTCTCGGCATAGGAGGCATCGGCGACTTCATTCAGTCCAATGTTGTAGTGAAGTTCGGGACTCGCGAATCCATAAGAGAAAAAGAATTCGTAGCCGATCATCGCATCGAGTGAGTAGCGGATGGCGTGAATATCCGGGATGCCGCCTTTCTCCGAGCGGCTCTCCGAACCGCGTGCCCAATCGGGTTCGACGATAACGGGGGCGTTCAGGTAGCTGTCCTGCAGCAATGCGGAAAGCGTGCCGCCGCCGCCGATGAACGGACCGGGACCGCCCGTCGGATACAACCGGAAGTATATGCCGAGCGAGAAATACCGGATAACGTATTCCGTAACCTGTTTGCGCGTCACGTCATAGAGCCTGCCCTGCGAATCGGAGATGCGATACGGCTCGGTGAAATCTCCTTCGATCTTGACGCTCATCGGATCGAATGCGAAGCGCGCCCCGAAGAGGATCAATCGCGAAAGAGCTTTTTCCACGTTGACCCCGAAGGTGAAATTCGTTCCGGAACCGTTTCCGAAGAACAAGTTCTCCGGCGTCGGTTTGAATGGCACGTCGCCGCTGTAGGTGGTTCGCGTCGCACCGACGAGAATACCGCCCCGCACGGCATGCCATGTGCGGTCATTGGCGCGAGTGAACTGTGCCGACGTTTCCATCGCCGATGCGAAAAGGAGGAGAGGAATGATTGCATACAAGGATTTCATGGTAGGCTCCTTATCTGGCAAGAATCAGTTTCTGTGTGCTGATGGACTGTCCATCGTTGAGCGAAATGAGGTAGAGACCGCTCGGCAAATCCGATGGAGGCGTGAAGAAGAGCGAGTGCGAACCCGCTTCGAGATTGCCGCGATAGACGATTGCGACTTCGCTGCCGAGTTGGTTGAAGACCTTAAGCTCGACGAACCGCGTCGTCGGAATGGTCACTCCGATTTCCGTGCGCTGCGGTCCGTTCTGCGAAAGGACGTTCGGACGCGGTGCGGCGAGAGGATTGATGCCAAGGTCGGCCAACGTCGTCACACCGTCGCGCGCTTTCACGGCAATCGTATCGTCGCAACTCTCATCGAGCGTGACGAGTGCGAGTGACGGTTGAAATTCCGCATTCGTAATGGAGAAGCCTGCTTGCGCCGTTCTTCCGACGAGCACTTCCATTTGAACGCGCGTCAATTCACCTTCAACGAATGGAGCGCGAGAAACGGTAACGCGAATGCGATCGGGAGCGACGCGCTTGAATGTCGCTTCGCCCTGCAATGAGACGACCTGGCGCGGGCTGAGCGAATACACGTTGAAGCGCACGTCGAAATTCAATTCGAGATTGGGCGCCGTGCATTCAAGACCGCTGCGGAGGAACACCGGAATCTCGACCACGTCGCCCGGTCGTCCGGTGAGTGCGGCAGAGCCGCCTGTGACCGAGCTGCAACTGATCGTGACTTCCGGTTCTGACAGGAGAATCATCAACGGCACGATCGCTTCATAGCGACATCGAGTGTCCATCGCACGAAGCACTGCGGTTGTCGATTGGTTCGCATTCGGTGTGTACCGCACCGTCACCAACGAACTGGATCCCGGTTGGATCGTCAAGGTTTTGCTGCTGTCCACCAGCGAGAACGCTGCCGATCCTTCGACCGATAGCGCGAACGTCGTGATCGTAGTCCCGTTGTTTACCAGTCTCGCCTGCATCTCAACCGGTTCGTTGGAACACGTCGAGATTCCCTTAACGGTGTCTTGTGCGAATTGGTATTTCACGCGAAGCACACGACCCGCAAAAGGAACAGCGGCTACTTCAGGGAGACATCGCTGATCGCGGACGATAATGAAGTTCACAGAGCCATTGAAGAAACTCAATGCGCTGTCGATCGGCGGAGTCAACCCGAACGTAATCGTTTGCGAAGCGCCGGGCGCGAGTCCGAACACGGAGTCGATCGGTGAGAACAAGCGGATCGGAGAATTGGAGGGTTTGATCAACGCTCCGATCGTCAGCGGAGTCGTTCCCGTATTCCGAACCTCGATTGTCGTCGTGAGGCGCTCGATATCCTCGTCACGCACGTTTCCACCGGGGCATACGGTAATGTCATTGAACGTCGCTTCACCCGGTGTGACGGTGAACGCCGTATGCCGGAGTATCACCGATATCGGGAAGGAAATACTCCCGTCGCACGGCGCGGACGACAATGTAACGACGCCGCTGTACGTTCCGGGATTCGTCTCGACGAATCGAATACCGAGGTCCTTCGACTCTCCTGACTGCAACGTGAATGGGAATTGTCCCGGCGGGTCATATGCGAAGCCGAGCGGAAGAACCGAGCCATCGGTGATGGTGATGGGATCGGAGCCGGTGTTGTTCACTGTCGCTTTGAGTTGCTTCGATAGCGGTGTTTCGCAAGTCAGAACATCAAGCGGCGGAGTGACATCCGTGACTGAGAACTGCGGCTTTACTCCACGCCCACGCACGACGAAGGTAACGGGCTGGAGACACACGTCGTCGGTGAAGATCAGGTTCGCCGAATGCTGTCCGGTTGCCGTAGGATTGTATCGAATCGGGAAAGCTTTCGATTGGCCTGCTCCAACGGTGACTCTGAACGGCGATGCGAGAAAGGCGAACGGCGATCCGACCGGCAATGGAGAAGAAGTAACGTTCAAGGTTTTATCACCCGTGTTCGCGATCACGAACATGCGGGTGGATGAACTATTGAGACAGACGTCGCCGAAGTCTGCTGATGCGTCCTCCTCCCGGACGAGATAGCCGGGTTTGTATCGCTCACCGATGAGAGCGACGGGAAGCGTTTGCGTGCATATTCCACCGGAGCCTGCAAGGACGTTGAGGTACAACGAATCGACGAACGGACCGCCTGTTCCGAGTCGCGCCTGCACGGAGATATCCAATCGTCCAAGAGAAGGAACCGCAACACCCTGCGACGGGAAGGGCGTTGCTCCCTGGAAGATGGAGTAACGCACAATCGGTGCCGACGCTGTAACGGTGATCGGGAGGGGGCTGTTGTTCTGAAGCGTAATCGTTTGCACCGGCGTGCTCGATCCCGAACCGCAGTCCGTTATCACGCCGAAGTCGATCTGACCGGGAGTGAGCGTGACGCGGGGAAGAACGCGCTCACCCGACAGCGAGAAATAGACGCTCGTGCCGCACGGTTCACCGAACCATTGAACGCTTCCACCGAACTGGTTTCCTTCACCAGTCGGTGGATTGAACAGGATATATCCATCGAACGGATTCCCGGCGCCCGGTACGATGACGATAGGCAAGGTGATCGTCGAGTCCCATTCGAATCCCGACGGCAGATCCGGAAGTGAACGGAAAATTGCCGGCGCAGTGCCGGTGTTCGTGATGGTCACTCGGATTTTTGCATTCGGTTCACAGTTCACGAGAGTGACTGATGTGGGGTTGATGTTCGAAGCGAGGAGTTGCTGGCTGAAAGTATGTCCGCGAAGAGCAACGGTAGCGCTCAGGTTGCAGAGATTCGAGGCGATCGTGAGGGTCTGGTTGAACGCACCGCTCGTTACAGGGTGAAAGCGAATCGCAATGATTTTTTCCTCACCTGCTTTGAGCTGGAAAACGTTGTTGAACGCGTCGATCTCGAACGGTGCAGCGATGGTTAGTGTCATCTGCATGTCCGCAGTCCCGTTATTGACGATACGGAGTGATTTCGGTGCAGAGTATCCGCCGACGCAGGTCGTATCGAACAATTGCGGCGGAAGCGTTCCGGGTGCATTCACCGCTTCGACGAAGAAGGATGGATTCTGGCGCTTTCCAACCAAGTCGATGAAGAACACTTCCTGGCATACACCGAAATCTGCCTCGATGCGCATGACGCTCTTGATCGAATCGCTTCCGGTCCGTTGAGCCTGCAAGCTGACAGTCTGAGTCCCGCCGCCGGAAACGGATGACGGCGCAGTTACAAGGACGATCCCGTTCGGAACCTCATAGCGAAGCTGAGCCGCTTGTGTGTGGTTGTTCGTCAGCGTGAGACTTCGCGTCGGAAGCGGATCGGTCGGGCACGCGTTGATCAATCCGAAGTCGAGCAGGTTGCTGTTGGTCGTGACCGTTGGCGCGATACGGATTCCCGTCAGGGTGAACAGCACTTGCTGGCCGCACTCGCTTGCCGTCAGGACGACGTTTTCCGAAATCAAACCACGCTGATTTGGCGATGGCGCAAACTCGAAGAACAATCGCGAACTATCTCCGGACGGAACGACGAGCGGGAAAGAGCCGGCATTCTTCAGAGCGAATCCTTGTCCGACGGCAGGAGGAGCCGGGAAGAGGATGTCCTTCGCACCTGAATTGAAAATCGTGACGACGAGGAGGTCGTTCGCCTTAGCCTGGCAACTCAACAGAACGGGTGATCCCATCGTCGTCGCGGAAAGCGTCGAGCGTCCGACTCGCAGTAATACGGGAACATTGAGGATTACCGGAGGCTGTCCATCGAGCGTAATGGTGATCGTCGTTGCATGAGTGCCCTGGCATGGGATTGCAGAAGTGATGATGCTCACCGTAATCGAGTCGTCACCCGTGCCGTTGAGTTTCGAGAGGCGAATCCATGGTGCGGCAGCATTTGCCGACCACTTGTAGCAAGAAAGCCCACCCGTGTTGATGAGGTAAAGCTTCTGTGGAGTTGGTGCGGTCTGGTTGACAACAAAAGTGTCCAGGGTGGAGACCGTGACCTGCGGTACTACCCGCTCGCCAGAGAGGATAAAATACACGCTGGTGCCGCACGGCTCTCCAAACCACTGGACGCTGCCTCCATAGATTCCGCCTTGGCCTACAGGCGGCTGGAAATTGATAAACGCTTCGAATGGATTACCTACTCCCGGATTGACGATGACGGGAAGCGTTATGCCTGCGTCCCATACGAATCCGGAAGGAAGCGCTGGAAGATTGTGGAAGACGGCAGGCTGTGTCCCGGAGTTGATGATGCTGATGCGCACCTTCGCACCGGGATCACAATTGGCGAGCGTCACCGATGCCGGTGATACGTTGCTCGCAAGAATCTGCTGGCTGAACGTGTGGCCTTCAAGCGTTACGCTCTGCGTCAGAGCGCATTGGTTCGCCGTCATGGAAAACATCTGTGAGAATGACCCGCCGGTTGTCGGATGGAAACGCACGTTGATGACTCTTTGCTCGCCGGCAGGTAAGGCAAACACAGTGCTGAATGCATCGATTTCGAACGGAGGCGCTATAGCGAGAGTCATGATGAGATCGGCGGTTCCGTCGTTGATGATTCGTATTGCTTTCGGCTGCGAATAACTGCCGACGCACGTCGTATCGAACAACTGCGGCGGAAGTGAACCGGGCGTCGCAACAGCTTCAGCGCGGAATGATGGATTTTGCCGCTTGCCGGTCAGCGCTACGGATATGATTTCCGTGCAGACTCCGAAATCGGCCTCGATGATGAGCGTGCTGTTTATTTGAGCAGCGCCCAATCGGGTTGGCTCGATACCGACGGTTTGTGTCCCCATTCCTCCGATGGAGGCTGGAGCAGTCGTGAGGACGAATCCGGTCGGTACCTGATACCGCAACAGAGCCGTCTGCGAATAAGCGTTGTTCAGAACGATGCTTCTCGATGGCAACGGGTCGGAGGGACACGCGTTGATGTTTCCGAAATCAAGTTCGAATACGTCAGCGGTGACCGTCGGTGCGATGCGTGTTCCTCGCAGTTGAAACAGAACTTGTTGACCACATCCTGAAGCGGAGAGAATGACGTTTTCAACGATCAATCCTTGCTGGGTAGTGAGCGGTGCAAATTCGTAATACAGCCGCCCGGTGTCCGCCGGAGGAATGGTCATCGGGAATGCGAGAGGATTCTTGAGGACGAATCCGGGACCGACCGCAGGCGCGCTTGGAAACGTCACGGATGAAAGTCCGCCGTTGTAAACGGAAACGATGATGAGATCGTTTGCCTTGGGTTGGCAACTCAGGATCGTCGGATTGCCGATCGTATTCGCGCTCAACGATGCAGAGCCAACCTGCGCGGTAACCGGAACCGGTATCGTTGTAGGATTCGATGCATCGGACGTGATGAGAATCGAACCGGCATGCATTCCCGGACACGGGAGTGCTGCGGTGTTGATTGAAACGGTGATCACGCCATTCCCGATTCCGGAAGAAGGTGAGATGTTGATCCAGGGCTGAGTTGCCGTCGCCGTCCAATCATAACAAGCGAGACCGCTGTTCGAAATGATCAGCGATTGAGGAGGAGGAGTACCCGGGTTGACGATGAACGGGCTTAAGGATGAAACGGTGACGGGGAATTTTCTTCTCGCATAGTTTGCCGTGATGTTCTTGTTGTTGTTCATCGTGACGTTGATCGTCGGGTTCGTCCCGGAGGCATCACCGCTCCAATGCGAGAAGACATAGCACGTATCCGGAGCGGGGAGATTGTTTGCCGTGAGAGTGACGAGCGTTCCCTGCGCATAGTCAGGTTGATTCGGAATGATCGTGATCGAACCCTTCCCGGCAGGGGCGACTTGTGTGTTCAAGGTATATCGTGGTATCGGCGGACCTCCGTATGTGACGGTGACGAAGTAGCGATTCGTCCCAACGGGCAGAAGGATCTGATTGGTTGCGAACATATCGACGTTCACGATACTCGGATCGGGATAAGAGACGACGCGCGCTGCGGAGATTCCTATCGAAAACGGGAGTGTCCAAGCCATCCATGTATTGGTCGCGGCTGCTGCGCGTCGGGCGCGGACTTCGAAGGTGTACGTAATCGGCGGGGTAGTGAATATTCCTCGGAGGTCCAAGACTACTCCATTGCCAAGAAGAGATGGCGAACGTAGATCAGTGTCAATCAATCGGGCGTCGAAGTTACCCGGAGGCGGAGCCGGACCGAGCATTGCCTCGCCCAAACCACCATCGATTCCATCGGTTGCAGAAGGATTGATGCCTACTGTCAGAACCTGACTGTTTCCGATGTTGTCAAAGACAGTCAGATTCGTCCGGATATCCTGCGCAGTCAAACCTTGCGCAAGGAAGAACAACGCCGCTGCAAGCGTGATTATCCGACCAGTACCTCTTTGGTTTGTGGTTCTTGATGTATCGAAAAGCATGTAATGACCTCATAACCTGTTGGATATGAACAGAATACTGGCCTTAACTTAAGTGTTTCATTAACAAAAAACAGTAAGAAACTCATTTTTCGAAAATTTTTTTTTCAAAGAACCAAGCCAATCAAAACTCTTCTCGTTCAGAACAAATCCGTCAATGCCTGCGGAGAAGAGCTTTCATCTGAACTTCTGTGAGCGTAATCCAATTCCCAGATTCTAATGATTCCAAAGCGAAATCGCCTATTCCCACTTTCATCAGACGAAGCGTAGGAAATCCCACCCGTGCCGTCATTCTGCGTACCTGTCTGTTCTTTCCTTCTGTCAGCACAAGCTCGATCCATGTTGTTGGGATGTTCTTTCGAAAGCGAATGGGCGGTGTGCGGGGATCGATATCAGGCTGGGGAACGAGAAGATGAGCGCGTGAGGGTTTCGTCAGGTAATCCCCAATTCGAACTCCGGCCGACATCTTTGCCAAAGTCTTTTCATCAGGGATTCCTTCAACCTGCACGAAGTACTTCCGGGGATGCGAATCCGACAGCAGAGCAGAAGCGACGGCCCTTTCATCGGTGAGAATCAGTAGTCCTTCCGAATCATGATCGAGTCTCCCAACCGGATAGACTCCAAGCGGGAATCCAAAGTCCGCCAGAGATCCGTGGAGAGGATGCGGACGAAACTGTGAGACGACGCCGTAAGGTTTGTTGAATGCGATTACCATGAAACACACCTGCTGGTGGTGAATCATAAAATGCATACCTTTCGAACGCTCATGAAATCGACACTTGAGTAACTGGAAATGCTGACTCTTTATATCGCTTGTCTCTTGTTTGGGGGTGTCTTGATGCTGGTATCGCTTTTCGCCGGAGGAGACTCTTCCGGTGATGGTGATATGGTTGCGGATCATGATGTCCACGCGCTCGATTCGCATGGAGCGGACATGGACAGTGGACATGATGTAGTGACAACGGATCACGCTGGAGATCACGTTCACGCACACGAACATGTGAGCGTTGAAGCGGTCAAGTTCCTCAGCTTTCGAAACTTCGTTTTCTTTTCCGGCTTCTTCGGATTGACGGGCACAGCTTTGACGTTACTGGCGATGCCCTTTCTCCTGACGCTCGTTTCATCGGCAGGCGTCGGGCTTCTTTCTGCGCAAGTCGGATATCGCTTCCTTCGCTATCTCAAACGCACGGAGTCCGGCCAGGCGATTCATCTCAACGAATTGCAGGGAAGGACTGGCCGCGTCCTCGTCGGATGTTCGAAGCAGCACCCCGGAAAGATTTCGCTCACGGCAGGCGGTCAGGTCTATCAGCTTGTCGCTCGCGCATCCGAGGATGCATCGCGCTCATCGTTCAAGCCCGGCGAGACGGTCATCATTTCTCATATCGAACAAGGAATCGCCTACGTCATTGAAGGCAATCTTCTTCCGTAAATCTTTTTCAGGAGGGTTCATCCATGGTTGAAAATTTTCTTGCCACCATCATCATCATCAGTCTGGTGGCGGTTGTCGTCGTCATGATGGTCATCAGCAGGCTGTTGCTGATTTGCCATCCCAACGAAGTCATCATTCTTTCGGGTCGAGCGCGTGAGATGCCGGACGGAAATACCGTCGGATACCGCATCATCAAAGGTGGTCGCGCGATCCGTGTTCCGTTCATCGAAAAAGCTGCGCGCATGTCGTTGGAGACGATCCCGCTCGACCTCGTCGTGCAGAACGCATACTCTCGCGGTGGTATTCCATTGAAAGTGGAAGCCATCGCCAATATCAAGATCGATTCGAGCGAGCCGACGTTTGGCAATGCCGTCGAACGCTTCCTTGGGATGAAGCGTGAAGAGATTCACGAAATCGCGAAAGACACTTTGGAAGGAAACCTGCGTGGCGTTCTCGCAACGCTTACTCCGGAAGAAGTGAACGAGGACCGCCTCAAATTCGCGAGCAGTCTCATAGAGGAAGCCGACACAGATCTCAAGCAACTCGGTCTTCAACTAGACACGTTGAAGATTCAAAACGTCTCGGATGAAGCAGGGTACCTTGACTCCATCGGTCGTCGCAAAACCGCCGAAGTGCTTTCGAACGCGCGTAAAGCAGAAGCCGAGAAAACCGCAGAAGCAGAAGAAGCGGAAGCCGGCGCGAGACAGCGCGCTGAAGTCGCAAAAGCGAATGCGGAGTTGGAAATCCAGAACGCGAAGATTCTTTCGGAACGAGGCATTCAGGTTACGCGCGCACGCGCCTCGCAAGAAGTAGAAACGGAAAACAACAACCTGCGCATCAAGAAAGCGGAATTGGAAAAGTCCGCAGTGATAAAGGAACAGGAAGCCGAAGTCGCCGGACAGATTGCGAAGGTGCAGTACGAGCAGGAGATGGAACAGCAGCGCATCGTCCTTCAACAGAAGCGATTGAACGCGGACGTCATCGAACCGGCAAAAGCGAAGAAGGAAGCGATGGAATTGGAAGCGAAGGGCGACGCTGCTTCGATCATCGAAAACGGAGAAGCGAATCTCCGCGTGTTGAACCAAATGATCGCTGCGTTCAAGAGCGCAGACCGAGACGGAGAGAAGATCTTCATGCTCAACATGCTTCCGGAAATCATCAGGCAAATCGTTCACTCCGTCGGCGATGTTCACATCGAGAAAGTGAGCGTCATCGAAAACGGCGGAGGTGACGCAAGCGGCGTGGCGAAAGTCGTAAATCAAATACCCGCCGCCGTTGTCTCCCTGACGGAAATGATCGAGAACGCGACCGGAGTCAACATCCTGAGTCACTTCAAGAAAGAAGGAAAAGCGGATTCATAATCGAGCCATCGCTCATCATCGAAGGGCACGGCTCAGCCATGCCCTTTCTTTTATCCATCGTAAGTTGTCAACCGTGGTCTATACGAAATGCAAACTCTGTCAGAGCGCGAATATCTCGTCCCGTTACAGGATGGATAACCGCGAACTTGCCATCCTGAAGTGCGGCGACTGCGGCTTTTGCTTCGTGGATTTCTTCAATGCCGAATGCAACGACGCGATGGAAACAGATTGGAATTTTGCCGCGCATGCACCGGCTCTCGCGAAAAAATTCTCCGCTTATGCCGATCACATCGAGCGATACGTTACTCTCGCCGGAAAGACCGTTCTCGACGTCGGCGCTGGGGGCGGTGATTTTCTGCAGCAAGCAAAGCTCAGGGGAGCGAACGTACACGGCATCGATCTCGATCGTGCCGGTGTGCGGTTTGCACGGGAAGCGTTCGGCATTTCGCTTCACGACTGTCTGCTTGAAGAGCTTGCCCTTCAGAGCGAATCCCAAGACATCTTGACTATGTGGGAAGTTCTCGAACATCTGAACGATCCACGAAGCACGATGACTGAAATCGTGCGCATCCTCAAACCCGGTGGGTGGTTGCTGCTCTCTACGCCTTGCCGCGACAGCCTGTGGGATACGTTCGCATTCATGATGTACAACCTCAGCTTTGGTCGCATCCAGTTTCCTCTTCTGTATCGCTTTTCCTGGACGCACCTGCAGATTTTTTCTCGCCGGGACATAGAGCGACTTCTCTCTGAGTTCGGATTCGTAATCGAGTACTACGATCAACGGACGGAATTGACATACAGCACAGAAGAATATCTCCAGTGGTTTCGACCGGCATTTTTTCGAAGACCGGCAGCTTTCATTTGGAACTTCGTCAAGCCTCTCATTCCTCTCGGGAATAAGATGGTTGTTTATGCGAGAAAAAATCCGTGATCGTTTTCACCGCTTCGACATTCGACGTGAGGAATCTATCTTCGAACGGGAACTCTTGAATCGACACACTGATGACAATGCCTGACAGTCCAAAAATTCTTTACTCCCGCTTCGAAACGGTGATGCAGGTTCGACCGGATGATATCGATATGAACCAACACGTCCATAACAGCCGCTACTTCGACTATGTCTTAGCCGCTCGTTACGATCAGATGGAACGCTGCTACCAGATGCCGATGTCGATCTTCATCGATTATGGATTCAGTTGGGTGATCCGCAAAGCGTTCATCGAATACAAACGTCCGTTAGGTTTAGGAGATTGGTTCGTCGTGCAGACATGGATCATGCGGATTGAAAACGACAGCGCTTATGTCGGTTTCGAAATAAAAAGAAAAGACAACAACAAGGTTTGCTGCGACGGAGAGTTTCACTACGTCATGGTGAACAGCACGACCGGTCGTGCAGAGAAGATCCCGGAATGGATGAGGGAGAAATATGAAGTGTGACATCACTGATGGAGTGTCGGAATGATGATTCGAACCCTTGCCTTCCTGCTGATCACTCTGCAATCGTACGCGCAGTCGATTCCGAACGCAATCGTTGTCGGCGGGGTCACGCATGAGTCGGCTCGCTTGTGGATAAGACTCGAAGGCATCGGCAGCGCGATTCTGGAGATCTCTTCGCTTCCCGATTTTTCTTCTATCGTCATTTCGAAGCCGTTCAGCACTTCGATTCAGAGAAGAAACTCTGCGCTTGTCGATGTCGGCGGACTTCAACCATCGACACGCTATTACTATCGCGTAGTCGATGGAGCGAATCCAATCTCGACATTTCGTTCATTCGAGACATTCCCATTGCCTGAGTCGGCGACGACGTTTTCGTTTGCGTTCGGAAGTTGTCAGCAGAGCGGAAGATTTCTCCCTTCAGGAGCCGAGCCGGGAAACGTATTTCGTGAGATCATCAATCACCAGCCGGAGTTCTTTCTTCAGCTTGGCGACTGGGGCTATCCCGATACGACGCATTTCCTTCCTCTCACGAACACGTTCTTCGCCGGTGATTATGAACGCGTGATGGATTCCTATCTCACGAAGTTCGATGCGACGTATCCGATGGATTCGTTGCTTGCATTCGTTCCCGTGGACTATGTCTATGACGACCATGACTTCATGGCGAACAACGCCTCGGCAACGACCTCGAGCTATTCCATACCGATCAAACCGAATCCGCTCGGCCAGGATTTCATCATCGCGGAAATTCCTAATCCACAGAATGCCCGCGAGAACAGTATCCGCGGATACAGGGAATTCATGCCGACGTATCCGCTCGTGAACGACAGCCGCGGAATCTATCATTCGTTTCGTTATGGCAACGTCGAAGTATTCATGCTCGACCTGCGTGCTCAACGAAGTCCGAACCACGATCCTTTCCGTAAAGACGCCGTGACGCAGAAGTGGGTGTTCGATCCGAAGCCCGGTCACTCCATCGTTGGAAGGGAGACATCTCCCGGTTCAGGACAGAGTCAGATGGATTGGCTGTTGGAAGGATTGAAGCGTTCTACGGCGACGTGGAAGTTCATCGCCTCGTCCGTTCCTTTCAACGCCGCACATGCTCTTGGAATACAGGCCGGGATCGCGTTACAGGATTCGGTGATCAGCGTGCCGGGATATTCGCAACAAGCGAATGCGATCTTCGCGTCTCTCGAACTTGCGGATAAATGGGCGGGCTTTCCGGAAGATATCGACAGGTTGTTGGCTTTTCTGAGAACGGAGAACATTCGAAATGTCATCGTGCTGAGCGGCGACTCGCATACGGCTGCTCTCGACGATGGAACGAACGCCGGGCTTCCGGAAATCATGGCCGGTGGTTTGGACATCACGAACTCGAAGATCATTTCCATCATGAAGCACTTCGGCGTGGAAATATGGAACAGGGGTGGGCAAGGTTTGAGCACGGATGCGTTCAACAACGCCTTTGGCAAGGTCACGGTCAACGGCGAGCAATCCGTCACGCTTGAGTTGATCGATGAATTCGGCGATACGTTCGCTGCTCATACGATAACGAATGCAATGACTTCGCGTGAAGAAACGCTTTCACCCGAAAGCATTCAACTTCGACCGGTGTTTCCGAATCCTTCGCACAGCATCATCCATCTTGCATACAGCGTGCAGTTGCCTTCATCAGTGACGATGCGGATCGTCGATGTCTTCGGGCGAGAGCGTATTCGAAGAGAGCGGTTTGTCCAATCGACCGGCTGGAATGAAGAGCGAATCGCCGTTAACGAGATGCCGTCAGGAGTGTACCTGATTCAATTCGCGACTTCGGGCAAGACGGTGTTCCAGCGCATTCAGATCGTTCGATAGTGACGTTCCGTATTGCCGTGATGTGACGTGGAACTTCTCCATCAGATGAAACAAGCACTCCGGTGACTCGTCGGGTCATTCGCATTTTTTCACTTCATCAGAAAGGAAATTTATGAGACGCATTCGTTCTATCGCAGTCGTGATGGTTGCGATTTCCGTGTACGCATTTGCCGGCAACTCCATTGTCATCAAAGCCGGTAAGCTGCTCGACCCTGCAACGGGTAAGGTGTTGGAGAATCAACTTATCCTTGTCGAGGGCGCGAAAATAAAAGCCGTTGGATACGACATCACCATCCCGGCAAATGCGGAGATCATCGATCTCTCGAACATGACCGTGCTTCCGGGATTATTCGATTGCCACACCCACGTCTGTCTCGACCGCTTACCGACAACTGCGCCTACCGGTAGAGCCGAAACGGAAGCACTACTCACGACGGCGATCGTTCAATCCTCTGCGTACCGCGCATTGCGAGGTGCGTACAACGCGAAGTCTCTCCTCGATCATGGCTTCACGACAATCCGCGATGTAGGTAATGCCGGTCACTATGCCGACGTGGAAGTCATGCGCGCGATCAAGGAAGGTCTCATTCCCGGACCGACGATGATCGCATCCGGGAAAATCATTACACCTACCGGAGGCCAACTCCCGATGGTGCAAACCCACGAGCATCCGCATCTCGGCGAGGTGGAGTATATCTACGCCGATACGCGTGATGAGATGATGAAAGCAGTCCGACAGAACGTTCTTTACGGAGCGAACGTCATCAAAATCGTTATCGACGCGATGCCGTTCAATTACACTGTCGATGATATCCGATTCATCGTTGAAGAGGCTGCGAAGTCAGGATTGAAGGTTGCCGCTCATTGTCTTTCAGATCAAAGCTCGCGCGCAGCGATTGAAGGCGGCGTTGCTTCCATCGAGCACGGCCTTTTCATGTCGGATGAAACGCTCGCACTCGCAAAGCAAAAGGGCGTCGTGTTGGTCGGCACGGATCTCACCGTCGAAGCTGCGACCACGTATGCAGGGAACGAACAATCGGGGAAGCAAATCCACAAGCTGTTCGTGGAGCGCCTGAAACGTGCGCACAAAGCGGAAGTCACGATGGCGTTCGGATCGGATGTTTTCTTTGAAGTACCGGGGAAGTCACGCGGCCAGGCAACGATCGATTATATCGATAGTTGGGTTGAAGCGGGCATTCCTCCATTCAAAATCATTCAATGCATGATCCCGAATGCCGCACGCCTGCTCGGTATTGAAAAACAACGAGGCCAGATCCGGGAGGGAATGTTCGCCGACATCATCGCGACTTCCGTGAATCCGCTGGATGATATCACAACGTTGAAGAGTGTCGCCTTCGTCATGAAGAACGGGCAAGTCGCTCGCTAAGACTCTTTCTATCGGGTAGGACTCGCGTTGGAATTCGACCGGCCTCCGTTATTTTCCGTCGTCGGAGTGTGGAGCTGTCGAACCAACGCATACTATCCTTATGAAAGAACGAAAAACATACTCAGGGAAATATGGACGCATTACATCGCTCCTGCTGCTTGCCGGAGCGATCTGGTTTACTTCATGCGCGCCATCGAATGAGGCTCGAAACGATGCTGATGTTGTCGAACTTACGATCGTGCAACTGAACGATGTTTACGAGATCACACCGCTTCAAGGCGGGAGGTACGGGGGCATGGCGCGTGTCGCAACGCTCGTGCGCTCGCTGAAAGCGGAAAATCCCAATACGCGCGTTGTCATTTCGGGGGATTTCCTCAGCCCATCCGTGATCGGAACTGTGAAGCTTGACGGCAAGCGCATCGCGGGAAAGCACATGGTTGAAATCATGAATGCACTCCCGATCGATTACGTCACGATCGGCAATCACGAGTTCGATATCAAGGAAGATGAATTCCAGGAAAGGCTGAACGAGTCCATGTTCACGTGGGTAATTGCGAACGCCCGGCACCGAATGGGGAATAACGTCGAACCGTTCGCGCGGCGCGCCTTCGATAAACCCGATTATCTTCCGCAAACGGAAATCATCGAAGTGCGCAATGTCTCAGGCAAGCGTTTCCGACTTGGACTTTTCGGCGTCATGATTCAATCGAACAGGGCGGCGTACGTCGAGTACGAAAACGAAATCGCAGCAGCATCACGATGCCTATCCGAGCTTCGATCGAAATCGGATGCAGTCGCCGCGATCACGCATCTCTCGCTTGCGCAGGATAAGGAATTAGCGCAGCGAGTCCCCGGCATCGCGCTCATCATGGGAGGTCATGAGCATACTAATATGATTGAAGAAATCGGCGGCACGCGCATTACAAAGGCGGATGCAAATGCGCGCACGGTCTATATCCACCGGCTCTATTGGAAAACCGATACACGGCAGTTGAGTGTCCGCTCGGAATTGAAGTCGATCGATACATCGATTCCGGAAGACTCCAGCATGAATGAACTCATCCGCAGATGGGTGACACAAGCGCACGGCGCATTCAAGAAGATGGGTTTCGATCCGGATAATGTCGTCACGCAGGTCAGCGAACCGCTCGATGGACTTGAGGCGCACATACGAACGCGACCGACGAATCTCGGCGCCATCCTTGCGAGCGGCATGAAACACGCTTTTCCCAAAGCTGAAGGCGCGTTGTTGAACTCCGGCTCCGTACGCGTCGATGATGAAGTGTCCGGCGTCATCACGGAGTTCGACGTGTTGCGTATTCTCCCCTTCGGTGGGAAGGTTCTGCTCGTCGAGATGACAGGCGCATTGCTTCGAAGAGTCCTCGATGCAGGTGAAAAAAACGTGGGGAACGGCGGCTACTTGCAACGTGCTTCTATCGAAAAGAGAGGCAACGATTGGTTCATCGGCGAAGAACGGATAGCGGACAACTCCATCCACCGAATCGCGATGACCGAGTATCTCCTTACCGGCATGGAGAGCAATATGGATTTTCTCGTGCGGACGAATCCGGGGATCACTTCAGTTCATGAACCGCAATCCGGTGAAGCGGGATATGATATTCGTTTCACACTGATGAATGAGCTGAAGAAATAAAGCATTTTGCATTAGCAACATCTTGAAGTAAGTTCAGGCAGAAAGCAGAAAGAAGAACAAAGAAAGGTGTCGGTGACACAGAGTTGAACAGAATTCATGCGAACACGAGCTTATCAGCGTTCGCTGTGCGCTATGGACTGCTGTTCATTCTCTTTCTGAGTAGTCATCTCATTCCCGAGTCGGCCGTCAGCCAGCAAAAGGCGATCGATTCTTTGCGCATCGCTGACCGGATTGGGAAGAACGATATTCAGCATGTCAACGATTTGAACAAGCTCGGGTATCTCCTTCAGTCCGTCAACCCATCGGAAGCCGATTCGCTTCACCACCGAGCACTGACTCTTGCCGAAAAGCTTCGCTTCAAGAAAGGCATCGCCGAGGCGTACGGAAATCTTGGAAACATCAAGAGCAACCAGGGAAAGTATGATGACGCGATGGAGCTGTATGAGCGCTCGATGAAAATACGCACGGAGATCGGTGACAAGCGGGGAATCGCCGGAAGCAATCTGAGTTTCGGAAACATCCTCTTCAAGAAGGGCCAACTTCAGCAGGCGATGGAGCGATTTCGTACAGCGGTGGAATACTATAAGGAACTGAACGATACCGAGAACCTTCCGGTCGCATACAACAATCTCGGCCTGACCTATCGTGTCCTTGGCGATCATCCCAAGGCAATGTCGCTCTACGTGCAAGCTCTCGCACTCGCGCGTGAGATGAACAACAAACGGGGAGAAGCCAGCGCGCTGAACAACATCGGAGTGATTTACCAGAAGATGATGAACGACTCACTCGCGATGGAGTATTATCAGCAGGCACTTGCGCTCAGAATGGAGTTAGGCGATAAAAAGGGAATGCTCAGTTGCTATACGAATTTGGGTGAAATTCACAGTGGACGAGGACAAAAGGAGACGGCGCTTGAATACTACCAACAAGCCTACGATTTAGCCGTTGAACTTGCCGACCGAAAGAACAGTGCGATGATTCTTGCAAACATGGGCGTCATCACCATGAGCAAGAAGGAGTATCCTCTTGCGGAACAGCGCTTTCGCGAAGCGCTGGATTTGCAGCGGAAACTCAATGACCAGCGTGCTATCGCTCATAGCTTGATCAATCTTGGAGTCTTGAACTCCGATATGGGGAACTACCAGGAAGCACACCGTTTCATCGGGGAAGGGCTTTCACTTGGACGCACGTTGAAAGCCAACGAAACGATCAAGGATGGTTTGTACGCGCTGAGCAGACTGCATCTTCGCGAGAACAACATCGAGGAAGCCTACAAAGCGCACGTCGAACTGTCGCAGGTAAAGGATTCGTTGTTCAACATCGAGAAGACGAAACAGATCGCAGAGATGCGGGAAAAATTCGATGCGGAATCACGTGAGAAAGCAATTCAGCTGCTGAACAAGGAAAGTGAGATTCGGGAACTCGAACTTCAGCGCAAGGAAGAAGCGCTCATGAGGCAAACGCTGGAGACGGAAAAAGTACAACGGGAGCGCGAATTGAAGGTGCTCGAATTGGCAAAGAAGGAGACCGAACTTCGGCAGCAGCATCTTGAAGTGGAATCCCGTGGAAGAAAGATAGAACTGCTGAACAAGGACAAGCTCCTGCAGGAAGCGGAATTGGATAACGAGCGGTTCTTCCGCAATGCGTCCATCGCCGGCTTGGTTGCGATCCTCATCATCACCGCGCTGCTGTATAACCGCTATCTCTTTCGCAAACGCTTGACGGCGCAATTGCAGGATGCCCTCGATACGGTGCAAAAGGCACAGCAGCAGTTGATTCAGTCGGAGAAAATGGCTTCGCTCGGACAACTCACCGCCGGCATCGCTCACGAGATTCAGAACCCGCTGAACTTCGTCAATAATTTTTCCGAGTTGATGTCGGAAATATCAGATGAAGCGCTCGCTGAAATCCTCGGCGACCCGAACAGAACCGATATGGAAAAGCTCTCTGAAATCCGATCGGTCTTGGAGGAAATAAAAGCGAACTCCGAGAAGGTGACGTATCATGGAAAGCGCGCAGGAGACATCATCCGGCAGATGCTGATGCACTCACGAAATACCGGGATGAAGTACTCGAAGGAAGATGTGAACAAGGTTCTGCAGGAAATCATCACGCTTGCCTACCATGGGCGTCACGCACAAATGGAAGATTTCAGTGTGACGATAAAGAAAGAATTCGCTCCCGACCTTCCTCCCGCACAAATCATGATTCAGGATTTCAGCCGCGTGATCGTGAACCTGCTGAACAACGCCTTCGATGCGGTGCAGGACAAGCGAACGAAGAATCTCAACGGCTACGCGCCGGCGATCACCATAAAGACACAGCGTGCTTCCAAGCACCTCGAGATTCGCATCCGCGATAACGGGATCGGCATTCCTTCCGATGTGATGGATAGAATCTTTCAGCCGTTCTTCACGACGAAGCCGACCGGTCAGGGGACTGGGCTTGGATTATCACTTGCCTACGAAATCATCACGAAAGGACATCACGGCAGTATCCGTGTCGAAAGCGAAGTGGATACGTTCACGGAGTTCGTTGTGTCGTTGCCGACGGCGGATGGTGTATAGCGTATAGCGTATAGCTGATGGCTGATGGCTGATGGGGTATGGCTGATTGCTGATGGGGTATGGCGTATGGCTGATGGGGTATGGCTGATGGGGTATGGCTGATGGCGTATGGCTGATGGCGTATGGCTGATGGCGTATAGCTGATAGCGTCATCGTTCTGAGCGTAGTCTCGAAGGACGCTCACAGTAACAGTCCCGGAGGGACGACCTATCGGAAGACTGAATTCTATTTCAGAAGATCTGAAACCACGTCGCGTTCTTCTCGGAGTTCCTGAAGCGTCGCTTGAATTTTTTGTTTCGCGAAATCGTTGTGCGAGAGTCCCTGGACGATGGACCACTTTCCGTTTCCTTCCAAACGCAGGGGGAAAGAGAAAAGCAATCCTTCATCGATCCCATAACTTCCGTCCGAAGGAACTGCGGCGGAGAACCAATCACCTTCGGGCGTTGGATTGAGGAAGCGTTTCACATGCTCGATTGCGGAGTTCGCCGCCGAAAACGCCGACGAGCTTCCGCGCGCTTCGATGATCGCAGCACCGCGCTGCTGTACGGTCTTGATCAAATCGCTCCTGAGCCACTCGTGATGCGTGATAACTTCCGTGGCCGGTTTCCCGCCGATCTTTGCGTTCTCTGCGTCGGGATACTGCGTTGCGGAGTGGTTGCCCCAGATCGCCATGTTCGTGACGGATGAAACGCCAACGCCTGCTTTCATCGCGAGTTGTGCCTTCGCGCGATTTTCATCGAGCATAGTCATCGCCGTGAAACGGTTTGCGGGAACGCCGCTCGCGTTGTTCATCGCAATGAGGCAATTCGTATTGCAGGGGTTTCCGACGACGACGATCATGACGTCATCGGCGGCTTTCGTGAGCGCATTTCCCTGCCCGACGAAGATCGGTCCGTTATCGCGGATCAAATCCTTACGCTCCATGCCTTTCGTGCGTGGTTTCGAACCGATGAGCAGAGTCCAGTTCGCACCAGCAAAGGCGCTATCGGCATTATCGAAAACATCGATCGAATCCAGGAGCGGGAATGCGCAATCGTTCAGTTCCATGACGACGCCGTCGAGGGCTTTCATTGCGACGGGCAGTTCGAGCAGGCGCAGACGAATCCGCGTGTCGTGTCCAAATACTTCTCCGGAAGCAAGGCGGGGAAGGATCGCATATCCGATTGCGCCGGCAGCTCCCGTAACGGCAACTGTAATTGATTTCATGAATGAATCTCCTTAAAACTTCTCGTGGGATGGTTTCGCACGAACCGTGCACGACAAATGTAACGAAATCACCCTCGGTGTGCGATGACCTTTATCACGTCACCCGCTCGAACGGCCTTTCCACGCAGCCCACTGTGCGAAGACGAACTCACGGATGCGTTCGCGAAAGACCTGCTTATCGAAACGCTCAGCGTGCTTTCGGATTTGCAGAGGATCGAAACGCTGCTGCTGAAACGCGAGCACGGCGTTCGTGAGTGATTCGACGGTCTGTTCTTCGAAGTGCAGGCCGCTCAGGTTGGGTATCACCGTCTCCGTCGCGCCGCCGCGTCCGAAAGCGATAACGGGTTTTCCGCATGACATGGCTTCGACGGGAACGATGCCGAAGTCCTCTTCGCCGGGGAAGAGCAACGCCTTACACTCTGTGTATGCACGCGCGATTTCCCCGTCCTCACGCCAGCCCTCGAACGTGATGGATGCGCCCGCAAGCGATTCGAGCTTCCGCCGCTCCGGGCCTTCGCCGATAATACGCAGCGGCAGATTCAGCCTGTTGAACGCTTCGACTGCAAGCTCGACCTTCTTGTACGGCACGAGCGCTGAGACGATGAGATAGAAATCCTTCGAGAACTCCGACACTGTGAACCGCGAAATATCCACGGGCGGATAAATCACCACAGCGTCACGATCGTAATGGCGTTGTATGCGCTTGCGGACGTGTTCCGAGTTTGCAATGAAGGCGTGAACGCGATTGCACGTGCGCACGTCCCAGCGCCGAAGCCGAGAAGCGATCATCATGATCAGAGCGCGCTTCAACTTGCCGACTTGTGCGGTTGAGAAGTACTGGTCGAACATATCCCAGACATAGCGCATCGGCGTGTGCACGTAGGAGATGTGGAGCGCACCGGGACGCGGCCTGATTCCTTTCGCAACGGCGTGCGATGAAGAGAGGATCAAGTCGAAGCCGGACATGTCGAAGCGCTCGATTGCAAACGGATAGAGCGGCAGGTAGGAACGGTATCGGCTCTCGATGACCGGCATTCGCTGGAGGAAGCTCGTTCGGATTTCATGCATGCGAATGGTCTCACTTGCCTTCTCAGGAAAAGCGATGAGCGTATGGATTGGTGCGGCGGGGAAGAGTTCGCAAAAAACCTCCAACACCTTCTCGCCTCCGCGCATACCGGTGATCCAGTCGTGGGCGAGTGCTATGTTCAGTGATTGTTCTTCAGTCATAGTGACAAACAAGGTTAGTGACAAAGATAGGGGGAAGAGGGAAGAGTTTGAGGTTGTGAAAAGGTAAAGGGTGAAGAGGTAAAGGGTAAAGGGGTAAAGAGCGAACATGTCCCTCTTGAGGTTGTCTTCGCTGGCTTGCAATTCATCGGCGAAACAGGGTGACGATGAATATATCCCCCCTTGAGGGGGGCAGGGGGGTGACAAGCGCACACGTTCGTACATCCTGAAGATGCGATCGCTTCAAACCCGCGAGCATCAGCAATACAACCGGACTCACCTGAGAGTGAGGGAGAGCGACGGCAATTCCACAATGCGTCGATTAAATCCGTGTAGGGGCGAGGTGACCTCGCCCCTACGTGCTCGGCATTTTAATCCACGCGCGTACGAGGCGCGCGACTCCTCCCCCTGCCCCCTCCAGAGGGGGAGAGCTTATTTCAATTGACACGCGCACGAGGTATTCTCAAGAAAGATCTGAAAGAGAACATATCCCGCCTTGAGGGGGGCAGGGGGGTGACAAGCGCACACGTTCGTACATCCTGAAGCTGCGATCGCTTCAAACCCGAGCGCATCAGCAATACAACCGGACTCACCTGAGAGTGAGGGAGAGCGACGGCAATTCCACAATGCGTCGATTAAATCCGTGTAGGGGCGAGGTGACCTCGCCCCTACGTGCTCGGCATTTTAATCCACGCGCGTACGAGGCGCGCGACTCCTCCCCCTGCCCCCTCCAGAGGGGGAGAGCTTATTTCAATTGACACGCGCACGAGGTATTCTCAAGAAAGATCTGAAGGTGAACATATCCCTCCTTGAGGGGGCAGGGGGGTGGCGAGCACACACACGCCGTTGATCCCGCGATCATCCTTCTGCTGCGTTCAGGATTCGGCTGCGCTCAGGATGATGAAGAAGGAGTGACATTTCCGAAAACCACCTTTACTCCTTCACCTCTTCACCTCTTTACCTCTTTACCTCTTCACCCTTTCACCAATTCACTGATATCGAGAAGCAGTGTTCGGACTTCGAGGGGGTTCTCGATGTCACGAATGATCAACCTCACCTGTTTCTTGTCTTGTTCTAATTTCGTTTTCTCCGGGTGGGCGCTCACCCAGTCCATCAGAGACGGGAAGAAGGTTACATAGAATTCTTCGTCGGAGTTTGGCGGGAGAGCGAGCGTGAGTTGCTTCGCTTCGAGCGTTACGCGCGAAAGGCGAATGGTGGACGCGAGCAGGCGCAGGCGCACGACGAACAGCAGGTTCTCGACTTCAGTCGGCAGCAAACTGAACCGGTCGAAAAGCTCTTCTTCGATTTCCCGTATCTCCGTTTCCGACTCGGAGGTGTAGAGGCGCTTGTAGATGTCGAAGCGTTCGGTCGCATTGGGAATGAAGGTCTGCGGGAGGTATGCGTCGATGCCCAACTCCATCACGACGTCGGGGCGTTTCTTCGGCGCTGCGGGGACAGCGTCTCCGAAAACGTTTTGGAATTCGCTCTGCTTGAGTTCCCCGACGGTTTCCTCCACCGTTGCAAGGTAGAGTTCGAAACCGATCTCGGTAATGAAACCGCTCTGCTCTGCGCCTAAGAGATTTCCCGCGCCGCGAATCTCGAGGTCGCGCATGGCGAGTTGAAAGCCGGAGCTTAGCTCGGAGAATTCCTCGATTGCCTGCAGGCGCTTCAATGCATCGCGCGAGAGTTTCTTCTGTTCGTTGACGAGCAGGTACGCGTACGCCTGAACGTTCGAGCGTCCGACGCGGCCTCGCAGTTGATATAACTCCGCAAGGCCGAAGCGCTCCGCGCGATGGATGAAGATCGTGTTCGCGTTCGGAATGTCTAATCCGGACTCGACGATTTTCGTTGTGACGAGCACGTCGATCTTCTTTTCGAGGAAGCGCATCATGACGCGTTCGAGTTCGGTGGCGTTCATCTGGCCGTGCGCGATGCCGAGCCGCACGCCGGGAATGTACGAGCGAATCTTATCGGCGAGAAGTTCGAGGTCGGATATGCGGTCGTTGACGAAATAGATTTGTCCTCCACGCGCAATCTCGCGTTGGATGCCTTCGGCGACGACGTTCTTCGTCATCGGCAAAATGACGGTGACGATCGGAAGCCGGTTCTTCGGCGGCGTTTCGATGACGGAAAGGTCGCGCGCGCCGAGAAGGGAGAAATTCAGAGTTCGCGGAATCGGCGTGGCGGTCAGGCTCATCGTGTCGATGTGTTCCCGCATCTCACGGAGTTTTTCTTTTGCGGCGACTCCGAAGCGATGTTCTTCATCGATGATGAGGAGGCCAAGGTCTTTGAACTCCACGTCCTTGCTCAGCAGGCGATGCGTCCCGATGATGATATCGATGCGTCCTGCTTTGAGTCGTCGCAGCGTGTCCTTCATCGCGGTGCCGGTTTTGAATCGTGAGAGCACGTCGGTTTGCGCGGAGTAGCGATGGAGGCGGTCGTTGAACGTGTTGAAATGCTGCTGCGCGAGAATCGTCGTCGGTACGAGTACGGCGACCTGCTTGCCGTCGAGCACGGCCTTGAATGCGGCGCGAATCGCGACTTCCGTCTTTCCATATCCAACGTCGCCGCAGATCAAGCGGTCCATCGGGACGGGAGTGCACATGTCCTTCTTCACGTCGAGCGTCGCCTGATATTGGTCGGGCGTGTCTTCGTACATGAATGACGCTTCCATTTCCTTTTGCCACTGCGTGTCCTGGGTGAACATAAAGCCCTTCGCCATTTTTCTCCGGGCGTAAAGCGTAATCAGGTTGCGCGCGATTTCTTTTATCCGCCGCTTCGTCTTATCCCGTATGCGATCCCATTCGCCGCTGCCGAGTTTCGAGAGCTTCGGAGTGTAGCCCTCGTTCGCGGTGTATTTCTGAAGGCGGTTGAGGTAATTGAGATTCACGTAGAGGACGTCGTTTTCCGCATAGAGGATCTTCGCAGTTTCCTGCAGTCCACCGGCGACGGAGATCGTTTCGAAGCCTGCGAATTTTCCGATTCCTTTGTCGGTGTGCACGACGTAATCGCCGACGTGGAGCTGGCGCATTTCACGGAGCGATAATCCTTTCGGAGTGCGTTTCTTTTCCGCGCGCACAGGCCTGCGATTGAACACCTGATGTTCGGTGATGATAGCAAGCTTGGCGCGGGGCAGAATGAAGCCGCGTGAGAGAGGGACGAAATGCACCGTGTGAAGATCAGGTGCGGGAAGTTCGTCGCTGCCGTTTGCGAGAATGTCCGTGAAGCGCGCGGCCTGCTGTTCGGAATCCGCGAGAAGGAAGACACGGAAGCTTTGCTCGGCGAATTCATCGAGAACGCTTCGCAGCATCGCAACCGAGCCGTTGAACGCAGGCTGGGCATCGCTGCCAAAGTCGAGCGCCGGACCGTGAGGTTTCAGCAGCGGAAGCTCCAGCGTTTGAAAGGGTTCGATCGCATCGCGAAACACTCCTTCGAGTTTGGCTTTCTCGGCCGCGCGTTCGATCTCTTCGATCCGGTGAAGAACGATGACCGCATCGGAAGAGAAGCACGACGTCATGAGATTGCGTTCCGATGTTTCGGCATCCAAGAACAACGACGTGATGAAGCTGACCGTGTCGAGCGACCGGATGGACCTCTGGCTGATTGCATCGAACTCTCGAATCGAATCGATTTCATCGCCAAAGAACTCGATGCGCAACGGGTGGGAAAAACCCGGCGGAAAGACGTCCACGATTCCGCCGCGCACCGCGAATTCGCCGTGGGTCGTGACGTAGTCCTGCTGGGCAAGGCCGCCGTATGCAAGGCGCCGCACGAAATCCGTTTGCGGATGAATCGCGCGCGTCTCCAGATGGATAACGTTCGCGGTGACTTCTTCTGAGGCGGGCATCGGTTCGAGAAACGTCTCGATATCCGTTATGACGACTTGCTTCGGTTGTTCGATCAGATGGCGCAGGACTTCGGCGTGTTCCGCAAGAGTGTTCTCGATCGTCTTTACCTGTGAGCGGTCGCCATGCCACGCTTCGCCGATAACGCTGACCTGTTTATTGGAAAGAAAGAGCGAAACGTCGCCCGCGATTTCCTCTGCGGATTCATGACCGGCCGTGATGATCACGACCTGCCGTCCGCTTTTTTCGAACAATTCCGCTGCGAGCAATCCGGGAAGGGAACCGTGCACACCCGTGAGAATCGATTTCTTTTCGTTCGCGCGAAGGACGTGCTCGATGACGGGAGCGCACACGTCGGCCTTTCGCAATTCCGCGAGGACGCTCACCGATACATTGCCGCGCTTCTGCGTTCGTGTTTTATTCATTGTCTGCGGGAGATTTACAGAAGGAAAGCAGGAGAGAATACGGATAGATGCCGGTGCTGTGGCCGTCTTTCCAGATGAACTTCAAGGCGTAATAGCCCTGCGGTTCGATGGATGCAAGCGTAATGGCGTCACGCGTGAAAAGCGGAATGAAGGAATCGCTCTTCGAACGCGCTTCGGTCAGACACGTGGCGCAAGGGCATCGCTTTCGGAGTTCGGAAAGGAGATAGAGGCACTCCCGTCCATCCGACCATTGAATGGTCAGGTGCTTGTCGTCAGTGCGTGAGATTTTGATTGGTGTGGGAGAAGAATGAATCGGCATGTGGCGAAACAATAATGGCGGGCTTTTTCCGGAAGAAAAAAGCCGTGAATGAAAGCCCGGTGTTCCTTCAGCGTGCCGGCAAGACCGGACTGCCTTTATCACCAACCCGATGCGCCGTACATTTGCAATATGAATCGCGCAAACCAGCACCCGATGGGCTTCCTCGAAAAGTTAGATGCAGCCGCCACCAAAAACAACAGCCTCGTTTGTGTCGGTCTCGATACGGACGCGACGAAAATTCCACCTCACCTTCTCACGGAGTCGAATCCGGTGCTCGCATTCAATAAGCGCATCATCGATTCGACGGCGGATCTGGTTCAAGCATACAAACTCAATCTTGCGTTCTATGAAGCTCTCGGCTCAACGGGGTACGAGACCATGAAGCGCACGCTCGAGGTCATCCCCAATGAGATTCCCGTGATCGGCGATGCGAAGCGCGGTGATATCGGCAACACCGCTTCGCTCTATGCAAAGGCTCTGTTCGATGATCTCGGTTTCGACGCGGTGACGCTTGCGCCCTACATGGGTTATGATTCCATCGAACCGTTTTTGCGATATGAAGAGCGCGGGGTGTTCGTACTCGTGCTCACGTCGAATTCCGGTTCGCGGGATTTTCAATACCTCAAGTCAGGAGATGAGGAGTTGTATATCCACGTGGCGAGGAAGGTCGTTGAGTGGAACGATCGGAAAAACTGCGGAATGGTTGTGGGAGCAACGCATCCCCAAGAGCTTCAAACCATTCGGAGCATCGCGGGAAGAATCCCGATTCTCGTTCCCGGACTTGGCGCGCAAGGAGGAGACGTCGAGTCCTCGGTGCAGGCAGGGATAGATGAAGCCGGCATGAGAGCGATATTCAATTCCAGCAGGGCAATTCTCTTCGCTTCGTCCGAACGCGACTACGGCGAGAGAGCACGAGAGAAGACCTTAGAGTTTCGCAATGAAATCAACGCATTTCGTCAGACAGTGAAAGCATAAGACGGTATGAGGATCGCGTACTTCGATATGTTTTCCGGAATCAGCGGGGATATGCTTCTCGGTGCGATAATCCATGCGGGCATTCCAATCGAACACATCAGAAATGAGCTTGCAAAGCTCCCGCTCTCAGGATATCATTTGAACATCAGTATGATCGAGCGGAGCATGGTGAGCGCTGCAAAGATCGACGTACATCTCATCGATGAAATGCACGAACATCATGGTCATCATCATCACGCGGACTATGCGGGTATCAGGTCGATGATTCTTGCAAGCGGCATCACGGAACGGGCGAAGGGCATCGCCGTCGAGGTATTCGATGCGATTGCGAAAGCGGAGGCGAAGATCCATGCCGTCCCCGTTGAGAAAGTGCACTTTCACGAAGTCGGCGCGGTCGATTCTATCGTCGATATCGTCGGCTCAGCCATCGGACTTGATGCGCTCGGGATTGAAGCGGTCTATACTTCACGCGCGTTAGTCGGCAGCAGCGGGTTCATAGAAACACAGCACGGCACGATGCCCATCCCGACGCCGGCCACGCTGGAGATTCTCAGCGGTTATCCCGTCGAGATGGCTCCGCTCGACCAGGAATTCACCACGCCAACGGGAGCCGGTTTTATCAAGGCGCTCTCGAAAGGCGTGCTTCCTTCGTCGTCGGTGATCACTGTAGAGCGCATCGGTTACGGAGCGGGAACGCGCGAAATTCCCGGAAGGCCGAACCTGTTTCGTCTCGTCATCGGTGAGTACGCTGATGAAAAACTTCCCGGCGCGGTAACGATGCTCGAAACGAACATCGATGACATGAACCCGGAGATATTTCCGCATGTCATCGAACGATTGCTTGAAGAAGGCGCGAATGACGCATACATCGTTCCCATCATCATGAAGAAAGGAAGGCCGGCGTTCCTGCTCGTCGTCAATTGCGAAGGCGAGCGCGTCGAGCACGTCACCGGCGTGTTGTTCGCGGAAACGACGACCACCGGCGTTCGCATCTCGACGCAGAGCCGAATGAAGCTTCTGCGAAAGCAGACGGAGAGAAACACAAGATTCGGCGTCGTGCGATTCAAAGAAGTGCATCGCAACGGTGCCGTGACGCTCGTGCCGGAGTTCGAAGAATGCCGTCGCATTGCGAAGGAATATCGAATACCGCTCGTTGACGTGTACGCGGAACTGGAGTACATTGCACGCACGAAATGAAGCACGCAGCGGCTCTCCTCATTCTCATCATTGCACTCACGAAGCTGTCGGCACAGGACAATCCCCTCAGTTCCGTTACCGTGCCCGAGAACATTCGCAAGGAGATTATCACGCAGCATTTCGAAGAGCACTCCGTGTTCGACCTGCTCTGGAATAACTACCGCACCGAGACCATCATCATCGCAGTGATCCTTGCGATACTCGGCTTATGGTTCAGGAACTATGCGCGACAGCTCGTCCGGCATGAGGAGCGCATCATGGATTCCCTGCTTACGAATGCCGTCATCCTCTTCGACCGAAACACCGATTTGAAGCTGATGAACCGCGCCGCAAAGCAACTTCTCGGTCTGGATGATTTCGTTTCGATGGAGGAGGAGTACAAGTACTATTTCCAAAACGCGCCTTCGCCGGAGATATTGGAGTTGTTCGAAGAACTGAAACGGAACCGCCACACCATCGAGCGTGAGATCATTTTCAATCACGCGAAGATGATGCGAACGCTCGTCTTCAAAGGCTATCCCCTCTACACGGAAAGCAAGCGCCTCGATGGGTTCGTCATCATGATCGCCGACATCACCGAAGCTATAGAAAAGGACCGCCGCATCAACTGGTCGGGCGTCGCACAACACGTCGCACACAAAGCGAAGACGCCGCTCTCGACAATCACGCTCACCGCACAGCATTTGGAGATGGTGCTCGGAGAGCAGGATAAACCCGTCCCGGAAGCGTCGAAATATCTCGACCGAATCGTCGGGGAATCGCGCAAGCTGAACGATATCGTTCACAACCTCACGCGCCTCGCGAACAAAGAGCAGCTCAATCTTCTCCCGAACGATGTGAACATCGTTATCCAGCACATCATGGATGATTACCGCGCGAAAAGCTCGCGCAACGTCGAGATCGTCACGCATTTCTATCGCTCGCTCCCAAGGGTGGGAATCGATATCGCGCACTTTCCTGAAGCGATGCAGAACCTCATGGATAATGCGATACGCGCCATCGGAAATCGCGACGGTCGCATCATCGTCGCTACGAGTCCCGGGCAATGGATCGACCGCACGGGCGAATACGTCGAGATCACGATTCAAGACACGGGGCAGGGTATGACCGATGAGATCAAGAAGAGTATCTTCAGGCCGTTCTCGACCCACAGCCAGGGCGGGACCGGCCTGGGTCTCGTCATCGTTCAGAAGATCATTCAGGAACACGGCGGCGAGATCACGTTCAACAGCACTCCCGGACTTGGGACAACATTTCAAATTCGTTTACCCGTAATCAGGTACTAATCATGGATGGAAAAAACACAATCCTCATCGTCGATGATGAAGAAGAATTCTGTACGACGGTATCAGAGATTCTTCAACACATGGGATACGCGACGGTCGTAAAAAACAATCCGGTGGAAGCGATCGAGTACATGCACGTGCATACGGTCGATCTTGTCCTGCTCGATATCATCATGCCGCAGATGGATGGACGCGAGGTCCTGTCCCAGATCGTCATGAACTGGCCGGAAGTGCCGGTCATCATGATTACGGGACAGGCTTACCACGTCCCGGTTGCGATCGAAGCGGCGAAGAAAGGTTCGTTCAACTTTCTCGCGAAGCCGATCGACATCGCGGCCTTGAAGGAAACGGTGAAGCAGGCGCTCGATTCGAAAAGCCCGAAAGATGTCTCGCCCGGCATCGAAGAAGTCATGCGTGAAATCGGCATCGTCAGTGCGAGCAACGTCATCCGCCAGATCATGAGCATGGCGGAGAAGGTTGCAAAGACGACGGTCCCGGTGCTCATCACGGGTGAAAGCGGCGTCGGCAAGGAAGTGCTCGCGAAAGCGATCCACTATCTCTCGAATCGGAGAACGAAGCCCTTCATCAGCCTCGACTGCGGAACCCTCACGGAAACGCTCCTCGAAACCGAGCTCTTCGGTCACAGCCGTGGCGCATTCACCGGCGCCACCGTCGAAAAGAAGGGACTCTTCGAAGAAGCGAACGGCGGGACGATCTTTCTCGATGAGATCACGAACACGTCCATCACGTTCCAGCAAAAGCTTCTCTACGTCCTGACGAACGGGAAAGTCCGGCGGGTCGGCGATACGCGCGAGAGGGAGATTGACGTGCGCGTAATCAGCGCAACGAACAAGAACCTTCAGCAGTGCATCGAGAAGGGCGAGTTTCGTGAAGACCTCTACTACCGGCTTAACAAGTATGACATCCACATCCCGCCGCTGAGGGAACGCACGGACGACGTTCCTCTGCTCGCGCGTCATCTTTTAACGAAAGCCTGTAACGAGCATGGGCTTATGCAGCACTTCTTTTCGCCGGCGGCGTTGGATTTGCTCTCGAAGCAGGAGTGGCGCGGCAACGTGCGCGAGTTGGACAGCGTCGTCACAAAGCTCGGCATCTTCGCCGAGTCGGAAGAGATCGACGTGCATACCGTTGCGCATGCGTTGAAAGCGGAGACGCAGCCGCAGCCGTTTTACGTGAAAGACCAAAGGCCGTTGATGGACCAAGTCGAAGAGTTCGAGAAGCGCCTCATCATCGAAGCGTTGCGCGCGAACGGAGGGAACCAGACGAAAGCAGCGGAACAGCTTGGCGTCGAGCGCACGAACTTCGTCAAGAAGATGCGCAAGCACAATCTTCAGAAGGATGACTACCTCTGAGGATTGCAATTCCAGCCGCTCAATCCTTATATTCGCAGTGCCTCTTGAGAGGCCCGGATGCGGGAATAGCTCAGTTGGTAGAGCGCAACCTTGCCAAGGTTGATGTCGCGAGTTCGAGTCTCGTTTCCCGCTCAAAAAAACGCTCCCACGGGAGCGTTTTTCATTTCAGATGATGCGCAAGGTACGCGCGCTTTCGCATCCAGTGCGGGTCGATGAACTTCACGACTTGCAGAGTAAGGAAGGCGAAAAGCGCACCGGCCACAAGGTCGATGACGTAATGGTATCGCAGATAGACCGTCGCAATGATGAGCAGAGAGCCGACCACGCCGAGGAACCATCTGCTTCGCGCGCGATAGCGAAACGCGACGATCATGACGATCAACGTGATCTGGGTGTGACCGCTTGGAAAAACATCACGCTGGACGTTTCGTTCGACGTTCTCCGAGCCGGGAGGTATGGACTCTCCAATGTCGGTATAGACTCGGAGCGGTTCAGTGAGCAACAAGCCGGGGAGTTCTTCATTGATGGCATGGAAATCATGCAGCGTAAAGCGCGGCCCGATTGCCGGCACGCTGACGTAGCCGATGTAGGAGAGATAAAACCCGAGTATGACCGTCAGGAAGACGAGCCGGAACGCATGCATCCGTTTCTTCCGATACAGATCCACCGTCAGGATCAATGGCAAGAGATAGAAACTGGCGTAGGCGAGTTGCAGCACTTCCGTGAGAAGCGGATGCTGGAATCGATAGATCCAGTGCGTCGGATGCACGCCGAAGATCGCGTAGTCGATGGCCATCAGCGCGGAGTCGTAGTCAATCGGATGGATGGCGGGCACGAGGAAGTACATTTCCTTGAACGCGATCGGGATGCAGGCCATCATGTAAAAACCGTGGAAGAGCTTCCAGATATGCTTTCGTGTATAAGAGAACTCAGCGAGCCGGAAGACGATGACGATCACACCCGCATTGACCAGGACAAAAAACCACGCGAGGGGAACATCCTCCGACCAGAGCGCCATCGCGATGGAGAGCATCGCAAAGAAGAGAACGTTGATCAGGTCGGTGGTGTCGAGGTATGAGATCGAGCGCTTGATCGCTCGCGAAAGGGAAGAGGAACCCATATCAGAGGTAGAGAAGCGTCAGAAAACCCAGATAGATGAAGAGTCCGAGTGCATCGTTCGAAGTCGTGATGAAAGGCCCGGTCGCGAGCGCAGGATCGATTCCCATGCGGTCGAGCAGGAATGGAACGACCGCACCGACGAGTGTCGCGTTGATGATGACCACCAAGAGCGAGAGCGCGACCGTTGAACCGAAGGCCACGTCTCCAATCCACCAGAACACGATGCCGAACAGAAGGACACCGAAGACGGCACCATTGAGGAACGAACCGGCGAACTCATTCCAAAGTCGTGAGCGGATACTGCTCAGTGCTAACTCGCCTGTCGCTAAGCCACGCACGACGATCGAGGAAGATTGGATGCCGGAATTTCCGCCCATCGCCATGATGACGGGAATGAAGAACGCTGACGCAAGCACCTGCTCGATCGATGCCTGAAACGAGCTAAGGACGATCGCGGCGAGAATTTCACCGATGAATCCGACAAGAAGCCACGGGAGGCGTCCTCGTGTGATTGAAAAGACCGTCGCGTGCGATTTCGTCTCCTCGCTCGTTCCGGACATCCGCTGGATATCCTCGATGGCTTCCTCGTGGATCACGTCAGCGATGTCGTCGAAGGTGATGATCCCGACGGGTTTGTTCTCCGCGTTGACGACGGGAAGCGTCAGGAGGTCGTACTTCCTCATGACGTTAGCAACGTCTTCCTGGTCCACGTCCGTTCGCACGCTGATCACGTCTTCGTCCATGATGCTTGCGATAGGCGTATTCGGTTGCACGAGGATGAGATTCTTCAGGCCGACGGTTCCTCTCAGTCGCCCGTCTTTATCGACGACATAGACTTCGTAGATGTCCTGGGTCTCTTCTGCGAGCGAGCGAACGCTTTCGATTGCATCCTGCGCAGTGCCGGTGAAAAGCACTTCCGGAAACTCCGTCGCCATGAGACCGCCGGCGGTGTCTTCCGCGTATCCGAGCAATTCCCGAAGCTCGGCTGACTCTTCCGGTTCAAGTTGCTGGAGTACTTCGTGCGCGACTTCATCGTCCAACGCGCTGACGATATCGGCGGCATCATCGGAATCCAACTCTTCGACAATATTACTGAGTCGTTCAGCCGACAAGCTTTCGACGAGGCTCTCACGTACCGTGTCCTGCAAGTCGAGAATAACTTCCGACGCCTCTTCGGTTGAGAGAAGGTTGAAGAGGAACCGCGCCTGTTCCTCTTCCAAGTGGTTGAGGATCTCGGCGATATCCGCCGGTAGCAAGTCGAGCATGATGTTCCGCAACGCACCGCTGGAACGGCTTTCCACCAAGCCGGTGATGTCGTTCAGGAGTTCTTCGTCAACGAGTGTCGTTGTTGACTGCACGCCATCGACGGAGTCGAACAACTCCTCATGTCGCTCTATTTCATGATGCGTTTCAGACATGTGCGACGGCGTTTGAGAGCATGATGAAGTCGTGAAGCGAAAGTTGTTCGGGGCGTTTCAGAAGAAGATCGGCGAAAGAGGAGTCGAGCTTTTCCGTCGGGATTCCGATGTTCCGCAAGCCGTTTGCAACGGTCTTTCGTCGGACACCGAACGTTCCGCGCACGACACGTCGAAAACATTCGAAGTCCACGGCTTCTTCTTTCGGCATTTCGAAAAACCTCAGATGGACAACACACGATTTCACTGCCGGTTTCGGAACGAATACTTCGCGGGACACGGGAAACGCAATGCGCGCTTCCGCGAAGTAGCGTGTCATGACGGAAAGGATTCCGTATTCCTTTCCGCCCGGCTTACTGCACACGCGCTCGGCAACTTCATACTGCATCATCAAGACGGCATCACGAATCGAAGCAGAATGTTCGAACAATCGGAAGAAGATCGGACTGGTGATATTGTAAGGGAGATTCCCAACGACGCGGATTTTCCCGTCCCCGACTCCGGGGATCGAAGAAAAATCGAATTCAAGAAAATCGGCTTGATGAATTTCGACGGCTTGCCACCGACGTTCCTGCTTGAGAGATGAGAGATGTTCGTATGCGCGTCCGTCGATTTCAACGGCGATGATTGAGGCCCCGGATTCAGCGAGGAGCGACGTGAGCGCGCCTGTCCCCGGTCCGATTTCCACGATCGTTTCTCCGGGTTTCGGATCGAGGAACGCAACGATCTTTCGCGAGACGTTCGCGTCGCGAAGAAAATGTTGCCCAAGAGATTTTTTCGCCTGAATCATGGTGAGCCAAAGATAAGGCAATGAGCCGTGAGCAGAAACAGGGAGTGTTGTACGGCGCAATTGTGATAGCCATCGGAAGAAAAAAGAAAAGCCGTGTAACTCGATTCGACGACGACTATATTTGGAAGTGCGTAGTACGTGAGTAAGAGTTCACCATCTGAAATGTGAGAGGTAATGCAGTCTATCAACGCTACCGCCGGAAGGAATCCAAGGCATCTTCAATCCACCTTTGTGCTTCGGGAAATGATGTGACAACGCAGCAGTCACATCATCGAAAGCTTGCAGCGATCATGTTCACCGATATGGTGGGCTACAGCGCATTGGCACAAAAGGATGAAGCGCTGTCGCTTGCACTGCTCGAAGAACATCATGCGTTGCTCAGACCGATCTTCTCGCGATTCGGCGGAGTGGAAATCGACACTGCCGGCGATTCATTCTTCATCGAATTCGAAAGCGCCGTCAATGCCGTTGAATGTGCGATCGAGATTCAGAAGCTTCTCTTCGAGCGAAACCATCAGCTTTCTGCGGACCGGCAAATAAACGTCCGTATCGGAATACATCTCGGTGACGTGGTTCATATGGGTTCGAAGGTTCACGGCGATGGAGTCAACATTGCTGCCCGCCTCGAGCCGCTTGCGGAGCCGGGAGGGATTTGTCTGTCAGGCGATGTCGTTCGCCAGATCACCAATAAGGTGAGGCTGAATTTCCAAAAGATGGAGCGCCCGGTCTTGAAGAACATCAGCATCCCGATGGACGTGTACAGTGTGGTTCTTCCGTGGAGGCGTTCCTTTGCCGGCATTGACAAAGAGCTTGCACGGGTCGTTCTCAAGAGGAAGTGGAAGCCCGCAGCAATGATCGTACTCCTTCTCCTCCTGACTGGTGTGATCGTCGATCGAATTGTCATTCCTTTCTTCGAAGAAGCGGAGCGAGCCACGATTGCTGTGCTGCCGTTCCGTAGTCTTCACGAGAGTGATGAATACTTTACTGTAGGCTTGACGGAGGATGTAATTACAAGAGTCTCCCGGATCGAAAATCTTCAGGTCACCTCGATGACTTCGGTATTACGATTCCGCAACACCGATAGAACGGCAAGAGATATCGGGAAGGAGTTGGGCGTTGCGAATATCCTCGTTGGGAGCGTTCGACGGGAGGAAGACCGGCTGCGCATTTCCGTCGAGCTGATCGACGTTGAAACCGACAGAAATTTGTGGACAAACCAATATGACCTCGAACTCACCCGCCTTCTCGAGGTGCAGGAAGACGTATCGAAAAAAATCGCTCACGCGCTTGAAACGCGAATCTCCCCGGAACGCCTGAAAGAATTCACGCGAAGTTCAACGCTCAATCCCGATGCTTACGATCTTTATCTGAAGGGCCGACACCATTGGAACAAGCGTCAACCGGAGGACCTGAAAAAGAGCATCGAGTATTTCCAGAAGGCGTTGGAGCTTGATCCGCGGTATGCGCGCGTGTATGCGGCGCTGGCAGATGCATACATCATCATGGGTGATTTCAACGTCCTCCAACCTGTTGAGGCGTATCGGCGGGCGAAG